>NZ_LZJC01000095.1 GCF_001666755.1 Mycobacterium sp. E1214 | reverse complement strand
CGGCGCCCAGCACCACCGACTCCAGGTAGGGCACCGCGGCCAGCTGGTGGCCCAGCGCGACGAGGATGGCGATCTGCTCGAGGGCACCGAACCCGTCGCCGCCGACGCTGGGCGCCGGGGCGCTGGCCCGCTTCGGAAGCGAAGCGCTGCAACAACAGTGGGGCGCACCCGCGGTAGGCGGTGAGAAGATCCTGACCGCCGCGCTGCTGGGTGACATGGGCGACGGGCCGGTGCGGGCCGCCGCCGCCGGCGACGGCTACCGCCTCACCGGCGCGCGGACCCAGGTCGGTTTCGGCCCGGTGGCGGACGCGTTCCTGGTGCCCGCCGAGACCGATGGCGGCACCAAGGTCTTCCTGGTCGCCGCCGGCGACCCGGGCGTCTCGGTCACCGCCCTGGAGACCACCGGCCTGGGTAGCGTCGGGCATTTGACGCTGGACGGAACCGAGGTCGCCGGTGACCGGGTCGTCGGGGGCGCCGAGGTGGTGCTTTGGCTCGACACCCTGAACTCGTTGGGGCGCAGCGCCTTCCAGCTGGGCGTGCTCGAGCGGGGATTGCAGCTGACGGCCGAATACGCCCGCGAGCGTGAGCAATTCGACCGTCCGATCGGCAGCTTCCAGGCGGTCGCGCAGCGACTGGCCGACGGCTACATCGACGTTAAGGGCCTGCGGCTGACCCTGACCCAGGCGGGGTGGCGGGTATCCGAGGACGTGCCGGCCGAGATCGACGTCGCCAGTGCGGCGTTCTGGGCCGCGGACGCGGGGCACCGGGTGGCGCACACGATCGTGCACGTGCACGGCGGTGTGGGCGTCGACACCGATCACCCGGTGCACCGATACTTCCTGGCCGCCAAGGAAGCCGAGTTCGCGTTGGGCGGTGCCACCGCGCAGCTGCGCCGCATCGGCCGCGAGCTGGCGGAGACGCCCGCTTAACGCGCGATGGATCTCGCCGACGACCTGACCGTCACCAAGCTGCTGGTGCCGCTGACCGAGATCGACGATCGGGGCCTGTTTTTCGAGGACTCGTTCATCAGTTGGCGCGAGCACCTGCGGCACGCCGCGGCGGTGGCCGCCGCGCTGCGCACCCGGCTCGACCCCGCCCACCCGCCGCATGTCGGGGTCCTGCTGGAGAACACCCCGTTCTTCTCGGCCATGCTGGTGGCGGCGGGCATGTCGGGCATCGTGCCGGTGGGCCTGAACCCGGTGCGCCGCGGGGAGGCGCTGCAGCGCGACATCGCCCGCGCCGATTGCCAATTGGTGCTCGCGGACGCGAAGTCCGCCGAAACGCTGGCCGGCATCGAGCATATCGACGTGGACTCCCCGCAATGGGCCGAGGAGGTCGGCGCGCACCCCGACGTACCGCCGACGTTCCAGTCGGCGTCACCGAGCGACCTGTTCATGCTGATCTTCACCTCGGGCACCAGCGGTGAACCCAAGGCGGTCAAGGTCAGCCACGGCAAGGTGGCGATCGCCGGGGTGACGATGTCGCAGCGGTTCGGGCTGGGCGGTGACGACGTCTGCTATGTGTCGATGCCGCTGTTCCACTCCAACGCGGTGCTGGTCGGTTGGGCGGTCGCGGCGGCCTGCCAAGGGTCGATGGCGTTGCGGCGCAAGTTTTCCGCGTCGAATTTCCTGCCCGACGTCCGCCGCTACCACGCGACCTACGCCAACTACGTCGGCAAACCGCTGTCCTACGTGCTGGCCACGCCGCAGCGGCCGGACGACGCCGACAACCCGCTGCGCGCGGTGTACGGCAACGAGGGCGTCCCGTCGGACATCGAACGCTTCGCCCGCCGGTTCGGGTGCGTGGTGCAGGACGGGTTCGGCTCCACCGAGGGCGGCGTGGCGATCGCACGCACCCCCGACACGCCGGACGGCGCGCTGGGCCCGCTGCCCGAGGGCATCGACATCATCGACCCCGAAACCGGCGAGCCGTGCCCGGTGGGGGTGGTCGGGGAGCTGGTGAACACCGCCGGCCCCGGCCGCTTCGAGGGTTACTACAACGACCCGGCGGCCGAGGCCGAGCGGATGGCGGGCGGGGCGTATCACTCGGGTGACCTGGCGTACCGTGACGACGCCGGGTACGCCTATTTCGCTGGGCGCCTCGGTGATTGGATGCGGGTCGACGGCGAGAACCTGGGGGCGGCACCGATCGAGCGGGTGCTGTTGCGGCACCCGGACGTCGTCGAAGTGGCGGTTTACGCGGTGCCCGACCCGGTGGTCGGCGACCAGGTGATGGCCGCGCTGGTGCTGGCGCCGGGGGCCGAGTTGGACGCCGAGAAGTTCCGCGCCTTCCTGGCCGAGCAGCCCGACCTTGGACCCAAACAGTGGCCCGCGCACGTCCGGATCAGCGCCGCTCTCCCGCGCACCGTCACCTTTAAGGTGCTCAAGCGGCAGCTGGCCGCCCAGGGTTTCGACTGCGCCGACCCGATCCTGTCGATCCCCCGCTAGCGCGGCCGGGTTTGGCCCGCGCCCAGAAAGGGAATCTGGCGGCTTGATGAAGAGTGCGAAGGCGGTTGCCGGCTGGGTGCTGGCCGGTTCTCTGGGCGCCGCGTTGGCCGTAGGCGCCGGTGTGGCCGTCGCCGATCCGGCGCCGCCACCGCAGACGTGGGAACCGCCGCCGCCCGAGGGGTTGCCGCTGCCGCCGCCGCCGGGTTAGCCGCCGCCGTGGGTGCGCCCTCGACCGGCGTGCGCTGCCCGGTGCGCCGGGGTGGGTCGACGATAATGGGGCACTGCACACGTCGGGACGGAAGGGAGAGGCGATGGTTGCCGCGCCGGCTCAAAGCACCGCCGCTGCGCCGCCGTTGCCCTCCCGGATGACCGCCGCGTGAGCGCGCGGCCCCTCGAGCTCGCGCTGGAGGCGAGCTTCGAGCAGTTGTCCGCTACGGTGCCGGCCGACGTGGGCATCGCCGTGGCGCGCCCGGACCGGACGTATTCGCTGGGCCGTTGGTGGTCCGGCGTCGCCTGGTCGACGATCAAGGTGCCGCTGGCGATCGCGGCGCTGCGCAGCGACTGGCTGCGGGCCAAGGATCTCGCGGTCAAGGCCATCACCGAATCGGATAACCAAGCGTCCGAACAACTGTGGGCGCAATTGGGCGGTCCGGCCGATGCCGCGCGGCGCGTGCAGGGCGTGATCGCCGAGGGCGGTGACACCGCGACCGTGGTCGAATCGCGGCGGCTGCGACGCGGATTCACCGCCTTCGGGCAGACCCAGTGGACCCTGCAGCGGCAGGCGAGATTCGCGGCGGAGCTGCCGTCGATCCCCGACGCGGCCGACGTCGTCGACCTCATGCAGCGCCTGAGTGCCGGGCAGCGCTGGGGCCTGGCCGCGAAAGGCTATGCGGCCAAGGGAGGATGGGGCCCCGGGGTGCGGGGCGAGTACCTGGTCCGGCAGTTCGGCATCGTGCCGACGCCGTCGGGGCAGTGGGGCGTGGCGCTGGCGGCCGAGGTGCACGACGGCGTCTTCGAGACCGGCGTCGCGGTGCTCGACACTTTGTCGGAGTGGCTGCTGAGCCGGCTGCCCGGGTTAGCCCGTTATTGAGGGGACGACCGCCTCGATCAGATGCGGTCCCGGCTCGGCGAAGGCCGCGCGCAGGGCTTCGGTGAACTCCTCGGCGGTGCTGGCGCGCCGGGCCGGCACGCCCATGCCCTCACTGATCTTCACGAAATCCATTGTGGGCCTTGCCAAATCCAGCAGGTTCAGCGCCTTGGGCCCGGGTGCCGATCCGGCGTCCACCCGCGCCAGTTCGATCCGCAAGATGTCGTAGGCGCTGTTGTTGTAGACCACGGTCGTGACGTCGAGGCGCTCCCGCGCCTGGGTCCACAGTCCCGAGATCGTGTACATCGCCGAGCCGTCGGACTCCAGGCACAGCACCGGTCGACCGGGCGCTGCCACCGCAGCCCCGATCGCGGCGGGAATGCCGTAGCCGATCGCCCCACCGGTCAGCGTCAGCCAGTCGTGGGCCGGCGCTCCCGCGGTGGCCGTCGGCAACAGCACCCCGGACGTGTTGGCCTCGTCGACCACGATCGCCCGCTCGGGCAGCAGCGCCCCGATCACGGCGGCCGCCGATGCGGCCGTCAAAGCGCCGGTGGGCTTTTCGGGGCGCGACGCGGCCGCCACCGACGCGCTCGTTCCGGGTGCCACCTCGTCGGCCACCGCGCTCAGCGCCTCGGCGGCGCCGCTGTGCTCGGCGAGCAGGTGCACCTCGCAGCCGGCGGGCACGAGGTCGCTCGGCATGCCCGGGTAGGCGAAGAACGACACCGGCGATTTCGCGCCGGCCAGCACGAGGTGCTTGGCGCCGTCGAGTTGCGCGGCGGCGGCCTCGGCGAAGTACGCGAGGCGCTCGACCGCGGGAACACCGGCGCCGCGTTCCAGCCGGGTGGGGAACGTCTCACACAGCAACCGCGCCCCGGTCGCCTGCGCGATGCGCGACGCGGCGGCCAAGCCGGGGCCGCGGGTGGCGTCACCGCCGATCATCAGCACGGTGGGCTCCCCCGAGCGCAGCACCTCGACCACCTCGAACGCCAACCGCGGCTCGGCGCCCGCCGGCTGCGCGGGCAGCGGCCCGGCCGGCCGCGCCCCGTCGGACCAGGACACGTCCGCGGGCAGGATCAGGGTGGAGATGCGCGGACCCGACCGGCTCGCCGCGATGGCCTCGGCCGTGTCGGTGGCGACGGCGGCGGTGCTCGTCGTGCGGCGCGCCCACCCCGACACCGTGCCCGCGACGGCGTCGATGTCGGATTCCAGTGGGGCGTCGTACTTTTTGTGATAGGTGGCGTGGTCGCCGACGACCACCACCATCGGCACCCGGGCCCGCCGTGCGTTGTGCAGGTTGGCCAGGCCGTTGCCCAGCCCCGGGCCCAGGTGCAGCAGCACGGCGGCGGGCCGATCGGCCATGCGGGCGTAGCCGTCGGCGGCTCCCGTGGCGACGCCTTCGAAAAGGACCAGCACGCCGCGCATGTCGGGAACGTCGTCCAGAGCCGCGACGAAGTGCATCTCCGACGTGCCCGGGTTGGCGAAGCACACGTCGATCCCCCCGTCGACCAGGGTGTTGATCAACGCCTGCGCACCGTTCACGCGATTCCCTCCAGGTTGAAGACGCCCACGGCGTTGTCGTGCAGAAAGTCGCGGCGCGCCGCGTCGGTCAGGCCCAGCCCGTCCAGTCCCGCCAGCGCATGCTGGTGGGCGATCATCGGATAGTTGGTGCCAAACAACACCTTTCGTTGACCGGTGCCGGTCTTCATGAATCTGACGAGCTCGTCGGGCAACCGCTTCACGGTGTAGGCGGAGGTGTCGATGTAGACGTTCGGGTGTTTGCGGGCCACGGCGACCATCTCCTCGGTCCACGGGTAGCCGACGTGCCCGCAGACGATCACCAGCTCCGGGAAGTCCAGGGCCACCTGATCGATGTAGGGGATCGGACGGCCGGTTTCGGAGGGGCGCAGCGGGCCGGTGTGCCCCACCTGGGTGCAGAACGGCACGCCGAGCTGCACGCACTCGGCGAACAGGGGGTAGTAGCGGCGGTCGGTGGGCGGCGCGTTCCACAACCACGGCACCACCCGCAGGCCCCGGAATCCTTCGCCCACCCGGCGCCGAAGTTCCCGCACGGCCGCCATGGGGCGGTCCAGGTCCACCGCCGCCAGGCCGACGAACCGGTTCGGCTGCGACCGAATCCACTGCGCCACCTCGTCGTTGGAGACCAGGTCCTGCCCGTTGGGGCCCTGCCAGGCGCTGAGGATGCCGAGTCCGACACCGGCGGCGTCCATCGCCGCGACCGTCGCCTCGATCGGGATGTCGCCGTCGGGGAGTGCATCACCGGTCCAGCGGCGCAGGGACGCCAGCATGTCGCTGCGCAGGAACCGCGCGGTGGGATGCTGCATCCAGACGTCGATCGTCATCGGCTCCAACCTAGCTGAGCCGGTCAGGCGGCGAGCGCGGCGCGGGCGGCGGCCTCGGTCTGCCGCGCATACCCGCCGCCGAACAACACGACGTGTGCCAGCAGCGGGAACAGCTGATGCAGCCCGATCCGGTCGCGCCAGCCTGCCCGCAACGGGCGCACCCGCCCATAGGCGTCCAGAATCTCATCGAGGTGCGGGCAGCCGAACAGCGCCAGCATGGCCAGGTCGGTCTCGCGGTGCCCGCTGTGCGCGGCGGGATCGATCAGCACCACCCCGGCCGGCGTCCACATCACGTTGCCGCTCCACAGGTCGCCGTGCAGCCGCGCCGGGTGCTCGTCGTCGTCGAAATCGCCGGCCCGGCAGCGCCGCCCAACCGCGTCGAGCGCGGCCCGCGTCGACGCGTCGAGCCGAGGCGCGGCGAGCTCGGCCATGGGCGTCAGCCGCTCGTCGGCGTAAAACTCGCCCCAGCGCTCGCGTCGGCGCAGCGACATCGGCAGTGGCTGCGCCAGCGGGCCGAAGAAGCCCGGCCCGTCCCAGCCGTCGGGCCCCGCCCCGAACGCGGCTCCGCCGGCGTCGTGCGTCACGGCCAACCGGCCACCGAACTCGCGCGCCGCCGCGGGGCTCGGGGCCACCGATTCCAGCCGCTGCAGCGTCAGGCTGCTCGCGTCGTGAGCGACGACACGGGCGCACGGCACACCGCCGTCGACGCTCGCCAACCAGCGCAGCCCCGCGGCCTCCCAGCCGAAGAAACCCTCGGGCGCGTCGGGGTGCCGCTTGACGAAGTCGGTCAAGTGTCAGGCGGTCACGTGGCTCGCGTGCACGTCGTCGGCCGGGCGCGCCTCGGTCTGTTCCTTGGCCCACCGGTAGTCGGGCTTGCCGGCCGGCGACCGCTTGACCTCGTCGACCAGCCACAGGCTGCGCGGCACCTTGTAGCCCGCGATCTCGGAGCGCACGAACGCGTCGAGGTCCGCCAGCGACGGCCGGCAGCCGGCCCGCGGCTGCACGACCGCGGCCACGTGCTGGCCGTAGCGGGGGTCGGGCACGCCGACGACCAGGGCGTCGAACACGTCGGGATGGCCCTTCAGCGCCGCCTCGACCTCTTCGGGGTAGATCTTCTCGCCGCCGCTGTTGATCGACACCGACCCGCGGCCCAGCATGGTGACGGTGCCGTCCTCCTCGACCAGCGCCCAGTCGCCCGGGATGGCGTAGCGCACCCCGTTGATCGTCTTGAACGTCTCGGCGGTCTTCTTCTCGTCCTTGTAGTAGCCGACGGGGATGTTGCCCTTCTTGGCGATGAACCCGCGGACGCCCGAGCCCGGCTTGACCTCGTTGCCGTCGTCGTCGAGCACGACCGTGCGGTGGTCGATGGTTACCCGCGGCCCGCCGCTGTGCGGGGCGTCCTGGGCGACGATGCTGGTGCCGCCGAAGCCGGTCTCCGAGGAACCGATGGAATCGGTGATCACCCGGTTCGGCAGGAGTTCCAGCAGCCGCTCCTTGATGCTCGGCGAGAACAGCGCGGCGGTCGAGGCGAGCAGGAACAGCGAAGAGAGATCGTATTCGTTGCCCTTGTCTTGATGGGCCAGCAGCGCATCGAGCAGCGGCCGGGCCATGGCGTCACCGGTGAAGAAGAGCAGGTTGACCTTGTGGTCGTGGATGGTGCGCCACACCGCGTCGGCGTTGAATTCCGGTGCCAGGACGGTGGTTTGACCGGAGAAGATGGACATCCAGGTGGCCGACTGGGTGGCGCCGTGGATCATCGGCGGAATCGGGTAGCGCACCATCGGCGGGTTGGCGGCCGCGGCCTTCGCCAGGTCGTACTCGTCGGCGATGAATTCGCCCGTGGCGAAGTCGGTTCCGCCGAACAGCACCCGGTAGATGTCCTCGTGGCGCCACATCACGCCCTTGGGGAAGCCGGTGGTGCCGCCGGTGTAGAGCAGGTAGATGTCGTCGGCGCTGCGCTCGCCGAAGTCGCGCTCCGGCGAGCCCTGCGCGATCGCGGAGTAGAACTCGACGCCGCCGTAGCGCTGGTAGTCGTTGTCGCTGCCGTCCTCGATCACCAGGATCGTCTTGACGTCGGGCGTGTCCGGCAGCACGTTGGCCACCCGGTCGGAGTACTGGCGTTCGTGCACCAGCGCGACCATGTCCGAGTTGTCGAACAGGTAGCGCAGCTCGCCCTCGACGTAGCGGTAGTTGACGTTGACCAGAATGGCGCCGGCCTTGACGATGCCCAGCATCGCGATGACGATCTCGATGCGGTTGCGGCAGTACAGGCCGACCTTGTCGTCCTTGCGCACGCCCTGGTCGAGGAGGTAGTGCGCCAGCCGGTTGGCCTTCTCCTCGAGTTCGGCGTAGGTCAGCTTCTCGTCACCGCAGATCAGGGCGACACGGTCGGGCACAGCGTCGATGGCGTGCTCTGCGAGATCGGCAATATTCAGGGCCACGGCCACCAAATTAGAACGTGTTACATTTCTTGACAAGCTCATGCTCATTGACGAGGGAAAGGCGGCAGCCGTGGTCGAGGCTCCAGCAAACGAACAATCGGGTCCCGACGCGATCGTCGAGCAGCGCGGACACACCCTCATCGTCACCCTGAACCGGCCGCACGCGCGCAACGCGCTGAGCACGGAAATGATGGAAATCATGGTCCAGGCCTGGGACCGCGTCGACAACGATCCCGACATCCGGTGCTGCATCCTGACCGGCGCCGGTGGTTACTTCTGCGCCGGCATGGACCTCAAGGCGGCAACCAAGAAGCCGCCGGGCGAATCCTTCAAGGACGGCAGCTACGACCCGTCACGAATCGACGCGCTGCTCAAGGGCCGCCGGCTCACCAAACCGTTGATCGCCGCCGTGGAAGGGCCCGCCATCGCCGGGGGCACCGAGATCCTGCAGGGCACCGATATCCGCATCGCCGGCGAGAGCGCCAAGTTCGGCATCTCCGAGGCCAAGTGGAGCCTGTACCCGATGGGCGGCTCCGCGGTACGGTTGGTGCGCCAGATCCCCTACACCGTGGCCTGTGACCTGCTGCTGACCGGGCGGCACATCACCGCCGCGGAGGCCAAGGAGATGGGCCTAGTGGGGCACGTCGTCCCGGACGGGCAGGCGCTGGCCAAGGCGCTGGAGATCGCCGAGATCATCGAGAACAACGGGCCGCTGGCCGTGCAGGCGATCCTGCGGGCGATCCGCGAGACCGAGGGCATGCACGAGAACGACGCCTTCGAGATCGACACCCAGATCGGCATCAAGGTCTTCCTGTCCGACGACGCCAAGGAAGGCCCCCGCGCGTTCGCCGAGAAGCGCAAGCCCAACTTCCAGAACAAGTAGCCGGCCGCTCGCGGGCAAAGGCATCATCGCTCGCGAGCGTAAGGCCACTGCGGAAATCTCCGCGAGTTCTCGCAGTGGCCTTACGCTCGCGACCAGAACGCGTCAGCTCAGCAGCGGCGCGCTGGGGGTGAACACCACCGGCATCGACTCCAGGCCGCTGACGAAGTTCGCCGGGCGCAGCGGCAGCGTCGAGTCGTCGTCGGCCAGCCTCAGGTCGGGCAGTCGCTTGAGCACTCGCTCGGTCATCATCGACAACTCCAGCCGGGCCAACTGGTTACCCAGGCAGAAATGCGACCCGAACCCGAACGCCATGTGGCTGTTCGGGTTTCGCCGAATGTCGAAAGCATCCGGGTCGTCGAACACGTTCTCGTCGAAGTTGCCCGACTCGAAGAGCAGCATGATCTTCTCGCCCTCGCGCAGCGCCGTGCCGTGAAAGTCGGTGTCCGCCGTCAGGATTCGGCACATGTTCTTCACCGGCGAGGTCCAGCGCAGCATCTCCTCGATGGCGCCCGGCAGCAACGACGGATCACGCACCAACGCGTCCCACTGGTCGCGGTGGCGCACCAGCTGCTCGGTGCCGCCGCTGAGGGTGTGCCGGGTGGTCTCGTCACCGCCGATGAGGATCAGCAGCGTCTCCATGACGATCTCGTCGTCGGACATCCGCTGCCCCTCCACCTCGGCGTTGACCAGGATGGAAAACAGGTCCTCGGTGGGCTCGGAGCGCCGCTTGGCGATGATGTCCATGGTGAACGCGGTGTAGGCGGCGAAGGCGTTCATCACCGTCTGGAATTCCGTTGAGGCGGGGTCGATGTGCGAACTCAGCCCGCACACCAGGTCGTCCGACCACTTCAAAAGCATGCCGCGCTCCTCGGGCAGCACGCCGAGCATGTCGCCGATGACCGCCATGGGCAGCGGGGCCGCGATGTCGCGCACGAAGTCGCACTCGCCGCGCTCACACACCGCGTCGATCAGGGTGTCACACAGCGTGGCGATCGACGGTTCCTTCTCCTTGACCCGCTTGCGGGTGAAACCGGCGTTGACGAGCTTGCGCCGCAACAGGTGTGCGGGATCGTCCATGTCGATCATGTACGGCATCCCCGGCTGGTCCGGGCGGATCCCGCCGGTGCTCGAGAACAACTCCGGGTTACGCTCGGCGTCGAGGATGGCTTGATACGTGGTGGCGCCGGCCAACCCATTGCGATCGCGGAACACCGGCTGGTTGGCGCGCATCCAGCGATACGCCTCGCGCGAAGCGGCCCGATCGGCATAGAAGTTGCCGTCGGCCAGGTCGATGTCGCGGATCGCGTCGGGGATGGTCGTCGTCATTGAGGGCCTCCAAAGGTTAACGAAAGGATTACAGTAACCGCCATGCCTAGTTCACAACACATCGTCGCCGGGACGGTGCTCACCATGCCGGTGCGGATCCGCAAGGCCGACGTGCACACCGCGATGTTTTCCGTCGATGCCCAAGCGGCCCAGCGGCTTATCGACTACAGCGGGTTGCGAGTGTGCGAACACCGCCCGGGGCGCGCCGTCGTCAACCTGATGCTGGTGCGCTACGTCGACGGTGATCTGGGGCAGTACCACGAGTTCGGTACCGCGGTGATGGTCAATCCGCCCGGGTCGAACGCGCGGGGGCTGCGGGCGCTGGGTGCGGCGGCCGCGCTGATCCACCACCTGCCGGTCGACCAGAGCTTCACTCTCGAGGCGGGGCGCTCCATCTGGGGTTTCCCGAAGATCATGGCCGAGTTCACCGTTCGGGAACACGGGGGCCGGTTCGGGTTCGACGTCAGCGCCGACGGCGCGCACATCGCCGGCATCGACTTCGGCCGGGCCGTGCCGGTGCCGTCGGTGCTCACCTCGCGCCCGCAGGTGCTCAAGACCTACACGCACGCCGACGGCACCACCCGCGAGGTGCCTTGGGAGATGCGGGTCCGCGGCGCGCGCGGCCGGCTCGGCGGCGCGACGTTGCGGTTGGGCGAGCACCCCTACGCCAAGGAACTCGCGTCGTTGGGACTGCCGCGGCGGGCGATGGTAAGCGGTTCGGTCGGCCACGTCGAGATGACCTTCGACGACGCCCACCCGCTCGGCTGACCGCCCGGCCCCGGGTCGACCGCCCGGCGCGTCGCCGCGCGGCGGCGTGCTCGGGCGTGTCATCCGGACAATCTAGAACGCGTTCTAAGCCGCTGGCAAGGAAAATAGAACGTGTTCTACTCGGTGGCGCGCGTCGGTCAGATCAGGGTCGCCAGCTCTTGGACCTGCTCCGTACTGCGTCCCGACACCACCATCATCGTTACTCCGGCGGCCTCCCACGCCTTGATCTGCTTACGCACGTAGTCGACATCGCCGACGATCGCGGCGTCGTCGATGACCTCGTCGGGGATGATCTCGGCGGCCTTGTCCTTCTGATTGCTACGGAACAGCCTGGTGACGTCGTCGACCACTTCCGCGTAACCCATCCGGCGATAGACGTCGGCGTGGAAGTTGGTGTCCTCGGCGCCCATCCCGCCCATGTACAGCGCAATGTAGGGCTTCATGGCCGCGAACGCGGCGGGCCGGTCCTCGGTGATGACGATGTTGGCCGTCGCGCAGATCTCGAAGTCCTCGCGGCCGCGGCGCGCGCCGGGCCGCGCGAAGCCCTCGTCGAGCCACTCGTTGTAGGTGTCGGCCATGCGCGGCGTGTAGAAGATGGGCAGCCAGCCGTCGCAGACCTCGGCGGCCAGCGCGACGTTCTTCGGGCCCTCGGCCCCGAGCATGATCGGGATGTCGGCGCGCAGCGGGTGCGTGATCGGCTTGAGCGGCTTGCCCAGGCCCGTGGTGCCCTCGCCGGTGCGCGGTAGCGGGTAGTGCGGGCCGTCGCTGGTCACGGGCTTCTCCCGGGCCCACACCTGGCGGATGATGTCGACGTATTCGCGGGTGCGGGCCAACGGCTTGGGGAACGACTGGCCGTACCAGCCCTCCACCACCTGCGGGCCCGAGACGCCGAGGCCCAGGATGTGGCGACCGCCGGACAAGTGGTCGAGCGTCAGCGCGGCCATGGCGCACGCCGTCGGGGTGCGCGCGGACAACTGCACCACCGACGTGCCCAGCCGCAGCCGCTGGGTCGACGAGCCCCACCAGGCCAGCGGCGTGTACGCGTCGGACCCCCATGCCTCGGCGGTGAAGACGGCGTCGAATCCAGCCGCTTCGGCGGCGGCGACCAGTTCGGCGTGGTTCTGCGGCGGCTGCGCGCCCCAATACCCAAGTTGCAGTCCCAGCTTCATAGTCCTCGCCCTTCCGGCAGACCCGATGTTGAAACGGTTCTTAGAACCTGTTCTACTCGATGGCGTGACAGCCACTTCGAGCGGCCCGACCACCATCGATCACTCCGAGCCGCCTCTCTCCGCGCCGTTAACCCTGTCCTTCGACTACACCCGTTCGGTCGGTCCGACGCTGGGCAAGTTCTTCACCGCACTGCGCGACCGTCACGTGCTGGGGGTACGCGGATCCGATGGCCGGGTGCATGTTCCGCCGGCGGAATATGACCCGGTCACCTACGAGCCGCTGGGCGAGATGGTACCGGTGTCCAGCGTCGGCACCGTCGTGTCCTGGGCGTGGCAGCCCGACCCGATCGAGGGCCAACCGCTGGACCGGCCGTTCGCGTGGGCGCTCATCACGCTCGACGGGGCGGACACGCCGCTGCTGCATGCGGTGGACGCCGGCGAGCCCACGAACATTCGCACCGGCTCCAGGGTGCACGTGCACTGGGCCGACGAGCCGGTGGGCGCCATCACCGACATCGCCTACTTCGAGTTGGGCGACGAGGCGGAACCGGTGTCGGAACAGGCTGGCGCCGAACAAGATCCGGTTACCATGGTGGTCACGCCGATCTCGCTGACCATCCAGCACACCGCCTCGCACGAGGAGAGCGCCTACCTGCGCGCCATCGCGCAGGGCCGGCTGCTGGGCGCCAAGACCGGCGAACACGGCAAGGTCTACTTCCCGCCCCACGGCGCGGACCCGGCCACCGGCCAGCCGACCACCGACTTCGTCGAGCTGCCGGACAAGGGCACGGTGACGACGTTCGCCATCATCAACATCCCGTTCCAGGGTCAGCGCATCAAGCCGCCCTACGTGGCGGCCTACGTGCTGCTCGACGGCGCCGACATCCCGTTCCTGCACCTGGTCGCCGACATCGACGCGCACGAGGTGCGCATGGGCATGCGGGTCGAGGCGGTCTGGAAACCTCGCGACGAGTGGGGATTTGGGATCGACAACATCGAGTACTTCCGGCCGACCGGGGAACCGGACGCGGAGTACGACACCTACAAGCACCACCTGTAAAGGGCTTAGAACACATGAGCGCTCGCAACGTTGCGGTGGTCGGCTTTGCCCACGCCCCGCATGTCCGCCGCACCGACGGCACCACCAACGGCGTGGAGATGTTGATCCCGTGCTTCGGCCAACTGTACGAGGACTTGGGCATCACCAGGGCCGACATCGGTTTCTGGTGCTCGGGCTCCTCGGATTACCTTGCCGGCCGGGCTTTCTCGTTCATCTCGGCCATCGACTCGATCGGCGCCGTGCCGCCGATCAACGAGTCGCACGTCGAGATGGACGCGGCCTGGGCACTTTACGAGGCCTACATCAAGATCCTCACCGGTGAGGTCGAGACCGCGCTGGTGTACGGCTTCGGAAAGTCCTCGGCCGGGATCCTGCGTCAGATCCTGTCGCGCCAGACCGACCCCTACACGGTCGCGCCGCTGTGGCCGGACTCGATCTCGATGGCCGGGCTGCAGGCCCGGATGGGCCTCGACGCCGGCAAGTGGACGCAGGAGCAGATGGCGCGGGTGGCCTTCGACTCCTTCGCCAACGCGCGCCGCGTGGACAACGTGGAGGGCTCGATCAGCGTCGCGGAGCTGCTCGAGCGGCCGTTCTTCGCCGAGCCGTTGCGCCGGCACGACATCGCGCCGATCACCGACGGTGCCGCCGCAATCGTCCTGGCCGCCGACGACCGGGCGCGGGAACTGCGCGAAAACCCGGCCTGGATCACGGGAATCGAGCACCGCATCGAGTCCCCCGCCCTGGGTCTGCGCGACCTGACCGAGTCGCCGTCGACCAAGGCGGCGGCACATGTCGCCACGGGTGGCCGGACCGACAACCTCGACGTCGCCGAAATCTGCGCGCCCTTCACCCATCAGCACCTGATCCTGGAGGAGGCCATTCGGATTCCGGGGCCGACCAAGGTCAACCCGTCCGGTGGCGCGCTGGCGGCCAACCCGATGTTCGTCGCAGGTCTGGAACGTATCGGCTTTGCAGCACAACATATCTGGAGCGGATCGGCCGAGCGTGTGCTGGCGCACGCCACCAGCGGCCCCGCGCTTCAGCAGAACCTGGTTGCGGTCATGGAAGGGAAAAACTGATGGCCGGTGCGGGAGCGAACCTCGCCGCGGTACTGGGTACCGGACAGACGAAGTATGTGGCCAAGCGCCAGGACGTTTCGATGAACGGGTTGGTGCGCGAGGCGATCGACCGCGCCCTGGCCGACTCGGGATCGACCTTCGACGACATCGACGCCGTCGTGGTGGGCAAGGCCCCCGACTTCTTCGAGGGCGTGATGATGCCGGAGCTGTTCATGGCCGACGCCGTGGGCGCCACGGGCAAGCCGCTGATCCGGGTGCACACCGCCGGTTCGGTCGGCGGCTCCACCGGCGTGGTGGCCGCCAGCCTGGTGCAGTCGGGCAAGTACAAGCGCGTGCTGGCGATGGCGTGGGAGAAGCAGTCGGAGTCGAACGCCATGTGGGCGTTGTCGATTCCGATTCCCTTCATCAAGCCGGTGGGCGCCGGTGCGGGTGGCTACTTCGCCCCGCACGTGCGTTCCTACATCCGCCGCTCCGGCGCGCCCACCAACATCGGGGCCATGGTCGCGGTCAAGGACCGGCTCAATGGCAGCAAGAATCCGCTGGCGCACCTGCAGCAAGCCGACATCACCGTGGAGAAGGTGATGGCATCGCCGATGCTGTGGGACCCGATCCGCTACGACGAGACCTGCCCGTCGTCCGACGGCGCGGCCGCCGTCGTGATCGGTGACGAGCAGGCCGCGGAAGCCCGGCTGTCGCAAGGACATCCGGTGGCGTGGATTCACGCGACCGCGTTGCGCACCGAGCCCCTGCAATTCGCCGGGCGCGACCAGGTCAGCCCGCAGGCCGGCCGCGACGCGGCCGCCGCGCTGTGGAAGGCCGCCGGCATCGAGAGCCCCATCGACGAGATCGACGCGGCCGAGATATACGTTCCGTTCTCCTGGTTCGAGCCGATGTGGCTGGAGAACCTCGGCTTTACCCCCGAGGGCGAGGGCTGGAAGCTCACCGAGGCGGGCGAAACCAAGATCGGTGGTCGGCTGCCGGTCAACCCCTCGGGCGGCGTGCTGTCGTCGAACCCGATCGGCGCGTCGGGCCTGATCCGCTTCGCCGAGGCGGCGATCCAGGTGATGGGCAAGGGCGGCGACCACCAGGTGCCCAACGCGCGAAAGGCGTTGGGGCACGCCTACGGCGGCGGCTCGCAGTACTACTCCATGTGGGTGGTCGGGGCGGACAAGCCGACGCCCGAAAAAGTCGGTGCGTGAATGACTGAGCACCCCGCGCACGAGGCGGGCCGCCGCTCCCGCGAGGCCGTCGCGGCGCGGGACAAGCAGGCGTGGCTGGCGGTGTTCGCCGACGACGCCGTCGTCGAGGACCCGATCGGGCCGTCGGCCTTCGATCCCGAGGGCAAGGGCCACCGCGGCCGGGCCGCGATCTCGGACTTCTGGGACAAGGCCATCGCCCCCACCACCAAGATCGAATTCGTCTTCAACGACACCTACCAGTGCGGCAACGAGGAGGCCAACGTCGGCCACATCCTCATCACCACCGGTGACTACGTCACGACCGCCGAGGGCGTGTTCACCTACAAAGCCAACGACGAGGGCCAGCTGGTCGCCCTGCGCGCCTATTGGGAGATGGAGCGCGCGGCGGCCAACACCCGCAAGGCCTAGATCGGCTCGAGGCCGGCCAGGTGCCGCTGCGCGAGGTCGCGGTAGGCCTGCGGGTTCACGTTGATCCACATCTCCGCGCCGGTTCCCGCGATGGGCCCCTTCACCTGCGCCGGCGAGCCAACCGCCAACACGCCAGCGGGGATATGCGTGCCGGCGACCACCAGCGAGTGCGCGGCGATCAGGCTGCGCGCGCCGATCACGGCCCCGTCCAGCACGGTGGCGTGGTTGGCGATGAGCGCCTCGGGCCCGACGTGCACGCCGTGAATGACGCACAGATGCGCCACGGTGGCCCCGGGCCCGATGTCGACCGGGATGCCCGGCGGCGCGTGCAGCACCGAGCCGTCCTGGACGTTGGCGCCCTCCCGCACCACAATGGGGCCGTAGTCGCCGCGCAGGACGGCGTTGAACCAGATGGAGGCCCCGGCCTCGACGGTGACGTCGCCGATCAGGGTGGCGGTCGGGGCGACGAACGCGGTGGGATCGACCCGCGGCGCCCGCCCCTCGAAGGCATACAGCGGCATCGTCTAGATATACACCAACGCGCATATGTCGCAGCCGGCGCGGCCGTCACCGCATGCCGCCGCCGTTGCCGGAGGCGTCCGTCACGGGCCGCCGCCGTTGCGGGAGGCGTCAGTCACGGGCCGCGTCGTTGCGCGCCCCCGCCGCAAAACTGTAACGTGTTCTAGTTAGAGGTCCTGCGAGTTGGAGGTGACTGGTGAGTACCGACACCAAGGCGGTCGGCATCCGGGAGATCGATCCCGGCGCCCTGCCGACCAGGTACGCCCGCGGCTGGCACTGCCTGGGCGTCGCGAAGGACTTCCAGGACGGCAAGCCGCACCCGGTGGAGGCGTTCGGCACCAAGCTGGTGGTCTTCGCCGACTCGCAGGGCGACATCAAGGTGCTCGACGGCTACTGCCGGCACATGGGCGGCGACCTGTCCGAGGGCACCATCAAAGGCGACGAGGTCGCCTGCCCGTTCCACGACTGGCGCTGGGGCGGTGACGGCCGTTGCAAGCTGGTGCCGTACGCGAAGCGGACGCCCAAGACGGCGCGGACCCGGGCGTGGACGACCGACGTGCGCGGGGGCCTGCTGTTCGTCTGGCACGACCACGAGAACAACCCGCCCGACCCTGCCGTCCGCATCCCCGACATCCCGGAGTCGCACAGCGACGAGTGGACCGAGTGGCGGTGGAACCGCATCCTCATCGAGGGCTCCAACTGCCGCGACATCATCGACAACGTCACCGACATGGCGCACTTCTTCTACATCCATTTCGGGTTGCCGACGTACTTCAAGAACGTGTTCGAGGGTCACATCGCCTCGCAGTACCTGCACAACGTGGGCCGGCCCGACGTCAACGACCTCGGCACGTCTTACGGTGAGGCGCATCTGGACTCCGAGGCGTCCTACTTCGGGCCGTCGTTCATGATCAACTGGCTGCACAACAGCTACGGCGGCTACAAGGCCGAGTCGATCCTGATCAATTGCCACTATCCGGTGACCCAGAATTCGTTCGTGCTGCAATGGGGCGTGATCGTCGAAAAGCCCAAGGGCATGGACGAGAAGATGACCGACAAGCTGTCGCGCGTCTTCACCGAGGGCGTCAGCAAGGGCTTCCTGCAGGACGTCGAGATCTGGAAGCACAAGACCCGCATCGACAACCCGCTGCTGGTCGAGGAGGACGGTGCCGTCTATCAGCTGCGCCGCTGGTATCAGCAGTTCTACGTCGACGTCGCCGACATCGAGCCGGAGATGGTGGAGCGCTTCGAGATCGAGGTGGACACCACCAGGGCCAACGAGTACTGGAACGCCGAGGTCGAGCAGAACCTCAAGGCCCGGGAAGCCGAGTCGGAGGCGGCCGAAGACGTTCCCGCCGAACAACACTGACGCCCATGCCTGACGATCAGTCGGCGGTGCCCGACGTCGACCAGCTGGCGCGGTCGATGCTGTTGCTGCACGGCGACGGGCACGACCACGAGGAGAGGCCGGCCCGCGAGGGCGGGTCTCGATCCTGGTCGAAGTCAAGGGATTTCGCGAACGACCCGGAGCGGGCGGCCGCGGTCCGTGAGGCCAGCCGCGCGGACCGCGAGCGGTATCTCACGTCGGGGCTGCTGCCGGTCGACTGCCGGTTCTGCCACGTCAGCGTGACGGTCCGCCGGCTCGGGCCCGGGCACACCGCGGTGCAATGGAACACCCAGGCGTGGCAGCGCTGCGCCTACTTCACGGAGGTGCGCGAGTCCGGCGGCGACACCGCCCGGACGCGCTCGTGCCCGAAACTGAGCGACAGCATCGAGCACGCGGTCGCCGAGGGCTATCTCGACGGCGCCCCGGACGACGAGGACTGACTCTGGTCCCACCGGTCCCATGGGCCGCACCGGCCCCGGCCAGCAGGGCATATCGGTTTGTGCCCGCCTCATAGCGACAACGCCTAGCGGCAAGCGCGGCGGCGAGCGCGGCAAGCGCGGCGAGCGGCAGGGCACCCCGGCAGGCAGTCACCCCGGCGCGGCGCTCACAGGCCCGCGAAGCGCTCCTTGACCTCTTCGGCGGTAAGGCCGTAATCGGCCAGCGAGTACTTGTGCTTGGGGGCCCGCGCGCCGGTCTGGCTCTCGGCGTGGCTGTCCTCCATGGCCTTTCGGGCCTCGTCGGTCAGCTCCAGGCCGAAGTGGCGGTACACGCCGGCGACCGTCCCGAGCGGATCGGCGATCAGGTCGTGGTAGTCGACGTCATAGAACTGGGCCGCGTCGTGTTTGGCGCGCTCGGTGTTGAAGCGCTGTAAGCCCCGCGACCAGGTCTCCATGGCGTCGGCACCGATCTGGGCACCGGAGAACGTCGTCGACCAGCCCTCGGCGGTGTGCTGGGCCAGCGAACACATCGACGCCAGGATGGTCTCCACCGGCCGGTGGGTCTGGATCACCAACGCGTCGGGATACGTCGCCAGCAACGCGTCGAGGGCGAACAGGTGGCTGGGATTCTTGAGCACCCACCGCTTGCCGGCGTCGTTGAGCCCGATCAACTGCAGGTTGCGCCGATGCCGCTGATACGACGGTGTCCAGTCCTGCCGCGACAGCCACTGCGAATAGGTGGGCAGGTGCGCCAGCGTCTCGTAGGACACCGAATGTAGCGACTGCCGCAGCAGCTGCCAGCACTCCTCGAGCTCGTAGGCGGCCATGAAATGCAGGCCGGTGTACTCCGGATTCTCGGCGTGAGCCTTGTCGAACTGGGCGTTCAATTGGCTGTACCACGGATTGGAATCCCAGGTGTCGCGCGGCGGCCGCGGCTGCGGGAACTCCGCCAGCCACAGGTGCAGGCCCTGGTGCAGCGGGTCCGCGCCCAGGAGCCGGTGCAGGATCGTGGTGCCGGTGCGCGGCAGCCCGGTGACGAAGATCGGCCGCTCGATGCCGACGTCGGCGTGCTCCGGGTACTGCTTCCAGGCGGACTCGGAGAACAGCCTGGCCACCAGCGCGCCGCGCAGGAAGAACCGATTCATCTTGCTGCCGAACTCGGTGAGTCCCGCGTCGCGCTGGTAGGACTCCAACAGCACGGCGAGGGCCTCGCGGTAGTTGTCGTCGTCGACCCCGAAGTCATCGAGGCCGACCAGCTTGGTCGCCGACGCGTGCAGGTCCTCGACGGTGCCGACGTTGGTGCGCTCACCCGTCATCTCCGCCATCTCCTTCTCATCGCCTCGCGCTCTGCATCGTCGATGGCGGCATCAGGTGTGGTACTCCCCGCAATTGACATCCAGGGTCTGTCCGGTGATGCCGCTGGACAGGTCGCTGGCCATGAACAGGATCGCCGAGGCCACCTCGTCCTCGGTCGGCAGTCGCTTCAGGTCGGAGCCGGCGGCAGTGGCCTGGTAGATCTGCTCGGCGGTGGTGCCGTACTTGCCTGCCTGGTGGTTGAAGTAGCCCTGCAGCGTCTCACCCCAGATATAGCCCGGCGCAACGGAATTGACCCGGATTCCCTGCTCGCCCAGCTCGGTGGCCAGCGAATGCGACATCGACAGCAGCGCCGACTTGGCCATTTTGTAGGCGCCGTACTTCGCCTGCGAGTGCCGCAGCACCATGGAGTTGACGTTGACGATCGAGCCCTTCGACTCGGCCAGCGCCGGCGTGAACCCCTGGATGAGCCGCAGCGCGCCCAGCGCGCTGAGCTCGATCGCGTCGCGAATATGCTGAAAGCTGGTGCCGGAGAACGGCTTCAGTGACGGCACGCGGAACGCGTTGTTGATCAACACGTCGACTTTGCCGTAGGCCTCCAGGGTGGCGTCGACGAGGTTGCTGACCTGGTCGTCGTCGGTGATGTCGGTGCGCACCGTGACGGCCCGGCCTCCGAGGTCGGCGATCTGTTTGGCGACGTCGTCCAGGCGTTCCGGCGTGCGGGCAGCCAGGACCAGGTCCGCGCCTTCGCGCGTGCACCGGTGCGCCAGCGTGGTGCCCAGGCCGGGGCCGACGCCGCTGATGACCACCACCTTGCCGTCGAGCAGCTTCGTCATCCCAACATCCTTGCCTGAATCTGTTGCTGGCGCAGGGCGATTCGAGCGCGCCAATCGTCTTCGGAGATCTTATTCTGCTCGAAGTAGGGCAGCTTGCTTGCCACCGCGTCGAGGTCGACCAGCTCGACGGTGGGCCCGTCGGCCTCGGTCAGCTCGCGAGACACCCGCTGCCAGCGAAATTGCAGGTAGCCGCGTCGGTGATCGAGGGTTTCCACCCAGTTCGTGACACCCGGGTTACCGTCCGAGACGACGATGCGGACCTTGCCATCCGGATCCGCTTGTGCCTGAGTGTTATTCAGCGAGGTCTGGTGGTTGATGTAGTCCAGCGAGATGTACCACAGGCTGCCCAGCTGGAAGCCGAGGTAGGGGGCGTCGCTGACCGGGATGGTGATGATCAGCGCCTGGTCGGGTCGCAGGTCCCAATGACCCACCGAGGAATACTGGGTCGCCAGCCCGCCCGGGGTCAACCGCGGCGCCACCATGGTGTTGACCGGCAGATTGTCATAGAACCACTGCGGAAACTGTAGCCAGGTCTTCACCCGCTGCACCAGTTGCTTTCCGGCTGTGGCGTAGCGCTTTTCGATCAGCTCGCGAGTCAGCGGCGGCGGCGCGGTGCCGGCGGTGTCGAGCCTGGAGATGGCGAGCGTGCCGCGCTGGGCCGCCCAGTCGCCGTAGACCTCGCGGATCACCAGCTGTCCCGCGTTGGTCGGTCGGACCCGCCACTCGAACGCGCCGTCCGCGTCGATCTGCAGCTCGCGGTCGTCGAAGGCGGCCTGGCTGACGGGCACGAAGTCGTCGGTGTACTCACCGCCGAGCAGCTGGAAGCTCAGGTCGGTGGTGGTGCCGCGCCGGCCGGTGACCACGTACTCGTGGCCGGCGTGCACACGGGTGCCGAAGTAGAGCGTGTCCGGGTTGTCCAGGCCCATCTTGGTGAACGGCCCGGTGCCCGACTGCAGGAAGGGGTGATCGCGGTCGTAGTCGAACGCCAGATGCACACAGCCCGAGACGCAGCCGGCGAGGTACTGCAGCCCTTCCAGCAGGTCGGCCTCGGACTCGATGAACGGCGCGGCGGCCACCAGAGCCTCGGCCTCGGCGATCGCGGACGTCAGGGGTTCAGAGAACACGCCTTGACGCTAGAACGTGTTCTACTTTTTCGTCAATGGCGAACATTCCCGCGTGTCGTCCGCGGTCATCGACGACGAGCGCGGCTCACTACGACGTGCACCGCTGCGACAGGTCGATCAGGTGCTGCCGCACGTCGGGATGCCGGTTCAGGTAGTCCAGGACGTTGGGGCCGCCGCCCTCAGCCTCGGACCTGGCTTGCAGCTGCGCGTGAATGTCGGGATGCCGTTGCAGGTACGAGTCGATCGACTGCCCCACGGTCTGGTTGCAGGGGGCCGCGTCGGCGGTGCCCGCCACGGGCAGCGCGATCACGGTCGCGGCGGTCGCCACCAGCAGCCCCCGGGCGATCAGGCCGGCCACTTTGGATGTCGTACGCATGCACCAAAGATTACCCGCGGTCGCTATGCGTGGCCTGTGCGCTTTGCCGGGCCGGTCAGCGGCCGGCCGAGGCGCCTGCCTGCTGCTCGCGTTTGATCTCCAGCGCGATGTCGATGAGCTGGTCCTCCTGACCGCCGATGAGCTTGCGCTGACCAGCCCGGTGCAGCAGCTGGTGCGCCGGCACCCCGTAGCGCTCGGACTGGCGGATCGCGTGCTTGAGGAAGCTCGAGTACACCCCGGAGTAACCCATGATCAGGGCGTTGCGGTCCAGCAGGCACTCGGCGGGCATCGCCGGGGCCACCACCTCCTCGGCGGCGTCGGCGATGTCGAAGAAGTCGATGCCGGTCTTGACGCCGATCTTGTCGAACACCCCGATGAGCGCTTCGACCGGCGCGTTGCCCGCGCCGGCGCCGAACCGGCGGCACGAGCCGTCGATCTGCTTGGCGCCCGCCCGCACGGCCTCCACGCTGTTGGCCACGCCGAGCCCGAGGTTCTCGTGCCCATGGAAGCCCACCTGGGCGTCGTCGCCGAGCTCGGCGACCAGCGCCGCCACCCGGTCGCGCACGCCCTCGAGGACCAGCGCACCGGCGGAGTCCACGACGTAGACGCACTGGCATCCCGCGTCGGCCATGATGCGGGCCTGCTCGGCCAGCTTCTCCGGCGCGATGGTGTGCGACATCATGAGGAACCCGACGGTTTCCAGCCCCAGCTCTCGGGCCAGGCCGAAATGCTGGATGGAGACGTCGGCCTCGGTGCAGTGCGTGGCGATCCGGCAGATCGAGCCGCCGTTGTTCTGGGCCTCCTTGATGTCCTCCTTGGTGCCCACGCCAGGCAGCATCAGGAAGGCGATCTTGGCCTCTTTGGCGGTCTGCGCGGCGAGCTTGATCAGCTCCTGCTCCGGGGTTTTGGAGAACCCGTAGTTGAAGCTGGAACCGCCGAGCCCGTCGCCGTGGGTGACCTCGATGACCGGCACGCCGGCAGTGTCGAGGGCCGCCACGATGGCCCCGACCTCCTCGGCGGTGAATTGGTGGCGCTTGTGGTGCGAGCCGTCGCGCAGCGACGTGTCGGTCATCCGGACGTCCCAGATGGGGTTGAAGAAGATATCGGAGGTCATGCCTGGGCTCCTTGCGTGGCGGCGCCGAGGGATTCCCGGGCGATCTCCTCGCCGACCTTGGTGGCCGCGGCGGTCATGATGTCGAGGTTGCCGGCGTAGGGGGGCAGATAGTCCCCGGCGCCTTCCACCTCGACGAAGGTGGTGACGACGGCCTGGCCGCCGGAATGCACCGACGGCTCGTCGAACTGGGGCTCGTTGAGCAGCCGATAGCCGGGCACGTAGGTCTGCACTTCGGCCACGACGTCGCGGATCGACTGCGCGATCGCGTCGCGGTCGGCGTCGGTGGGGATGGCGCAGAAGATGGTGTCGCGCATGATCATTGGCGGGTCGGCCGGGTTCAAGATGATGATCGCCTTGCCGCGCCGAGCGCCGCCGATGGTCTCGACGCCCCTGCTGGTGGTCTTGGTGAACTCGTCGATGTTGGCGCGGGTGCCGGGTCCGGCGGACACCGACGCCACCGACGCCACGATCTCGGCGTAGGGCACCTCGACGACGCGGCTCACGGCGTAGACGATCGGGATGGTCGCCTGACCCCCGCAGGTGATCATGTTGACGTTGGGCGCGTCGAGGTGCTCGCGCAGGTTGGCGGGCGGGATGACCGCCGGGCCGACGGCGGCCGGGGTCAGGTCGATCGCCCGGATCCCCGCGGCCTCGTATTTGGGCGCGGCGTCGCGGTGCACGTACGCGCTGGTCGCTTCGAACACCAGGTCGGGCTTGTCCGGCTGGGCCAACAGCCAGTCGACCCCTTCGTGCGTCGTCTCCAGACCCAGCTTGCGGGCCCGGGCCAGGCCCTCGCTCTCGGGGTCGATGCCCACCATCCAGCGCGGTTCCAACCAATCCGACCGCAGCAATTTGTAGAGCAGGTCAGTGCTGATGTTTCCCGACCCGACAATGGCCACACTCGCCTTAGCCGGCATGTAATCGCTCCTGTATTCAGCTATTGAATTCACGAATCGCTCGTAATTATTCGAACGACAACCTGACGGCACCGAGGCCAGTGAAGTCGGCGACGAATTCGTCGCCGGCGTGTGCATCTATCGCCCGCATGCATGACCCCGGCAATACCACGTCGCCTTTGTGCAACCGTACGCCGAAGCCGTCCACCTTGCGGGCCAGCCAAGCCACCGCGGTCACCGGGTTGCCCAGCACCGCGTCGCTGCGGCCCTGCGCGACCACCTCGCCGTTGCATTTGAGGACGGCGTCGATCGCCTTGAGATCGATGTCGTGGGGGGATACCCGACCCTGTCCGAGCACGAATCCCGCCGACGACGCGTTGTCGGCGATGGTGTCGCAGAGTTCGATTTTCCAATCGGTGATGCGGGTGTCGATCAATTCGATGGACGGGCAGACCGCCTCGGTGGCCGCCAACACGTCGTCCTCGGTGCAACCGGCGCCGGGCAGGTCCGCCTTCAGGATGAAGCCGACCTCCACCTCGACACGGGGATACAGGTAGCGGCTGGCCCGCACCGGGGTGTCTTCGAACAACTGCATCTCGTCGAGCAGGTGGCCGTAGTCGGGCTCGTCGACGCCCATCATCTGCTGGATCGCCTTCGACGACAGCCCGACTTTGTGGCCCAGCACCCGGGCGCCCTCGGCGACCCGCTGGCGGATGTTGATCAGCTGGATCTCGTAGGCGTCGACGACGTCGATCTCCGGGTGAGCAGCGGTGAGCGGGGCAATCGGTTCACGGCTCCGCTCGGCCTGCGCCAGCTCGGCGGCAAGCTCGTCACGTATCGCAACGTTGAGCATCTACGGAAGTCCCCTCGTACGGTTGACCGGCCCAGTAGCGCCCGGCCCGAGCAATTCTATAACGTGTTCTACATGACAGCACAGGAGCTCGACGTCGTCGTAGTCGGGAGCGGCGGAGCCGGCATGGTGGCCGCTCTCACGGCCGCGCATCAGGGACTTTCGACGGTAGTGATCGAGAAGGCTCCCCATTTCGGCGGCTCCACTGCGAGGTCGGGCGGCGGTGTCTGGATCCCCAACAACGACGTTCTCAAACGCGCCCGCGTCAAGGACACCCCGGAGGCGGCGCGCACCTATCTGCACGGGATCGTCGGCGACGTTGTCGAGGCCGAACGCATCGACACCTACCTCGAACGCGGACCCGAGATGCTGTCGTTCGTGCTCAAGCATGCGCCGCTGAAGATGTGCTGGGTGCCGCGGTATTCCGACTACTACCCCGAATCGCCCGGCGGCCGCGCCGAAGGCCGCTCGATCGAGCCGAAGCCGTTCGACGCCCGCAAGCTGGGCCCCGACGAAGCCGGGCTCGAACCCGCCTACGGCAAGGTGCCGCTCAACGTGGTCGTCATGCAGCAGGACTACGTGCGGCTCAACCAGCTCAAGCGGCATCCCCGCGGGGTGCTGCGCAGCCTCAAGGTGGGCGCGCGCACCATGTGGGCGAAGTCGACCGGTAAAAACCTCGTCGGCATGGGCCGCGCCCTGATCGCGCCGCTGCGGATCGGGTTGCAGCGGGCCGGTGTTCCGGTGCTGCTCAACACCGCGTTGACGGACCTCTACGTCGAGGACGGCGTGGTGCGCGGCGTCTACGTCCGCGACACCGGGGCTGCGGAGTCCGCGGAGCCGCGGCTGATCCGTGCCCGGCGCGGGGTGATCCTGGCCAGCGGCGGGTTCGAACACAACGAGCAGATGCGGGTGAAATACCAGCGCGCACCCATCACGACCGAGTGGACCGTCGGCGCGGTGGCCAACACCGGTGACGGCATCGTCGCTGCCGAAAAGCTGGGTGCCGCATTGGAATTGATGGAAGACGCCTGGTGGGGCCCGACGGTCCCGCTGGTGGGGGCGCCGTGGTTCGCGCTCTCGGAGCGCAACTCCCCCGGCTCGATCATCGTCAACATGTCGGGCAAGCGGTTCATGAACGAGTCGATGCCTTACGTCGAGGCGTGCCATCACATGTACGGCGGGGAGTACGGGCAGGGGCCGGGCCCCGGTGAGAACATCCCGGCGTGGCTGGTGTTCGACCAGCAATACCGCGACCGCTACATCTTCGCCGGATTGCAGCCCGGACAACGTATTCCACGCAAGTGGCTGGAATCCGGCGTCATCGTGCAGGCCGACACCCTCGAGGAGCTCGCCCAGAAGGCGGGGCTGCCGACGGCCGAGTTGTCGGCGACCGTGGAGCGATTCAATGGGTTCGCCCGGTCCGGGGTCGACGAGGACTTCCAGCGCGGGCTGAGCGCCTACGACCGCTACTACGGCGACCCCACGAACAAGCCGAATCCGAACCTCGGCGAGCTGCGGCACGCGCCGTATTACGCCGCCAAGCTGGTGCCCGGCGACCTGGGCACCAAGGGTGGGGTGCGCACCGATGTCCACGGCCGGGCGCTGCGCGACGACGGCAGCGTCATCGAGGGGCTGTATGCCGCGGGCAATGTCAGTTCCCCGGTGATGGGCCACACCTACCCGGGACCGGGCGGCACCATCGGACCGGCGATGACGTTCGGCTACCTGGCGGCGCTGCACATCGCGAAGGGGAATTGAGATGCCGATCGACGTTGACGTCGCGCTGGCGGCCGAGCTGGATCCCATCGAGTTCGCTTGGGAGAGCAGCGATGTGCAGCTCTACCACCTCGGACTCGGCGCCGGGGCGGACCCGATGAGCCCCCGAGAGTTGCGCTACCTCGTCGACGACACCCCGCAGGTGCTGCCGACGTTCGGCAACGTCGCGGCCACCTTCCACGTCACCAAGCCGCCGACGGTGCGCTTCCCCGGCATCGACATCGAACTGGGCAAGGTGCTGCACGCCAGCGAGCGGGTCGAGGTGCCGGCGCCGCTGCCCCCGTCGGGTTCGGCCACGGCGGTCACCCGGTTCACCGACATCTGGGACAAGGGCAAAGCCGCGGTGTTGTGGAGCGAGACGACGGTGAGCGCCCCCGACGGGACGCTGCTGTGGACGCAGAAGCGGTCGATCTTCGCCCGCGGGGAAGGCGGCTTCGGCGGCGAGCGCGGGCCGTCGACGTCCGACGCGACGCCGGACCGGGCGCCCGACCTGGAGGTCACGGTGCCGATCCTGCCGCAGCAGGCCCTGTTGTACCGGCTCTGCGGCGACCGCAACCCGCTGCATTCCGACCCCGAATTCGCTGCGGCGGCAGGCTTTTCGCAGCCCATCCTGCACGGGCTGTGCACCTACGGCATGACGTGCAAGGCGATCACCGACGCGGTGCTCGACGGCGACGCCACGGCCGTCGCGGCCTACGGCGCGCGCTTCGCCGGGGTCGCGTTCCCCGGCGAGACGCTGCGGGTCGGCATCTGGAAGGACGACGGCCGCTTCCTGGCGAGCGTTGTCGCGCCCGCGCGCGACAACGCCGTGGTGCTCAGCGGCGTCGAGTTGGTGCCGGCTTAGGTCCTCGCGGTCTAGGGCTCGGGGCACCCGACCCCACCCGAGCCCACCACCCGAGTGCGAAGTTAGCTTCACGTTCGCCTGCCAGCGTGAAAGTAGCTTCACGCTCGACGGGCACGGGCGGCGCGTACTCGTCGGACGATATCGGCGGGGCGGTCACCAGCGACCACCCGGATGACGATCCAGCCGAGACCCTCGAGCATCTCCAATCGCCGGACGTCCCAGGTGTATTGCCGACGGTCGTTGCGGTGTTGCTCACCGTCATACTCGGCCGCGACTTTGACGTCTTCCCAGCCCATATCCAGATAAGCCACCGGCTCACCGAAGTGATCGAAAACTGGGATCTGCGTCTGAGGCGGCGGTAAACCCGCCTGGACGAGCACGACGCGCAGCCACGACTCCTTCGGAGACTGTGCCCCACTATCGAAAAGTGCGATGGCCTCCCTTGCCTGCACGATGCCGCGGCGGCCCGAGTACCGTTCCGCGAGCAACTCGACATCCGCGGCCTTGATTCGTGTGGCTCGAGCCAATGCGTCGATGCCCGCAACCGCGGCGGTGATCGGATACCAGCAGCCGATATCCAGAGCCGTCCTGGCTGGTGAGGTCACGGAGATCCCGGCGATGGCGGTGATCTCGTCTTCCTCGATACGGTCCGCGTGAGCCCGAATGCCGGCTTGACGGTGGCGGTTGTCGTGAATGAGGTCCACCACGGTCTCGCCCTCGACCCATTTGCTCCCGTGTAGCGCCGCTGCGGAAAACCCGGCGACCACACCCTGACGGCCCGTCCAAAGCCATCCGGCCCGCGCGCGCAGGGCGGCAGTAACGTCGGCATCTCGACTGACGTAGACGTCTCGGAAAAGTCGGGTATAGCCGCCGGACAACTGACCCCTGGTTAGTGAGCCTCGAGCGATGGCCTCGCTACCAAGGAATGGCTCACCCACGACCGCAGCGTCGCACGAGTCACTCGCTTCGTCACTTCACTGGTACGAGTGTGCCGTTAGTTTCACACTCGACGCCGAGCGTGAAACTAAGTGCACGCTCGGCGGTAAAGCGAGGCGCGCCGACGAGGCGCGCCGCCGAAGCGCGCCGACGAAGCGCGCCGGCGACTCAGCCCAGGATCAGGCCCGAGGTCGGCACGCCGGTGCCGGCGGTGACCAGCACGTGCTCGACGTCGGGCACCGGGTTCACCGACGTGCCGCGCAGCTGCCGCACGCCCTCGGCGATGCCGTTCATGCCGTGGATGTAGGCCTCCCCGAGCTGCCCGCCGTGGGTGTTGATGGGCAACCGGCCGCCCACCTCGATCGCGCCGTCGGCGATGAAGTCCTTCGCCTCGCCGCGCCCGCAAAACCCCAACTCCTCCAACTGAATCAGGGTGAACGGGGTGAAGTGGTCGTAGAGGATCGCCGTCTGGATGTCGGTCGGCCGGAGACCGGACTGTCCCCACAGCTGCTGCCCGACCACGCCCATTTCGGGCAGGCCGAGCTCGGGGCGGTAGTAGCTCACCATCGTGTACTGGTCGGGGCTCGACCCCTGGGCCGCCGCCTCGATGACCGCCGGCCGCTGCTTGAGGTCGCGCGCCCGCTCGGGCGAGGTCACCACGATCGCCACCGCCCCGTCCGTCTCCTGGCAGCAATCCAGCAGCCGCAACGGCTCGGCGATCCACCGCGAATTCTGGTGATCCTCGATGGTGATCGGCTTTTCGTAGAAATAGGCCTTCGGATTCTTGGCGGCGTGCTTGCGGTCGGCGACCGAGATCGCGCCGAAGTCACGGCTGGTCGCGCCCGAGAGGTGCATGTAGCGCTGGGCGATCATCGCCACCTGCGCCGCGGGCGTGGACAGGCCGTGCGGATAGGAGAACGAATTGTCCGCCGTCGTCGAATCGGCTTGCACGCCAGCGCTTCCGGCCAACCGGGTCTGCACCTGACCGAACCGCATGCCGGAACGCTCGTTGAACGCCCGGTACGCCACCACGACGTCGGCCACCCCGGTGGCCACGGCGATCGCGGCCTGCTGGACGGTCGCGCACGCGGCGCCCCCGCCATACCCGATCTGCGAGAAGAACTTCAGGTCCCCGATGCCGACCGCGCGCGCCACGGCCGTTTCGTTGTTGGTGTCCATGGTGAACGTCGTCAGGCCGTCCACGTCGGACGGGCTCAACCCGGCGTCGTCCAACGCGTCCAGCACGGCCTCGGCGGCCAACCGCAATTCGCTGCGCCCGGAGTCCTTGGAGAAGTCGGTGGCGCCGATGCCGACGATCGCGGCCTTACCCGACAACATCTACGCGTCCCCGATCGTCAGCGTCGCCGTCGCGACGACGTGGTCACCAAGGCTGTTGCGGCCCACGATCTTGCACGTGATCAACCCGTCCTGGACGTCGGTCACCTCCCCGGAGAACGTCACCGTGTCGTAGGCATACCACGGCACCCCGAGCCGCAGGCCGATCGATTTGATCAACGCCGACGGCCCGGCCCAGTCGGTGATGTAGCGCTGCACCAGCCCGGTGTCGGTGAGGATGTTGACGAAGATGTCCTTGGAACCCTTGGCCTGCGCCAGGTCGCGGTCGTGGTGGACATCCTGGAAGTCGCGGGTGGCGATCGCCGTCGAGATGATGAAGGTAGGGTCGCCGTAGAGCTTGAGCTCGGGCAGCGTCGTGCCCACTTCCACGGTTGGCGCGGTCATGCGTCAGGCTCCCAGGCGTAGAGGGTCCATTCCGGTCCGGAGTCACCGGCCGGGAAGTCGAGATACGTTGCGCGTACCGGCAATCCGATTCGCACCTCGGCGGGGTCGACGCCGCGCAGCTCACCGAGCATGCGCACGCCCTCCTCGAGCTCGACCAGCGCGATGACGAACGGCAACGTGCGGCCCGGCACCTTCGGCGCGTGGTGCACCACGAAGCTGAACACCGTGCCCTTGCCGCTGGCCACGACGTAGTCGATCGGGGCGGACTTGTCCTGCCACACCGCCGGCACCGGCGGGTGCTGCAGGCTGCCGTCGGGCCGCCGCTGAATCCTCAGCTCGTGCGCGTTGACGCCCTCCCAGAAGAAGGCGGTGTCGCGTGACATCGCGGGCCGCATCATGGCGTCGGGGTCCAGGTCCGCCGGGACCGCCGCCGCCGACGACTCCGCTTCCCGCGGCTTGAATTTCAGGATGCGCCAGTTCATCTCGGCGACGTCCTCGTCCCCGACCCGCCAGATGATGTGCTGGTTGATGAAGTAGCCCTCGCCCAGCCCGGTCTGCTTGGGACCGACGACGTCACCCATCTCGGAGGTGATGCTGACCTGCTCGCCGGGCCGCAGGTAGCGGTGGTAGGTCTGCTCGCAGTTGGTGGCGACCACGCCGATGTACCCGGCGTCGTCGAACAGCTGCATCATCGGGCCCATGGGGTCGTCGGTCGGCCGCTCGCCGCCCAGCCCGAACATAGTCCACACCTGAATCATGGCCGGGGGCGCGACGATTCCCGGGTGGCCGACGGCGCGGGCCGCCGCCTCGTCGACGTAGATCGGGTTGCGGTCGCCGAGCGCCTCCACCCAGTTGTTGATGATCGGCTGGTTCACCGGGTCGCGGCCCGCCCGCGGCTTGGGGCCGCCGGCGGCCTTGATCTCGGCGATGGCCTCCTGGATGTCGGTCATCGCGGCACCCGCGGCACCTTGAGGCCGGACGCGGCGATCATCTCCCGCATGACTTCGTTGACGCCGCCGCCGAAGGTGATGACCAGGTTGCGCTTGGTCTGCGAGTCCAGCCAGTCGAGCAGCTCGGCGGTTTCCGGCTCGGCGGGGTTGCCGAACCGGCCGACGATCTCCTCGGCGAGCCGTCCGATGTATTGGATGCGTTCGGTACCAAAGACTTTCGTGGACGCGGCGTCGGCCACGTTGATGTCCTCGCCGGCGGCGGCGACCTGCCAGTTCAGCAGCTCGTTGATCCGCCACATGGAGTAGATCTCACCGAGCGCGCGCTTGACCTCGGAGTGGTCGATGGGCGTGACGCCGTCGCCGCCGGGCTTGGACGCCCACGCGTGCAGCCGGTCGTAGATTCCCGCGATGCGCCCCGCCGGTCCCAGCATCACCCGCTCGTTGTTGAGCTGCGTGGTGATCAGCCGCCAGCCGCCGTTCTCCTCGCCGACCAGCATGTCGGCCGGCACCCGGACGTCGTTGTAGTAGGTCGCGTTCGTGTGGTGCGCGCCATCGGACAGGATGACCGGCGTCCACGAGAATCCGGGGTCCTTGGTGTCGACGATGAGGATCGAAATCCCCTTGTGTTTCACGGCTTCGGGATCGGTGCGGCAGGCCAGCCAGATGTAGTCGGCATCGTGGCCGCCGGTGGTCCACATTTTCTGGCCGTTGACGATGTACTCGTCGCCGTGGCGCACGGCGGTGGTGCGCAGCGACGCCAGGTCGGTGCCGGCCTCGGGCTCGCTGTAGCCGATCGCGAAGTGCACCTCGCCGGCCAGGATCGCGGGCAGAAACTTCTTCTTCTGCAGTTCGCTGCCGAACTGCTGCAGCGTGGGGCCGACGGTCTGCAGGGTCACCGCGGGCAGCGGCACGTCGGCCCGCTGCGCCTCGTTGACGAAGATCGACTGCTCGATGGGGCCGAAACCCAGACCGCCGAACTCCTTGGGCCAGCCCACGCCGAGCTTGCCGTCGCGGCCCATCCGGCGGATGACCGCGCGGTAGGCCTCGTTGTGCCGGTCCTGCTCCATCGCCTTCATCTCGTCGGTCGAGATCAGGTTCGAAAAGTACTGGCGCAGTTCGGCTTGCAGCTGTCGCTGCTCGGGGGTCAGTTCGATGAACATTGCGCTCCCACCAGGTCGAGGCGATGCGACGGCCCGCCCAGCAGCCGGGTCAGGTCTTTGATCGTGGAATAGTACCGGTGCATCGGATAAGTGATGTCCATGCCCATGCCGCCGTGCAGGTGGTGGCAGGTCTGCATGACCGGCGGTGCCTGCGAGGTGAGCCAGTAGCCGAGGACGTCGAGGTCCGCGTCGGCGTCGCGGCCCTCCGAGAGCCGCCACACCACCGACTTCGCCACCAGATCGATGGTGCGCGAGGCGATGTAGACCTCGGACAGTTGGGCCGCCACGGTCTGGAACGTCGACAGCGGCTTGCCGAACTGCTTGCGGTTGGCCACGTAATCGGCGGTCAGCCGCAGCGCCCCGGCCACCAGCCCGTCGGTGTAGGCGCCGATCAGCGCCAGCGCCAACTGGTTGACCCGGTGCGGTGCGGCGCCGGCCAGCACGTCGGACTCATCGACCGCCACGTCGGCGAAGGTGACCGTGTACTCCTGCGAGGCGTTCGACGTCGGCGTCTTGGCGAGCCGCACACCGTCGGCCCTCGGGGAGACCACGACGACCGCGTTGTCGGCGGTCACGACGATCCAGTCCGCCGAGTCGGCGTAGGGCACAGCGACTTTCGTCCCCGACAACCGGCCGTTGGCCAAGGTGGTCGACGGGCGGTCGGGCAGCGCGGCACCCGGCTCGCTGAGCGCGGCCGTCAGCAGGCCGCCCTTGGCGACGTCGGCCAGGAACCGGTCCTGCTGCTCGTCGGTGGCCAGGTCCAGCAGCGGCACCACACCGAAACCCAGCGTGGCCAGCGCCGGGGTGATGGCGCCGTGGCGGCCCACCTCGGTCAGGACCGTCGCGACCTCGGGCAGACCGACGCCGTCGCCGCCGAGGCGTTCGGGCACCGGCAGCGCAGCGACGCCGCCGCTGACCAGCGCGTCCCAACTCAGATCCCGGTTCAGGACGGACGTCACCACGTCGGCGACGGCCTGCTGCGTCGCAGTGAGATTGAAGTCCATCAGGACGTCACCGCATGCTTGCCGCTGTAGTCGACCTGCCAGTGCTTGATGCCGTTGAGCCAGCCCGACCGCAACCGCTCGGGCTCGCCGATCGGCTTGAGGTCCGGCATGTGATCGGCGACCGCGTTGAAGATCAGGTTGATCGTCATCCGGGCCAGGTTGGCGCCGATGCAGTAGTGGGCGCCCGTGCCGCCGAAACCGACATGCGGGTTGGGGTCCCGCAGGATGTTGAAGGAGTGCGGGTCGTCGAAGACCTCTTCGTCGAAATTGGCCGAGCGGTAGGACATTACGACCCGCTGGCCCTTCTTGATCCGCACCCCGGCCAACTCGGTGTCCTCGTTGGCGGTGCGCTGGAAGGCCGACACCGGAGTCGCCCACCGGATGATCTCGTCGGCCGTGGTCGTCGGGCGCTCCCGCTTGAACAGCTCCCACTGGTCGGGGTGGTTCGCCATGGCGATCATGCCGTGGGTGATCGAGTTGCGCGTGGTTTCGTTGCCCGCCACCGCGAGCATCACGACGAAGAACCCGAACTCGTCGTCGGAGAGCTTCTCGCCGTCGATGTCGGCCTGGATCAGGGTGGTCACGATGTCGTCGGTGGGGTTTTGGTTGCGCTCGGCGGCCATGGCCATCGCGTAGGTGATCAACTCCAGCGACGACTGCGCGGGGTCGACGTCGGCGTACTCGGGGTCGGTGCCGCCGGTCATCTCGTTGGACCAGCGGAACAGCTTGTCGCGGTCCTCCTGCGGGACGCCGAGCAGGCCGGCGATGGCCTGCAGCGGCAGTTCACACGAGACCTGTTCGACGAAGTCGCCGCTGCCCTCCGTCGCCGCGGTCTTGGCGATGTTATGGGCGCGTTGAGCCAACTCGGCCTCCAACCGGCCGATGGCCCGCGGCGTGAACCCGCGCGAGATGATCTTGCGCAGCCGGGTGTGGTGCGGCGCGTCCATGTTGAGCATGACGCTGCGCTGCAACTCCACCTGTTCCCGCTTCATCTCCGGCGGCCAGGTCGGGATGGCGCCGTTCAGCCAGCTCGAGAAGATGTCGCTGCGCTTGGACACCTCCTTGACGTCGGCGTGCTTGGTCACGAGCCAGTAGCCGTAATCCTCGAAGCCGCCGGCGCCGTTGGGGATGTCGACCCAGTGGATCGGCTCCGCCTTGCGCAGCTGGGCGAGTTCCTCGACCGGCAGGCCGGCGAGGTTGACGTCGGGGTCCAGGAAATCGAAGTCGGCGGGGATGTTGGGGGGTGCCATGTGAAGTGAGCTCCTTTTACAACACTAATTGCAACGTGTTCTAGTGCCAGTAAAACACGGCTCCTGCGCAGATAAAAGGCAGGTCATCATCCTCGCTTGTCAGACTAATGAAACGTGTTCTAGCCTGACGGAATGGGTATCCCGGTAATCGTCGAAGCAACTCGCAGCCCGATCGGCAAGCGCAACGGATGGCTGTCGGGGCTGCACGCCACCGAGCTGCTGGGCGCCGTGCAGAAGGCCGTGGTGGACAAGGCCGGCATCGACGCGGGCGACGTCGAGCAGATCGTCGGCGGCTGCGTGACACAGTACGGCGAGCAGTCCAACAACATCACCCGGGTTAGCTGGCTGGTGGCCGGGTTGCCCGAGCACGTCGGGGCGATGACCGTGGACTGCCAGTGCGGCAGCGGCCAGCAGGCCAACGGCTTGGTCGCCGGCCTGATCGCCGCGGGCGCCATCGACATCGGCATCGCGTGCGGGATCGAGGCCATGAGCCGCGTCGGCCTGGGCGCCAACGCGGGCCCGGACCGCAGCATCCTGCGGCCCGCCTCCTGGGACATCGACCTGCCCGACCAGTTCACCGCCGCCGAGCGAATCGCCAAGCGCCGCGGCATCACCCGCGAGGACATCGACCAATTCGGCTACGACTCGCAGGCCAAGGCCCGGCAGGCCTGGGACGAGGGCCGGTTCGACCGCGAGATCTCCCCGATCGAGGCGCCCGCCCTCGACGAGAACAAGCAGCCGACGTCGGAGCGCGTCACCATCTCGCGCGACCAGGGGCTGCGCGAGACGACCCTGTCGGGCCTGTCCGCGCTGAAACCGGTGCTGGACGGCGGGATTCACACGGCGGGGACGTCGTCGCAGATCTCCGACGGCGCGGCCGCCGTGCTGTGGATGGACGAGGACAAGGCCAAGGCACTCGGCCTGCGGCCGCGGGCCCGCATCATCAGCCAGGCGCTGGTCGGTGCCGAGCCCTACTACCACCTCGACGGGCCGGTCCAGTCGACGGCCAAGGTGCTCGAGAAGGCCGGTATGAAGATGGGCGACATCGACCTCGTCGAGATCAACGAGGCGTTCGCGTCGGTGGTGTTGTCCTGGGCGCGGGTGCACGAGCCGGACATGGCCAAGGTCAACGTCAACGGCGGCGCCATCGCCTTGGGCCACCCGGTCGGCAGCACCGGCAGCCGGTTGATCACCACCGCGCTGCACGAGCTCGAGCGCACGGACCAGACGACCGCGTTGATCACCATGTGCGCCGGCGGCGCGCTGTCCACCGGCACGATCATCGAGCGCATCTAGTCCTTGGTGACCGTTCCCGACGAACGCCGGATCGCCGCGGCGCAGTCCTACATCGACGCGCTGGTCAGCCACGACGGCGCGGCCGTTCCGTTCGCGCCCGGCTGCGTGCGCATCGAACAGGGCATCAAGACCGGATTTTCCGGAAAACACCTGCGGCGCAGCCTCACTCGCGGACCGCAGTACCGGGTCATCGCCGCGGCGACACCCCCGGAGTTCTCCATCGCCGGTGACGAGGTGCGCGCCGTGTACGACGTGGTGACCAAGGCCGCCCTCGGCGGCCGCCGGGTCGCGGCGCACGTCGACGAGACGTTCGTCATCCCCGCCCAGAGAGCCGGCGGTGACGCCCAGATCCAGCACATCACCGTACGTTTGCAGCCGTTCCTGCGGCGGGAGGCCTGAGATGGAAAAACCGAAGTCCCTCAACGCGCCCTGGGTCACGTTCTTGATGAAGTGGATGGCCAAGGGCAACACGTGGATCTACCGGCGCAGCAACGGACGCTTCGGCGGCACGTTCCAGAAGGCCCCGGTGGCGCTGCTGACCACGATCGGCCGCAAGAGCGGTGAGCCGCGGGTGAGCCCGCTGCTGTACCTGCGCGAGGGCGATCGCGTCGTGCTGGTTGCCTCCCAGGGCGGCCGCGACAAACACCCGCTGTGGTATCTGAACCTCAAGGCCAACCCGGACGTCACGGTGCAGATCAAAAACGAGGTGCTGCGGCTGCGGGCCCGCGACGCCAACGCCGAAGAGCGCGAAGAATATTGGCCGAAACTGGAGGCCATGTACCCCTCGTTCAAGGACTACCAGTCCTGGACCGATCGGGTGATCCCGATCGTGCTCTGCGACCCTCGCTAGGCCCCATAGACCGGCACCGGCCGGCGCGCCTTGGCGAGCAGGTCGGCGACCACTCGCCCGAGCTCGGCGGGGTCCCATCTCGCGCCCTTGTCGATCTCCGGGCCGTGCGCCCAGCCCTCCGCGACGCGGATCTTGCCGCCCTCGAGCTCGAAGACCTTGCCGGTGACGTCGCGGGCCTCCGCGCTACCCAGCCAGACGACCAACGGCGCGATGTTCTCGGGCGCCATGGCGTCGAATTCCTGGTCCTGCGTGGACATCATCTCGGCGAATACCGTCTCCGTCATGCGGGTGCGGGCCGACGGCGCGATGGCGTTGACGGTGACGCCGTAGCGGCCCATCTCGGCCGCGGCCACGAGCGTGAGCGCCGCGATGCCAGCCTTGGCCGCGCTGTAGTTGCCCTGCCCGACGCTGCCCTGCAACCCGGCGCCGGAGCTGGTGTTGATGATGCGGGCGTCGACGGTCTCGCCCGCCTTGGACTGCGCCCGCCAGTAGGCGGCGGCGTGCCGCGTGGTGGCGAAGTGCCCCTTGAGGTGCACGGCGACGACGGCGTCGAACTCTTCCTCGCTGGTGTTGGCGATCATCCGGTCGCGCACGATGCCGGCGTTGTTCACCAAAACGTCCAAGCGGCCGAAGTTGTCGACCGCGGAAGCGATCAGGCCCGCCGCCTGGTCCCAGTCCGCGACGTTGGACCCGTCCGCGATGGCCTCGCCGCCCGCGGCGGTGATCTCGTCGACCACACCCTGGGCGGCGCTGCCGCCACCGGCCGGCGAGCCGTCCAGGCCCACCCCGATGTCGTTGACCACCACGCGCGCGCCCTCTTCGGCGAAGGCCAGCGCATGCGCGCGACCGATCCCGCCGCCGGCCCCGGTGACGATGACGACGCGGCCGTCAACTATTCCCATTTTCCGCCCATTCTGTTCGGATCCTCTACTTGATCGCGCTGGCGTTCGTGGTGGCCAGGTAGTGCGGCGGCTCCCCGCCGCCGTGCACCTCCAGCGACGCGCCACTGATGTACGACGCGGCGTCCGAGGCCAAAAAGGCCGCGGCCCAACCAATGTCGGTCGGCTGGGCCAACCGGCCCAGCGGTACGTTTCGCGAAATCGCGGCGATCGAGTCGGCGTCGCCGTAGAACAGCTCGGACTGCTCGGTCTCCACCATGCCGACCACGCAGGCGTTCACCCGGACCTTGGGCCCCCATTCGACGGCCAGGGTCTGCGTCAGGCTTTCCAGGCCGGCCTTCGCGGCCCCGTACGCCCCGGTTCCGGGGGACGGGCGGCGGCCGGACAGGCTGCAGATGTTGACGATCGAGCCACCCCCGGCCTGGGCCTGCATCTTCTCGTTGGCGCACTGCGAAACCAGCAGCGCACCAATCAGATTGAGTTCGATGATCTTACGGTTGAACTTGGCGCTGGACTCTGCGGTCAGCACGAACGGCGAGCCCCCGGCGTTGTTCACCACGGCGTCGAGCCGACCGTGATTGTCGACGATCGAATCGATGAGCGCCGTCACGGCCTCGTCGTCGCGGACGTCGCAGGAGTGAAACTCATACGGCAAGCCCTCCACCGGCCGGCGGGCGCAGGTGATCACCGTCGCGCCCTGCTGGGCGAAGACCGCGCTGATCCCCGCGCCGACGCCGCGCACGCCGCCGGTCACCAGAACCACCCGTCCGGCCAATCCCAGGTTGATGGCGTCGGGTGCTTCGGCGCGAGTCACTGTGCTAGCGTACCAAGCAAGTGCTTGCTTAGGTAGTTGCCCCACCCGCCCCACAAGGAAGTGGCACCGTGACCATCACCCCCACCACCGTCGAACCGGGCATCGTCGCGGTCACCGTCGACTTCCCGCCCGTCAACGCCATCCCGTCGCGCGGCTGGTTCGAGCTCGCCGACGTCGTCACCGCGGCCGGCCGGGACCCCGCCACGCACGTCGTCATCTTGCGCGCCGAGGGCCGCGGCTTCAACGCCGGTGTCGACATCAAAGAGATGCAGCGCACCGAGGGCTTCACCGCCCTGATCGACGCGAACCGCGGCTGCTTCGCCGCCTTCCGCGCGGTGTACGAATGCGCGGTGCCCGTCGTCGCCGCGGTCAACGGCTTCTGCGTCGGCGGCGGCATCGGCCTGGTCGGCAATTCCGACGTCATCGTCGCCTCCGACGACGCCACCTTCGGCCTGCCCGAGGTGGAGCGGGGCGCGCTCGGTGCGGCCACCCACCTCTCCCGGTTGGTACCGCAGCACCTGATGCGCCGGCTGTTCTTCACCGCCGCCACGGTCGACGCCGCCACCCTGCATCACTTCGGTTCGGTGCACGAGGTGGTGCCGCGCGCGGAGCTCGACGAGGCCGCGCTGCGGGTGGCCCGCGACATCGCGGCCAAGGACACCCGCGTGATCCGGGCGGCCAAGGAGGCGCTGAACCTGATCGACGTGCAGCGGGTGAACTCCAGTTACCGCATGGAGCAAGGGTTCACGTTCGAGCTCAACCTCGCGGGGGTGGCCGACGAGCACCGCGACGCATTCGCCGGCACCGCGAAGGGCAAGAAGTAATGGCCGACAAGCGGACCACGCTGGACGAGGCCGTCGCGCAACTGCGCAGCGGCATGACCATCGGCATCGGCGGCTGGGGGTCGCGGCGCAAGCCGATGGCCCTGGTGCGCGCGCTGCTGCGCACCGACGTCACGGATCTGACGATCGTCACCTACGGCGGCCCAGACCTGGGGCTGCTGTGTTCGGCCGGCAAGGTCAAGCGCGTGTACTACGGATTCGTCTCGTTGGACTCGCCGCCGTTCTACGACCCGTGGTTCGCCAAGGCCCGCACCACCGGGGCGATCGAGGCGCGCGAGATGGACGAGGGCATGCTGCGGTGCGGCCTGCAGGCGGCCGCGAACCGGTTGCCGTTCCTGCCGATCCGCGCCGGCCTGGGCAGCTCGGTGCCCGACTTCTGGGAGGGCGAGCTGGCCACGGTGACCAGCCCGTACCCCGCCCCCGATGGCGGGCACGAGACGCTGATCGCCATGCCCGCGCTGCGGCTCGACGCGGCCCTGGTGCACCTGAATCTCGCTGACGCCCAAGGCAATGCGGCGTACACGGGCATCGACCCGTACTTCGACGACCTGTTCCTCATGGCCGCCGACAGGCGACTGCTCTCCGTCGAGCGGGTGGTCGCCACCCAGGAGCTGGTCAAGGCCGTGCCACCGCAGGCGCTGCTGGTCAACCGGATGATGGTCGACGCGGTCATCGAGGCGCCCGGCGGCGCCCACTTCACCACGGCGGCACCGGATTACGGGCGCGACGAGAAGTTCCAGCGGCATTACGCCGAGGCGGCCGCCACCGACGAGGGCTGGCAACGGTTCGTCCAGACCTACCTGTCGGGCAGCGAAGAGGACTACCAGGCGGCAGTGCGCACGTTCAACAAGGAGGCTCACCAGTGAGCAGCACCCTCGCCGAAGTCTGCGCCGTCGCCTGCGCCGAATTGTTCCGGGACGCCGGCGAAATCATGATCAGCCCGATGGCGAATATGGCGTCGGTGGGCGCCCGGCTGGCCCGCCTGACCTTCTCCCCCGACATCGTGCTCACCGACGGCGAGGCCCAATTGCTGGCCGACACCCCGGCGCTGGGCGCGGCGGGTGCGGTCGAGGGCTGGATGCCGTTTGGCCGGGTCTTCGAGACCCTGTCCTGGGGGCGGCGGCACGTGGTGATGGGCGCCAACCAGGTCGACCGGTTCGGCAACCAGAACCTGTCGGCGTTCGGCCCGCTGCAACAGCCGACCCGCCAGATGTTCGGCGTCCGGGGGGCACCCGGCAACGCCGTCAACCACGCGACCAGCTACTGGGTGGGCAACCACTCAAAGCGGGTGTTCTGCGAGGCCGTCGACATCGTGTGCGGCATCGGCACCGACAAGATCGACGCGGACAACCCAGCCTTCCGCTTCGCCAACCCGTACCGGGTGGTGTCCAACCTCGGCGTGTTCGACTTCGACGGCCCGGACCGGACCATGCGGGCGCTGAGCCTGCACCCCGGGGTATCCCCCGACGACGTGCGCGAGGCCACCTCCTTCGACGTCGCCGGCCTGGACGAGGCCGAGGAGACTCGGCTGCCCACCGACGACGAGCTGCGCCTGATCCGCGAGGTTATCGACCCGAAGTCGTTGCGGGACAGGGAAATTCGCTCATGACCGGCCGGCACCCACATCGCTTCGCGCTGCGCCGTCGGCGGTGGCTATGAGATTGCGCACGCCGCTGACCGACCTGATCGGCATCGAGCACCCGGTGGTGCAGACCGGCATGGGCTGGGTGGCCGGTGCGCGCCTGGTCTCGGCCACCGCCAACGCCGGCGGCCTGGGCATCCTGGCCTCGGCCACGATGACCCTGGACGAACTCGCGACCGCCATCGCCAAGGTCAAGGCCACCACCGACAAGCCGTTCGGGGTGAACATCCGCGCCGACGCCGCCGACGCGGGCGACCGCGTCGACCTGATGATCCGTGAGGGCGTCAAGGTGGCCTCGTTCGCGCTGGCCCCCAAACAGGAACTCATCGCGAGGCTCAAAGAGGCCGGGGCCGTGGTCATCCCGTCGATCGGCGCCGCCAAGCACGCCCGCAAGGTTGCCGCGTGGGGCGCCGACGCGATGATCGTGCAGGGCGGTGAGGGCGGCGGCCACACCGGTCCCGTCGCCACCACCCTGTTGTTGCCTTCGGTCCTCGACGCCGTGCAGGGCAGCGGAATCCCGGTGATCGCCGCGGGCGGCTTCTTCGACGGGCGCGGCCTGGCCGCGGCGCTGTCCTACGGCGCCGCCGGGGTCGCGATGGGAACCAGGTTCCTGCTCACCTCCGACTCCACCGTGCCCGACGCCGTCAAGCGCCGGTACCTGGAGGCCGCGCTGGACGGCACCGTCGTCACCACCCGGGTCGACGGCATGCCGCACCGCGTCCTGCGCACCGGCTTGGTCGAGAAGCTGGAGAACGGTTCGCCCATCCGGGGTTTGACCGCGGCCGTGCGCAACGCCGCGAAGTTCAAGAAGATGTCCCACATGACGTGGCGCTCCATGATCGCCGACGGCATGGCGATGCGGCACGGCAAGGAGCTGACCCTGGCTCAGGTGGTGATGGCGGCCAACACGCCGATGTTGTTGAAAGCCGGCCTGGTCGAAGGAAACACCGACGCCGGTGTGCTGGCCTCCGGTCAGGTGGCCGGCATCCTCAACGACCTGCCGTCGTGCGCCGAGCTGATCGAGGCGATCGTCGCCGACGCCGTCAAGCACCTGCAGTCGGCCGCCGCGCTCGTGCAGTAGGTCAGGACTCGACCACCAGCAGCGTGTGTCCCGTCGGATCGCGAAACCAGAACATCGGCGGCACCGGGTCGCCCATGCGGGATACCTGCGCGTCGACGTCGACGCCCAGCTCCTTCATCGCCGCGTGAGTAGCGTCGATGTCGTTGGTGGTCAACGTGATACCGGTGTTGGTCGGTTGCACCGGGCCGGCCTCCTCGGGTGGTGGGGCGAGCGCGACGCCCGTCGTCCCCGCGGGCGGATACACCTCGATCCACCGGTAGCCGCCGCCGAACGGGGTATCGGTGCGCTTTTCGAACCCGAGCGACTCGTAGAAGGCGACCGCCTTGTCCTGGTCGGGTGTCGCCACGCACACCAGGCTGATGGCCGTCAGGCCGGTCGTCGTGGTGGTCATCTCGCTCCTTCTGGTTGGGCGTCGGCGCCGTAGGCCCGCGCGATCTCCTTCGACCCGGCCCACCCGCTGTAGGTGGGCCGCTGGGGCCAGCCGTCCGGCGAGTCCTGCCACTGCTCCTGCCGGCCGTAGGGCAACACGTCGATCAGGGCGAACGAGTGGCCCAGCTGTTCGCACCCGCGGCCGTCGGTGTGCCAGGTGCGGAACGCCCGATCGCCGTGGCGCAGAAAGACGTTCACGGCGAAACCACCTCCCGGCGGAGCGCCGACGTCCGCGCCGAATGCGCTGTTGGCCGTCGAGTACCAGGTCATCGCGTTGCCCACCCGCCGCCGGTATTCCAGCGCCTCGTCGATGGGGCCTTGGGTGACGATGACGAAGCGCGCGTCGTAGTTGTCCAGGAACTCCAGGCGGGTGAACTGCGACGTGAAGCCGGTGCAGCCCGGGCACTGCCACTGCTCGCCCGGGAACCACATGTGGTTGTAGACAATCAGCTGCGACTTGCCGTCGAACACGTCGACCAGCCGCACCGGCCCGTCCGCGCCCTCGAGGATGTAGTCCGGCATGGCGACCATGGGCAGCCGTCGGCGCTGCGCGGCGATCGCGTCGAGCTCCCGGGTGGCCGCCTTCTCCCGCACGCGCAGCGCGTCCAATTCGCGCTGCCACACCTGCCCGTCCACGACGGGCGGCAATCCCACGCTGTCCACCACGAACCCTCCGGCAATGTTCACGCTGTCAACATGCTAATGTTCACACCGTACACTTGGCGGCCGAGAAGGGTCAAGAGTTGAGCACGCGCAAGACCGGTTACCACCACGGCGATCTGCGCGCGGCGTTGATCGACGCCGGCCTGCACCTGACCCGCACCGGGGGCCCGGAGGCCCTCACCATTCGGGAAGCGACTCGGCGCGTGGGCGTTTCGCCCAACGCGGCCTACCGCCACTTCGCCGACCGCGAAGCTCTGCTGGGCGCGGTGGCCATCGCGATCCAGCACCGGATGGCCGCGCGGATGCGGGTGCGTCAGGCGGGTCCGACCGAGCTGTTGCGGGCCGTCGGGACCGGCTATATCGAGTTCGCGCTTAACGAGCCGGGGTGGTTCGCGGTGGCGTTCTTCGGGAGCAGCGACACCAGCGAAACATCAGCCGCCGCACCGTATCTCGCGTTGGTCGAGGCGCTCGACGCGATGCGGAAGGCGGGGGTATTGACGCGCGACCAACGCGACGGCGCCGAATGGCCCTGCTGGTCGGCGGTGCACGGCTTCGCCGAACTCGCCCTGCGGGGTCCGCTACGGCACGCGCGCCGTCAGGAGGTCGAGGCGCTGGCCGCGCGCACGGTCGACGACATCATCGCCGGGATTACAGCCGCTCGATGATGGTGACGTTGGCCGTGCCGCCGCCCTCGCACATGGTCTGCAGGCCGTAGCGGCCGCCGACACGCTCGAGCTCGTTGAGCATAGTGGCGAACAGTTTCGCGCCGGTGGCGCCCAGCGGGTGACCCAGGGCGATCGCGCCGCCGTTGGGGTTGACCTTCGCCGGGTCGGCCTTGATCTCCTTGAGCCAGGACAGCACCACCGGGGCGAACGCCTCGTTGATCTCCACGGTGTCGATGTCGTCGATCGACAGCCCCGTCTTCTCCAGCGCGTGGCGGGTCGCGGGGATGGGGCCGGTCAGCATGAACACCGGGTCCGCGGCGCGCGCGCTGATGTGGTGGATGCGGGCCCGCGGCGTCAGGTTGTGGTCCTTGACCGCCTGCTCGGAGGCCAGCAGCACCGCGCTGGCGCCGTCGGAGATCTGGCTGGCCATGGCCGCCGTCAAGCGGCCGCCGTCGACCAGCGTCTTGAGCCCGGCCATCTTCTCCAACGACGACTCGCGCGGGCCCTCATCGACGCGGAACGGCCCGGATTCGGTTTCCACGGTGATGATTTCGTTGTCGAAGTGGCCGCCGCGAATCGCCGCGAACGCGCGCTCGTGGCTGGTCAGCGCGTATTGCTCCATCTCCTCGCGGGAGATATTCCACTTCTCGGCGATCAGCTCCGAGCCGCGAAACTGCGAGATCTCCTGGTCACCGTAGCGGTGCAGCCACTGCTTGGACTCGTTGGTCGGCGAGGTGAATCCGAATTGCTCGCCGACGGTCATCGCCGACGAGATGGGGATCTGGCTCATGTTCTGCACGCCACCGGCGACGATGAGGTCGGCGGTGCCGGCCATGATCGCCTGCGCGCCAAACGAAATGGCCTGCTGGCTGGAGCCGCATTGCCGGTCCACGGTGACGCCGGGGACCTCCTCGGGGTAACCGGCGGCCAGCCAGGACAGCCGGGCGATGTTGCCCGCCTGCGCCCCGATGGCGTCGACACAACCGGCGATCACGTCGTCGACCGCGGCCGGGTCGACGTCGATCCGGTCGAGTAGCCCGCGCCACCCCAGCGCGCCGAGGTCCACGGGGTGCACGCCGGCCAGCGATCCGTTGCGCTTGCCGACCGCGGTACGTACAGCGTCGATGACGTACGCCTCAGCCATGGTGTCGCTCCTTCTCATCACTTCGTTGTGCGTCCTCGCCGATACGAGCCATGTTCAGACTCCCCTACCGTCGGGACAATCTTTGGTGATCCCGCCGAGCACGATGGCGAGGTATTGCTGGCCCACCTGTTCCGCGGTGAGCGGGCCGCCGGGTTTGTACCAGCGCACCGACACCCACGTGGTGTCGCGGATGAAGCGGTAGACCAGGTCGACGTCGAGGTCGGGCCGGAAGTAGCCGCCGTCGATGCCCTGGTGCAGCACCTCCAGCCACATCTTGCGCTGTTGCCGGTTGCGGTCCTCGAGGTAGGCGAACCGGGGCTGCGACAGCAACCGCTGGGCCTCGTCCTGGTAGATGACGACCTGGGCATGCCGGTCCTCGATCGCCTCGAAGGACGTCATGAACAGACCCCGGAGCCGCTCCAGCGGATTGGATTCGACCTCGACGATCTCGCGGTAGCGGGCGAACAGCCAGTCCAGGAAGTCGCGCAGCAGCTCGTCGACCATCTCCTCTTTGGACGAGAAGTGGTGATACAGGCTGCCGGAGAGAATTCCGGCGCCGTCGGCGATGTCGCGCACCGTCGTGGCGCGCAGGCCCCGCTCGGCGAACATGGTCGCGGCGAGCCCCAGCAGCTCGTCGCGCCGGCTGTTCGCCTGACCGGTGACTCGGTCCACCCGGCAAGGATATCAACCAAGCGCTTGCTTGGCGAATGGCCAGCGCGGTCCGGGCTACGTCAGCGCAGCGACACCGCCGGCGGGGTCTGCGACTCGTCGGCGGTCCCGGACACGAACGCGTTGACGACGCTCGTCTTGGTGTCGCCGGACCGCGTCTTGGCCGTCAGCGGGAACGTGACCTGCCCGGCGAAGTTGGCCTCGAGACGGTACGGGTCGAACACGGTGATCTTGACGCCCCCGACGTCCGGCGGGCCCCAAACCGCGGTCCCGTCCGCGAGGTCGTAGTCGTAGGCGTGCTGCGGGCAGTCGACCGGCCGCAACAGGTTGGACTGCGTGCACGCGGCCAGCGCGGCCGAGATCGCGGAGGCGGTCGCGGACAGTCCCTTGTCGCTGAGTTTGAAGTCGAGGTCGTTGAAGTACGAGCCGGAGATCGTCAGATTGTCCAGCAGGAACGGCTTTTTCGGGGCGACGGCCAAATTCGAGTTGGTGCTGCCGACGTCCACCCAACCCGGGAAGATGTACGCGGGCGCCGACCCGACCGGCCTGCCGAAGAACGTCGCGGTCTTCACGGCGGCCTGGTCGAGGCCGGCGTTGAGGGTGTCCACCTTGATCGCGGAGTGGTCCAGTTTCCAGTCCTTGCCCGACTTCTTGATCGACATGGTGACGTCGGAGGTGTTGTCGCCGAACTTCGCCGACACGTGCACCTGCGCGTAGCCGAAGCTGTGGGCCGAGTTGTCGTCGAGGATCTTGATGTCGGTGATCGGCCAGCGGGCGATCTGCCGCTTGAGGACGTCGTCGGTGAGGAAGTCCTTGGACGCCGGTTGGTCGGTGCTGTAGGTCAGGGCGGACTGGGCGTCGCCGCGGGCCAGCGCCTCCAGGTACCCCTTGACGGCGTCACCGGCGTTGCCCTTGGCGCCACCGCCGCTCGAGAGGGCGATGACGACGATCACGACGATCACCAAGACCGCGGCGCCCACACTGAGCCCGATGATCAGCGGCTTGCGGTTGCGCGGCGCGCCGGGTGGCGCGTTGAAGCCCGCGACCGTCACCGGCGGCTGCTGCGCGGGCCATCCGCCGTAGGCGGGTGGCGCGGCCTGACCCCATTGGCCAGGCCACGTTCCGTCCGATTGCCAGGGGCTGCCCGGCGGGGGATTGGGCTGAGCGCCCCACGGATTGAAACCCGGGCCGTCGCTCACAACACCCTCCTACCAGCGTCGACTGTGTCGGTCGCTCATTGTATGCACGGTGCGTGGCCGCGCCAGTCAGCGCTGCCGGGCCTTACGGGTGCTGGCTGGAGACGGAGATGACCTCGCCGGTGAGGTAGCTGGAGTAGTCGCTGGCCAGGAAGGCGATGGTCGCCGCCACCTCCCACGGCTCGGCGGCCCTTCCGAACGCCTCGCCGGCCGAGAGCCGGTCGAGCAGGTCGGCCGACGACGTCTTCTCCAGGAACTTGTGCCGCGCGATGCTCGGGGACACCGCGTTGATCCGGACGCCGTACTCGGCGGCCTCGATCGCGCTGCACCGGGTCAGCGCCATCACCCCCGCCTTGGCGGCCGCGTAATGCGATTGCGAGTGCTGCGCCCGCCAGCCCAGGACGCTGGCGTTGTTGACGATCACCCCGCCGTGCGACGCGTCACGGAAGTACCGCAGGGCCGCCCGGGTGGCACGGAACACCGACGTCAACGTCACGTTCAGCACGCGGTCCCACTCCTCGTCGGTCATGTCGACCACCGGCGTCTGCCCCCCCAGCCCGGCGTTGTTGACCAGCACGTCGAGCCGGCCCAGGCGCGCGGTCGTCGAGGCGATCAGGGCGTCGAGCTGGGCGGTCGAGGTCACGTCGCAGACCACGCTCTCGACGCGGCCCAGGCCCAGCCCGGCCAATTCGGCCGCCGTCTCGCCCAAGCGGCGTTCGTGATGGTCGGAGACGACGACGTCGGCGCCCTCCGCCAGCGCCCGCCGCGCCGTGGCCGAGCCGATGCCGGTGCCCGCGGCCGCGGTGACGACCACGACCTTGCCCTGCAACAGCCCGTGGCCGGCAATCTCTTTCGGAGCCTCGGACAGACTCATGCTTCCTCCTGTGTCTTCGCGCAAGCGCTCATCCACGAACTTCTCGAGGTAGGCCGAGCACGCGTTCGGCGATGATGTTGCGCTGAATCTCGTTGGAGCCGCCGTAGATGGTGTCCGCGCGGGTGAACAGGAACAGCCGCTGCCACTCGTCGAACTCGCCGTCGCGCAACGCCAGCCCCGGCTTGCCGATGACGTCCATCGCCAACTCGCCCAGATCGCGATGCCAGTTGGCCCACAACAACTTCGACACATTGTCTTTCCCGGCGGCCTGGCCGCCTCCCTCGACGTCCATGGTGGCCAGGGCGTACGAACGCATGGCCCGCAGGCCGGTCCACGCCCGGGTCAGCCGCTCGCGGATCACCGGGTCGTCGGCGGCGCCGGTGCGTTGAGCAAGCTCGGCGAGGTTGGAAAGCTCACGGGCGTAACGGATCTGCTGGCCGAGCGTCGAGACGCCGCGCTCGAACGTCAGCGTGCCCATCGCGACCCGCCAGCCGTCACCCGGCTGGCCGACCACCAACGAGGCGTCGGTGCGGGCGTCGTCGAAGAACACCTCGTTGAACTCCGAGTCGCCGGTCAGCTGGATGATCGGGCGCACCTCGACCCCCGGTTGGTCCAGGGGCACCAGCAGATAGGACAGCCCGGCGTGCCGCTTCGAGCCCTTCTCGGTGCGCGCGACCACGAAGCACCACTGCGCCCAGTGCGCCAGCGACGTCCACACCTTCTGGCCGTTGATCACCCACTCGTCACCGTCGAGCTCGGCGGTGGTCGCGACGTTGGCCAGGTCGCTGCCGGCGCCGGGCTCGGAATAGCCCTGGCACCACAGCTCGGTGACGTCGCGGATGGGCGGCAGGAAGCGGTGCTGCTGTTCGGGGGTGCCGAACGCGATCAGCGTCGGGCCAAGCAGCTCCTCGCCGAAGTGGTTGACCTTGTCCGGGGCGTCGGCGCGCGCGTATTCCTCGTAAAAGGCCACCCGGTGCGCGGTGGACAACCCGCGCCCGCCGTGCTCGACGGGCCAGCCCAGGCAGGTCAGCCCCGCCGCGGCGAGATGCTGGTTCCACGCCCGGCGCTCCTCGAACGCCTCGTGTTCGCGGCCGGGGCCGCCGAGGCCCTTGAGCGCCGCGAAGTCGCCGACCAGGTTCTCGGCCAGCCAGTGGCGTACCTCCGCCCGAAACTCCTCGACGTCCTGCATGCCCTGTAGGCTAACCTACCAAGCACTTGCTTTGTTAGGCCGTCGGCGACCTCGCGGGCGGAACCCTCGAGGAGCATTCGATGACGAACGATCCCCGCACCGTGCCCGCGGCGCTGGATCGCTTCGCGCACCAATATCCCGATCACCCCGCGCTGCTCACCGACGAGCGATCCTTCACCGCCGCCGAGCTGCGCGCCGAAGTGCACCGCGCCGCGGCCGCGCTGATCGCCCTCGGCGTCCAGCACGGCGACCGGGTGGCCGTGTGGTCCCCCAACACCTGGCACTGGGTGGTGGCCTGCCTGGCGATCCACCACGCGGGCGCCGCGATGGTGCCGTTGAACACGCGCTACACCGCCGCCGAGGCCACCGACATCCTGGCCCGCACGAAGGCGCCGGTGCTGTTCGCGATGGGCCGCTTCCTCGGCCACGACCGCGTCGCGGACCTGGACCGCTCCGCGCTGCGGAAGCTGCGCCACATCGTGCGCATCCCGATCGACGCGGCCGACGGCACCTGGGACGAATTCCTGGCCCGTGGAACGGATCCGGGGACGGTTGCCGAACGCGCCGCCGCCGTCACGCCCGACGACGTCAGTGACATCCTGTTCACCTCCGGCACCACCGGCCGCAGCAAGGGCGTGCTGTGCGCGCACCGGCAGTCGCTGTCGGCCTCGGCGTCCTGGGCCGCCAACGGCAAGATCACCAGCGACGACCGCTACCTGTGCATCAACCCGTTCTTCCACAACTTCGGGTACAAGGCAGGCATCCTGGCCTGCCTGCAGACCGGCGCCACGCTGATCCCCCACCTCACCTTCGACCCGCTACGCGCGCTGCAGGCGATCGAACGACACCGCATCACCGTATTGCCGGGCCCGCCAACGATTTACCAGACACTGTTGGATCATCCCGCGCGCGGTGACTACGACCTGAGCTCGCTGCGCTTCGCGGTGACCGGCGCCGCCACCGTCCCGGTGGTGCTGGTGGAGCGCATGCAAACCGAGCTCGACATCGACATCGTGCTCACCGCTTACGGCCTCACCGAGGCCAACGGCATGGGCACGATGTGCCGCGCCGACGACGACGCCGTCACCGTCGCCACCACGTGCGGCCGGCCGTTCGCCGACTTCGAATTGCGCATCGATGCAACCGAACCCGGATCGGACACCGGAGAGGTGCTGCTGCGCGGACCAAACGTGATGCTCGGCTACCTCAACGACCCGGCGGCCACCGCCGCCGCGATCGACGCGGACGGCTGGTTGCACACCGGCGACATCGGCGCGCTCGACGCGGCCGGCAACCTGCGCATCACCGACCGGCTGAAGGACATGTACATCTGCGGCGGCTTCAACGTCTACCCGGCCGAGATCGAGCAGGTGCTCGCCCGCCTCGAGGGGGTGGCCGACGCGGCCGTGATCGGGGTGCCCGACGAACGGCTGGGTGAGGTCGGCCGGGCCTTCGTGGTCCCCCGGCCGGGCGCCCGGCTCGACGAGGAGTCCGTGATCGCCTACACCCGAGAACACCTGGCGAACTTCAAGGCGCCGCGCTCAGTGCGGTTCGTCGACGAACTGCCCCGCAACGCGGGCGGCAAAGTGCTCAAACCACAACTGCGAGAGCTGACCTGATGGATCTGAATCTGGACGAGGGGACGCTGGCCTTCGCGGCCGAGGTGCGGAATTTCCTGTCGGACAACGCCGAAGCCATTCCGACGAAGTCTTATGACAACGCCGAGGGCTTCGACCAGCACCGGCGCTGGGACCGGGTGCTGTTCGACGCCGGCCTGTCGGTGATCACCTGGCCGGAGAAGTACGGGGGCCGCGACGCGCCGCTGCTGCACTGGGTGGTGTTCGAAGAGGAGTACTTTCGCGCCGGGGCGCCGGGGCGGGCGAGCGCCAACGGCACGTCGATGCTGGCGCCCACCCTGTTCGCGCACGGCACCTCCGAACAGCTGGACCGCATCCTGCCGAAGATGGCCAGCGGTGAGCAGATCTGGGCGCAGGCCTGGTCGGAGCCCGAATCGGGCAGCGACCTGGCGTCGTTGCGGTCGACCGCGACGCAGACCGACGGGGGTTGGCTGCTCAACGGCCAGAAGATCTGGAGTTCCCGGGCGCCGTTCGCGGACATGGGATTCGGCCTGTTCCGCTCGGACCCGTCCGGGGAGCGGCACCGCGGCCTCACCTATTTCATGTTCGACCTCAAGGCCAAGGGCGTCACGGTGCGACCCATCGTGCAGCTCGGCGGCGACACGGGCTTCGGCGAGGTCTTCCTCGACGACGTCTTCGTGCCCGACGAGGACGTGATCGGCACCCCGCACGACGGCTGGTCCGCGGCGATGAGCACGTCGAGCAACGAGCGCGGCATGTCGCTGCGCAGCCCGGCCCGCTTCCTGGCGGCCGCCGAGCGGCTCGTGCGGTTGTGGAAGGACTGCGGCTCGCCGCCGGAATTTACCGATCGCGTCGCGGACGCCTGGATCAAGGCGCAGGCCTACCGGTTGCAGACCTTCGGCACCGTGACCAGGCTGGCCGCCGGTGGGGAGCTGGGCGCCGAGTCGTCGGTGACCAAGGTGTTCTGGTCGGAGCTCGACGTCGAGGTGCACCAGACCGCGCTCGACATCCTGGGCGCCGGCGGTGAACTCGCCGGCCCGTGGACCGAGGGCCTGCTGTTCGCCCTGGGCGGCCCGATCTACGCGGGCACCAACGAGATTCAGCGCAACATCATCTCGGAACGCCTGCTGGGTCTCCCGAGGGAGAAGAAATAATGGAATTCACGCTCGATGAGCAGCAGCGCGACTTCGCGGCCAGCATCGACGCCGCGTTGAGCGCGGCGGACGTGCCCGGTGCGGTGCGCGCCTGGGCTGCCGGCGACACCGCCCCCGGCCGCAAGGTGTGGGAGCAGTTGGCGAACCTGGGCGTCACGGCCCTGGCCGTGCCGGAGAAGTTCGACGGCATCGAGGCGCACCCGGTGGACCTGGTGGTGGCCGTCGAGCGGCTCGGGCACTGGGGCGTCCCCGGCCCGGTGGCGGAATCCATCGCCGTGGCACCGGTGTTGCTGGCCGCCGACCAACGCTGCGGCGAGATCGCCTCGGGCGAGCTGATCGCCACCGTCGCGTCCGCGCCGCACGCACCGCGCGCGGTGGACGCCGACGCGGCGGGGTTGGTGCTGGTCGCCGGCGACGAGGGCGTGCGTGAGGCGGCGGCCGGCGCCGCGCACGCCTCCGTCGACCCGAGCCGCCGGCTGTTCGACGTGACCCCGACCGGCGCCGCCTGGCAGGCGGACGTGCGGCGCGCCAACGAGTTCGGCGCTCTGGCCACCGCGGCGCAACTGGTCGGCGCCGCCGAGGCGCTGCGCGACGCCTCGGTCGCCTACGCCAAGCAGCGCAGCCAGTTCGGCCGGCTGATCGGCTCCTACCAGGCGATCAAGCACAAGCTCGCCGACGTCCACATCGCCGTCGAGCTGGCCCGCCCGCTGGTGTACGGCGCCGCCCTGACGCTGGATCCCCGCGACGTCAGCGCGGCCAAGGCGGCGGCCTCCGAGGCGGCCCTGCTGGCGGCGCGCTCGGCGCTGCAGACCCACGGCGCCATCGGGTTCACCCAGGAGCACGACCTGTCGCTGCTGCTCCTGCGGGTGCAGGCCCTGCGCTCGGCCTGGGGCACCCCCGAGGCGCACCGGCGGCGAGTGTTGGAGGCGCTGTGAGCACGACCGAAGAACGCGAACTGCTCCGCGAGACCGTGGCCGCCCTGGTGGCCAAGCACGCCAACCCGGCGGCGGTGCGCGCGGCGATGGAATCCGACCGCGGTTACGACGAGTCGCTGTGGCGACTGCTGTGCGAGCAGGTCGGCGCCGCCGCCCTGGTCGTCCCCGAGGAATTGGGCGGCGCCGGCGGCGAACTGGCCGACGCCGCAACGGTTCTGCAGGAGCTGGGCCGCGCCCTGGTGCCCTCGCCGCTGCTGGGCACCACGCTGGCCGAACTGGCGCTGCTGGCAGCGCCGGAGCCCGACGCCGAGACGCTGGAGGCGCTGGCCGAGGGCCGCTCGATCGGCGCGCTGGTGCTCGACGCCGACTACGTCGTCAACGGCGACATCGCCGACGTCGTCGTGGGCGCCGCCGGCGGCGAGCTCACCAGGTGGACCCGCTTCGGCGCGCAGCCCGTCGCCACCATGGACCCCACCCGCCGGCTGGCCCGGCTGACGCCCGACGACACCGAACCGCTGGGCGCCGACCCGGGGATCGCCGACGCGGCGGCGCTCCTGCTGGCCGCCGAGCAGGTTGGCGCGGCCGAGCGCTGCCTGGAACTCACGGTCGACTACGCCAAGGACCGCGTCCAATTCGGGCGCCCGATCGGCAGCTTCCAGGCGCTCAAGCACCGGATGGCCGACCTGTACGTCGCCGTGGCCGCCGCCAAGGCGGTGGTGGCCGAGGCGTGCGCCGAGCCGACCCCGACCGGCGCGGCCACGGCCCGGCTGGCCGCCACCGAGGCGCTGTCGCTGGTGGCCGGTGAGGGCATCCAACTGCACGGCGGGATCGCGATCACCTGGGAACACGACATGCACCTGTATTTCAAGCGCGCGCACGGCAGCGCGCACCTGCTCGAGACGCCGCGGGAACTGGTTGGTCGGCTGGAATCCGAGGTACTCCCCGCGTCGTGACTGACCACGTCTCGCTGCGCTCGGGCATCCCGCCGTTTTACGTCATGGATGTCTGGCTGGCCGCCGGGGAGCGCCAACGCAGTCACGGCGACCTGGTCAACCTGTCGGCGGGCCAGCCGAGCGTGGGGGCGCCCGAGGCGGTGCGGGCGGCCGCGGCGGCGGCCCTGCACGCCAACGAGCTGGGCTACACGGTGGCGCTGGGCACCCCCGAGCTGCGCGCCGCGATCGCGGCAGATTACGTGCGCCAGCACGGGATCGAGGTGGAGCCCGACGCCGTGGTGGTGACCACCGGGTCCTCCGGCGGCTTCCTGCTGGCCTTCCTCGCGTGCTTCGACGTCGGCGATCGGGTGGCGTTGGCCAGCCCGGGCTACCCCTGCTACCGCAACATCCTGTCGGCCCTGGGGTGCGAGGTGGTCGAGATCCCGTGCGGCGCCGACACCCGGTTCCAGCCCACGGCGCAACTGCTCGCCGAGCTCGACCCGCCGGTGCAGGGCGTCATCGTCGCGAGCCCGGCCAATCCCACCGGGACGGTGATCGCGCCGGCCGAGCTGGCCGCCATCGCGTCCTGGTGCGACGCGACCGGCGCGCGGCTGATCAGCGACGAGGTGTACCACGGCCTGGTCTACGACGGCGCCCCGAAGACCAGTTGCGCCTGGCAGACCTCCCGAAACGCCGTGGTGGTCAACAGCTTTTCGAAGTACTACGCGATGACGGGCTGGCGGCTGGGCTGGCTGCTGGTGCCGCCCGAGCTGCGCCGGGCGGTGGACTGCCTCACCGGGAATTTCACCATCTGCCCGCCGGTGCTGTCGCAGATCGCCGCGGTGGCGGCCTTCACTCCGGAGGCGACCGCCGAGGCCGACGGCCACCTGCACCACTACGCGAGGAACCGCTCGCTGCTGCTGGACGGCCTGCGCGGCATCGGCATCGAGCGCCTGGCGCCCACCGACGGCGCCTTCTACGTGTACGCCGACGTCTCGGACTTCACCGACGACTCGATCGCGTTCTGTTCGTCGCTGTTGTCCGACACCGGCGTCGCGATCGCCCCCGGCATCGACTTCGACACCGCGCGGGGCAACTCGTTCGTGCGCCTGTCGTTCGCCGGGCCGACGGCCGACATCGAGGAATGCCTGCGCCGCGTCGGGCCCTGGCTGGCCGGCCGCTGACGCCGCGCTAGGGCGTGGCGGCGAGCAGCCGATCGAGGCGCGGGCGCAGGGCGCCGTCGCCGCCGACGCCGCGCACGTCGATGCCGAAGCGGTCGGTGAGCGCGTCGACGAGGGCGTCCGCGTCGTCCAGGCGCAGCTTCTCGGTGTCCCCGCCGCGGTGGATCGCCAGGTTGCCGTTGGCCAGGTTCAACCGGGCGTCGGGCGTCACGATCGCCACCATGAGGTCGGTGACGAAATGCGACGCCGGATTCGTCGACACGTACCAGCTGCCCACCCGAAGATCGATGTCCGGCGCGGTTCGGGTGCTGAACTCGTAGAGCGCCTGCCACTCGCCGCGCACCTCGGCCTGCAGCACCAGGCCGTCGCCCCGGTCGGTCAGCCGGTAAGGCTCGTGGGTGGTCTGCTGGACGGTCTGCGTCTCGAGGCGCAGCGGCGACGTCGGCGTCTGGCCGCCGAAGCCGACGTCGACCAGGAAGGCACCGTGGGATCCGGGGAACGTCACCGCGAGCACGGTGTGGGTCTGCGCCGGCAGGGGCGCGTCGGGCGCGACCATCCAGACCACCCGCCCGGCCAGGCGCCGCACCCGGAATCCGATGTCCGCCAGCGCGTACCCCATCAGACCGTTCTGTTCGAAGCAGAACCCGCCGCGGCGGCGCCGCACCAGCTTGTCGAACAGCGCCGCCGGGCCCAGATCGTCCACGGGCACCCCGAGCAGCGGGTCGAGGTTCTCGAACGGGATCGCCTGCGTGTGCGCGGTGACGAGGCCTTGCAGCACCTCGAGCGTCGGTTCGCTGGCACCGCGATAACCGATGCGCTCGAAGTAGGCGCTCAGGTCGAAAGCCATACCCACATTCTGGCCGAAGCGCCCGGCGTGCGGCCGCCGCGGCCGGCCGGACGCACCCGACCGACTGTTTTATTTCTGTCGAATATGGGGATCCGACCGCCATGAACGCCAACACCACATGGATCGTGATCGCCGTTGTCGCGCTTCTGGTGATCGTCGCGCTGGCCTTGGTGGCGGGCCGGGCGCGCGGTCGGCGCCGGCAACGGCAGGCCGAACAGATCCGCGAGCACGCCAGGTTGCAGGCCGCGAAGGTCGAACGGCGCGAAGCGCTCGCGGAGGAGACGGCCGCGAAGGCGCGCGCCGCGAAGGCCGAGGCCGAAGCCAAGGCCGCCGAGGCGGCCCGGTTGCAGGACCGCGCCGACGCACACCAGACCGAGGCCGCCTCGGCGCGCGAACACCTGCAACAGCAGTGGGACCACGCCGACCGGCTCGACCCCGGGGCCGACAAGCGGGCCGGCCGCGACGACCCCAACACCGCCTGGTCTTCGGAGCACTACGACCCGACGACCGACGTGCAGGCCGTCCGGCACGAGACCTACCGCGGCGCCCCGGAGTAGGCCCCGCGCCGGCGCCGGGCCGTCACAGCCAGGTGTCTTGCGTGGTGGCGGTGAGGAAGGCTTCCAGGTCGTCGCGCCACTGCGCGGGTGTCGTCTTGTCCGGCTCGATGCCCGTGTACTCGCCGCGGTAGAACAGCAGCGGCCGCGGCTTGATCTTGGGCGCTTCGGACAGGGCGTGCACCGCGCCGAAGACCACAAAATGGTCGCCGCCATCGTGGGCGGACGCCACCGTGCAGTCGATGAAGGCCAGCGAGTTGTCGATGACCGGCGACCCGAGATCCGAGAGATGCCAGTCGATTCCGGCGAACTTGTCGGGTTCCCGGGAGCCGAACCGCGCCGAGACGTGCTTTTGCTGCTCGGTCAGCACGTTGACGCAGAAGCGCCCGCTGGCCTCGATGGCCTTCCAGGACCGCGACACCTTGGTCGGGCAGAACAACACCAGCGGCGGGTCCAGCGACAACGCCGCGAACGACTGGCACGCGAACCCCACCGGAACCTCGTCGTGCACGGTGGTGATGATGGTGATCCCGGTGCAGAACTGGCCCAGCACCTGCCGGAAGGCCCGCGGATCGATCGGGGCTGCCATGGCTCAGCCGCGCATGCCGACCGTGAAGTCGTGGCCCCACAGGCTGACCGCCGTGCTCTCCCGCGCGACCCAGTCGCGGTCCTCGACGACCCTTCCCTCGCAACCGAATTCGACGTCGAAACCGCTGGGGGTCTTCATGTAGAAGGACAGCATCAGGTCGTTGACGTGCCGGCCCAGGCTGGCCGACATGGGCACCTTGCGGCGCAACGCCCGGTCCAGGCACAGGCCCACGTCGTCGGCGTTCTCCACCTCGATCATCAGGTGCACGATGCCGCTGGGGGTCGGCATCGGCAAGAAGGCCAGGCTGTGGTGCCGTGGGTTGCAGCCGAAGAACCGCAACCAGGCCGGCGCCCCGTCGGCCGGCCGGCCGACCACCTGCGGCGGCATCCGCATCGAGTCGCGCAGCTTGAAGCCGAGCACGTCGCGGTAGAAGTGCAGCGCCTCGTCGTCGTCGCGGGTGGACAACACCACGTGGCCCAGGCCCTGCTCGCCGGTGACGAACTTGTGGCCGTAGGGACTGACGACCCGGCGATGCTCCAGGGCGACGCCGTGGAACACCTCCAGGCAGTTGCCTGACGGGTCGGAGAACCGGATCATCTCGACCACCCGCCGATCCGCCAGCTCGGCGGCCGTCGCCTCCTTGTACGGGATGCCCTCCACCTCGAGCCGGTGCCGAACGTCTTGCAGCCCTTCGGCATTGGCGCACTCCCAGCCGGCTTCCAGCAGCCGGTCCTGCTCGGCCGGGACGATCACCAGCCGGGCCGGGAAGTCGTCCATGCGCAGGTACAACGCGCCCTCGGTGCTCCCTGAGCCCTCCACCATGCCCAGCACCTTCAGGCCGTACTCGCGCCAGGCCGCCATGTCGGTGGCCCCGATGCGCAGATAGCCCAGTGACCGAATCCCCGTCGCGTCGCTCATCACGCACCTCCCAAGAAATCGACGGTCAGCTTGTTGAATTCGTCGAACTTCTCCACCTGCGCCCAGTGACCGCACTGCCCGAACACGTGCAGCTGCGCGCGTGGAATCGTCTTCAGCGCGACCAGCGCGCCGTCCAGCGGGTTGACCCGGTCCTCGCGCCCCCAGATCAACAGCACCGGCTGACGTAGCTTGTACACCTCTCGCCACATCATGCCGAGCTCGAAATCGGCCCCCGCGAACGACATTCCCATCGCCCGGGTGGCCGTCAGCGATTCCGGCGTGCTGGCCAACGCGAACCGCTGGTGGGCAATTCGCTGGGCGGGGGCACCGCGGTGCGGTTCGCCCTGGACTACCCGGATCGCGCCGGGCGCCTGGTGCTGATGGGGCCTGGCGGCCTGAGCGTCAACCTGTTCGCGCCCGACCCGACCGAGGGTGTCAAACGGCTCGGCAAGTTCTCGGTCGACCCCACCCGGGAGAACCTCGAGGCGTTCCTGCGGGTGATGGTCTACGACCAAAAACTGATCACCCCCGAGTTGGTGGACCAGCGGTTCGCGTTGGCCAGCACGCCGGAATCGCTGACGGCCACCCGGGCGATGGGAATGTCGTTCGCGGGGGCCGATTTCGAGCTCGGCA
>NZ_LZJC01000094.1 GCF_001666755.1 Mycobacterium sp. E1214 | reverse complement strand
CGCCCGGCGGTGCCGTCGGCGCTGCCCGGTTGGATGCCCCGTCGAACGCCCGATCAACGCGTGTCGGCGATGGTCGACAATGGTGGGGTGACACACGCCAACCCGGCGGCAACCCCGCCGGAGACCGACGCGCGCCCCGGCGCGGGCCTGGTGATCTTCGACCATCGCCGACACGCGTTGATCGGGCGTTCGACGGGGCATCCAACCGGGCAGCGCCGACGGCACCGCCGGGCGCGCGCGGGACCCCGCCCGCCGCCCGGCGACCGACACGCCAGTAAACGCTCCCGGCATTTGCTGCGCGCCGCCGTGTCCCACGTTATGCTCCGTTCGCCACGGGACTTTCCCGACTCTTTCCGACGGCCGCCGCGTGCCCATACGCGGGAGCCGGGCGGCTCGAATACGACTCGAAGGGTGTCACTGCATGCGCCGATTCACAGCCGCAATCGTCGTCGCCGCATCGGCAGCGGTGGTTGCTGCCTGCGGCGGCGGCAACCACGGTGGGCCCTCCTCGTCGGCCACGACGACCACGTCCACCAAGCCGCCCATCGCGCAGCCCGCACTGGCGGGCCTGCTGTTGACGCCGGCCGAGATCGACACCCTGTTCGGGGTGACCGGGACGAAGAGCAAGGTGACCGTCGACAAGCTCCAAGACGACGTCGCCAAGCAGGCGACCGGCCCGGGAGCCGTGAAACTGCCCGACGAATGCGACTACATCCTGGGGCCCGCCGAGGCGCCGGTCTACGCCAACAGCGGCAACACCGCCGTCAGCGGCGACGACGACACCACCTCGCTGGGCAACGACCAGGACGTCGAGGTGGGGCAGGCGTTGGTGCTGTTCCCCTCGGCCAAGGAGGCCAGCGACTTCTTCAACGCCTCCGCGCAGCGCTGGCCGGCCTGCGCCAGCCGGCAGATCGACCAGCCCGCCACCGCGGACGGCCCCGAATCGTCGTGGAAGGTCGGTCCGTTCGCCAACAGCAACGGGACCCTCAGTGTCACGCCGTCGGTCAGCATCGGCGGGCCGACGCCGATGACCATCAGCGCCCAGCGCGCGCTGACCGTCCGCAACAACGTGATCGTCGACGTCGTCGCGGTGCGCAAAGACCCCGCGGATTTCGCCGTCAAGGTGGCGAATCAGATCGCCGACAAGGTCGCCAAGCAGTAACCGCGCGTGGGGCCCGGGCTGGTCCGCACGGCGTCCGCCCGACGGGCACTAGTGTTTCTCGGATGGCGAGTCTGAACCTGAGCCCGCCGACGGCCCGCTACCACGGTGACGAGGCCGTCGCGCCCGGCATGCTCGACTTCGCCGTCAACGTCCGGCACGGCGAGCCGCCGCAGTGGTTGCTGCAGCGGCTGGGGGAGCGGCTTTCGGACCTGGCGCGCTATCCGAGCGCCGACGACGTGAACCGGGCCCGCGACGCGGTGGCGGCCCGGCACGGCCGCGAGCGCGAGGAGGTGCTACCGCTGGCCGGCGCGGCCGAAGGGTTCGCCTTGCTGGCCAACCTGCGCCCGTCGCGTGCCGCGGTGCTCGCGCCCGCCTTCACCGAGCCGGCGGCCGCCTTGACCGCGGCCGGGGTGCCGGTGCACCACGTGGTCCTGGCGCCGCCGTTCGGCTTGGGCGGCGCCGCGGTCCCCGACGACGCCGACCTGGTGGTGGTGGGCAACCCGACAAACCCCACCTCGGTGCTGCACACGCGCGAGCAGCTCCTCGCCTTACGCCGGCCCGGCCGGATCCTCGTGGTCGACGAGGCGTTCGCCGACGCCATCCCCGGCGAGCCACACAGCGTGGCCGGCGAATCGCTGCCCGACGTGCTGGTGTTGCGCAGCCTGACCAAGACCTGGGCGCTCGCCGGGTTGCGGGTGGGGTACGCGCTGGGCGCGCCGGAACTGTTGGCGCGGGTGACCGCTCAGCGTGCGCACTGGCCGGTGGGGACGCTGCAACTGACGGCGATCGCGGCCTGCTGCGCGCGCGAGGCCGTGGCCGAGGCGGCGGCCGGGGCGGCGCGGTTGGCCGAACTGCGCGCCGAGATGGTGTCCGGCCTCCACTCGGTGGGCGTCGACGTGACCGACGGCCGGGCCCCCTTCGTGTTGTTCCGCACACCCGGCGCCGTGCGGATTCGGGAACGCCTGCGCGACAGGGGGATTGCCGTGCGCCGCTGCGACACCTTCGTCGGGTTGGACGAGCGGTATCTGCGGGTCGCGGTGCGCCGTGAGTGGCCGCTGCTCATCCGGGCGATCTCGGAGATCACCGGTGAGGGCCGCCGGTGAGCGCCCGCCTGGCCGACGTGATCGCCGCGCTGGACGAGGCGTACCCGCCTTGGCTCGCGGAGTCGTGGGATTCGGTGGGCCTGGTCTGCGGCGACCCCGACGACGTGCTGGAATCGGTGACCGTCGCGGTCGACGCGACGCCGGCCGTCGTCGACGAGGTCCCCGAGCGTTCCCTGCTGTTGGCGCATCACCCGTTGTTGTTGCGCGGCGTCGACACCGTCGCGGCCAACACGCCCAAGGGCGCCCTGGTGCACCGCCTGATCCGCTCCGGGCGTTCGCTGTTCACCGCCCACACCAACGCCGACTCGGCCTCGCCGGGTGTGTCGGACGCGCTGGCCCGCGCGCTCGGGCTGACGGTCGAGGCCGCGCTCGAGCCGCGCCCGGCGCCGACCGGGCTGGACAAGTGGGTGATCTACGTGCCCGCCGAGAACTCGGAAGCGGTGCAGGCCGCGGTGTTCGAGGCGGGTGCCGGCCAGATCGGCGACTACTCGCACTGCAGCTGGAGCGTGGGCGGCATCGGGCAGTTCCTGCCGCACGAGGGCGCGTCCCCGGCGGTGGGCAGCGTCGGCGCCGTCGAGCGGCTGGCCGAGGACCGGTTCGAGGTGGTGGCGCCGGCGCGGCTGCGGTCCGCCGTGCTGGCGGCGATGCGCGCCGCCCATCCGTACGAGGAGCCGGCGTTCGACGTCTTCGCGATGGCGCCGCTGCCCAGCGATGCCGGGCTCGGCCGCATCGGCACCCTGCAGCACCCGGAGCCGTTGCGCGACTTCGTCTTTCGTGTCAGCACCGCGTTGCCGGCGACGGCGTGGGGTGTGCGGGCGACGGGCGACCCGGACCTGTCGGTGTCACGGGTCGCCGTGTGCGGCGGTGCCGGGGATTCGCTGCTGACCGCCGCGGCGGAAGCCGGGGTGCAGGCCTACGTCACGGCCGACCTGCGCCACCACCCCGCCGACGAGCACGCCCGGTCGTCGAACGTGGCCCTGATCGACGTGGCGCACTGGGCCACCGAATTCCCGTGGTGCGAACAGGCCGCCGAGCTGCTGCGGTCCCGGTTCGGCGCGGCGCTGCCGGTGCGGGTGTGTACCCTACGCACCGACCCGTGGACCATGGGTCAGTCAGCTAACGACACCGGGGGTGGTCGGTCATGAAAGCCGAAGTCGCACAGCAGCGTTCACTCCTGGAATTGTCCAAGCTGGATGCCGAATTGGCGCGCCTCACGCACCGGTCCACCCACCTGCCCGAGCAGGCCGCCTACGACAGCGTCCAGCAGGAATACACCACCGCGGGCGACCGGTTGGGCGCGGTGCGGATCGCGCTGGAGGACGTCGACGCCGAGGTGTCGCGCTTCGAGTCCGAGATCGACTCGGTGCGCCAGCGTGAGGATCGCGACCGGGCGCTGCTGCAGGGCGGGGCGGTCGACGCGAAGCAACTCGCGGACTTGCAGCACGAACTGGACACGCTGCAGCGGCGCCAGGCCAGTCTGGAGGATGCGCTGCTCGAGGTCATGGAGCGTCGTGAGGAGCTGCAATCCCAGGTGACCGCCGGGCAGGCGGAGGTGGAGGCGCTGCAGGCGCAGGTGGTCGCGGCGCGGCAGGCGGTCGATGCCGCGATCGCCGACCTCGGCGAGGCCCGCCAATCTCACGCGGCGCGGCGTGAATCGCTCAGTGCTGCCCTGGATCCGGCGCTGGCGGCCCTGTACGAACGCCAGCGCGCCGGCGGCGGCCCGGGCGCGGCGCCGCTGCAGGGTCGCCGGTGCGGGGCCTGCCGGCTCGAGATCGACCGCGGCGAGATGTCCCGCATCTCGGCCGCCCCCGAGGACGAGGTGGTGCGCTGCCCGGAGTGCGGCGCAATCTTGCTGCGCGTCAAGGGGATCGACCAGTGAAGGTGGTCATCGAAGCCGACGGCGGCTCGCGGGGCAACCCGGGACCCGCCGGCTACGGCGCGGTGGTGTGGACGGCCGACCGCGCCGCGGTGTTGGCCGAGAACAAGCAGGCCATCGGCCGCGCCACCAACAACGTTGCCGAATACCGCGGCCTGATCGCGGGTTTGGACGACGCGCTGCGGCTGGGCGCGACCGAGGCCGCGGTGTATCTGGACTCGAAGTTGTTGGTGGAACAGATGTCCGGGCGCTGGAAGGTCAAACACCCCGACCTGATCGAGCTGAACGCCCAGGCTCGACGGCTGGCGTCGCGGTTCGACCGGATCACCTATAGCTGGATTCCGCGGGAACGCAACTCGCACGCCGACCGGTTGGCCAACGAGGCCATGGACGCCGCCGCCGACGACCCGGTGGAACAGCCCGCGGCGCCCGCCGCCGAACCCGAACGGGCAGCCCCCGCCGCGCAGTCGCCGGGCTGGACCGGTGCCCGCGGCACCCCGACCAGGCTGTTGCTGCTACGGCACGGGCAGACCGCGTTGTCGGTGGAGCGCCGCTATTCGGGCCGCGGCAACCCCGCGCTCACCGAGATCGGCCGGCGGCAGGCCGACGCCGCGGCGCGGTATCTGGGGCAGCGCGGCGGCATCGCGGCGGTGTTGTCTTCCCCGCTGCAGCGGGCCTACGACACCGCGACCGCCGCCGCCAAGGCGCTGGGGTTGGACGTGACCGTAGACGACGACCTCATCGAAACCGACTTCGGGGCCTGGGAGGGGCTGACCTTCACCGAGGCCGCCGCCCACGACCCGGAGCTGCACCGCCGCTGGCTGCGCGACACCGGCACCGCGCCCCCCGACGGGGAGAGCTTCGACGCGGTGGCGGACCGGGTGACGGGCGTGCGCGAACGGATCGTCGCCGCACACCAGGGCAGCACCGTGCTGGTCGTCTCGCACGTGACGCCGATCAAGATGCTGCTGCGTCAGGCGCTCGACGCCGGGCCCGGCATCCTGTACCGGCTGCACCTCGACCTCGCGTCGCTGAGCATCGCGGAATTCTATTCCGATGGTGCGTCTTCGGTGCGGTTGGTGAACCAGACGGCATACCTCTAGCTCGCCGACGAGAACTCTCACAGCCGGGTGTGTAGGTGTGTAGACCCTGCCCGTCTCAACTGTGCAGGTGCAGCCGTTCACCGTGCGGCCCGAAGATCACGATGGCCTCCACCGGCCCGTCCACCGCGCCGAACCAGTGCGGCGTCCACGTCGAGAACTCGACGGCCTGGCCGGGTTCGATGGTGAAGTCGCGGTCCCCGAGGACCAGTCGCAGCCGACCGGACAACACGTACATCCAATCCTGTCCTTCGTGCACCGGCAGCTCGGCGGGCGGAGTGCGGCGCCGGGCGCTGACGCGAATCTTGAAGGCGTGCAGTCCACCCGCCGGGCCCTGGCGGGTCAGCGGCCAATACGTGCCGCCGTGATGGCTGTGCGCCGCGCCGCGCACCCGCGGGTCGGGCGGCTGCGCGGCCTGCAGCAACTCGTCGGTGCTGACGGAGAGCGCCCGCGCCAGTCGCGGGAGGTGATCGAGCGCAAGCCGTCGTTTCCCGGATTCGAGCCGGCTCAGCGTCGAGACGTCGATCCCGGCGCGCTCGCCCACCTCCTGCAGGGTGAGGCCGCGTTGCGTGCGCAGCTCCCGCAGCCGCCGCCGTACCAGGGAGTCGATGTCGCCGCTGTTTGCCTCCATGGCAAATTATCTTGGCAACGGATCGTGTTCTCCGCAAGCTAGGGGGCATGGACAGTTCGGAAGTCAAAACCCATGAAGCGGAGCCCTTTTGGGAGGAGCGCTACCGGTCCGCCGACCGGGTGTGGAGCGGGCGGGTCAATCCGCGATTGGCCGAGGTGGTCACCGGCCTGGACCCCGGGCGGGCCCTCGACCTGGGTTGCGGCGAGGGCGCGGACGCGCTCTGGCTGGCCGAGCGCGGCTGGCACGTCGTCGCGGTCGACGTCTCGGCTACCGCGCTGCGCCGTGCCGCCGAGACCGCCGCACAGCGAAACCTGACCGGCCGCATCGACTTTCAGCGCCACGACCTCAACGAAACCTTCCCCGCCGGCGCTTTCGACCTGGTGTCGGCGCAGTACCTGCACTCACCGGCGCGCCTGGAGCGCGACGGGGTGCTGCGCAGGGCGGTCGACCGCGTGGCCGCGGGCGGGCTGCTGCTGATCGTCGACCACGGCGCGGCGCCGGCGGGCGCACCTCACCACGAGTTCCCCGGTATCGACGAGGTGATCGCGGCGCTGCGCCTGGACGGCGCCTCCTGGACGCGGGTGCGCGCCGACGCGGTGGATCGGGAGGCGGTGGTCAACGGCGAGACCGTCGTCGTGCCCGACAATGTCATCGCGCTGCGCCGCGACCGCTGATCGCTACGCCGCGTCGTGGAAGATCAACCCGAGGGCGTAGCGCTCCCCGGAGCGGACCACCGACACACCGTGGCGCACTGGTGCGGCCGACCACCCGCGCGCCGAGACCACCGGGCGTTCGCGGGTGGTGAAGACGTAGCCATGCCCTTGCGGCAATTGCGTTGCCATTCCCCGTGATTGGGCCCGCAGCCGTTGCTCGACCAGCAGGAACTCGCCGCCGGTGTAGTCGGTCGCCGGGTCGCTGAGGTTGATCACCACCTGCAGGGGGAAGACCAGTTCGCCGTAGAGGTCGCGGTGCAGCGCGTTCCAGTCGCCCGCGCCGTACTTCAGCATCAGTGCGGTGGACCGCACCTGGCCGGCGGCGTGGCAGGCCGCCAGCCAGTCGTCGAGGTCGTCGGGCCATGGCGCCGCACGCCCGAGCCTGTCCCACCAGTCCCTGGCGATCGGCAGCAACCGGGGATACAGGGCCTGTTTGAGCTGTTGGATCGGTTCGGGATAGGGGGAGTGGAAGTAGCGGTATTGCCCCGAGCCGTAGCGTTTGGGCGCCATGTCGACGGTCGAGCGGAACAGGCCGTCGTCGGTGTAGAGCGTGCGCAGCCGGGCCGCTTCGCGCGGGGTGATCAGTTGCGGCAGCAACGCCCCGCCCAGGTCGTCGATTTCGCCGGCGACGGCGTCCCAGTCGCCGGCGTCGACGCGCTTCTGCCATCGGTCCACCCGATCCACCCTAGAGCGGCGCGCGCGATCGTTGCTGGCCCCAGGGTCCGGCGGGTAGTAGCGTGATTCGTCGCGGACGAGTTGGCCGGGCGGCCGCGGGCCGTCGCGTGGCGGTTCGAGGAAAGTCCGGACTTCACAGAGCAGGGTGATTGCTAACGGCAATCCGAGGTGACTCGCGGGAAAGTGCCACAGAAAACAGACCGCCACCGCTCGCGGTGGTAAGGGTGAAACGGTGCGGTAAGAGCGCACCAGCATCCCGGGTGACCGGGATGGCTCGGCAAACCCCACCCGAAGCAAGGCCAAGAAGGCCGCACCGCACGTGCGGCCGCGCAGGCGTTCGAGGGTTGCTCGCCCGAGCCTGCGGGTAGGCCGCTCGAGGCACCCGGCGACGGAGTGCCCAGATGGATGGTCGCCGCCGCGTCGCCGTTCGCGGCGGCGCGGAACAGAATCCGGCTTACAGGCCAGCTCGTCCGCCCTCAGGCCTTGTGCACCGCTTTGGCGAGTTTGCGCAGCGCGTCGTCGAGTTCGCGGCGGCGGGCGTCGGCCAGGTCGGCCTCGCGTTGATACAGCAGGCCGTAGGTGAAGGTGTCCTCGCCGGCACCGTGCGCGGCCTCGGCCTCCTGGCTCAGGTGCTCGCGGCTGACCACGCTGTCCTGATGATCGCCGAGCAGCGACTGCACGGCCTTGGCCTGTTCGGACACCTTGCCCGCGCCGGTGGCCGCAGCCGTGTAGCGAAGCCGCTTGGCGCGTTTACGAATTCGGTGGATGGCCTCGTCGCGCTCGTGCTGGTCGTCCGGATGCTCCTCGTCGACCCGGGCGGCGGCCTTGGTGGCCTTGCGGATCTTCTTGTACGCGGCGTCGATGGTGATCGGCGGCGCCTCCTCGCCGGCGACGCCGCCGGGCGGTTGGGCCACGATCTCGTCGAGCGCGTCCAACAGCCGGAAATACCGCTGCGACCGCATCGCGATCAACGACCGGCGCCACCCCGTCTGGTAACGGCGGCGGGCACCCCCGACGAGCCGCTCCCAGATCGGTCCCCGCACCAACTCCGGTGCCAGGCCGTTCAATTGGCGTTCGTAGCGCTCCGCGAGCACCTCGGCGTCGCGCGCCACCCCCAGGATGGCGGCGAGCTCCCGCAGCTCGTCCAGCGCCCAGCCGTCGTCGGGCAGGCCGTAGGCGTCCTGGTAGTCACGCAGCAGGCTGCGCAACTTGCGGGTGGTGACCCGCATCTGATGGATGGAGTCGTAGGCGTCGGCGCGCACGGCGCGGTCCCACACCAACAGCTCGCGCACCTGCTCGGCCACTGCGCGCTGCAACGGGTTGTCCGATGCCGGCGCGGCCGCCGTGGGCGCGGCGGTGGTGCCCAACACCCGGGCCAGCTTGGAGCCGTGCCCGGCGGGGGCGGCGCCCGCGTCGAGCAGCCGGTTGCTCAGCCGGTCCAGCAGCGCGGTGTCGGGGTCGCCGTCGGACTCCACCAGCTCCAACTCCCACTCGCGCCACTCCTGCTGGGTGGGCTCGAGGTCGGAGTCCTCGGTGGTGCGCGCCGACCAGGCGGTGACGTGGTCGTTGCTGAACTCGGCCAGCGGGGCGCCGTCCGCGCCGTAGAGCACCTGGTTCTCGCGCAGCGTAGTGATGCGCGCGACCGGCTGCAGGGGGCGGTCGCGAACGATCGCTAGCACGACGTCGGCAAGCTCGTCGGGCACCGAATCGTCCCCGCCGGGGCCCGACGCGTCCAGCGGAGCCCGCACCTCGGTGCGGGCCTCGGGGCCCGCGGGCAACTTCAGGTGCCACCCCGCGTCGTGGCCGCCGGTGCGGCGGCGCAGCGTGATCTTGTTGCGCGCCAGGTCTTCCCCGGGCGTGTCGAAGTACGTCGCGTCCAAGTGCTCCGCCGGCAACTTCTCCACGCGGGCGACCGCGGCAATGCCCTCGAAGGAGGGCGAGACGGTCGATTCGACGACGTCGAACTTGCGCTCAACCTCGAGGTGGCGCGAGGTTCGCGGCGCTTTTGCAGGCATGGGATCTCCGTTGCGGGCGCGTCGCCGCGGCCATGAACGTCGGGGGGTCGGGAAGGGCTCCCATAGCCTGCCACACCGAAGTGACGGGGCCGCCGCACCGTTGCGCGCGGCGCCGCAGGTGTCAGCCGGGCGGCGGCGCGGTGAGGTACATCGCCAGGTCGCCCAGCTGCAGCACCGTCTCCATCTCGGCGTCCCGGTAGGGCCGGCCGTCGGGCAACAACAGGTCGTGGAACCAGTCCTTGGGCATCGCGGGATCGGGATGCTCCCAGGAGTCCCACGGGAAGTACGTCTGCGTCTTCCCCGCGACCAGGCCCCAGTTGAATGCGCCGACGTTGGCGCGCTTGGCGATCGGCAAGATGTCGCCCACGGTGCTGCCCAACGGGCGGGCCATGTACTCGGTGCAGATGATCGGGCGGCCCAGCGGCGTCAGCTCGGCGATGCGGTTCTGGAAATCGGCGGGCCTGCCGTAGCAGTGGAACGTGAGGATGTCGGAGTTGTCCAGCTGGATCCCGCTGATGACGCTGCGGCGGCCGGGGTCGGCCCACTCGCCCTGCCATACGCCGCTGGTCAACGGCTGTCGGGGGTCGACGGCCCTGGCCCACCCGAAGACCTGCGGCAGCAGGTCCGCGACTAGGTCCAGCTTGTCCTTGCGTTCCACCGACGCGTAGTACTCCGAGGGGTTGTCGGGCTCGTTCCACAGGTCCCATCCCAAAATGCGGTCGTCGCCGCGGAATTGGGTGAGGACGCCGGTGACGTAGGCGCGCAGGGTGGGCAGGTAATCGCGGTCGTCCAGCCGCGCCGCGCCCGGGCTCTGCACCCATCCGGAGTTGTGCACGCCGGGCCGCGGCGGGCGTTGCGGGCCGGCCTGCGGGAACGGGTCCCAGCACGAGTCGAACAGCACGGGCAGTGGCTTGATGCCGTGGCGTGCGGCGATATCGACGAACTGCGCCAGGCGGGCCGAAAAGCCTCGGCTGTCGGACGCCCACAACAGGTCGTGCAGGAACACCCGGATCGCGTTCAGGCCGTTGGCGCGGGCCCACCCCAGCTCGGTCTCGATGCGCCCGGGGTCGAAGGTGTCGGGCTGGAACATCTCCAGTTGGTTGATGGCGCTGGAGGTGATGTAGTTGGCGCCGACGAGCCAGCCCTGCGTCTCATACCAGCGGTTGGCGCGCTCGGGCGACCACCTGCTGGATTGCGGCGAGGTGTGCGGTGGTTCGGCGGCCGCGCGCGGAGCTCGCGCCATGGCAGTGCCTCCTGCCAGCAGCAGCGGCAACATCAGCGCCGTCCGACGGCGCATCGAGTCGCCAGAAATCCCCCGGTCGATATGCCCACCCTGCTCTCGGAGTCCGGCCGCATCCGAGTTCGATCGTACAGCGCTGGCCCGCAACGGGTTTCAGGTGGTCGGCGTGTCGGCGCGACACGGCCGACGGTGGGTCAGAAGCAGTGCTCCTCGGCGGGGAACGACCCTTCGGCCACCTCTTGCGCGTACTGCGACGCGGCCCGGCGCAGTTGTTCGCCGACGTCGGCGAACCGCTTGACGAAGCGGGCGGTCTTGCCGCCGCTCATGCCGGCCATGTCCTGCCACACCAGGACCTGCGCGTCGCAGTTGGGGCCGGCGCCGATGCCGATCGTCGGGATGGTCAGCTTGCCGGTGATCTGGGTGGCCAGCTCGGCGGGCACCATCTCCATGACGACCGAGAAGGCGCCGGCCTCCGCGACGGCGATCGCGTCGGCGATGGTCTGCTCCGCGGCGTCGCCCCGGCCCTGCACCCGGAAGCCGCCGAGGCTGTTGACGCTCTGCGGGGTGAAGCCGATGTGCGCCATCACGGGGATGCCGGCCGCGCTCAGGCAGGCGATCTGCTCGGCCACCCGCTCGCCGCCTTCGAGTTTGACGGCGTGCGCGCCACCTTCCTTCATGAAGCGGGTGGCGGCGGCCAGCGCGGCGGCGGGCCCGGCCTCGTAGCTGCCGAACGGCAGGTCCGCGACCACCAGGGCGTGCGGCGCGCCGCGGACCACGCCGCGCACCAGCGGGATCAGCTCGTCGATCGAGACGGGCACGGTGGTGTCGTAGCCGTACACCACGTTGGCCGCCGAATCGCCGACGAGCAGCACCGGGATGCCGGCCTCGTCGAAGATCCGGGCGGTCGAATAGTCGTAGGCCGTGAGCATGGCCCACTTGTGGCCCTCGGCCTTCATCTTGTGCAGATGATGGGTGCGAATCTTGGTGCGCGGCTGGGCTTGCGCCGCCGGTGCACCGTAAACGTTGAGCTCAGACATCGTTGTCCCTTGCGGTGGTCGTTTCGATCCTCGTGGCCCTGGCTCTCGCGCCCGTCGGGTCCCCGGGTTCGGCTGACCGGTCCATTCTGCCACCTCTGCCGCGCGGGTGCACCGGCGCCTCGGTGTGACACATACCATGCCTGGAATGCAGCGACTCAGCGGACTCGACGCCAGCTTCCTCTACCTGGAGAGCCCGTCGCAGCCCATGCACGTGTGCTCGATCGTCGAGTTGGACACCTCGACCATGCCCGGCGGATACAGCTTCGACCGGCTGCGCGAGGCGCTGTCGGCGCGCATCCGCGCCATCCCGGAGTTCCGCGAGAAGCTCGCGGACAGTCCGCTCAACCTCGACCACCCCGTCTGGGTGGACGACGAGGGTTTCGATCTGGACCGCCACCTGCACCGCATCGCGGTGCCCGCCCCGGGCGGGCGCGCCGAGCTGTCGGAGATCTGCGGCCACATCGCCCAGGAGCCGCTGGAGCGTCGCTGGCCGTTGTGGGAGATGTGGGTGATCGAGGGCGTCGCGGGCACCGACTGCCGCCGCGCCGACGGCCGGGTCCGGGGCGGGGGCGTCGGCCTCGGTGCCGCACAGCCTGGACATGAGGCTGGCGCCGGTGACGCCGTCG
>NZ_LZJC01000093.1 GCF_001666755.1 Mycobacterium sp. E1214 | reverse complement strand
GGGTTGACCCTGCGGCCAGGTAGCCCCTTGGGGCGCGCCGTTCGTAGAATCGTTTAGTGGCGTCGATCCGGCCATCACCGGGGAGCTTTCGGAAGAACGGCCGCCTGGCTCAGTAGAACCGAACGGGTAGGCCCGTCACAGCCCAATGAGCGGCCGCGCAGCGCGCGGCAAGCGGGGTGGTACCGCGGCGCTCGCGCAGCCAGCGCGTCGTCGTCCCCGGCCTGACAGGACTGGGCACAGGAGACGACGCACACCGTGACCGAAAACGCTGACGTCCAGGCGTATCCGAAGCCGGGAGCTCCCGACTTCCCGGCGCTCGAGCTCGAGGTGCTCGACTACTGGGCCCGCGACAACACCTTTCGCGCCAGCATCGCCCGCCGCGACGGCGCCGACGAATACGTGTTCTACGATGGCCCGCCGTTCGCCAACGGGCTGCCGCACTACGGGCACCTGCTCACCGGCTACGTCAAGGACATCGTTCCGCGGTATCGCACGATGCGCGGCTACAAGGTGGAGCGCCGGTTCGGCTGGGACACCCACGGGCTGCCCGCCGAACTCGAGGTCGAGCGGCAGCTGGGCATCACCGACAAGTCGCAGATCGACGACATGGGCATCGCCGCGTTCAACGACGCCTGCCGCGCCTCGGTGCTGCGCTACACCGACGAATGGCAGGCCTACGTCACCCGCCAGGCGCGCTGGGTCGACTTCGACAACGACTACAAGACGCTCGATCTGCCGTACATGGAATCGGTCATCTGGGCGTTCAAACAGCTGTGGGACAAGGGCCTGGCCTACGAGGGCTACCGCGTGCTGCCGTACTGCTGGCGCGACCAAACCCCGCTGTCCAACCACGAACTACGCATGGACGACGACGTCTACCAGAGCCGCCAGGACCCCGCGCTGACCGTCGGGTTCCGCGTCGCTGGGGGCGAGCTCGACGGCGCCTACCTGCTGGTGTGGACGACGACCCCGTGGACCTTGCCGTCCAACCTCGCGGTCGCCGTCAACCCCGACGTGACCTACGCCCACGTCAAGGTGGGGGAGCGGCGTTTCGTGTTGGCGCAGCCCCGGCTGGGCGCCTACGCCAAAGAGCTCGGTGACGAACCCGAGATGCTGGGCACCTACCGGGGCGCCGAGTTGCTGGGCACCCGCTACCTGCCGCCGTTCGCGTACTTCGCCGACACCGAGAACGCGTTTCAGGTGCTGCCGGGCGACTTCGTCACCACCGAGGACGGCACCGGGATCGTGCACATGGCGCCGGCCTACGGTGAGGACGACATGGCGACCACCGACAAGGTCGGCATCGTGCCCGTCACCCCAGTCGACGCCCGCGGGCGTTTCGACGCCACCGTGCCGGACTACCAGGGGCAGCATGTCTTCGACGCCAACCCGCACATCATCCGCGACCTGAAGAACGGCAGCGGCCCCGCGGCGACCAACGGCGCGGTGCTGCTGCGCCACGAGACCTACGAACACCCCTACCCGCACTGCTGGCGGTGCCGCAATCCGCTGATCTACCGCGCGGTGTCGTCGTGGTTCATCGCGGTCACCCAGTTCCGCGACCGCATGGTCGAACTCAACCAGCAGATCACCTGGTACCCCGAACACGTCAAGGACGGCCAGTTCGGCAAGTGGCTGCAGGGCGCCCGGGACTGGTCGATCTCACGAAACCGCTACTGGGGCACGCCGATTCCCGTGTGGAAGTCCGACGACCCCGCCTACCCGCGGGTCGACGTGTACGGCAGCCTCGACGACTTCGAACGCGACTTCGGGGTGCGGCCCGACAACCTGCACCGGCCCTACATCGACGAGCTCACCCGGCCCAACCCCGACGACCCCACCGGGCGCAGCACCATGCGCCGCATCCCCGACGTGCTCGACGTGTGGTTCGACTCGGGATCCATGCCGTACGCGCAGGTGCACTACCCGTTCGAGAACGCGGACTGGTTCGACACCCACTACCCCGGCGATTTCATCGTCGAATACATCGGCCAGACCCGCGGTTGGTTCTACACGCTGCACGTGCTGGCCACCGCGCTGTTCGACCGCCCGGCGTTCAAAACCTGTGTGGCGCACGGGATTGTGCTCGGCTCCGACGGGCAGAAGATGAGCAAGTCGCTGCGCAACTATCCCGACGTGTCGGAGGTGTTCGACCGCGACGGCTCCGACGCGATGCGCTGGTTCCTGATGGCCTCGCCGATCCTGCGCGGCGGCAACCTGATCGTCACCGAGCAGGGCATCCGCGAGGGCGTGCGGCAGGTGCTGCTGCCGCTGTGGAACGCCTACAGCTTCCTGGCCCTCTACGCGCCCAAAGTCGGCGCCTGGCGCACGGATTCGGCCCAGGTGCTGGACCGCTACATCCTGGCCAAGCTCGCCGAGCTGCGCGACGATCTGACCCGCGAGATGAACACGTGTGACATCTCCCGCGCGTGCGACCGGCTGCGCCAGTTCACCGAGGCGCTCACCAATTGGTATGTGCGACGGTCGCGTTCGCGGTTCTGGGAGGAAGACCCCGACGCCATCGACACGCTGCACACCGTGCTGGAGGTGACGGCGCGGCTGGCCGCCCCGTTGCTGCCGTCGGTCACCGAGATCGTCTGGCGCGGGCTCACCGGCGGGCGCTCGGTGCACCTGACCGACTGGCCCGGCCCCGGTGCGGTGCCCGCAGACCCCGAGTTGGTTGCCGCGATGGACCAGGTGCGCGAGGTCTGCTCGGCCGGGTCGTCGCTGCGCAAGGCCAAGAAGTTGCGGGTGCGCCTGCCGCTGCCGAAACTCACTGTGGCGGTGGCTAACCCGCGATCGCTGGAGCCGTTCACCGACCTGATCGCCGACGAGCTCAACGTCAAGTCCGTCGAGCTGACCGACGCCATCGACACCTACGGACGGTTCGAGCTCACCGTCAACGCGCGGGTTGCCGGGCCGCGGCTCGGCAAGGACGTGCAGGCGGCCATCAAGGCGGTCAAGTCCGGTGCGGGCGTCGTCAACCCGGACGGCACCCTGACCGCCGGTCCGGCGGTGCTGCAACCGCAGGAGTACAGCTCCCGGCTGGTCGCCGCCGACCCGGAATACACTGCGGCGCTGCCCGACGGTGCCGGACTGGTCGTCCTGGACGGCACGGTCACCCCCGAGCTGGAGGCCGAGGGATGGGCCAAGGACCGGATCCGCGAGCTGCAGGAGCTGCGCAAGTCCACGGGACTCGAGGTTTCCGACCGCATCTCGGTGGTGATGGCGGTGCCCGCCGAACGCGCCGGCTGGGCCGCGACGCACCGCGACCTGATCGCGGGGGAGATCCTCGCGACCAGCTTCGAATTCGGCGAACCGGTCGACGGCGCCGACATCGGCGACGGGGTGCGCGTCGCCATCGCGAAAGCCTGAGCGGCGTCAGGCCCGCGTCGCCGCCGTCGCCAAAGTGACGTAGTCCATGGTGAATTCGCCACCAAGCCGGTCGATGACGGTCCCGACGGCGTCCTGCACCGTTGCGACCTCGTCCGGCCCGAGAAGGGTGAGCTGGCCGGTGGTGGCCAAATGGTCCAGCCACTCCTCACGCGTGTACCGCCGCTGCCATTCGAACCGCCACTGCTCGGGTTCGGCGAAGCCGCCGGCGGTCCGGATGCCCTGCAGCGCCCGCCGCACGTTCGCCTCTTGCAGCCCGAAACCCGGCGTCAGCAGCGGCGCGTCGGGCGCCACGCGCGCAAGCACGTCCTCGAAGGGCTGCGCCACCTCCGCGGGCGGATCGAAGACATGCCAGTACAGCGCCAACAGGCCGTGTGGCCGCAACACCTGCGAGGCCTTCTCGGCACCCCGCACGGGATCCACCCAGTGCCAGGCCTGTCCCGCGACGACCGCGTCGAAGGAACGGCCGCGGGGATCCCACGTCTCGAAGTTGCCGATCTCAACGTCGATGCCGCTGCGGCGGGCGACCTCGGCCATCCGGGCGTCGGGGTCGACGCCGAGCACCGTCACCCCGGCCGCGGTGTATTGCCGTGCCCCGATGCCCGTGCCGCAACCGACGTCCAGGAATTCGGTGCCGGGACTTGCGGCGATCACGCGCTGGATGAGGGCGTCGGGATACCGGGGCCGGGCCCGGTCGTAGCGATCGGCGTCTACGCCGAAGGACTCCGCTACTTGACGCATCAGGTGCGGCTGCGGGTCGGGCGGGGGGTCAGTCGACACAGGGGGCATGCTCTCCGTTGTACGCCTGGTCCCGATCGCCGGGGCGGCGCGAGCGAGCCCGACCGCGAAGATTTCACGGTGCGATTAGGTGCGCGCAACGCTCACGGCTTGACGGCGCGCCAGCGCAGCCTGCCGCCGCGAACCTCGACGTCGACGTCAGCAAACCCCGCCGCGCGCAACCGGTTTGGCAACGTCCGCGGGTCGACGGTGTTGCAGGTGTCGCGGAAGTGCAGGATCCGGAACCGCAGCGACGTCACGCTGTCGCTGCCCGCGAAGACGCCCCGGCGCCGCAGCACCCGAAACGCCTCGGCGAACAACCGGTCCTGCAACTCGACCGTCGGGACGTGGTGCAGCATCGTGAACGACACCACCGAACTGAACTCCTCGGCCGGCAGCCCGGTGTCGGTGCCGTCGCCGTTGATGATCCGCGCCCGGTCGCCGTAGAGCCGCTGCAGGCGCTGCGCCATCGGCGTATCGATCTCGACGGACGTGAGCTGCGGTGTCTTGTCGACCAGCACCCGCAGGATCGCGCCGTAGCCCGGTCCGATCTCCAGGGTGTTGTCACCCAGATCAACACCGGCCAACGCCCATGGCAGCAGCTCGTCCTCGACCGCTTTCGCCCACCGATCCGAGCTACAGATCCGCCGGTGCGCCAGGTTCATGGCCATGCCAAAACGGTATCCCAGGGGCGCAATACATTTGTCGGGTGGAGTCGCGCTGGGTGCTGCATCTCGACATGGACGCGTTCTTCGCGTCCGTCGAGCAACTCACCCGGCCGACCCTGCGGGGCCGGCCGGTGCTCGTCGGCGGCCTCGGGGGCCGGGGCGTGGTGGCCGGCGCCAGCTACGAGGCCCGCGTCTTCGGGGCCCGATCGGCGATGCCGATGCATCAGGCCCGCCGGCAGGTCGGCGTGACCGCCGTGGTGCTGCCGCCGCGCGGGGTGGTCTACGGCGTGGCGAGCCGGCGGGTGTTCGACGCCGTGCGCAGCTTGGTGCCGGTCGTCGAGCAGTTGTCGTTCGACGAGGGTTTCGGCGAGCCGGCGCACCTGGCCGGGGCGGCCGCCGAACGGGTCGAGGCGTTCTGCGAGGACCTGCGCCGTCGGGTCCGCGACGAGACCGGCCTGGTGGCCTCGGTCGGCGCCGGCTCGGGCAAGCAAATCGCCAAGATCGCCTCCGGCCTGGCCAAACCCGACGGCGTCCGGGTGGTGCGGCGGGCCGAGGAGACCGCGCTGCTCGACGGTCTGCCGGTACGCCGGCTGTGGGGGATCGGGCCGGTGGCCGACGAGAAGCTGCATCGCCTCGGCATCGAGACGATCGGGCAGTTGGCCGCGCTGAGCGACGCCGAGGCGGCGAACATCCTCGGCGCCACCATCGGGCCGGCGCTGCACCGACTGGCCCGCGGCATCGATGACCGGCCCGTGGCCGAACGCGCCGAGGCCAAACAGATCAGCTCCGAATCGACCTTCGCCGTCGACCTGACCACGCTCGGCCAGCTGCGCGACGCGATCGACCCGATCGCCGAGCACGCGCACCAGCGGTTGCTGCGCGACGGGCGCGGCGCCCGGACCGTGACGGTCAAGTTGAAGAAATCCGACATGAGCACGTTGACCCGCTCGGCGACCCTGCCCTACGCGACCACCGAGGCGGCGGCGCTGGGGGCGCTGGCCCGGCGGCTGCTGCTGGACCCGCGCGAGATCGGGCCGATTCGGCTTCTGGGCGTGGGCTTTTCGGGGCTCAGCGACGTGCAACAGGAATCGCTGTTTCCCGACCTGGACCTCACCGGGCCGGCGTCGGAGGCGCCGCACGACGTGGCCTCCACCGAGACCGCGACCGAGGCGATGTTCGCGCCGGCGCCCGCGGCGGGCGCCGCCCCCTGGCGCGTCGGGGACGACCTGCGCCACCGCGACCTGGGGCACGGCTGGGTCCAGGGCGCCGGGCACGGCGTGGTGACGGTGCGCTTCGAGACCCGCAGCTCCGGGCCGGGGCAGGCGCGGACGTTCCCCGCCGACACCGCCGAACTCAGCCGCGCCAACCCGACGGACAGCCTGGACTGGCCGGACTACATCGAGGCCCTGCGGGCCCGCGACGCCGGCGACGCGTCAGCCCCAGCGGCCGACGACCTCGGCGACGTCTAGCCCGGCGGCCAGCGCGGCCATCACCAGCACCCGCGCCTGCGGCGGCCGCAGCCGCGGCACCATCAGCGCGCCGGCCGCCACCAGGTCGTGGCCGGGGCCGTAGCCCGCGCTGACCCGGCCGCCGGGCACGCGCGTCGACACCCCGACGACCACGCCGGCGTGGCACTGCCGCCGCACACCCTCGACCACCGCGGCCGGCGCGTTGCCCGAGCCCAGCGCCTCGACGATCACCCCGCGCGCGCCGGCGGCCACGCAGGCGTCCAGGGCCACGGCGTCGCTGCCCAGGTAGGCGGCGACGATGTCGACCCGCGGAGCGGCGGCGGCGCTCACCGCACCGACCTGCGGGCGCGTCTTGGGCCCCCGCAGCGTCACACCGCCGGAGCTGGTGCCCAGCAATTCACCGGCGAAGCCGCTGAGGTCCTGGGTGGCCGCCTTATGCAGGCCCAGCGGCTGCCACACCCGGCCCGCGAACGACAGCAGCACGCCCAGGCCGCGGGCGGACGGGCTGGCCGCCACCGCCAGGGCGTCGCGCAGGTTGGCCGGCCCGTCGGCGTCGGGCGCGTCGGCGCTGCGCATCGCGCCGGTCAAGACGACGGGCGCCTCGCCGTCATAGGTGAGCTCGAGCCACAGCGCGCTCTCCTCCATGGTGTCGGTGCCGTGGGCGACAACCACGCCGTCGGCGCCGCCGGAGACCGCGGCGGCGATGGCGGTGCGCATCCGGTCCCAGTCCGGCACCGTCAGCTCCGAGCTGTCCACGGCCATCAGGTCGACGACATCCACGTCGAGGCCGCCGCGCACGGGCGCGACCAGGTCCGCGCCCCGCAGGGCGGGCCGGTGCACCCCGTCGGGGCCGGTCGCGGTGGAAATCGTGCCGCCGGTGGCGATGACGGTGAGTCGTCCCATGGGGAAATCATGGCGCACGCCGTGCGCCAACGGGCCGGCCCTTTAGTGGATGATGAGAGGGTGCCCGAAGAACCCTCTGGATCGACCGAGCCGGTGACCGCGCCCGAGCGGGACGCCGCGGCGCCCGCCCCGCGGCGGTTGCGTCTGCTGGTGTCGGTCGCGGCGGTCGTCCTCGCGTTGGACATCGTCACCAAGGTGCTGGCCGTCAAGTTGCTGCCGCCCGGCCAGCCCGTCTCGATCATCGGCGACACGGTCACCTGGACGCTGGTGCGCAACTCGGGGGCCGCCTTCTCGATGGCCACCGGCTACACCTGGGTGCTGACGCTGATCGCCACCGGCGTGGTGGGCGGCATCTTCTGGATGGGACGGCGGCTGGTGTCGCCGTGGTGGGCTGTCGGGCTGGGCATGATCCTGGGCGGCGCGATGGGCAACCTCGTCGACCGCTTCTTCCGGGCCCCCGGCCCGCTGCGGGGCCACGTCGTCGACTTCCTGTCGGTCGGCTGGTGGCCGGTGTTCAATGTCGCCGACCCGGCGGTGGTCGGCGGGGCCATCTTGCTGGTCGCGCTGTCGATCTTCGGCTTCGACTTCGACACCGTGGGCCGGCGCAAACCCGGCGACGGGGCAGCCGACGACAGCGCGGCCGACGATCACAAGGCCGACCAGAACAAATGAGTGCCCGCTCGATGCCCGTGCCGGAGGGCTTGGCGGGGATGCGCGTCGACGCGGGGCTGGCCCGTCTGCTCGGGTTGTCGCGCAGCGCCGTCGCCGCCATCGCCGAGGGTGGCGGCGTCGAGTTGGACGGGGTGCAGGCCGGCAAGTCCGACCGGCTGACCTCGGGCGCCTGGCTGCAGGTGCGCCTACCCGAGGCGCCCGCGGCGCCGGAGAACACGCCGGTCGACATCGAGGGCATGACCATCCTGTACTCCGACGACGACATCGTCGTCGTCGACAAGCCGGCCGCGGTGGCGGCGCACGCCTCGGTCGGTTGGAGCGGACCCACGGTCCTGGGCGGGCTGGCCGCCGCGGGCTACCGCATCACCACCTCGGGCGTGCACGAGCGGCAGGGCATCGTGCATCGCCTGGACGTCGGCACCTCCGGGGTGATGGTGGTCGCCCTTTCCGAACGCGCCTACACCGTGCTCAAGCGGGCGTTCAAGCAGCGCACCGTGGACAAGCGCTACCACGCCCTGGTGCAGGGCCATCCCGACCCGTCCAGCGGGACGATCGACGCGCCGATCGGCCGGCACCGGGGCGGCGAGTGGAAGTTCGCGGTCACCTCCGACGGCCGCCACAGCCTCACGCATTACGACACCGTGGAGGCCTTCGTCGCCGCCAGCCTGCTCGACGTGCACCTGGAAACCGGTCGCACGCACCAGATCCGGGTGCACTTCGCGGCCCTGCATCACCCGTGTTGCGGCGACCTCGTCTACGGGGCCGACCCGAAACTGGCGAAAAGGCTTGGCCTGCAACGGCAATGGCTGCACGCGCGGTCGCTGTCGTTCGCCCACCCCGCCGACGGCCGGCGGGTCGAGTTCGTCAGCCCGTACCCGGACGACCTGCGCCACGCGTTGGACGTCCTGCGCGACGAGGGCTGATCAGGCCGGCGTGCGCGCCTCCACCAGCAGCCGCGTCGAGTGGGCGACGAACGATCCCTGCGCCGTGATGCGCTCGTGCAGTTCGGCGAGCCGGTCCCGGTAGCGGTGCACCGTGAAATCGGGCACCGTCCAGATCACCTTGCGCAGGAAGTACACGACGGCGCCGACGTCGAAGAACTCCGCCCGCATCCGCTCCATGCGCAGGTCGACGACTTCCAGCCCGGCGGCCTCGGCCTGCGCGCGCACGGCGTCGGGGCGAAACTCGGCCCACCGTTGCGGCTGGGGCCCGATGAAGAACTCGACCAGTTCACCCATGGTGGCCGGGCCGATGTGCTGGGCGAAGTAGGTGCCGCCCGGCCGCAGGACCCGGCGGATCTCCGACCACCACACCGAGACCGGGTGGCGGGTGGTGACCAGGTCGAACGCCTCGTCGGCGAACGGCAACGGCGGCTCGTCGCGGATCGCGACCACCAGCACGCCGAGCGGGTGCAGGCGCCGCGTGGCCAGCGCCGCATTGGGGGGCCACGTCTCGATGGCCGCCATGGTCGGCGGGAACGGCGCCGCGCCGGCAAGCACCTCGCCACCGCCGGTGTGGATGTCCAGGGCGGCCGACGCCGTCGCCAACCGCTGCCGCAGCAACCTCTGGTAACCCCACGACGGGCGTTGTTCGGTCGCGCGGCCGTCGAGCCACGCGAAATCCCAACCGTCGGCAGGAGCGGCGGCGGCTTCGGCGATCAGCTCCTCGAAAGTGCGCGGCATCCCAGCATTGTCGGACAGCGCTCAGATCTGATGCGTACCGGCCTTCCCGTTGACCAGCGCGAGGGTGCTCCAGGTCTGCGTGGTGCCGTGAGAGTAGATCTCGACGATGTTGCCGAACGGGTCCTCGCAGTAGCAGACGTAGAAACCGATCCCCGGCGCGAATTCCCACACGGCGCTGCGCTGCTTGCCACCGCTGTCGACGATGCGCCGCGCCAGACCTTCGACGTCGGGGTCGATGACGCAGAAGTGGAACGTACCGGTCCTGTGCAAGTAGAACTGCGTGTTCTCGTCCGCGCTTCGCTGCGTGGGTTGGGGATCGGAGAACTCGAACAGTTCCAGCCCGACGCCGTTGCCGGCGTCCATCATCGCGATCCGGCCCGACACCACGTGCGGTCCCAGCATGTCCGCGACCAGCCGGCCGAAGTATCCGTCACCGGCGGTGTACTCCTGGGGTTCGTGCAGCAGCGCGAAGCCCAGCACGCGCTGGTACCACTCGACGGCCGCATCGGCGTCGGTGACGGTCACACCGACGTGAGTGATGGTGCGGGGCTGCACATTTGGGCTGGCTGCGGTCATTGCTGAGTCTCCGTCGGGGCCTTGCCAGCCTCAGTGCAGCACGGCGTAACTGCCGGTCGGACAGGTTCGCCCGAACTCGTCACCGATGCGCGCGCATTGAGTCATCGGGCGGCCCCGCGGGCTTCCGGCCGGGGCGCGTAGTCACGGGGGGTGGCCCCGAATCGCGTCCGGAACTCCTTGATGAAATGTGAGGCGCTGACGTAGCCGACGCGCTGGGCGACGTCGGACACGCTCAGCCGCCGATCCAGCACCAGCTCGCGCGCCCGGTTCAACCGAACATCCTTGACGTATTGATAGGGCGAAGACCCCGTCACCTCGCGAAACGCCCGGGTGAACGCCGAGGGGCTCAGGCCCACCTGCGCCGCCAGGGTCGCGACGGTGAGCGGTTCGGCCGAATGCGCGTCGATGTACGTCAGGGCGGCGCCGATCGGATTGCCGGCCGCCTGCTGGGCGGCGAAGTGCAGCAGCCGGGCGAACTGCTCGCGTTGCAGCACCCGGTAGACGAGTTCGCGCACGTACAGCGGCGCCAGCACGCGCCGGTCGACGTCGCTCGACAGCGTCCGCAGGAAGCGCAGGACCGAGCCGAGCACCTCGTGGTCGAGCGCGGAGACGACGCACGCCGGGGCCTGCGCCGGCACCGCCGCGGCACCGCGCCGCCGGCCCGGCATCTCATCGGAGAGCGCACGCACGGTGCCGGGGTCCACCTCCAGCACCATGCACACGCAGGGCCGGCTCGGTGAGGCCTCGAGCACCTCGCTCTGAAAGTGCAGGTCGCCGTTGATGACCAGGTAGCTGAACTGGTCGTAGACGTGGCGCCGGCCCCTCTCGATGACCGCTTTGCGGCCTTGCGCGACGAGGCCCAGCGAGAGTCCCTGGATCTCCTGCCACTCGGGTTCGGTGGGGTCGGTGAAACGGTAGATCGTCAGGCCCGGCCACAGCCCGACGTTGGCGCCCGTCCGCGGTGCGCGGGCCGTCAGCTCGGCGACGAGGTCGGCGGAGCTGACATGGTGCTCGATGTGTGCGGTGGCGGTCAGGTCGTCACCTCCTCGAGCAGCAACACGCCCCGAACGCGGCCGGCGCCGCGCCTAAAAGGTATCGAACCGGCGGGTCGTGTGTTGGGAAACCGATGCGCCGGCCGCGGTGAAATCGGCAAACATCGAGCAGGAATCTTGTACCGCGGTCGTCGACGATCGGGTTGGCTGTGGTGACACCGGGACCAGGACCGGCGCCGGCGATGACGACGACAAGAGGAGGGGTCATGCCGATGCGGGCAGCGCGCATGCACGGGTACAACCAGCCGTTGGAGATCGACGAGGTCCCGGTTCCCGATGCCGGGCGCCACCAGGTGCTGATCAAGGTGGCGGCAACGGGCATGTGCCGCAGCGACTATCAGTTGTTGGACGGCTATTTCCGGGACGGCCTGCCGGTCGAGTTTCCCTTCATTCCCGGTCACGAGGTGGCGGGCACCATCGCCGCGGTGGGTGCCGACGTGCCCGCGGCGGCCGGCATCGCCGAGGGCGACCTCGTGGTGGTCGACCCGAACTGGGGGGACGGCACCTGTCGGCAGTGCCACGAAGGAAATCAGCAACTGTGCGCCAACGGGCAGCTCGTCGGTTTCGGACCCAACGGGGGCTTCGCCGAATACATGGTCGCGCCGTTCGACCACGTGATCTCCATTGCCGATCAGCAAAATCCGCAACCCGAGTACCTGGCGCCGCTGACCGATGCGGGGCTCACGCCGTATCGCGGCATGAAGAAGCTGCGTGATGCGGGCAAGCTCGGCGCCGGCCGGACGGTGGTGGTCAACGGCATCGGCGGCCTGGGCGGTTACGCGGTGCAGTACGCGCGGCTGCTCGGTGGCGGCGCGACGGTGCTCGGATTCGCCCGCAGCAACGAAAAGCTGGCGATTGCAAGGGAACACGGCGCCCACCACACAGTGAACGTCCGGGACAAGTCCGTCGAGGACGTCCAAAACGAGCTCGAGGACCTGACCGGCCGGCGCACCGTCGACGCTGTCCTGGACTGCGCCGGGTCCGCGGAATCGCTGGGCCTGGCCGCCGCCATTCTGCATACCCAGGGGGCGCTCTCGCAGGTCGGTCTCATGGGACAGCAGGTGCAGTTGCCGATATTTCCGTTCGTGAGCGGTGAGAAGTCCTACTTCGGCTCGTTCTGGGGCAACTACAACGACCTCAGGGAGGTGCTCGCCCTGGCCGGCGAAGGGCTGATCAAGCATCACGTGGTGCCCGTGAAACTCGACGACATCAACGACAACCTGGAGGCGCTGGGCCGGGGCGACATCGTCGGCCGGGCGGTCGTCGTGTTCGACTGACCGGGACGAGTCAGCTTGTGTGGCAGACGAATTCGGCGCCGCCCAGGTGCAGCGTCACCTCGCCCTGATGTTCCCAGTATTCCGCGCCCTGGCGGCCGTAGCGCGCGCCGCTGCCCGAGGGCTGCTGAAAGAGGATCTGCTGGTTGCCTTTCCAATTCAGCACCGCCGTCGGCGGGTCGAACTGGTTGTAGAACTGGGCGGTCAGCGGGCCGTCTTCGGCGGGGCATCGGTAGGACACGACCGGGGGCTGCGTCGTGGCGGGGTCGGCGACGGCCAGCTGCACCAGTCGCGTCCGGTACGCCTCGAGAACGCAGCTGCGCAGGTCGGTGTTCTGGGGACAGGCGTCGCGCGCGGCCGCCCAGCTGGCCTGCGCGGCGCCCAGCGCTGCCTGGTCCGCGCCCGGGCGGGCGAGCGCCTGTTGGTAGGCGGTCTGCAGGCGCCGGTCGAGGTCGCCGAGTTGCTGGTCGTTGCAGACCAGCCGCTGCGCGTCGGACGCCGGTTTGGCGCAGTCCAGGGCCGCCGGGCGGGCGGCCGACGGCGATGCGGGCGGCGGTGTCGTGCTCCCGGGCGCGGGCTGGTCGGCCTTGGCGCCGCAGGCGCTGGCCACCAGGACCATGGCGAGGGCGGCGAGCAGTCTCATAGGTGCTTGGGTACCGCGTCTCGGGCCGCCCGCGCGCGCGACACGCCGACGCCCGCCCGCGGGACGGAAGCGCTCAGACCGACGACTTGGCGTCGCCCGTGGCGATCTCCGGCGCCAGCGGCGCGATGGCGCCGATGATGTCGGTCACCGTCTCCGGGGGCACGCCCGCAGCGGTCAGCGCGTCCGACAGGTGGCGGGCCACCAGGCCGAAGTGGTGCATGGTGATGCCGCGCCCCTGATGCACCTGCTTCATCGGGGCGCCGGTGTAGGGCTCCGGGCCGCCGAGCGCGGCGGCGAAGAACTCCACCTGCTTGCCCTTGAGGCGGTTCATGTTCGTCCCGGTGAAGAAGCCGGACAGTTGATCGTCGGCCAGCACGCGATCGTAAAAGTCCTCGACCACGACCTCCAGTGCCTCGTGACCGCCGATCCGGTCGTAGACGGTGCTGACCGGTTCGGGCTTGTGGAAGCGCGCCAGAATTTTCATAACCACGATTGGAGCATTTCGCCGTTGCCCGACCGTTAGTGTGCGATCACGCGCGGATTGCCCTGTGTAACAAGCGGATTGCCCGATGCTGGCGCCGGCCGCGACCGGGCCGTGAGGTGGTGGGGCCCGGCACTTGGCGGCAATCCGCGCCGCGCCGGTCCGTTGATGTCCTAGGTTGGCGTAATGACGCACGTCACATCACTCGCACAGCCCCACAAGGCGGTGGCGGTCAACGGGCAGGCCAGCTGCGGTCGGGGGGCCGACATCATCAGGAGGGAATGCCGATGAACCTTGGTGACCTCACGAACTTGGTGGAGAACTCCATCGGGAGCCTCGTGGAGAAGCCGCTGGCGGCGGTGTCGCACCTCGTGAACACCCCGAACTCGGCGGGGCGCTACCGGCCGTTCTACCTGCGCAACCTGCTGGACGCGGTGCAGGGCCGCTCGCTCGAGGACGCGGTCGACAGCAAGGTGGCCCTGATCACGGGCGGGTCGTCGGGCATCGGCGAGGCGGCCGCCAAGAGGATCGCCGACGCCGGCGGCGCGGTGGTGCTGGTCGCCCGCACCAAGGAGAACCTCGAGAAGGTCGCCGACGAGATCCGCGGCAACGGCGGGATCGCGCACTACTACCCGTGCGACCTGACCGACATGGACGCCATCGCCGACATGGCCGACCGGGTGCTCAGCGACCTCGGCGGTGTCGACATCCTGATCAACAACGCCGGCCGGTCGATCCGGCGGTCGCTGGAACTGTCCTACGAGCGCATCCACGACTACCAGCGGACCATGCAGCTCAACTACCTGGGCGCGGTCCAGCTGATCCTCAAGTTCATCCCCGGGATGCGCGAGCGCGGCTACGGGCACGTCATCAACGTCTCCTCGGTCGGTGTGCAGACGCGGGCACCGCGATTCGGCGCCTACATCGCCAGCAAGGCGGCGCTGGACAGCCTGTGCGACGCGCTGCAGGCCGAGACCGTCAACGACGACGTCCGCTTCACGACCGTGCACATGGCGCTGGTTCGCACGCCGATGATCAGCCCGACCACGCTCTACGACAAGTTTCCGGCCCTGACCCCTGAGCAGGCGGCCGGCGTGATCGCGGACGCGATCGTGCACCGGCCACGCCGCGCCAGCTCGCCGTTCGGGCAGTTCGCGGCGGTAGCCGACGCGGTCAATCCGGCGGTGATGGACCGCGTGCGCAACCGCGCGTTCGCCATGTTCGGTGATTCCGACGCGGCGAAGGGCGGTGAATCGCCTTCGGAGGCAGAACGTTTCGATCGACGCAGCGAGGCGTTTGTGCGGGCGACCCGCGGGATACATTGGTGAGACGATGAGCCTGCCGAAGCCTGACATCCAGTCCACCGTCGTCATCACCGGCGCCTCCTCCGGCATCGGCGCAGAGCTGGCGCGCGGGCTTGCGCGCCGCGGGTTCCCGCTGCTGCTGGTCGCGCGCCGCCGCGAGCGCCTGGACGAGCTCGCCAACGAGGTGGGCAAGGAGTTTTCCGTCGCCGTCGAGGTGCTGCCGCTGGACCTCAGCGACGCCAAGGGCCGCGCCAAGCTGATCAACCGGCTGCGGGGTGAGCCGATCGCCGGCCTGTGCAACAGCGCCGGGTTCGGCACCAGCGGCGTGTTCCACGAGTTGCCGGTCGAGCGGGAGAGCGAGGAGGTCACGCTCAACGCCCTGGTGCTGATGGAGCTGACCCACGCGGCCCTGCCCGGCATGGTGAAGCGCGGGGCGGGCGCGGTGATGAACATCGCCTCGATCGCGGGGTTCCAGCCGGTGCCCTACATGGCGGTGTACTCGGCGACAAAGGCCTTCGTGCAGACGTTCTCCGAGGCGGTTCACGAGGAGTTGCACGGCACCGGGGTGTCGGTCACGTGCCTGTGCCCGGGGCCGGTGCCCACCGAGTGGGCCGAGATCGCCAACGCCGAGCGGTTCAGCATCCCTATGGCGCAGGTGTCGCCGCGGGAGGTGGCCGAGGCGGCGATCAGCGGGATGCTCTCCGGGCGGCGCACCGTCGTGCCCGGTGTCGTCCCTAAGGTCGTCAGCACCGGCGGCCGGTTCGTTCCGCGCAGCCTGCTGCTGCCGGGGATCCGGATCGGCAACCGGTTCCGCGGCGGCCCCAGCCGCTAGCAGGCGCCCGACGCCTCGGGGGCCGCACGGGCGCCCCGCGCGGCGCGTTACGCTCGCCCGATGGCCGCCGTTGACGTGACCGCCGAGGTGCCGATGAGCCCGCGGGACGCGTGGGAGCGCGTGTCGGACCTCGCGCACCTGGGGGACTGGCTCGTCGTGCACGAGGGGTGGCGCAGCGAGCTGCCCGACGAGATCACCAAGGGCACTGAGGTGGTGGGCGTCGCGCGCGCCAAGGGGTTCCGCAACCGGGTGGTCTGGACCGTGACGACGTGGGACCCGCCGCACGAGGTGGTGCTCGCGGGTGCGGGCAAGGGCGGCGCGAAGTACGCGGTGACGCTCACCGTGGCCGCGGCGGCCGGGGGTTCCCGCCTCGGCCTGCGCCTCGAGCTGGGCGGACGCCCGCTGTTCGGGCCGGTCGGCGCGGCCGCGGCGCGCGCCGTCAAGGGCGACGTTCAGAAGTCGCTGACCCGGTTCGTCGAGCTGTACGGCTAGCCCCCCGGTGGCGATCGCAAGTGCGGCGGAGCCGGGCGCCGCGGGTCGCCACTGACATCCGCGCGATCGCAAGCGCGGCGGAGCCGGGCGCGGCGGGTCGCCACTGGCATCCGGGCGATCGCAAGCGCGGCGGAGCCGGGCGCGGCGGGTCGCCCACTGACCTCCGCGCGAACTCGGCGAGACACACTTGCGCGACACGCCCAAAAAGCGTCGGTGCGCGGTCATAGACTGGCGTCCCTATGACCGAGTCGTTGCCTCCTGACGCGAGCGTTCGTCGCGAGTCGTCGTTCGTGCATCTGCACAACCACACCGAGTACTCGATGCTCGACGGCGCCGCGAAGATCGCCCCGATGTTCGCCGAGGCGGCGCGCCTGGGAATGCCCGCGATCGGCATGACCGACCACGGAAACATGTTCGGCGCCAGCGAGTTCTACAACGGCGCCGTCAAGGCCGGCATCAAACCGATCATCGGGGTCGAGGCCTACATCGCGCCCGGCTCGCGGTTCGACACCCGCCGCATCACCTGGGGCGACCCCAGCCAGAAGAGCGACGACGTGTCGGCCAGCGGCGCCTACACCCACCTGACCATGGTGGCCGAGAACGCCACCGGGCTGCGCAACCTGTTCAAGCTGACCTCGCTGGCCTCGTTCGAGGGACAGCTGGGCAAATGGGCGCGCATGGACGCCGAGCTCATCGCCGAACACGCCGAGGGCATCATCGCCACCACCGGCTGCCCGTCGGGCGAGGTGCAGACCCGGCTGCGGCTGGGCCACACCCGCGAGGCGCTGGAGTCCGCCGCCAAGTGGCGCGAGATCTTCGGGCCCGACAACTTCTTCCTCGAGCTGATGGACCACGGCCTGTCCATCGAGCAGCGCGTCCGCGAGGGGCTGCTGGAGGTCGGCCGCAAGCTGGGCATCCCGCCGCTGGCCACCAACGACTGCCACTACGTGACCCGCGACGCCGCGCACAACCACGAGGCGCTGCTGTGCGTGCAGACCGGCAAGACGCTGTCGGATCCCACCCGCTTCAAGTTCGACGGCGACGGCTACTACCTGAAGTCGGCGGCCGAGATGCGCCAGCTGTGGGACAGCCAGGTGCCCGGCGCCTGCGATTCCACGCTGTTGATCGCCGAGCGCGTGCAGCCCTACGACGACGTGTGGGCGCCGCGGGACCGGATGCCGATCTTTCCGGTTCCCGAGGGGCACGACCAGGCGAGCTGGCTGCACCACGAGGTGATGGCCGGGCTGCGGCGGCGGTTCGGATCGGGCGTCGGGCAGGACTACATCGACCGGGCCGAATACGAGATCAAGGTCATCTGCGACAAGGGTTTCCCGTCCTACTTCCTGATCGTCGCGGACCTCATCAACCACGCGCGCTCGGTCGACATCCGGGTGGGGCCGGGGCGTGGCTCGGCGGCCGGCTCGCTGGTGGCCTACGCGCTGGGCATCACCAACATCGACCCCATCCCGCACGGCCTGCTGTTCGAGCGCTTCCTCAACCCCGAGCGCCCGTCCGCCCCCGACATCGACATCGACTTCGACGACCGTCGGCGCGGCGAGATGGTGCGCTACGCCGCCGACAAGTGGGGCTCCGACCGGGTCGCCCAGGTCATCACCTTCGGCACCATCAAAACCAAAGCCGCGCTGAAGGATTCGGCGCGCATCCACTACGGCCAGCCCGGTTTCGCCATCGCCGACCGGATCACCAAGGCGTTGCCGCCGCCGATCATGGCCAAGGACATCCCGCTGTCGGGCATCACCGACCCGAACCACGAGCGGTACAAGGAAGCCGCCGAGGTCCGCGGGCTCATCGAAACCGACCCCGACGTGCGCACCATCTACCAGACCGCCCGCGGCCTGGAGGGCCTGATCCGCAACGCCGGCGTGCACGCCTGCGCGGTGATCATGAGCAGCGAGCCGCTGACCGAGGCGATCCCGCTGTGGAAGCGACCGCAGGACGGCGCCATCATCACCGGCTGGGACTACCCGTCGTGTGAGGCCATCGGCCTGCTGAAGATGGACTTCCTGGGCCTGCGCAACCTGACGATCATCGGCGACGCGCTGGACAACATCAAGGCCAACCGGGGCATCGACCTCGACCTGGAGTCGGTGCCGCTCGACGACAAGGCGACCTACGAGCTGCTCGGCCGCGGCGACACCCTCGGGGTGTTCCAGCTCGACGGCGGCCCGATGCGCGACCTGCTGCGCCGCATGCAGCCCACCGAGTTCAACGACATCGTCGCCGTCCTGGCGCTGTACCGGCCCGGCCCGATGGGCATGAACGCCCACAACGACTACGCCGACCGCAAGAACAACCGGCAGGCGGTCCGGCCGATCCACCCCGAACTCGAGGAGCCGCTGCGCGAGATCCTCGCCGAAACCTACGGCCTGATCGTCTACCAAGAGCAGATCATGTTCATCGCCCAGAAGGTCGCCTCCTACACGATGGGCAAGGCCGACGCGCTGCGCAAGGCGATGGGCAAGAAGAAGCTCGAGGTGCTCGAGGCGGAGTACAAGGGCTTCTACGAGGGCATGACCGCCAACGGCTTCTCCGAGAAAGCGGTGAAGGCGTTGTGGGACACCATCCTTCCGTTCGCCGGATACGCGTTCAACAAGTCGCACGCCGCCGGCTACGGCCTGGTGTCCTACTGGACGGCCTACCTCAAGGCCAACTATCCGGCCGAGTACATGGCGGGCCTGCTCACCTCGGTCGGCGACGACAAGGACAAGGCCGCGGTGTATCTGGCCGACTGCCGCAAGCTCGGGATCACGGTGCTGCCGCCCGACGTCAACGAGTCGTTGGTGAACTTCGCCTCGGTGGGCCAAGACATCCGCTTCGGCCTGGGCGCGGTGCGCAACGTCGGCGCCAACGTCGTCGGCTCGTTGATCGCCACCCGCAACGACAAGGGCAAGTTCACCGACTTCTCCGACTACCTGAACAAGATCCACATCTCGGCGTGCAACAAGAAGGTCACCGAGTCGCTGATCAAGGCGGGCGCGTTCGACTCGCTGGGCCACGCCCGCAAGGGCCTGTTTTTGGTGCACACCGACGCGGTCGATTCGGTGCTGGGCACCAAAAAAGCCGAGGCGATGGGGCAGTTCGACCTGTTCGGCGGCGGCAGTGACGGCAGCGTCACCGACTCTGTGTTCACGATCAAGGTCCCCGACGACGAGTGGGAAGACAAGCACAAGCTCGCCCTGGAACGGGAGATGTTGGGGCTCTACGTGTCCGGGCACCCGCTCAACGGGGTCGCGCACCTGCTGGCCGCGCAGACCGACACCCAGATCCCGGCGATCCTCGACGGCGACGTCGCCAACGAGACGCAGGTGCGGGTCGGCGGCATCCTCGCGTCGGTCAACCGCCGGGTCAACAAGAACGGAATGCCCTGGGCTTCAGCCCAATTGGAAGACCTCACCGGTGGCATCGAGGTGATGTTCTTTCCGCACGCGTACTCCAGTTACGGCGCCGACATCGCCGACGACGCGGTGGTGCTGATCAACGCCAAGGTGGCCATCCGTGATGACCGCATCGCGCTAATCGCCAACGAGCTTGTGGTACCCGACTTTTCCAGCGCGCAGGTGAACCGGCCGCTCGCCGTCAGCCTGCCCACCCGGCAGTGCACCCACGATAAGGTCAGCGCGCTCAAGCAGGTGTTGGCCCGCCACCCCGGCACGGCGCAGGTGCACCTGCGGCTGATCAGCGGCGAGCGGATCACCACGCTGGAGCTGGACGCGTCGCTGCGGGTGACCCCGTCGCCGGCCCTGATGGGCGACCTCAAGGCGCTGCTCGGCCCCGGCTGCCTGGGCGGTTAACCGCCCGTCGGGCGTGGCCCGTTCCGCGAACGTGACGCCAGCCGCACACCCGCGCCCGAACGTGACGCCAGCCGCACGTTCGCGCGGGCGGCTCGCTGCGCCGGCTGGTCCGCGGGCGCGCGCGGGAAATCACCCGATGTGTTCCCCCGCCCCCCGCCCGGACGTAGGCTCACGAAGTCGATGCTGATCGGAGGAGGACGGGAATGACGACCGACGGGCGTCCGGCCACCTTGTGCGAGGCGTTCGCGCGCACCGCGGCGATCGATCCGGAGGCCGTCGCCCTGCGGGAGCCGGGCGACACCCGGTCGCTGACGTGGCGCGAACTCGCCGAGCAGGTGCGCCGCGCCGCCGCCGGGCTGGCGGGGCTCGGGGTCGGCCGTGGCGACACGGTCTCGCTGATGATGGCCAACCGAATCGAGTTCTATCCCTTCGAGATCGGCGCCCAACACCTCGGCGCGACATCGTTCTCGGTGTACAACACGCTGCCCGCCGAACAGCTGCGCTACCTGTTCGACAACGCCGGCACCCGCGTGGTCGTCTGCGAGGCACAGTACGTCGACCGCATCCGGGCCAGCGGCGCGCCCATCGAGCACATCGTCTGCATCGACGGGGCGCCGCCCGGCACGCTGACCGTCGAGCAGTTGCACGCCGCCGCGCACGCCGACTTCGACTTCGACGCGACCTGGCGCGCGGTGCGGCCCGAGGACGTCGTCACCCTCATCTACACCTCCGGAACCACCGGAAACCCCAAGGGCGTGGAGATGACTCACGCCAACCTGCTCTTCGAGGCCTACGCCCTGCACGCGGTCCTGCCGTCACGATTCGGTGACCGGGTCACGTCCTACCTCCCGTCGGCGCACATCGCCGACCGGGCGATGGGGCTCTACGGGCTCGAGGTGTTCGGCGTCCAGGTCACGGCGGTCTCCGACCCGCGCGCCATCGTGACCGCGTTGCCCGACGTGCGCCCCACCGTGTGGGGCGCGGTGCCGCGGGTGTGGGAAAAGCTCAAGGCCGCAATCGAATTCACCATCGACGCCGAAACCGACGCGACCAAGCGGCAGGCGCTGCGGTGGGCGATGTCGGTGGCCGCCAAGCGTGCCGCCGCGCTGGTCGCCGGCGACGCGATGTCCGACCAGCTGGCCGCCGAATGGGCCACGGCCGACGAATCGGTGCTCACCGCGCTGCGTGAGCGCCTGGGCTTCGGCGAGCTGCGCTGGGCGGTCTCCGGCGCGGCCCCGATCCCGCGGGAAACGCTGGCCTTCTTCGCCGGCCTCGGCATCCCAATCACCGAGGTGTGGGGGATGTCGGAGCTGAGCTGCGTCGCCGCCGTGAGCCCCCCGGACGACGCCCGGCTAGGCTCCGTCGGCAAGCTGCTGCCCGGCTTGGAGGGCCGCATCGCCGAGGACGGTGAATACCTGGTGCGCGGTCCGCTGGTGATGCGGGGCTACCGCAAGGAACCGGCCAAGACCGCGGCGGCGATCGACGCCGACGGCTGGTTGCATACGGGCGACATCCTGGAAGTCGACGACCAGGGCTACCTGCGGGTGGTCGACCGGAAGAAGGAATTGATCATCAACGCGGCGGGAAAGAACATGTCGCCGGCCAACATCGAGAACGCCATCCTGGCGGCCTGCCCGATGATTGGCGTGGTCATCGCGATCGGTGACGGGCGGCCCTACAACACCGCGCTGATGGTGTTCGACGCCGACTCGGTGGGCCCGTACGCGGCCCAGCACGGCCTGGCCGACGCCTCGCCCGCCGCGCTGGCGGCCGACGCGGAGGTGTTGGCCGCCGTCGCCGCCGGGGTGGCCGCGGGCAACGCCAAGCTGTCGCGGGTCGAGCAGGTCAAGCGATTCCGGATCCTGCCGACGCTGTGGGAACCCGGCGGGGACGAGATCACCCTGACGATGAAGCTCAAGCGGCGGCCGATTGCGGCGAAGTACGCCGCGCAGATCGAGGAACTCTACGCACCGGAGTTGCACCCGGACGTCCACGAGCCCGCCCGCGCCACCGCGGTGCAGCCGGCATGAGCGGGGGACCGGTGTCGACCGCCCGCGAGATCGGTCGGGTCGGCGTGCGAAAGCTGCTGCAGCGCACCGGGATCACTCACGAGGCGGTGACACCGCTGTCGACCGATCCCGACGAGGTCGCCCAGCTGCTGGGGGCGCCCTGGTACGACGAACGGCTGGCCAAGCTCGCCGACGAGCTGGACCGCGACCCGGCCAGCGTGCGCGCCGAGGCGGCGTGTTACCTGCGCGAGATGGCGGCCTCGCTCGACGAGTCGGCGGTGGCGGCCTGGCGCGGGTTCAGCCGCTGGCTGATGCGCGCCTACGACGTGCTGGTCGACGAGGATCAGATCGCCCAGCTGCGCAAGCTCGACCGCAAAGCCACTCTGGCATTTGCCTTTTCGCACCGTTCCTACCTCGACGGCTTGCTGCTGCCCGAGGTGATCGTGGCCAACAGGCTGTCGCCGGCCCTGACGTTCGGCGGGGCGAACCTGAACTTCTTTCCGATGGGTGTCTGGGCCAAACGCACCGGCGCCATCTTCATCCGCCGCCAGACCAAAGACATTCCCGTGTACCGCTTTGTGTTGCGCGCCTACGCCGCGCAACTGGTGCAGAGCCACGCCAACCTCACCTGGTCCATCGAGGGTGGCCGGACCCGGACCGGCAAGTTGCGGCCGCCGGTGTTCGGCATCTTGCGCTACATCACCGACGCGGTCGACGAAATCGACGGCCCGGAGGTGTATCTGGTGCCGACGTCCATCGTCTACGACCAGCTGCACGAGGTGGAAGCCATGACCACCGAGGCCTATGGCGCGGTCAAGCGGCCCGAGGACCTCCGCTTCCTGATCCGCCTGGCGCGTCAGCAGGGTGAGCGGTTGGGCCGCGCCTACCTGGACTTCGGCGAGCCGCTGCCGCTGCGGCAGCGCCTCGAGGAGTTGCGTGCGGAGGATTCCGGCACCGGGACCGAGATCGAGCGCATCGCGCTCGACGTCGAGCACCGGATCAACCGCGCCACCGCGGTCACCCCGACCGCGGTGGTCAGCCTCGCCTTGCTGGGCGCGGACAGGTCGCTGTCCATCAGCGAGGTGCTGGCCACCGTGCGACCGCTGGCGAGCTACATCGCGGCGCGCAACTGGATGGTGGCCGGCGCCGCGGACCTGACCAACCGGTCCACCATCCGCTGGACCCTGCACCAATTGGTGGCCTCGGGCGTCGTGCACGTCTACGACGCCGGCACCGAGGCGGTCTGGGGCATCGGCACCGATCAGCACCTGGTGGCGGCGTTCTACCGCAACACCGCCATCCACATTTTGGTCGATCGCGCCATCGCCGAGACGGCGTTGCTGGCGGCGGCGGAACACGCGGACTCGCCCGACGGCGACGTCTTGCCGGCCACGGTGCGCGACGAGGCGCTGCGCCTGCGCGAGCTGCTGAAATTCGAGTTCTTGTTCTCGGCCCGCGCGCAGTTCGAGAAGGACCTGGCCGACGAGGTTCGACTCATCGGTCCGGTGGAGGACACCACCAAGGCCGCCAGCGCTTCTTACGTGGTGGGGTTGCTGGAGCAGGCGGACCTGCTGCTGGCGCACCTGGTGTTGCGCCCGTTCCTGGACGCCTACCACATCGTGGCCGCGCGGTTGGCCGCCTACGAGGACGAGTCGTTCGACGAGGACGCGTTCCTGGCCGAGTGCCTGCAGGTGGGCAAGCAGTGGGAATTGCAGCGCCGCATCGCCAGCGCCGAGTCGCGCTCGATGGAACTGTTCAAGACGGCGTTGCGGCTGGCCCGCCATCGCGAGCTGGTGGACGGCGGCGGCCCTGAGCTGGCGGCACGCCGACGCGCGTTCGCCGACGAGATCGCCCTCGCCATCCGGCGGGTCAACGCCATCGCGGAACTGGCCAGAGCCCGGTAGCTGGCGCGCGAATAAAAACCGGTCCCGCCCTGTCAGACAGGGCATGGTCCCGGACGCGCGTCGCCAGCCCACGGGTGGCGGCTAGCGGTGCTCACCAACCCATGGACCGTCAACACACGCGCCGTCGTCTCCGGATCGGTCGGTGCGGCTCTTTGCGGAGGACTGGGTATGTTCAGTGCGATCGTCCCCTACGCAGCGGCGACCGCCATCCAACTCGCGCTGGCGATCATTCCGTTCGTGGGCATCCGATTCGGTGCGGCCGCAGGGTTTTTCGCCGGGACAGCGGGTTACGCCGTTCTCGATCGGCTCGACGGGGTCGCCCTATTCGGCAGCTGGAACTGGTGCTTGGCCAACGGGTTCATCGGCCTGCTCGCGGGCGTGCTGAGTTACTACCTCATCGATCCCGACGGCCCGTCCTCCGGCAGGGTTGCGCGCGTCGCGGCGATCGCGACCGTCTCCGAACTGCTCGGCCTGACGTTCACCGCGACGGACGTCCTGATGGGCACGACATTCTCCTACTGGCTGGCCATCGCGTACGTGCCCACCGCCCTCACCACGGCGGCCGCCGTGCTCCTGCTGGTGCCGGTGCTCGACCAGGTGTGGCAGAGCCGCGCCGAACCACCGTCGCATCCATGAGCGCGGGGGGATGGCGATGACCCTGCCCGCGCTGGTGCTGGTGCACGGCGGTTTTCACGCCGCCGACTGCTGGAACCTGACCGTCCAAGCGCTCCACCGGCTCGCCCCCGACTTGCCGGTATTGGCCGTGGACCTACCGGGACGCCGCTCGAAGCCGGCGGATCTGCGCGCCCTGACGATCGACGATTGGGTGGAATCCGTTGTCGCCGAGATCAAGACCGCCGCGCTCGACGACGTCGTGATCGTCGGTCACTCGATGGCCGGCCTGACGGTGCCCGGCGTGGTCAACAGGATGGGTGCGGGCCGGGTCCGGGAGATGGTCCTCGCCGCGGCCTGCGTGCCGCCGCACGGCGCCGCGATGGTCGACGTGTTGAGCCGGCCCCTGGCGGCGATCGCCCGCCACAACGCGAAAAAGGGTGGGCCGCAGACCTTTCCCGGGTTCGCCGTGAAACACCTGTACCTCAACGGCGTGCCGAAGGAGCGGCGTGAGTTCATGAAAGGCCGGCTGGTCCCCGAGTCGTCGCGGGTGATGGTGGAGCAGGTGTCCCGAAAGCCGTTGCCGGACAACATCCATCGCACCTGGATCCTGACCCTGCGGGACCGGACCCACCCGGAGGGTGAGCAGCGCGCGAGCATCGACGCCCTGGGTGGTGTGCAGACGTTGGTGCGGCTGGACACCTGCCACAGCGTGATGGTGAGCGAACCGGAGCTGCTGGCGGGGATCCTCCTTGCGCGCTGCCGGCTCTACGGCTAGGTGGCAACTGATGGGCACCGTGCGGTGTGGGCGCGCTAGTGTTTGAGGCGCGTCACCGATGACGAGCGGTACCGCGGTGACCTGCCGGAAAAGCGCAAGCCTCTACCGGGTGAACGGCGCGGATCGGTCGCCGGATGCCGGTCCGCCGCCACGGCGACGTGCGGCCTACCGCGGGACCGTGACCAGGCAACTCGAGGACACGATGAGTGACACATCCGAGGGACAGACCCGTCCGCTGACGGCCTACCTCACGCACGAGATCGCGCCGCCGATCACCCCGGCGCCGGTGAACAGGACCTGGATGGCCGAGATGAGGGAGGGCTGGCCGCACCGCTGTCTGCCGATGCTCATCGCCAACCAGAGCGGCTGGGAGGTGCGCAACCCGTCCGCGTTCACCGCGACCTGGATGGGCGGCAACGACCGGACGGCCGTGACGATCGCGCCCGACAGGCGCGGCCCCGGGCAGTTCCTGCCGTCCAGCCACTTCGGGTACGGGATTTTGACCTGGCACCTGCCGATGCTGTTCCGCACGCCGCCGGGCTACAACCTGCTGGTCCGCGGACCGTCGAACTATCCGAAGGACGCGGTCTACCCGCTGGAGGGCATCGTCGAGACGGATTGGGCCACGTCCAGTTTCAGCATGAACTGGAAGTTCACCCGGGAGTACATGCCGGTGCGGTTCGAGGTCGACGAGCCGATCTGCATGATCGTGCCGCAGCGACGGGCCGAGCTCGAGGAGTTCGTCCCGGAGATGATGCCCATCGAGGCGGACGAGGACGTCCACGCCAAGCACGAGGCCTTCCTGGCGTCGCGCGGCGCGCTGGGGCGCGGCGACGGCGAGCCGGCCGCGACGGACGGCCCGTGGCAGGGCAAGTACACGCGGGGCAAGCACGCCGACGGGGAGGCAGGGTCCCCCGAACACCAGACCCGGCGCCGTCTTCGCTCCTTTACCGCGCGGCAGCCCGAGGCTCGGCCGTAGCTAGCGCCGCGACGAGCCGCGGCGGGTCGGGTAACCGGCGGGTGGACCCAGCCCACGCGATGTAGCCGTCGGGGCGCACCACGACGGTCGGGCCGCGATCCGTGCGCTGCGCCTGCACCAGCCCGGGCGCCGCGACGGGCGCGGCGCCGCGCTCGCGGACGACCACCCAACTTCCAGTGCGCTGCAGGGTGGCCAGCCGCGCCCCAGCCAGCGGTATCTGCTCGGCGCGGGTGCCCACGAGCCCGCGCCGGCCATAGCGCAGGCCGGTGCCCGCGAAGCTGCCGGCCACCGCATCGCGCACTGTCGGTACACGAAGGAGCCTCGGCGCCAACAGGTCTCGCATTCCGCGCGCCGGCCGTGGGTGCAGCGTGGCCGCGCGGGCGATCAGCCCGGACTGCAACAGCACGCGTTTGCCGATCGGGTGCCGTTCGTCGTGGTAGGTGTCCAGCAGGGCGTCATCGGCCCCGCCGAGCGCCGCGTCGAGCTTCCAGGCCAGGTTGGCGGCGTCCTGGATGCCGGTGTTCATGCCCTGCCCACCCATGGGGGAGTGCACATGCGCGGCGTCACCGGCCAGGAACACCCGGCCGTGCCGATAGTTCTCGACTTGCCGTTCGTCGCAATGGAACCGGGATTTCCAGCTGATTTCGGTCACGCCGAAGTCGGCCTCCAGGGCCCGGGCCAGGGTGTGGACGATCTCCGGGTCGTCGACGGGTTCGGTGTCGGGGACCTGGTGGCGGCGATCCCACACCATCGCCCGGTACCACGTTCCGTCCGCGGTGCCGTAGGGGGCCAGAAACCCAAGCGCGCCGTGGGCGGTGCCCACCGTCAGGCCCGCGGTCGCGGGCCCGTGAGCCAGCTTGACGTCGGCCAGCACCATCGAGCTCAGCACCGTCTTGCCGGGGAAGTCGGCGCCCACCAGTGCCCGGACCGTGCTGTGGGCGCCGTCGGCGCCCACCACGTAGCGGGCCCGCCACGTCTCGCGCCGCCCGGGATCGTCGTCGTCCTTGGGCCGTGCGGTGACGGTGACGCCGCCGGCGTCCTGGGTCAGGGCGACGACCTCGACGCCGCGGCGCAGCTCAACGCCTTGGGTCAGCGCGTAGCGGCGCAACGCCGCGTCGATGTTGGTCTGCGGTGTGACCAGCACGAACGGGTACCGCGAGTCGAGGTGGGTGAGGTCCAGGTAGGCGTCGCCAAACAATCGGACGCCCGGGGCGTGATGGCCCAGGGCCAGGACCTCGTCGGCGATTCCCCGGGCGTCGAAGAGTTCCAAGGTGCGCGCCATGGTCGCGAAGGCGCGGCTGGACGGGTTTTCGGTGGGCCAGCGGTCGAGCACGGTCACCGACCGGCCCGCCCGGGCCAGGTCGCCCGCGGCGGTGAGGCCGGTCGGGCCCGCGCCGACCACCAGAACGTCGACGTCGTGCGTCATCGGAGCGCTCCTTGCGGTTCGGGGAACCAGCGACGGATGTCGCCGGGCGTGGACTCGGCCGCGCGGTTGAACACGAACCGGCAGCCGGGCTGGGTGGCGTGGGCGGCGTTGACGATGGCCTCGAACAACAGCGTGTTACCGGCGACCAGGCGAATGCCGGCCCCGATCAGCACCGCGTCGTAGCGCGTGGCCGCCAGCCAGCGCCGGGCCTTCTCGGCGCCCGCGTCGCCGACGTCGACCAGGCAGTTGTCCACCCGGTAGCCGGCGGCGTGCAGGGCCGCCACATTGTCGTCGTTGGCGGTGCGCAGCGCGTCGCGCGACAGGCCGGCGAACTGCGCGAACTCCGGCGACGCATAGTCGATGACGTCGGGATCGAGCCCGATCTGGATGACGATGACTGTCATGGCGGCCCCTCGTTTCAACAACTGTTGAACCCGACCGTAGGCCCCGACGCTAGTCATGTCAACGGTTGTTGAATACACTTTTTGCCATGGCTCCCACGACCCGTGACGGCAAGGCCACCCGCGCGACGATCCTGGACGCCGCGCGAGCGCAGTTTTCCGCGCACGGCTTCGAGCGCACGACCATCCGCTCGATCGCGGGCGAGGCCGGCGTCGACCCCGCGCTCGTCATGCACTATTTCGGCAGCAAGGCTGACCTCTTCGCGGCGGTGTCACGCCTCGAGATCGACATGCCCGACCTCACCGGAGTCCAGCCGGAGCGGCTGGCTGAGGTGTTGGTGCCGGTGTTCGTCGCGGTGTGGGACCCGCAGGGGTCGTTTCTGCCGTTGCTGCGTGCGGCCGCGACCAATCGCAGCGCCGCCGACGCGCTGCTCGAGGTGTTCGCCGAGCAGGTGGCGCCGGCGCTGGCCACCGTCACGCCCGACCGGGCCGCCGAGCGGGCCGCGCTGGTGGGCTCGCAGGTGCTGGGCATCGCGATGGCCCGGTTCGTCGTCGGTGTGCCGGCACTGGCCGCCATGGACGAGGCGGCGTTGACGGCGTGGTTACGCCCCGTGCTCGCTCACTACCTCACGGCGCCCGGGCCGTAGGCCGGGCACCCCACGCGTCACCGCGCGGGAGGCATGCGGATTTGTGCCCGCCTCACAGCGACAACGTGGGGTGCCGGTGGCGGGCGCTCCGATTGTCGCTGTGAGGCGGGCACTTCGCCACTGCCTCCGGAGAGTGCCGGCGCGCCGCGAATGCACCGCCCTACAGTGGAACCATGCCGCTTTCAGGTGAATACGCCCCGAGCCCGTGGGACTGGGCCCGCGAACAAGCCGACAAGTACACCGCGTCCGGCGGATCCGACGCCGCGGACATGAAGGGCAAGCCGATCATCGTGCTGACCACCGTCGGCGCGAAGACCGGCAAGCTGCGTAAGACCCCGCTGATGCGCGTCGAGCACGACGGTGAGTACGCGGTCGTCGCCTCGTTGGGCGGGGCGCCCAAGAACCCGGTCTGGTACCACAACATCAAGGCCAACCCCCGCGTGGAACTGCAGGACGGCGCCGTCACCCGCGACTACGACGCCCGCGAGGTCTTCGACGACGAGAAGGCCACCTGGTGGGAGCGGGCCGTCGAGGCCTGGCCCGACTACGCCGAGTACCAGAAGAAGACCGACCGGCAGATTCCGGTCTTCGTGCTCACGCCGGTGAGCTGACCGCCACACGGCTGGCCGGGCCGCTCGGCATGGCACCATTGATCGGTGTCCGCCGAACTGAGCCAGAGCCGCACCGTGTCGCCCCTGACCGGCGCCGACATCGACAGCGCGGCTCAGCGGATCGCTCCCGTCGTCTCGCCCACCCCGCTGCAGTTCAGCGACCGGCTGTCGGCGATCACAGGCGCCCAGGTGTACCTCAAGCGCGAAGACCTGCAGATCGTGCGCTCGTACAAGCTGCGCGGCGCCTACAACCTGCTGGTGCAGTTGTCCCGCGAGGAACTGGCCGCCGGCGTGGTGTGCTCCTCGGCCGGCAATCACGCGCAGGGCTTCGCCTACGCCTGCCGCACGCTCGGCGTGCACGGCCGCGTCTACGTGCCGGCGAAAACCCCGAAACAGAAGCGCGACCGCATCCGCTATCACGGCGGTGACTTCATCGACCTCATCGTCGGCGGGACCACCTACGACCTGGCGGCCGAGGCGGCGCTGGCCGACGTCGAGCGCACCGGGGCCACGTTGGTGCCGCCCTACGACGACCTGCGCACCATCGCCGGGCAGGGCACCATCGCCGTCGAGCTGCTGAACCAGCTCGACGAGCTCGCCATCGGGGAGCCCGACCTCGTGGTGGTCCCCGTGGGGGGCGGCGGCTGCATCGCCGGCATCACCACCTACCTCGCCGAGCGGACGTCGAACACGGCGGTGTTGGGCGTCGAACCGGCCGGCGCCGCGGCGATGATGGCGGCGCTGGCCGCAGGACGCCCCGTGACGCTGGACCACGTCGACCAGTTCGTCGACGGTGCCGCCGTGCGGCGGGCCGGCGCGCTGACCTACGCGGCGCTGGCCGCCGCGGGCGACATGGTCTCGATCACCGCGATCGACGAGGGCGCGGTCTGCACCGCCATGCTGGACCTTTACCAAAACGAGGGCATCATCGCCGAACCCGCGGGGGCGCTGTCGGTGGCGGGCCTGCTCGACGCCGACATCGAGCCCGGCTCGACGGCCGTCTGCCTGATTTCCGGCGGCAACAACGACGTCTCGCGCTACGGCGAGGTGCTCGAGCGCTCGCTGGTGCACCTCGGCCTCAAGCACTACTTCCTGGTGGACTTCCCGCAGGAACCCGGCGCGCTGCGCCGCTTCCTCGACGAGGTGCTCGGGCCCAACGACGACATCACGCTGTTCGAGTACGTCAAGCGCAACAACCGGGAAACCGGTGAGGCGCTGGTCGGCATCCAGCTGGGGTCCTCGGCCGAGTTGGACGGCCTGCTGGCCCGGGTCCGGGCCACCGAGGTGCACTTCGAACGCCTCGAGCCCGGGTCGCCGGCCTACCGCTACCTGCTTTTCTAGGACAGATATCGCGGCGGAGCGGTCGCGGCGGCCAGGTCCGCCGCGGGCACCGGCGCACCGGCCACGACGCGCAGCGGCACCACCCCGGCCCAGTGCGGCAGCGCGAGATCCGGTGCATCGTCGACGGGGCCGCCCGCGCGCACCTTCGCCGATACCTCCACGAGGTCCAGCGCGAGCACCCCCGTGGCGGCGAGCTCGCGCGCGTCCGGCGGCCGGCAGTCGGCGGACCGGCCCTGCGCCAGGTGGTCGAGCAGGCAGGCCAGCGCCCGCGTCTTCTCCGCCGGATCGTCGACCAGCCGGGCGTCGCCCAGCACCACGACCGAGCGGAAGTTCACCGAATGGTGCATCGCGGCGCGGGCCAGCACCAGCCCGTCGAGCAGGCTGACCGTCACGCACACCGGCAGCCCCGCGGGCGCCGCCTTGGCCGCGAGCATCGGCCCGCTGCCCGACGAACCGTGCAGGTACAGGGTCTCGCCGAGCCGGGCGTGCGTCGTCGGCAACACGACCGGCCGTCCGCCGGCGAGGTAACCGAGGTGGCAGATCAACGACTCGTCGAGGATCCCGTGCACCAGGTCGCGGTCGTAGCGTGCGCGGTCCCGGTAGCGGGTCGGGGTGGTGCGGGGGTTCGCCCGGTAAGCGGAGTCCACGGCATTGCCCTTATTTTTGTTCTAGTACATACTTAACTGCGTGCCAGTACAAAACAGCATAACGGGAGCCGGCGCGGAAGCGATAGCGGCCAGCGTCGAGGGCGCGATCTCCGCCGGCTCGCTGGCGCCGGGTGATCCCTTGCCACCGGTGCGCGAACTGGCCGCCCAACTCGGCGTCAACGCCAACACCGCCGCCGCGGCCTACCGGCTGTTGCGCCAGCGCGGGGCCGTCGAGACCGCCGGCCGGCGCGGCACCCGGGTCCGGCACCGCCCGGCGACCACGCCGCGTTCGCTGCTTGGGCTCGACGTCCCGGCCGGCGCGCGCGACCTGTCCACCGGCAATCCCGATCCGGCGCTGCTACCGATCGGCGGCGCCGCGCTCCCACACCGGGCCGCCGCCCGGCCGGTGCTCTACGGGGAGCCCGCAATGACGCCCGAGCTGACGGAGTGGGCGCGCCGGGTGCTGGCCGCGGACGGCGTTCCCGCGGCGCACCTGGCCGTGACGAGCGGTGCGCTCGACGGCATCGAACGCGCGCTCACCGCGCATCTGCGGCCCGGCGACCGGGTCGCCGTCGAGGACCCGGGCTGGGCCAACATGCTGGATCTGCTTGCCGCGCTGGGTCTTTCGGCTGAGCCCGTGCGCGTCGACGACGACGGCCCGCTGGTCGCGGACCTGGCCGCCGCGCTGGACCGCGGCGTGCGCGCGGTGATCGTCACCCCGCGGGCGCAGAATCCCACCGGGGCGGCGGTCTCGGCGCCGCGGGCCGACGCGCTGCGCGGCCTGCTGGGCCGCCGGGCCGACGAGGTGCTGGTGCTCGAGGACGACCACTGCGCGGGCATCTCCGGCGCGCGGCTGCACCCACTGGCCGGCTGCACCCGCCGGTGGGCTTTCGTGCGGTCGGCGTCGAAAGCGTACGGGCCCGACCTGCGGGTCGCGGTCCTGGCCGGGGATCAGCGCACGGTCGAGCGCGTGCACGGGCGGCTGCGCCTCGGACCCGGCTGGGTGAGTCACCTGCTGCAGCACCTCGCCGTCAGCCTGTGGGCCGACGGGACCGCCGCACGCCAGATCGCCACGGCGGAACGACGTTACGGCGACGCCCGCCAGGGGCTGTGCGCCGCGCTGGCCGCGCAGGGGATCGTCGCGCATGGGCGGTCCGGGCTGAACGTGTGGGTGCCGGTGGCCGACGAGACGGTCGCCATCACCCGCCTGCTGTCCGCCGGCTGGGCCGCGGCCCCCGGCGCGCGGTTCCGCATCACCGCCCCGCCCGGCATCCGCATCACCGTGGCCGACCTCGCGCCGCAAGAGGTCGAGCCGCTGGCGCGGGCGGTCGCCGCGGCCGTGCAGGGCACCGGCCGCCCCAGCGTGTGACCGGCGTCAGTCCTGCTGGTCGCCGATGCCGGGACCGGTCCACAACAGCTCCACGCTGCGCAGCGACGGCGCATCGTTGCGCACCGTGTGCCGGGCCGACCCTGGATCGCTCCTCGTCACGCGGCGATCCGGACTGCGAAAACCGATCCGCCGCAGCCTGCGGCCGAACTCTGAATGACTCATGGGCGCATCATCGGCGGTGCGCCGCGCGCCCGCCAATCAGTTATCCACAGCGCAGAATCGCGACCGAACGGCCCGGCACGACCGTGGCGTCGCCGCCGACCTCCGGTTCGTCCCACGCGAGCACCACCTCGCCGGTGACCGGCACCCGCGCGGGCTGCTCACCCAGGTTGCACACGATGCGCAACGTGCCGCGCACGACGGCGATCCAACGCTCGGCCTCGTCGTAGTCGACCGCGAGATGGTCGAGCCACGGGTCCGCCAGGTCGGGGTCGTTGTGGCGCAACGCGATCAGCTCGCGGTAGAAGCGGTGCACCCGGCCGTGCTCACCCGAGTCCACCTCGTCCCAGTTGAGTTTGGAGTTGGCGAACGTCTGCGGGTCCTGCGGGTCGGGGATCTCGTCGGCGTCCCACCCGTGTTCGGCGAATTCCGCCTTGCGACCCTCGGCGGTGGCCTTCGCCAACTCCGGCTCCGGGTGCGAGCTGAAGAACTGGAACGGTGTGGAGGCCCCGTACTCCTCACCCATGAAAAGCATTGCGGTGAAAGGGGTCGCGAGCGCCAACGCGGCCTTGATTGCCTGCTGGCCTCCCGTCAGGTTCTGTGACGGCCGATCGCCGAGCGCGCGGTTGCCCACCTGGTCGTGGGTGCAGGTGTAGGCGACCAGGCGGGTGGCCGGAATCCCGGAGCCTTCCGAAGTGTCGATCGGACGGCCGTGCCGCCGGTGCCGGAACGACGAGTAGGTACCCGCGTGAAAGAAGCCGTGGCGCAACGTTTTCGCCAGCGTGGCCAGCGACCCGAAGTCGCCGTAATAGCCCTGGCGTTCCCCCGACACCGCGGTGTGGATGGCGTGGTGGATGTCGTCGGCCCATTGCGCGGTCAGGCCGTAGCCGCCGCGCTCGCGGGCGGTGATCAGCCGCGGATCGTTGAGGTCGCTTTCGGCGATCAACGACAGCGGGCGGCCCACTTCCCGTGCCAGGTGCTCGGTTTCGGCGGCCAACTCCTCCAGGATGTGGATGGCGGTGGTGTCCACCAAGGCGTGCACGGCGTCCAGCCGCAGGCCGTCGGCGTGGAAGACCCGCATCCAACGCAACGCGCACCCGATGATGTAGCGGCGCACCTCGTCGGAATAGGCGTCGGCGATGTTGATGCCCTCGCCCCACGGGTTGCTGGCCGACGACAGGTAGGGCCCGAACTTGGGCAGGTAGTTGCCCGACGGGCCGAGGTGGTTGAACACCGCATCGATCAGCACACCCAGGCCCGCCGCGTGGCAGGCGTCGACGAATCGGACCAGGCCGTCCGGGCCGCCGTAGGGTTCGTGCACGCTGTACCACAGAACCCCGTCGTAACCCCAGCCGTGGGTGCCGGCGAAGGAGTTCACCGGCATCAGCTCGACGAAGTCGACACCCAAATCCACCAGGTAGTCCAGCTTTTCGATGGCGGCGTCGAAGGTACCGGCGTCGGTGAAGGTGCCCAGGTGCAGCTCGTAGATCACCGCGTTCTCAAGCGACCGGCCGGCCCAGTCGCCGTCGGTCCAGGCGTGGCTGGGCTGCCACAGTTGCGAACGCTCGTGCACGCCATCGGGTTGCCGGGCCGATCGAGGGTCGGGCAGCACGGTGGTGTCGTCGTCCAGCAGGAAGCCGTAGCGTGCATCCTGCGCGGCGTCCACCGCGGCGTGCCACCAGCCGTCCTCCGAGCGGGTCATCGGATGGACCTGCCCCTCGACGTCGAGGCGGACCCGCTCCGGTTTGGGTGCCCACACGCGAAAGTCAGTCATGGCTGCGCTCCAGTAAGACGACGGGCAGCTCTCCGAAGAGCTGGGCGGCCGCGGTCGGTCCGCTCACCATGGAACCGGTCAGCGCGTCGGTCCAACGCCCCTCGGGAACGGGCACGACGGTGTTGCCCCAACCGGTTTCGGCCAGCCGCACGGTCCAGCGGGTCACCGCGACCAGGACGTCGTCGCCGCGGCGGAACGCCACCACGTGGTCGGCGGCGTCGCCGTCGGCCAGGACCGGGGTGTAGGCGCCGCGCAGGAAGGTGTCCGGCCGCGCCTTGCGCACCCGCAGGGCGGTGGTGACGACCCGGATCTTGGGGTGCTCCAACGCTTGCAACGCGGCGCGGCGGGTCGCGTAGTCGACCTCCCGGCGGTTGTCGGGATCCACCAGACTGTCGTCCCACAGCTCGGTGCCCTGGTAGACGTCGGGAATGCCGGGCACCGTCAGCGCCAACAGTTTCTGCCCGAGCGCATCGCTGGCGGCGTGCGGATTAAGTTGCGCGACAAGCTCGGTGAGCTGTCCGGCCACCGGCCCGTCGAGCACGTTGTCCAGCCATTGGTGCGTCGCGCCCTCGAACGCGGCGTCCGGGTCGTTCCATGTGGTGTGCGCGGCGGCCTCCCGGATGGCCTTCTCGGTGTAGGCGTGCAGCCGCTCGCGCAGCTCGTCGGTGACCTCACCGGACACCGGCCACACCCCGAAGATGTTCTGCAGCAGGAATTGTCCCGTCGACGGGTCCGGGGAAGGGGCGGCGGCCTCCCACCGCGCGACGAACTCGGTCCACAACGACGGCACCTGGGACAGCACGCCGATGCGGGCGCGCACGTCTTCGCCGCGCTTGGTGTCGTGGGTGGTCAGCGTCGTCATCGCCTGCGGCCAGTTGTGGGCGCGGGTGGCGGCGCTGTGGTGAAACTCGGCCGCGCCGACGCCGAAGCGGTGCGGCTCACCACCGACCTCGTTGAGGGAGACCAGCCGCGCGTCGCGGTAGAACATGCAGTCCTCGACCGCCTTAGCGGTGACGGCGCCGCACAGTTGCTGCAGCCGCGTGGCGGGCTCACCGCCGTGCGCCAGCGCGGCCGCCAGCACCTCCAGCGCGGGGCCCAGTTCCGGTTGCGCCGCTTGGGTATTCGCCAACGCCGTGGGCAGGATGGCCGCCAGGGACGGGTAATCGGACCGATAGACCCCGATGTCGGTGAGCAGCGCCGCCACGGCCTCGGGCAGCAGCGGGTCATCGGTGCCCGCCGCGGCGACGACGGCCCGGCGCAGCCTGGCCAGCTCGCTGGCGAGCGTCACCTTGGCCGCCCGGATCTTTAACTCGGCCAACCGCGCGGGCATCGTGTCGTACGCCGGGCCCGCCGTCTCGACCAGCTCGGTCAACGCCGGCGCCCCGGACGGGTCCACGAATAGGCCGCCCACTTCCCGCAGCACGTCGTAGCCGGTGGTGCCGCCCACGGGCAGGGTCGGTTCCAGCGCCTCGTCGACGGCCAGGATCTTCTCGATGACGATCCAGGCCTGCGGGCCGACCAGCTCGCGCAGCCACGCCAGGTAGCCGCAGGGGTCGGACAACCCGTCGGGGTGGTCGATGCGCAGCCCGTCGACCAGGCCCTCGGCGAACCACCGGGCCACCTCGGCGTGACTGGCGTCGAACACCGCCTTGTCCTCCTGGCGCAGCCCGGCCAGCGAGGTGATGGAGAAGAACCGGCGATACCCGCAGACGCCGTTGCGCCAGCCGACCAGCCGATAGTGCTGGCGATCGTGCACCTGCGGCCCGGTGCCCGCACCGGTGCCGTCGGCGATGGGGAACGCCAGGTCGCCCAACCGCAGCAGGTCGCCGTCGACGGTCAGGTCGGCGACGTCGTCGTCGGAACCCAAGACGGGCAACACGATTCGGCCCTCGTCGTCGAGGTCCCAATCGATGTCGAAGAACGTCGCGTACTGCGACGAGCGGCCGTTGCGCAGGACGTCCCACCACCACGGGTTCTGTTGGGGCTGGTCGACGCCGACGTGGTTGGGCACGATGTCGACGACCAGGCCCATGCCGCGGGCCTGCGCCGCCGCCGACAGTCGCGCCAGGCCGTCGGCGCCGCCGATCTCGTCGGACACGCTGGTGGGGTCCGCCACGTCGTAGCCGTGGGTGGACCCGCGGACCGGCGTGATGATCGGCGACAGGTAGAGGTGGCTCACCCCGAGTTCATCGAGGTAGTCCAGCAACTTCTCGGCGTCGGAGAAGGTGAAGCCGAACCCGCTGGACGCCCCGCGCAGCTGCAACCGGTAGGTCGAAACTATCTGAGATGCCATGCGTCACAGGGTCTTACGCAAAACGAGCACCGAGCGCGCCGGTACGGTCATGGTCTCGTCGGCCGCCACCACGCGGTTGGCGCCGCCGGCGGGCTCGTTGGTGTCCAACTCCACGGTCCACTCCTGGGCATAGTCGTCGTGCGGGATGGCGAATTCCATATCCTTGGCGTGGGCGTTGAAACACAACAGGAACGAGTCGTCGACGACCCGCTCACCCCGCGCGTTCGGCGCGGTGATGGCCTCGCCATTGAGGAACACCGCGACGCACATGTGAAAACTCTTGTTCCAGTCGTCGGGCGTCATCTCCTGGCCGTCGGGTGTCAGCCAGGCGATGTCACGCACCTCGTCGCCGGTGCGGATCGGTTTGCCGTCGAAAAACCTGCGGCGGCGAAACACCGGATGCCTCTTGCGCAGCGCGGTCACCTTGCGCGCGAAGGCGAGCAGCTCGGCGTTCTTGTCCACCAAAGACCAGTCCATCCAAGACAATTCGGAGTCTTGGCAGTAGACGTTGTTGTTGCCCTGCTGGGTGCGCCCGAACTCGTCGCCGTGGGCGATCATCGGCGTGCCCTGGCTGAGCATCAGGGTGGCCCAGAAGTTGCGGATCTGGCGGCCCCGCAGGTCCAGCACCTCCGGATCGTCGGTGGGCCCCTCGACGCCGCAGTTCCAGGAGCGGTTGTGGCTCTCCCCGTCGCGGTTGTCCTCGCCGTTGGCCATGTTGTGCTTCTCGTTGTAGGACACGAGATCGTTGAGGGTGAACCCGTCGTGCGCCGTGACGAAGTTGATGCTGGCGCTGGGCCGCCGGCTGGTCGCCTCGTAGAGGTCCGACGACCCGGTCAGCCGGGAAGCGAACTCGCCAAGAGTTGCGGGCTCGCCCCGCCAGTAGTCGCGCACAGTATCGCGATACTTCCCGTTCCACTCGGTCCACAAACCCGGGAAATTGCCGACCTGATATCCGCCTTCGCCGACGTCCCACGGCTCGGCGATCAATTTGACCTGACTGACGATCGGATCCTGTTGCACCAGATCGAAAAAGGCGCTCAACCGGTCGACGTCGTGCAGCTCGCGCGCCAGCGTGGCGGCCAGGTCGAAACGAAATCCGTCGACGTGCATCTCGGTCACCCAGTAGCGCAGCGAGTCCATGATGAGCTGCAGGACGTGCGGGTGTCGCGGGTTCAAGCTGTTGCCGGTGCCCGTGTAATCCCGGTAGCGGCGCAGGTCGCTGTCCACCAGCCGGTAGTACGCGGCGTTGTCGATGCCCCGGAAATTGATGGTGGGGCCCAGGTGGTTGCCCTCGGCGGTGTGGTTGTAGACGACGTCGAGGATGACCTCGATGCCGGCCTCGTGCAGGCTGCGCACCATGGACTTGAACTCGGCAACGCTGGAATTGCGGTTGGCGGCGTACTGGTTGTGCGGGGCGAAGAAGCCAAAGGTGTTGTAGCCCCAGTAGTTTCGCAAACCAAGGTCCAGCAGCCGCGAGTCGTGCATGAATTGGTGCACCGGCATCAGTTCCAACGCCGTCACGTTGAGCGACTTGAGGTGCTCGATGACGGCGGGATGGGCCAGCCCGGCGTAGGTGCCCCGCAGCTCCTCGGGCACGGCGGGATGCGTCTGGGTCATGCCCTTGACGTGGGCCTCGTAAATGACCGTCTCGTGGTAGGGGGTCAGCGGCGCCCGGTCGGACCCCCAGTCGAAGAACGGGTTGCTCACGACGCTGGTCATGGTGTGGCCCAGCGAGTCGACCATCGGCGGTGTGCCGGGGTCGGCGTCGTCACCGCCGGCCCGCACCGCGCCCATGTCGTAGGAGAACAACGCCTGGCCGAACTGGAATTCGCCGTGAAACGCCTTGCCGTACGGGTCGAGCAGTAGCTTGCTCGGGTCGCAGCGGTGGCCGGCCGCGGGGTCGAACGGGCCGTACACGCGGAAGCCGTACCGCTGGCCGGGCGTGATGTTGGGCAGATACGCGTGCCAGACGTAACCGTCCACCTCGTCCAGGGGGATTCGCGCCTCGTCGCCCTGGTCGTCGATCAGGCACAGCTCGACCCTCTCGGCGATCTCGGAGAACAACGAGAAGTTCGTGCCGGCGCCGTCGTAGGAGGCCCCGAGTGGATAGGGGTTTCCCGGCCACACGGTGGCGAGTCTTGGCCTGTCACCGGCAACGCCTGTTTCTGAAGCGTGATTGTTGGTCGGCACCATATGACCTTATCCGCGCTTTCCGGCGGCCACGAACGCTCACGCCGCGCGTCCCTGTCGATCCGGCCACACCGCCGCCGCGGCTGGTCACCACCACCCGGTGGCCGCGGCGAGCTGCCGGCCGAGTTCGCCGGTCATGGTGCGCACGTAGGTGGGGGACAGGTGGTGGGCGCCGTGATAGATGAGGATGTTGCCCTCCACGGCGCGGCATTCGTCGGCGCGGCAGATGGCGTCGGACATGTCCAGCGGCTTGAGCAACGGGAACTGCGGGACGAAATCGACGGTGGGGTTGCGGTCGGCCAACACCTCGGAGCGCTTCACCCCGCACGACTGGGAATTGCCGCGCTTGGCCAGGCAGTCGGCCGGGTCCAGCGGCTTGCCGTTGCGCACCAGCCATGGCGTGTCCCGCATCGCCAGGACGGGAATGTTGTTGTCGGAGAACGTCTGCCAGATCCCGATGTAGGTCGCCGGCATCACGTCGCCGGGCTTGATGTTCCACGGCCGGGTGGAGGTGGTGAACACGAAATCGGGGTGGTCGTTGACCAACTTGGCCATCGTTCGCTGCACCCACTCGCGGCACTGCGGGTAGGCGGCGTTATTGCCCATGATCAACGGGACTTCCTCGGTGGACAGCGGGCAGCCCATCTTCAGATACGTGACGACCTTGAACTGGTGCAGCTTGCCCAGCAGGTCCAGGGCGGGCAGCCAGTGTTCGGCGTGCGAGCCGCCCGCCAGCGCGATGGTCCGGTCGGCCGTCACGTCGCCGTACGTGCAGTTGACCACGGCCGGGTTGACGAAGTCGCTGATGCAGCCGTCCCGCGTGGACGCGGGCAGGTCCTGCTTGATCTCCAGGACGCTGGGACGCATCGGCAGCGACGGCACCCGCACGTGCTCGGTGAGCGCCCGGGCCCCGGGATAGTCCTGCGGGTTGAGGACGCTGAGCTCCTTGCCGGCCGCCCGCAGGACGGTGACGTGCTGGCGCCAGGTGAACGAGGTGGCGGTCAGGGTGACGCCGAGCAGGGCGATCGCGGTGCCCAGCGCCAGCGTCGGTCGCGGCAGGCGCACCAGCCAGGGAACGGGCACCGCGGGTACCGGGGCGGACGACTTCGCCGACGCGCGGTAGCGCAACGGGTCCTCGACGAGCCTGGTGGTCAGGTAGGCCAGCACGCCCGAGATGAGCAGCACCGCCGCGCCCTCGACGAGGTTCGCATGCCGGTGACCGGTGAAGGACAACCAGAAGATCAGCAGCGGCCAGTGCCATAGGTACAGCGAGTACGCCATCGCGCCCAACGCCACCAGCGGCCGCGTCGCGAGCAACCGGTTGGGCAGCGGCATCCGCTCGGCGGCGTCGGGCCCGGTGCCCAGGTTGGCGCCCGCCAAGATCATCAGGACCGTGGCGCCGACGGGGACCAGGGCCCAGGGACCGGGGAACTGCTGCACGCCGTCGATCAGGGCGCCGCACCCCAGGATCGCGGCCAGCGCCAGCGTCGCCAACGTCGCGCGCAGCCAGGCCGGCCAGCGGATGTGGGGGACCAGCGCCCCGGCCAGGGCACCCAGCAGGAGTTCCCAGCCGCGGGCGAAGGTGTTGTAGTACGCCGCCGCCTGGTCGTGCTGGTGGGCCAGGATCGCGTACGCGAAGGAGGCCAGCGTCAGCGCGGACAGCAGCCCCAGGAACAGGCCGCGCAGGTGGGCGCCCAGCGGCCGGCGGAATAGATAGGCGCACGCGGCGATCAGCAGCAGGAAGCTGACATAGAACTGGCCCTGTACCGACATCGACCAGATGTGCTGCAGCGGGCTGACGGCCTCCCCGGCCCGCAGGTAGTCCGAGGCGCTGTTGGCCAGTTCCCAGTTCTGGTAGTAGCCGAGGCTGGCCAGGCTCTGGTCGGCGAACGTCTCCCACCGGGTCTCCGGTTGGACCAGGATGGTCAGCACGGCGCACCCGGCCAGCACGACGACCAGCGCGGGGACCAGGCGGCGGACCAGGCGGACCACCTCGGCCGGCGGCGACAGGGTGACGGCCGGGTTCAACGCGGCGCGCAGGATCTTGCCGCCGAAGAAGAAACCGGACAGCGCGAGGAAGACGTCGACGCCGCCGGACACCCGCCCGAACCAGACATGGAAGACGGCGACGAGGGCGATCGCGATGCCGCGCAGCCCGTCGAGGTCATAGCGGTAGAACCCCCGCGGCGCCGCGGTGTCCGCCGCGGGCGCGCCCGTTTCCGCGGCGGACAGCGGCGTGGGAGGCGGGGACAGGGTCAGCATGATCGACCGCTAATTTACCGAAACCCGCCGTTCGGCTCCTGGCAGCGCGCGGCGGCGGAGTGCTTCTCTGTGGGGCACTGAGTACCGCCGGCGCCGACAGGGGTCAAGCGACGGGTGATCGGTTGCCGACGTGGGGGGTCAGCGGGCGGTGTTGATCCCGGATTGCAGCGGGGACTGTTGAGCCGGCAGCGGTAGCAGCGGGGCCTGCTGGGCGGGCAGCTGCTGGACCGGGGCCTGCTGCAGCGGGGCCTGCTGCGTCGGGACCTGCTGGACCGGTGCCTGCTGCAACGGGGACTGCTGCGTCGGGACCTGCTGGACCGGTGCCTGCTGCAGCGGGGACTGCTGCGTCGGGACCTGCTGGACCGGCGCCTGCTGCAGCGGGGCCTGCTGGGCGGGCACCTGCTGGCCGGGCGTCTGCTGCGTCGGAACCTGCTGGGCGGGCGTCTGCTGCGCGGGCGCCTGCGGCACCGCCGCCGACTGCGCGCCCAACACCCGCACCAGATACGGCGTCATGCCGGCGGCACGCACCGGGGACACCTGGACGACGTCGCCGACCTCGAGCATCTGATTGTTGCCGAGGTACATCGAGACGCTCTGAGTGCCGTCGGGGCCGTAGAAGATCAGGTCACCCTTGTGCGCCTGCTGCGGGAGGATCTTCTGACCGGCCCGGTAGATCGCGCCCGACGACCGCGGCAGCTTGATGCCGGCGCCCGCGTAGGCGTACTGCATCAGGCCCGAGGCGTCAAAGCCGACCGTGTTGATCCCGGTGCCGGTGCCGCGGCTGGGGCCGTTCACCCCGCCGCCGGCCCACGAGAACGGCACGCCGCGCTGCGAAAGGCCGCGCGCGATCACCACGTCGGTGGCCTGCTGGTAGTCCATGGATCGGGCACCCGGGTCGGCGGCCGCGATGACCGGGGCGGCCACCGGGCCCGCCAGGATGGCCAAGCCGATCGCGAAGGCGGAGATGCGTTTCATGTTCGTTCAGGCCTCTCGGGGCTCGTTGGGCTTCGGCGCGGTGACTTCGCGCCTCCGCCCCCGGTTCACGACCGGCGCCGGCCCCTGCGCCGGGCCCGATCACCGTCGTGACGCTTGCGGACGTGAATGACGCGGGGTGGCCGCTTCATTCCCATCAGTTACAATTGCCACTTTGACAACAGACCGAGTTAGCCGCCAGGGACCAAGGGCATTTTTTGTCGGAACGTGACCGGACGGTGACGGGCGCGGTCAATCACCGCCTCAGCGTTGTGATTTCGGTCTCAGCGGGACGCGGTCATAACCGCTCGACGGGCGGTCGGCGACGAAACGGGTCAGGCCCAGTAACGTTCGCTGAATATCGTCAGGACGGCCCCGGCGACCGAGCTCACCATGACGATCGCGAGGGCCAGCACCGGCCAGAACGACATGTACCAACCCTTCAGAATGGACACCAGCGGGCCCACCACCACGGCCGCGATGGCCGCGCCGATGCCGCCCCACACCACCGGGTGGATGTAGTAGTCGATCCCGAACGGCACGGGCCCGCAGGTGTCCCCCTCGCAGACGTTGGCGAGGAAGCCGAACAGCCGCGACGGCCAGGTCGTCGCCGTGGCCAGCACCACCAGCAGGGCGGACAGCACCACCGTGCACACGACGTCCCAGGGCACCAGCCGCACCCGCAGTACCCGCGGCGCTTCGTCGTCGTAGTCCGCCACCGGGGCGTCGTTGACGGCGTTCGACGGCGGCCTCGCGCCGGGGTCGTCGGGCTGCTGCGGCGTGGCCATGGGATTCCATGCTTCCCGATGGGCGGCGTTCGCGCGACTCCGGCTGTCCTACGCTCGATCACTATGCCGGCGGCGAGGGCCGGGCTGACGCCCGAGCAGATCAGCGCGATCGACGCCGCGCACCTGTGGCACCCCTACAGCACGATCGGCGCCGAGGCCGTCGCGCCCGTCGTCGCCGTCGCCGCCCACGGCCCCTGGCTGACGCTGATCCGCGACGGGCGGCCGGTCGAGGCGCTGGACGCGATGAGCTCCTGGTGGACCGCGATCCACGGCCACGGCCACCCGGTGCTGGACGCAGCGATGACGGCCCAGCTCGCCGCGATGAACCACGTCATGTTCGGCGGCTTGACCCACGAACCGGCGGCCCGGCTGGCGCAGCTGTTGGTGCAGATCACGCCGGCCGGGTTGGAGACGGTGTTCTTCAGCGACTCCGGGTCGGTGTCGGTCGAGGTCGCGGTGAAGATGGCGCTGCAGTACTGGCGCAGCCGCGGCCGGTCGGGCAAGCACCGGCTGATGACGTGGCGCGGCGGCTACCACGGCGACACCTTCACGCCGATGAGCGTGTGCGACCCCGACGGCGGCATGCACTCGCTGTGGACCGACATCCTGGCCCGCCAGCTGTTCGCCCCGCAGGTGCCGCGACACCACGACCCCGCCTACAGCGCGGCGTTCGAGGCGCAGCTGGCCGAGCACGCCGACGAGCTGGCCGCCGTCATCGTCGAGCCGGTGGTCCAGGGCGCCGGCGGCATGCGCTTTCACGATCCCCAGTACCTGCGCGACCTGCGCGACGTCTGCCGGCGCCATGACGTCCTGCTGGTGTTCGACGAGATCGCCACCGGCTTCGGCCGCACCGGCGAGCTGTTCGCCGCCGACCACGCGGCGGTGAGCCCCGACATCATGTGCGTGGGCAAGGCGCTCACCGGCGGCTACCTGAGCATGGCCGCCACGCTGTGCACCGCCGAGATCGCCCACACCATCAGCACCGGCGAGGCCGGGGCGCTCATGCACGGGCCCACGTTCATGGCCAACCCGCTGGCCTGCGCCGTCTCGGTGGCCAGTGTCGAGCTGCTGCTCGCCCAGGACTGGCGGGCCCGCGTCGCCGACATCGCGGCCGGCCTGACCGCCGGGCTGGCACCGGCCCGGGCGTTGCCCGGGGTCGCCGACGTGCGGGTCTGTGGCGCCATCGGCGTCGTCGAATGCGACCGGCCCGTCGACCTGGCCGTCGCCACCCCGGCGGCGTTGGACCGCGGCGTCTGGCTGCGCCCGTTCCGCAACCTCGTCTACGCCATGCCGCCCTACGTCTGCGAGCCCGCCGAGATCGACCAGATCACCTCGGCGATGGTCGACGTCGCCCGCCTGGTCGGCTCTCGTAGGCTCTAGGTCCATGAACGCCCGGCGGCACGCACCCAGCGACGCCTCGCCGCTGGCGTGGCTGGAGGCGGTGGAGCTGCAGCGCCGCGAGGCCGGGCTGCGCCGCTCGCTGCGGCCGCGGCCGCCCGTGGGCACCGAGCTGGACCTGGCCTCCAACGACTACCTGGGCCTGTCGCAACATCCCGATGTGATCGAGGGCGGGGTCGCGGCTCTGCGCATGTGGGGTGCGGGCGCCACCGGGTCCCGGCTGGTCACCGGCGACACCGAGCTGCACCAGCAATTCGAGGCCGAGCTCGCCGGCTTCGCCGGCGCGGAGGCCGGCCTGCTGTTCTCGTCGGGGTACGCGGCCAACCTGGGCGCCGTGGTCGGCCTGTCGGGCCGCGACGCGTTGCTGGTGTCGGACGCCTACGCGCACGCGTCGCTGGTGGACGCCTGCCGGCTGTCCCGCGCGCGGGTGGTGGTGACCCCGCACCGCGACGTCGACGCCGTCGAGGCCGCCCTGCGGTCGCGCACCGAAGAGCGCGCCGTCGTCATCACCGAATCGGTGTTCAGCACCGACGGCGCCCTGGCCCCGCTGCTCGCCTTGCACGAGGTGTGCCGCCGGCACCGCGCGCTGCTGCTCGTCGACGAGGCCCACGGCCTGGGCGTGCGCGGCGGCGGCCGCGGCCTGCTGCACGAGGTCGGGCTGGCCGGTGCGCCCGACATCGTCATGACCACCACCCTGTCCAAGGCGCTGGGCAGCCAGGGCGGGGCCGTGCTGGGACCCGCGCCCGTGCGGGCCCACCTGATCGACGCGGCGCGGACGTTCATCTTCGACACCGGCCTGGCGCCGGCGTCCGTCGGCGCCGCGGGGGCCGCGCTGGCCGTGCTGCGGTCCGAGCCCTGGCGGGCCGAGGCGGTGCTGAGCCACGCGCGCACGCTGGCCGAGATCTGCGGTGTCCCCGCGTCGGAGGCCCCACAGTCCGCGGTGGTGTCGGTGGTCCTCGGCGACCCGGACCTGGCGGTGGCCGCGGCCGCCGCCTGCCTGCGGGCCGGGGTGAAGGTGGGGTGTTTCCGCCCGCCGTCGGTGCCCGCGGGGACGTCGCGGTTGCGGTTGACCGCGCGCGCCTCGCTGGACGCCGACGACCTCGACCTCGCGCGCCGGGTGCTGACCGGCGTGCTCGGCGGCCTCGGTTAGGCCGCGCCGTTGACCGTCGTGGCCGTCACCGGCACCGGCACCGGGGTGGGTAAGACGGTCGCCACCGCGGCGCTGGCCTGTCACGCCCGGCTGGCCGGGCTGGACGTGGCGGTGTGCAAGCCGGTGCAGACCGGCACCGCCGACGGCGACGACGACCTCGCCGAGGTGGCCCGCCTGTCCGGGGTGACCGCGCTGGCCGGGTTGGCCCGCTACCCACAGCCGCTCGCTCCGGCCGCCGCGGCCGAGCGCGCCGGGGCGGCGCTGCCCACCGGCGAGCAGCTGCTGCGCCTGATCCGCGAGCTGGACCGGCCGGGCCGGCTGACGCTGGTCGAGGGTGCCGGCGGGTTGCTGGTCGAGCTCGCGGCCGCCGGCGTCACACTGCGCGACCTCGCCGCCGAGCTGGCCGCCGCCGCCGTGGTGGTGGCCGGCCCCGGGTTGGGCACCCTCAACCACACCGCGCTGACGCTGGAGGCCCTTGCCGCGCGCGGTGTTGCGTGCGCCGGGCTGGTCATCGGAAGCTGGCCGGCGGCGCCCGGGCCCGCCGAGACGTCGAATCGCCCGGCGCTGGCCCGGCTGGCCGCGTTGCGGGCCGCGCTGCCCGCGGGCGCCGGCTCGCTGGACGCCGCCGCGGACGCCGAGGTGGCCGCCGCCGCCTTCGACCCCGCCTGGGTCGCGAGCCTGGTCGCCTGAATGGTGCACTCGATCGAGCTGCTCTTCGACCCCGATACCGAGGCGACGATCCGGGGCGTGTGGGAGGCGCTCGACGACGCGCCCGACGTCGTCAGCCAGACACCGGCCGGCCGCCCGCACGTGACGCTGGTGGTGGCCGAGCGCATCGGCGCGGCGGCGGACGCCGCGCTGCGGCCGCTGACCGGACGACTCCCGCTGCGCTGCACCGTCGGGGCGCCGGTGCTGCTCGGGCGCTCGCACGCCATCCTGGCCCGGCTGATCGTGCCGAGCGCCGACCTGCTCGCCCTGCACGTCGCGGCGCACGGTCTATCGGGCCCCCACCTGGAATCCGCGCCGGCCCCCAACACCCTGCCGGACCAGTGGACGCCGCACGTCACGCTCGCGCGTCGGGTCGCCGGTCCCACGCTGAGCGCCGCGGCGGGTGTCGCGGGGACCCCGCCGGCGTTCGAGGGCACCTTCGCCGCGCTGCGCCGGTGGGACGGCGACGCGAAAGTCGACTATCTGATCGGTTAGCCGCCGAACAACAGGTACAGGCCGGTGAAGGTGTAGGCGACCATGACCAGCATCATGGTGAGCTGCCCGGTCAGCTGGTGGCCCTTGGGGAGCAGCCGCAACGCCTTGTCGTGCGCCGCGATCACGGCCACGATGTGCCCGGTGACCACGCAGGTCACCTTGACGGCGGCCAGCACCGGCGGGTGCAGCGAGAGCACGTAGGCCACGTGGGAGTGCGCCAGCCCCAACACGTTCCAGCCGCGGCCGAACGGGTCGGCGAGCGCGATCACGGCCTGCTGACCGCGCTCGACCAGGTAGGACAGGTAGTGGGCGAAGATGTAGCCCACCACGATCGGGATCAGCGAATGCGCCATCTCCCCGGGCAGCGCGCGGCGCTGCGCGCGGTCGACGCCGCCGGTCGCCCGGGCCGCGCCCGAGAAGGTGAGGGCGACGACCGCGACGAACACGAGCAGGCCGACCGTCCGCAGCACCGACGACGCCACGGCGGGCGGCATGCCCAGGCCCCGCCCGGCCCCGTCGGCGAAGCCCCGCCAGGTCGGCGAGGAGGAGAAACTGTCGAACGCGGTGGAGCCCAGCAACACCGCCAGCAGCACCACGACGCCGGGCCGGACCGGCAGCGACGGCAGGTGGTCGAGCGGATTGCCCAAGGCGATCATCCCGGTCTCCCGGTTGCGGCGAAACGCCGAAAGCCGCGACACCGCGACGCTGTAGACGCCGAACGGGTCGGCCCGCGCCAGCCAGCGCTGCCCGCACAGCCAGGCCCCGACCAACATCGCCAGCGCGTAGACCAACAGCCAGCCGCGGACCCAGGGCAGCGACGCCGAGTTGGGGCTGGCCAACTCCATCCACACGAACGCGAACAGACCTAGCGCGGCCGGCCGGTAACCCCAGGCCTCGGGATAGCCGAGCCGCGGCCGGCCCAGCCGCTCGCCGACGGCGCGGCGCAGCAGCACATACACCGTGCGAATCGGGGAGATCACCCGCCAAACCGGGCCCGCCACCAGCGACAGCGCCACCAACCCGACCCACAGCAGCACGTAGAACACGCCGAGCAGGGCGTTGGCCTCCGAGTCGGGGCCCCACACCCCGGCGGCCACCGCCCAGCCGGCCACCAGCAGCGCCAGTCCGGCGGCGGTCCAGCGGGTCGCCGGGGCGTCGACCACCCGCGTCAGCGCCGGCAGCTCCCGCCCCGGCTTCGCGGGATCGAACCTTGGCCGTTTCCACGCGAAGGCCACCAGGGCGAAGGTGAACGTCAACGCCCACGCCGCGCCGACCATCGCGTAGGCGTAGGGCACCGGAAGGTCACCCGAGCCGCCGAGGCCGTGCGCGACCAGGACGGTCGCGCCGGCACCGCTCACGGTTGGACTTGGATGGTCGCGATGGTGCGGTTCAGGTGGTGCAGCTCGACCTCGACGTTGCCCGGGACGCCGACCGAGAACTGGAAGCTCTGGTTGGGCGCCGCGGCCACCGGGAACTTGTGGTCGGGCGTCGAGTGCACATGCAACTCGTCGGTCGCGTCGCTGGTCACGTGCAGGGTGATCTGCTGGTTCACCTTGGCCTGCAGCGTCGCGTTGGTGGGGGTGACCTGGCCGTTGGCGATGGTGACGTTGATGTCCAGGCCGGCCGCGGCCGGCTGCCCGGGTGACGATTTACCGCCGCAGGCGACCAGGGCGCACACCAGCGCCACCACCCACGCCGCGACCAGGGTGCTGCGAGCTCGCATCGGTCACGCCGCCTGGGGGGTGCCGGGCATCGGCTGCTTGGCCTCCACCGGTTCGGGCGCTTCGTCGGCGTTGTTGAGGCGACCCGCGCCCCAGGTCAACGCGGAGATCACCATCAGCGTGAAGATCAACACCACGATGCCCCCGGCGGTGAACAGCCAAGCCGGCGCGCTCTGGTCACGTTCGCGCTGCAGGATCGTCACCTCCAGGACGAACGGCCGGGTGCTGGACGCCAGCGCGGGCACCTCGGGCGCCGGGATGGCGTCGTCGGCCGGCTCCCAGATGGGCACCGCCGTCATGGTGCGGCCGTCCTGCACCCGCAGCAGCGTCTTCCATTCGCCCCACACCGGTACGGGCTGGGTCGACCGGTAGTGCCCCGGCCCGACCTTGGCGAGGCGGTCGATCGTCAAACCGCGGTGGTTCTGCATGCGCCCCTGCCAGGACAGGATGGTCAGCCAATCCGGGTTGTCGCTGACGAACGCGGGATTGAGCTGGACGTCGGCCGACACCATCCGCTGGTCGGGCGCGCTGGGCAGGTCCGTCAGCGTGACCGTGGCGGTGTTCTGGCTCGGCACGGTGATGTGCAGCCCGTTGGCCACCGCGCCGCCGATCACCAGCACCGTCAGCGTGACCACCGCGATGCCGAGCCGGCGGCCAGGAAGGCGTTGCCCGGTCAGCACCATGCCGAACATGGCGCCGCACATGCCGGTGAGCACGGCTACCGGCACCGCCGTCACCAGGGCCTCGGCCCACATGCTCGTCGGCCACGGGTAGTGGTAGACGGCCCCGATCCACAGCGATTCCAGCCACAGCCCCGCCGTCCCGACCGCCAGGCCCGAGACGGCGCCGAAGAGCACCGGCCGCGCGAACAGTGGGGTGAGCGCCACGAGCTCGACGACCAGGGCCGGGCCCAGGTAGAGCGGGAACCAGTTGATCGGGGCACCGAGGATGGGGCCGACCAGCAGCGCGACGCCGCCGCGCAGCGCGATCGCGAAGATGGCCGCGATGATCGCGGCGCCGCGGCCCATGGTGACGCGGGCGGCGACGGCCGCCAGGGCGGCGGCCGCGGCGATCAGCATCGGCTGGAACACCAGCCGGAACTGGGGCACGCCGAAGTCGAATTCGATCTGATAGACGGACAGGCCGATGAACAGGCCGCCGAAGGACAGGTAGCGCAGAAAGGTGATGAACGCGCCGTGGGTCACCTCGTCGCCGTCGTGCGCCTCGCCCTCCCGTTCGAGCATGAGCACCGCGAACAGGGAGAAGCAGGCCCCACCGATCATCATCAGATGCGTGGGACCCCAGAGCGTCACGTCCTGGCCGAAGATGCGGTGCCAGATGTCGTCGAGCGGAAACCCGATCATCGCGTAGAGCCCGCAGCCGGCCATCAACACGCCGCCGACGGGGGCGTGCCAGTTGCGCGTGATGCGCACCGCCGCCGGTCCGGGCTTGTCGAAGGGCAGCACGATCGACGTCAGGCCGCCCAGGAACACCCCGAACAACCCGATGATGATGAAGTAGTGCGCCGGGTTTGCCAGCGGTCCGGGATCCCGGCCGTTGCCGATGTGCCAGCTGACGTCCCAGATGAACCCGAACAGGGCGCAGATGATCGACGTGGTGAAGATCAGGACCGGCAGCGCCACCCAGTTGGGCCGGTGGAACTTCTCGCCCAACTTGTCGGCAAGGCGGGTCAGCCACTGGATGCGGTGCGTGCGGTGCGCATGGCCGATCCACAGCAACGCCAGCGTGATCACGAACGCGGCTATCGAAAGCCCGATCACCTGGTTCAGTCCGGCGCCCCGTGCCGGTGGTGCGGCGAGAAGCGTCAACCCCGTCGACTCCATCGTTGTGCCCTCCAACTCGCGCGGTTCAGTGAACAGCAACTTACTCTTCAGTAAGTTAGGAATCCAGTAGCTGATCGCGGAATGCCCCGCCGGGCGTGTCGTCAATCACCCTTTCTCGTCGCCGACCGAGCGGGTGGGCTCGGGACCGCCCGCCGCCTCGTCGCCGTCACCGGCGCGACGGTCTTTGAGAGCGACGTAGAGGATCACGCCGACGACGATGACGGCCGGCAGGAACGCCGGAATCGCCAGCAGCAACATGTGGTGGGCTTCGTACTGGACGTGCACAGGAGTCATTGTGCTGACATACCCCGGCAGTCCCCACGATCAGCGGCCGCTACCCTACTTTGAACACTTTTATTCAGGCTGCCACCACGATGGGGCAGGGGCGGCCGCGCGCGCGGCCGCAACACAGATGCAGGGGAGTACCTGGTGACTCAAGCGGCAACTCGACCGACGACCGGCGCCCACGACGCAGACATCCTGGCGGTGTCCAGGGAGCAGGTGCTCGAGCGTGGCGAGGGGTTGCATCGCGAGCAGGTCCTGCGGGTGCTCCAGCTGCCCGACGAGCGGCTCGACGACCTGCTGGCGCTCGCCCACGAGGTCCGGATGCGCTGGTGCGGCCCCGAGGTCGAGGTCGAGGGCATCATCAGCCTCAAAACCGGCGGGTGTCCCGAGGACTGCCACTTCTGCTCGCAGTCGGGGCTGTTCGCCTCGCCGGTACGCAGCGCGCGGCTCGACATCCCCAGCCTGGTCGAGGCGGCCAAGCAGACCGCCAAGTCCGGCGCGACGGAGTTCTGCATCGTGGCCGCGGTGCGCGGCCCCGACGAGCGGCTGCTGGCCCAGGTCGCGGCCGGCATCGAGGCGATCCGCAACGAGGTCGAGATCAACATCGCCTGCTCGCTGGGCATGCTGACGCCCGAGCAGGTCGAGCAGCTCGCCGCGATGGGCGTGCACCGCTACAACCACAACCTGGAGACCGCCCGCTCGTTCTTCACCAACGTCGTCACCACCCACACCTGGGAGGAGCGCTGGGACACGCTGTCGATGGTCCGCGACGCCGGCATGGAGGTGTGCTGCGGCGGCATCCTCGGCATGGGCGAGACGCTCGAGCAGCGCGCGGAGTTCGCGGCGGAGCTGGCCGAACTGGGCCCGGACGAGGTGCCGCTGAACTTCCTCAACCCGCGGCCCGGAACGCCGTTCGGCGACCTGGAGGTGCTGCCGGCGTCCGAGGCGCTGAAGTCGGTCGCCGCGTTCCGGCTGGCGTTGCCGCGCACCATGCTGCGCTTCGCCGGCGGCCGCGAGATCACGCTCGGCGACCTGGGCGCCAAGAAGGGCATCCTGGGCGGCATCAACGCGGTCATCGTGGGGAACTACCTGACCACGCTCGGCCGCCCCGCCGAGGCCGACCTGGAGTTGCTCGACGACCTGCAGATGCCGCTCAAGGCGCTCAATGCGAGCCTGTAGCCGCGTCCGACGCGGCTAGGCGGCGCGCTCGTGGTCGGTAATTCGGGCGCCCCGGTGCGTGCCGGGGTCTACAACGTCTACACCGGGGAATTGGGGGGCAGCGCGGTGCCGACAGCCGCCCAGCTGGGTCTCGAACCGCCCCGGTTCTGCGCCGAGTGCGGGCGCCGGATGGTGGTACAGGTGCGCCCCGACGGCTGGCGGGCGCGGTGTTCGCGGCACGGCGAGGTCGATTCCGCCGATCTGGAGGCGCAGCGGTGACCGAGCTAGCGGCGCCGGCGGCCACGCCGCGGTCGGCCCGCGCCCGCGCGATCGCCGTCACGGGGCTGGGCTCGGCGGCGTCGGGGCTGCTCGTCGGGGCGCTGTGGGCCGGGATCGCCCCGCCGATCGGCGCCGTGGTCGCGCTCACCCGCCAGGGGGAGCGGGTGCACGACTACCTGGGCAACGAATCCGAGCACTTCTTCGACGCGCCCTGCCTGATGCTGGGGCTGCTCACCGCGTTGGCGGTGGTGTCGGCCGTCCTGGTGTGGCAGTGGCGGGCGCACCGCGGCCCGGGCATGCTCGTCGCGCTGTCGGTGGGGATGGTCGCCGCCGCGGCCGTCGCCACGGCCGTGGGCGCGGCGCTGGTTCGCCTCCGCTACGGGGCGTTGGACTTCGACGCGGTCCCCCTGGTCGGCAAGCCCTCGGTGGCTTACGTGACGCAGGCGCCGCCGGTGCTATTCGCGCGGGGGATGCTGCACATCGCCTTGACGTTGGTGTGGCCGGGTGGCATCGCCGCGTTGGTGTACGCGGCGTTGGCGGCGGCGGACGCCCGCGACGACCTGGGGGCGCTGCGGATGGTCGACGAGCCGGAGCACGCGCTGCCGGCGGCGCCCGGGGGCGCTACCGGGGCGAGCGTCTTATAGCGGACGGCGGCCGATTCTGCGGCCGGTGAGCACCTTGGCCGCGATCCTGGCCAGGCGCGCCATGCCGACGTAGGTCATCGGATTGAACATGGTCGGCCACGTGGTGCGGACCAGGTGCTCGGTGAGCGGCCGACCCTCGAACCGGTCGGTGAGCCAACGCAACGTCATCGGTGCCGACAGCGGGTGCAGCAGCATGTGCTCGTTGAACGCGTCGCGGTGGTAAGTGACCTTCGCGCCGCCGGCCGAATACGCGTCGGCGAGCACGTCGATGTCGTGCACGTCGATCAGGTAGTCGTGCACGGCCTGCACGATCAGCACCGGGGGTGTGGGGACCGCGGCGCCCAGTTTGATGTGGTCGAAGACGTACGTGATCTCCGGGGTGGACAGGATCTGCTCGAGCGGCTCGTCGAGGTAGTCGCCCATGTTCTTGCCGGCCATCCGGATGACGGCCTCCACGGTGGTCATCTTTTCCAGCGAGTCGAGCAGGGCGCGGCCCTCTTCGTTGGAGTGCTCGCGGATCACCCGGTCCAGGTCCGGGTAGATGTGGGCGAGGGCCGCGACGACCAGGGCCGGAAGGCCGGACAGGAAGCTGCCGTTGAGCCGGCGGAACGTGTTGCCCAGGTCGCCGACGGGGGAGCCGAGCACCGCCCCGACGATGCCCAGCTCGGGCGCGTAATCGGCGCACATCTCGGCCGCCCACGCGCTGGCCAGCCCGCCGCCCGAGTAACCCCACAGCCCGACGGGCGCCGACGGCGACAGGCCCAGACGCTCGGAGCTCAGCGCGGCCCTGATTCCGTCCAGGACGCGGTAGCCGGGCTCGTACGGCGCGCCCCACAGGCCGCGCAGCCCCTCGTGGTCGGGCACCGACACCGCCCACCCCTCGGCGACGGCGGCGGTGATCAGGAAGAGTTCGAGCTGGCCGATGGCGCCGAGCGCCTTGGCGCGGCGCCGCAGCGCGTACGACGGGAAGCAGCGCGACGACACGGCGTCGATGGCGCATTGGTAGGACAGCACCGGGCAGGTGCGGCCGGGCACCAGATGGGCGGGGACGATCACCGTGGTCACCGTCGCCTCGGGCTCGCCGTTCATGTCCATCGTCCGGTACAGCAACTGGACGGCCTTGATGGGCTGCGGGATCAGGCCGAGGAAGGCCAGCTCGACGTCGCGGGACCGCAACACGGTGCCAGGTTCGGCGTGCTGATAACCCAGCGGGGGCTGGTAGAACGGGTCGTCCGAGGGCAGCAGCGGGCGGACCTTGCGCTGCAGTTCCTCGTGCGGGGGTCGGGCGATCCATTCCGCACCCTGCGTGCCTGCCAAGTTGCCGAGCTCAGCCATTGAGGCTCCCTTCGTGGCCAACCGGCATTGTCCCGTACGAACGGTAGGTAACCAAACGTCGTCGCCGCGGTGTGAGGCAGTTCTCGCCCACGCCGCGGAACGGCTGCCGGGGCCGGTCGATCGCGCGTCGCCCGACGACGCGTTTTGGGCAAGCCTAGCGGTCCGGCGGGCTCATCCGGGTCCCGGCGGCCCCGGCGGCCTCAGCGCGGCGAATTCGTCGGTGACCCGCAGGGCCGCGTCGGTGAAGCGGTACAGCGCGGCGGGGCGCCCCCCGCTGCGGCCGGACTGCGCGATGGTCCCGGTCTGGGTGATCACCCCGCGCCGCGCCAGCACGCGCTGCAGGTTGGTCGCGTCGACCTGGTAGCCGAGCGCGGCGCCGTAGATGTCGCGCAGCGTCGACAACGCGAATTCTCTTGGCGCCAGGGCGAATCCGATGTTCGTGTAGGACAGCTTGGCGATCAGCCGGGTGCGGGCGTGCGCCACCATCGGCCCGTGGTCGAAGGCCATCGGCGGCAGGCAGCTCACGGGGTGCCAGCGGGTGTCGGGCGGCAGTTCGGGGCTGGCGGGGGAGGGCACCAGGCCCAGGAAAGTGGAGGCGATCATCCGGGCGCCCGGCACCCGGTGCGGTTCGGAGAACACCGCCAGCTGTTCGAGGTGGGCCAGCTGCTTGAGGTCGACCTTCTCGGCCAGCTGGCGGCGCGCCGAGGTGGTCATGTCCTCGTCGGCGCGCAGCCGGCCGCCCGGCAGCGACCAGGCGCCGCGCTGCGGATCCTGGGCACGCTGCCATAACAGCACGTTCAGCTGCGGTTTCTGCGCCTGCGGCCCTCGCGTAACCTGCCCGGGCGCCTGGCGAACCTGGAACACGACCGCGAGGACTTCGTGCTCGGTGCTACCATGGGCCATGTTTTCGATTATAAGTCGAAAACCTCTCGGGCTGAAAGGAGCCGCCGTGACGGTTATGAATCGCATGGACACGCTCGCCGAAGACCTGATCGCCGACATCACCGACTCTGCCGCCGGCTACACCGGGGTGGACGGTGACGAGCAGTGGGCCGCCGAGGTCCGCCGGTTGGCGACGCTGCGCGGCGCCACGGTGCTCGCGCACAACTACCAGCTGCCCGCGATCCAGGACGTCGCCGACCACGTCGGGGACTCGCTGGCGCTGTCCCGGATCGCCGCCGAGGTGCCCGAGGACACCATCGTGTTCTGCGGCGTGCACTTCATGGCCGAGACCGCCAAAATCTTGAGTCCCGACAAGACGGTGCTTATCCCCGACCAGCGGGCCGGCTGCTCGCTGGCCGACTCCATCACCCCGGAGGAGCTCGCCGCCTGGAAGGACGAGCACCCCGGCGCGGTCGTCGTCTCCTACGTCAACACAACCGCGGCGGTCAAGGCGCTCACCGACATCTGCTGCACCTCCTCCAACGCGGTCGACGTCGTCGCGTCCATCGATCCCGACCGCGAGGTGTTGTTCTGCCCGGACCAGTTCCTCGGCGCCCACGTGCGCCGGGTGACGGGGCGCAGCAACCTCCACGTCTGGGCCGGTGAGTGCCACGTGCACGCCGGCATCAACGGCGACGAGCTGGCCGAGCAGGCGCGGGCCAACCCCGACGCCGAGCTGTACGTGCACCCCGAGTGCGGGTGCGCGACCTCGGCGTTGTACCTGGCCGGTGAGGGCGCCTTCCCGTCCGACCGGGTGAAGATCCTGTCCACCGGCGGCATGCTCGACGCGGCCCACTCCTCGCGGGCCCGCAAGGTGCTGGTCGCCACCGAGGTCGGCATGCTGCACCAATTGCGCAGGGCGGCACCACAAGTCGACTTCCGCGCGGTCAACGACCGCGCGTCGTGCAAGTACATGAAGATGATCACCCCCGCGGCGCTGCTGCGCTGCCTGGTCGAGGGCGCGGACGAGGTGCACGTGGACCCCGACGTCGCGGCGGCGGGCCGGCGCAGCGTCCAGCGCATGATCGAGATCGGCCAGCCGGGCGGTGGCGAATGATCACGCGTCCCGCGTGGACTGACGTCGCCGACGTCGTGGTGATCGGCACCGGCGTCGCGGGCCTGGCCGCCGCGCTGGCGGCGCACCGCGCCGGGCGCAGCGTCGTCGTGCTCAGCAAGGCCGACCAGCCGTACGGCGCGACCGCGACCCACTACGCGCAGGGCGGCATCGCGGTGGTGCTGCCCGACAACCCGGAAAACGACGACTCCATCGAGGCCCACGCCGCGGACACCGTGGTGGCCGGCGCCGGGTTGTGCGACCCGGAAGCCGTGTGCTCGATCGTCGCCGACGGCCACCGCGCGGTGGCCGAATTGGTCGGTGGCGGGGCCCGTTTCGACGAATCCGCGCCCGGCCGCTGGGCGCTGACCCGCGAGGGCGGCCACTCGCGGCGGCGCATCGTGCACGCCGGCGGTGACGCCACCGGCGCCGAGGTCCAGCGCGCGCTCGACCACGCCGCCCGCGCGCTGGACATCCGCATCGGCCACGTGGCGCTGCGGGTCCTGCACGACGGTGCGGCGGTCACCGGCGTCCTGGTGCGTAACCGGGACGGCTACGGGATCGTCAGCGCGCCGTCGGTGATCCTGGCCTCCGGCGGCCTCGGACATCTCTATGGCGCGACCACCAACCCCGAGGGCTCCACGGGCGACGGCATCGCGCTGGCGCTGTGGGCCGGGGTTGCGGTCAGCGACCTGGAGTTCATCCAGTTCCACCCGACCATGCTGTTCACCCCCGACGCCGCCGGTGGCCGGCGTCCGCTGGTGACCGAGGCCCTCCGCGGCGAGGGCGCCGTGCTGCTGGACCGTCAGGGCCATTCGGTCACGGCCGGCGTGCACCCGATGGGCGACCTGGCGCCGCGCGACGTCGTCGCGGCGGCCATCGACGCGCGCCTGAGGGCGACCGGCGACCCGTGCGTGTTCCTCGATGCGCGGCACATCACCGGCTTGGCCGCCCGGTTCCCGACCGTCACCACCGCGTGCCGGGCGGCGGGCATCGACCCGACCCGGCAGCCCATTCCCGTGGTGCCGGGCGCGCACTACAGCTGCGGCGGCGTCGTCACCGACGTGCACGGCCGCACCGAGCTGCCCGGCCTCTACGCGGCCGGGGAGGTGGCCCGCACCGGCCTGCACGGGGCCAACCGGTTGGCCTCCAACAGCCTGCTCGAGGGGCTGGTGGTGGGCGGGCGCGCCGGCACCGCCGCGGCCGAGCACGCCGCGGTGGCGGGCGGCCGCCGGGCGGTGCCGCCGGAGCCGCTCGTGCACACCGCCCCGGAGCGCGGCGAGCTTCAGCGGGCGATGAGCCGCGACGCCTCGGTGGTGCGCGAGGCCACCGGGCTGTGCCGGCTGGCCGGCACGCTGGCCGACGCCCCGGCGCGCGCCGTCGCGGGCCGCCGCGACTTCGAAGACGTCGCCCTGGCGGTGGCCGCGCGCGCGGTCACGGCCGCCGCCCTGGCCCGCACCGAGAGCCGGGGCTGCCACCACCGCGCCGACTACCCCGACGCCGCGCCCGAACACGCGCGCAGCACCGTGCTGCGGCTCGCCGAAGACCAGCACACCGTGCTGGTCGAGGCGCTCGCGGCGGTCGGCTCCCCATGCTGACCGAGGCGGAACGCAACGCCGCCCGGGACGCGATCCGGCGCGCGCTCGACGAGGACCTCTGTTACGGCCCCGACATCACCACGTCGGCGACGGTGCCCCCGGGCACCGTCGCGACCGCGTCGATGGTGCCGCGGGAGGCGGGCGTCATCGCCGGGATCGACGTGGCCCTGCTGGTGCTCGACGCCGTCCTGGCCGGCGGCTACGAGGTGCAGCACCGCGCCGAGGACGGCGCCCGGTTGCAGCCCGGCGAGCCGGCGCTGACCGTGCGGGCCGAGACGCGCGGTCTGTTGACGGCCGAGCGGACCATGCTGAACCTGGTCTGCCACCTGTCCGGGATTGCCACGGCGACCGCGGACTGGGTCGCGGCCGTGGACGGCACCAAGGCCAAGGTGCGCGACACCCGCAAGACGCTGCCCGGCCTGCGGGTACTGCAGAAGTACGCCGTTCGGGTGGGCGGCGGCGTCAACCACCGGATGGGGTTGGGCGACGCGGCGCTGATCAAGGACAACCACGTGGTGGCCGCGGGCTCGGTGGTCGGCGCGCTGCGCGCCGTGCGCGACGCCGCGCCCAGCCTGCCGTGCGAGGTGGAGGTCGACTCACTCGAGCAGCTGGACGAGGTGTTGCCCGAGAAGCCGGAGCTGGTGCTGCTGGACAACTTCCCGGTGTGGCAGACGCAGATGGCCGTGCAACGGCGCGACGCCCGCGCGCCCGGCGTGCTGCTCGAATCGTCGGGCGGGCTGAGCCTGGAGAACGCGGCCGCCTACGCCGGCACCGGGGTGGATTTTCTGGCCGTCGGGGCGCTGACGCACTCGGTGCGGGTGCTCGACGTCGGCCTGGACATGTAAGGCCGCGGCGGCTGGGTCCGCCGTCAGGCGATGTCGGCGACGAAGATGCCGATGCGGCGCAGCTGCAGCCGCGCGAGCCGCGGCAGGCCCGTACCGTCGGAGCCGGCCGGCAGGATTCGCGGGTTGGTGAGGTGCACCACGCGGTCGCGGCCGAGCTGCAGATCCGCCTCCCCGGCGGCCAGCACGTTCTTGACCCAATTGGTCTTGCCATGGCCCAGGGCGATGGCCAGCACGTTGCCCTTGCGGTACGGCGTGACGATGGTCTCGTAGGGCTTGCCGGACGTGCGGCCGCGGTGCTTGATGGTCGCGGTGCGGGGCAGAAACCGCACGAGCGGCTTCACCGCGGGGTTGAAGTACTTGATCTGGAAACGCTCGAACCACAGCGGGAACACCATCGGGGTCCCGGGGGCGTGGTTGGGGTGATCCTTGGCGGACATGGCGGCTCCCGAGGGGGTAACGCGGGCTAGGGGTGTCAGACGGCGTGTCAGACGGCGTGTCAGACGGCACTGTACCGGCCGGATATCGACTTGAGTTCCTCTGGGACAATGGACGACGTGAGCACCACTGGACCGTCGCCGATGGCCCGCATCGACTTGCGGGGCGTGGAGCTGACGGCTGCCCGGTTGCGGACGGCGCTGCCGCGTGGCGGCGCCGACGTGGAGGCCGTGCTGCCCCGCGTGCGCCCGATCGTGCAGGACGTCGCGGAGCGGGGCGCCGAGGCGGCCCTGGAGTACGGCGCGTCCTTCGACGGGGTGCGCCCCGCGGCCGTGCGGGTGGCCGACGCGGCGCTCGCCGACGCGCTGGCGGGCCTGGACGCCACCGTCGTCGACGCCCTGCGGGTGATGATCGAGCGCACCCGCGCGGTGCACGCCGACCAGCGCCGCACCGACGTCACGACCACCCTGGGCCCGGGCGCCACGGTCACCGAGCGCTGGGTGCCCGTCGAACGGGTCGGCCTGTACGTGCCGGGCGGCAACGCGGTGTACCCGTCCAGCGTGGTGATGAACGTCGTACCGGCGCAGGCCGCCGGGGTCGCTTCGCTGGTGGTGGCCACCCCGCCGCAGGCCCGATTCGGCGGGTTGCCGCACCCCACGATCCTGGCGGCGGCGCGCCTGCTGGGTGTCCACGAGGTGTGGGCCGTAGGCGGCGCGCAGGCGGTCGCGTTGCTGGCCTACGGCGGCACCGACACGGACGGGCGCGACCTGGCTCCCGTCGACATGATCACCGGACCCGGCAACATCTACGTCACGGCCGCCAAGCGCCTGTGCCGCTCGCGGGTGGGCATCGACGCCGAGGCGGGGCCGACGGAGATCGCGATCCTGGCCGATGGCACCGCCGATCCGGTACACGTGGCCGCCGACCTGATCAGTCAGGCCGAGCACGACGAGCTCGCGGGCAGCGTGCTCGTGACCCCCAGCGAGGACCTGGCCGCCGCCACCGAGGCGCAAGTGGCGGCGCAGCTGGGCACCACGGTGCACCGCGAGCGGGTCACGGCCGCGCTGGGGGGTCCGCAATCGGCGATCATCCTGGTCGACGACCTGGACGCCGGCGTCCGGGTGGTCAACGCCTACGCCGCCGAGCACCTCGAGATCCAGACCGTCGACGCCGCCACGGTCGCGGGCCGGATCACCGCGGCCGGCGCGATTTTCGTCGGCGCCTTCGCCCCGGTCAGCCTCGGCGACTACTGCGCCGGGTCCAACCACGTGCTGCCCACCGCGGGGAGCGCCCGCCACTCCAGCGGCCTGTCGGTGCAGACGTTCCTGCGCGGCATCCACGTGGTGGATTACACCGAGGCGGCCCTCAAAGACGTCTCCGGCCACGTGCTGGCGCTGGCCGAGGCCGAAGACCTGCCGGCGCACGGCGAGGCGGTACGGCGGAGGTTCGAGCGGTGACCGGGCAGCCCGCACCCGGCCTGGCCGACCTGCCGTTGCGTGACGACCTGCGCGGCAAATCGCCGTACGGCGCACCGCAATTGGTGGTGCCGGTGCGGCTGAACACCAACGAGAACCCGCACCCGCCCAGCAAGGCGCTGGTGGACGACGTGGTGCGTTCGGTCAGGGAGGCGGCCGCCGAGCTGCACCGCTACCCCGACCGCGACGCGGTGGCGCTGCGCACCGATTTGGCCGCCTACCTCAGCGTCCAGACCGGTGTCCCGTTGGGCGTCGAAAACCTCTGGGCGGCAAACGGTTCCAACGAGATACTGCAACAGCTGCTGCAGGCGTTCGGCGGGCCGGGCCGCACGGCCATCGGGTTCGTGCCGTCGTACTCGATGCACCCCATCATCTCCGATGCCACCCGCACCGAGTGGTTGCAGGCCGCGCGTGCCGACGACTTCGGGCTCGACGTGGCTGCGGCGGTCGCCGCGATCACCGAGCGCCGGCCCGACGTGGTGTTCGTGGCCAGCCCCAACAACCCGTCGGGCCAAAGTGTTTCGCTCGACGACCTGCGCCGGCTGCTCGACGTGGCGCCGGGCATCGTGATCGTCGACGAGGCCTACGGCGAATTCTCCGCGCAGCCCAGCGCGGTGCGACTGGTGGCGGACTACCCCACCAAGCTGATCGTGAGCCGGACCATGAGCAAGGCCTTTGCCTTCGCCGGGGGCCGGTTGGGCTACCTGATCGCCACGCCGGCCGTCATCGACGCGATGCTGCTGGTGCGGCTGCCGTATCACCTCTCGTGCGTCACCCAGGCCGCGGCCCGGGCGGCGCTGCGGCACGCCGACGACACCCTGGGCAGCGTGGCCACGCTGGTCGCCGAACGCGAGCGCGTCGCGGCGGCGTTGCGGCAGTTGGGTTTTCGGGTCATTCCCAGCGACGCCAACTTCGTGTTGTTCGGCGATTTCGCCGACGCGCCGGCCACCTGGCAGCGCTACCTCGACGCCGGCGTCCTGATCCGCGACGTCGGGATCCCCGGATACCTGCGCGTCACCACGGGCCTGGCCGCGGAGAACGACGCGTTCCTCGAGGCCAGCGCCCGGCTTGCCGCCACCGAACTGGCACCAGCCACCCCCGTAGGAGCACCGTGACCACCACCGACGTAGGAACGCGTCGCGCGCGCATCGAGCGCCGCACCAAGGAATCCGACATCGTCATCGAACTCGACCTCGACGGCACCGGGCAGGTCGACATCGACACCGGTGTGCCGTTCTACGACCACATGCTCACGGCGCTGGGCAGCCACGCCAGTTTCGATCTGACCGTGCACACCAGGGGTGACATCGAGATCGAGGGCCACCACACCATCGAGGACACCGCGATCGCGCTGGGCGCCGCGCTCGGGCAGGCGCTCGGCGACAAGCGGGGCATCCGCCGGTTCGGCGACGCGTTCATCCCGATGGACGAGACGCTGGCCCACGCCGCGGTCGACGTGTCCGGCCGGCCCTACTGCGTGCACAGCGGCGAGCCGGATCACCTGCAGCACACCACCATCGCGGGCAATTCGGTGCCGTATCACACCGTGATCAACCGGCACGTGTTCGAGTCGCTGGCCGCCAACGCCCGCATCGCGCTGCACGTGCGGGTGCTCTACGGCCGCGACCCGCACCACATCACGGAGGCCCAGTACAAGGCGGTGGCCCGCGCGTTGCGTCAGGCGGTCGAGCCCGACCCGCGGGTGTCCGGCGTGCCGTCCACCAAAGGTGTTCTGTGACGGCGAAATCGGTTGTCGTCCTGGATTACGGCTCGGGCAACCTGCGGTCGGCGCAGCGCGCCCTGGAACGCACCGGCGCGGCCGTCGAGGTGACCGCCGACGCCGGTGCCGCGGCGGCCGCCGACGGGCTGGTGGTGCCCGGCGTCGGCGCCTTCGAGGCGTGCATGACGGGCCTGCGCAAGATCGGCGGCGAGCGCATCATCGCCGAACGGGTCGCCGCGGGGCGCCCGGTGCTGGGCGTCTGCGTCGGGATGCAGATCCTGTTCGCCCGCGGCGTGGAGTTCAGCGTGGAGAGCACGGGGTGTGGCCAGTGGCCGGGCGCCGTCACGCGGCTCGACGCCCCGGTGATCCCGCACATGGGCTGGAACGTCGTCGAATCTGGGCCCGGCACAACCCTTTTCAAGGGCCTGGACGCGGACACCCGGTTTTATTTCGTGCACTCCTACGCCGCGCAGCGCTGGGAGGGGTCGCCCGACGCGGTGCTGACGTGGGCGACCCATCAGGCGCGTTTTCTGGCCGCCGTCGAGGACGGCCCGCTGTCGGCCACCCAGTTCCACCCGGAGAAGAGCGGGGACGCCGGAGCGGCCGTGTTGAGCAATTGGGTTGAGGGACTGTAATGGCACTGATTCTGTTACCGGCGGTCGACGTCGTCGACGGGCGCGCCGTGCGCCTGGTGCAAGGCAAGGCGGGCAGCGAGACCGAGTACGGCTCGGCGCTGGACGCCGCCCTGACGTGGCAGCGCGACGGGGCGGAGTGGATTCACCTGGTCGACCTGGACGCCGCGTTCGGCCGCGGCTCCAACCGCGAACTGCTCGCCGAGGTCGTCGGGAAGCTCGACGTGCAGGTGGAGCTGTCCGGCGGCATCCGCGACGACGACTCCCTGGCCGCGGCGTTGGCCACGGGCTGCGCGCGGGTGAACCTGGGCACGGCCGCGCTGGAGAACCCGCAATGGTGCGCCCGCGCGATCAGCGAGCACGGCGACAAGGTGGCCGTCGGCCTGGACGTGCAGATCGACAAGGACCACCCCGCCGGCACCCATCGGCTGCGCGGGCGCGGTTGGGAGACCGACGGCGGCGACCTCTGGGAGGTGCTGGAACGCCTTGACGGCGAAGGATGTTCGCGCTACGTGGTCACCGACGTCACCAAGGACGGCACACTGGGCGGCCCCAACTTGGAGTTGCTCGCCGCGGTCACGCGGCGCACCGGCGCGCCGGTGATCGCCTCCGGCGGGGTGTCCAGCCTGGACGACTTGCGCGCCATCGCCACCCTGACCGGCAGCGGGGTCGAGGGCGCCATCGTGGGCAAGGCCCTCTACGCCGGACGGTTCACGCTGCCGCAGGCGCTGGCCGCGGTCGGGGAGTAGCCGCATGGACCTGGACGCGTTGGTCAAGACGGCGTCGGCGATCCTCGACGACGCGGTGGAGCCGTTCGTCGCCGGGCACCGCGCCGATTCCGCGGTCCGCAAGAAGGGCAACGACTTCGCCACGGACGTCGACCTGGCCATCGAGCGGCAGGTGGTCGACGCGCTCGGCGAGTCCACCGGAATCGGCGTGCACGGCGAGGAATTCGGCGGCTCCGACGTCGACTCGGAGTGGGTGTGGGTGCTCGACCCGGTCGACGGCACCTTCAACTACGCGGCCGGGTCCCCGATGGCCGGCATCCTGTTGGGCCTGCTGCATGACGGCGAGCCGGTGGCCGGGCTGACCTGGCTGCCGTTCACCGGTCAGCGGTACACCGCCGTGGCGGGCGGACCCTTAGTCAAAAACGGTGTGCCGCAACCCGCGCTGGCCCCGATCGACCTGGGCGACGCCCTGGTCGGCGCGGGGTCGTTCAGCGCGGACGCGCGCGGCCGGTTCCCGGGGCGCTACCGCATCGCGGTCCTGGAGGAGCTGAGCCGAGTGTCGTCGCGGCTGCGCATGCACGGCTCGACCGGCATCGACCTCGCGTTCGTCGCCGACGGCATCCTCGGGGCGGCCGTCAGTTTCGGCGGGCACGTGTGGGACCACGCCGCCGGCGTGGCGCTCGTGCGCGCGGCGGGCGGCGTCGTCACCACCCTGGCGGGTGAGCAGTGGACCCCGGGATCGCAGTCCACGCTGGCCGCGGGCCCGGACGCCCACGCCCGGATCCTGGAGATCCTGCGCGGCATCGGCCGCCCGGAGGACTACTGAGATGTCCGCGGGTGACGGGCTGGCCGTGCGGGTGATTCCCTGCCTTGACGTCGACGGCGGCCGGGTGGTCAAGGGCGTCAACTTCGAAAACCTGCGTGACGCCGGCGATCCCGTGGAGCTGGCCGCCGCCTACGACGCCGAGGGCGCCGACGAGCTCACCTTCCTCGACGTCACCGCCTCGTCCTCGGGGCGGTCCACCATGCTCGACGTGGTGCGCCGCACCGCCGAACAGGTCTTCATCCCGCTCACGGTCGGCGGCGGTGTGCGCACCGTGGCCGACGTCGACGTGTTGTTGCGCGCGGGCGCCGACAAGGTGTCGATCAACACCGCCGCGATCGCCCGGCCCGAGCTGCTGGCCGAGATGGCCCGCCAGTTCGGCTCCCAATGCATCGTGCTGTCCGTCGACGCCCGAACGGTGCCGCCGGATTCGGTGCCGACACCGTCGGGGTGGGAGGTCACCACCCACGGCGGGCGGCGCGGCACCGGCATCGACGCCGTCGAATGGGCTTCGCGCGGAGCTGATTTGGGCGTCGGTGAGATCTTGCTGAACTCGATGGACGCCGACGGCACCAAAGCCGGTTTCGACCTGTCGATGCTGCAGGCGGTGCGGTCGGCGGTGACCGTGCCGGTGATCGCCAGCGGCGGCGCGGGGGCTGCCGAACACTTCGCACCCGCGGTCGCCGCGGGCGCCGACGCGGTGTTGGCGGCCAGCGTCTTCCACTTCCGCGAGCTCACCATCGGCCAGGTCAAGACAGCGATGGCCGAGAAGGGGATCACCGTCCGATGACGCTCGACCCGTCGATCGCGGCACGCCTGAAACGCAACGCCGACGGCCTGTTCACCGCGATCGTGCAGGAGCGCGGCAGCGGTGACGTGCTGATGGTGGCGTGGATGGACGACGACGCCCTGGCCCGCACCCTGGAAACCCGTGAGGCGACCTATTACTCACGCTCGCGCGCCCGGCAATGGATCAAGGGGCAGACGTCGGGGCACACCCAGCACGTGCACTCGGTGCGGCTGGACTGCGACGGCGACGCGGTGCTGCTGACCGTGGACCAGGTGGGCGGCGCCTGCCACACCGGGGATCACAGCTGCTTCGACGCCGACGTGTTGTTGGCGCCCGAGGGCTAGCCCGGCGTCATGTTGAGGCCCCGCGCGGCGGCGATCGCCGCCCGGGGCCATTCCCGCCGGGCGACGGCGGGGCCGATCCGGTCGCGGCGAATGGTCTCCACGTCGATACCGGTGCCGTTGATCGCCGCGCCGGGCACCCGAAACGAGAACGTCCGGTCCTCGGTGGCGACGGCCAGGATGGCGTCGGTCTCACCGAAACCGTTGGCGCGCATGGTGTCTTCGGCCCAGCGGAACGGCTTGAGGCCGCCGAAGTCTTTGACGTAGACCACCCACAGCCGGATGCCACGCCCGTCGCGCAGGGCGCCCAGCGCCCGCTCGACCTCGCGACGCTCGTCGGGACTCAACACCGCGGACCGGTCGGTGAGCTGCCCGGCGAGCCTGGCGGCGCCCGCGGGCGGCGCGGCGGTGGCCCCGCTGGGCCGCGGCGCCGCCGACTGCGCACCGCCGGCCGGTGACCCGCCGGCATGGGAGAGCAGGCGCACGCCCACGACCGCGCCGAGTCCCACCAGCGCCACGGCGACCAGCGCCGCCATCACGGTCGCGACGCCGCGCCGATTCCCGCGGCCGGCCGGCGCCCCCGTCGCGGTCGGCGAATCGTGTTGTGCGGCAATCACTTCCGTCGGCCCCGCGGCAACGTCCGTGGCGCCCGGGCGGCCGGCCAGCGCGGTCGCGAAGTCCGCGCACGAGGCGTAGCGCTCCTGCGGGTCCTTGGCGAGGGCCCGGGCGATCGCGGGATCGCAGTCCGCCAGGTCGGGTCGGCGCTCGCTGAGCCGCGGCGGCGGCGCGGACAGGTGCTGGCCGATGACGACCGCGGGGTTCGAGTTCTGAAACGGTGCGGCGCCGGTCAACAGTTGGTACGCGGTGCAGCCCAGCGCGTACTGGTCGGCGCGGGCATCCAGATCGGCGCCGCGCAGCTGCTCGGGCGCGCAGTAGGCGGTGGTGCCCACCAGCATGTTGGTGGCGGTCAGTCCGCTGATCTCGCCGAGCTCGCGCGCGATGCCGAAGTCGGCCAGCAGGATCCGCCGGTGCGGGGTGCCGTCGCCCAGCAAGATGTTGGCGGGTTTGACGTCGCGGTGCAGCAGCCCCCGGGCGTGGGCGTAGTCGAGCGCGTCGGCGACCGCGGCAATGATCTGCAGGACATCGGCTTTCGGCATGCCGGACGGATAACGGGTCCGCAGCAGCTCGGCCGCGCCGATGCCCTCCACGTAGTCCATCGACAGCCACAGCTGCCCGTCGTATTCGCCCCGGTCGTGAATGCCGACGATGTGCTCGTGGTACAGGCCGGCGGCCAGGTCGGCCTCCCGGTTGAACCGCTGCCGGAACTCGTCGTTGCCGGTGAGGTCGCCGGGCAGCACCTTCAGGGCGTCGCGGCGGGGCAGCCGCGGGTGCTGCGCCAGATACACCTGGCCCATGCCGCCGGCCCCCAAATGCCGCACGATCGTGTAACCAGCAAACACCTGTCCCGCCGTCAGGCCTTCGCTCGTGGGCATGTGAGCATGCTACTGAGGCGTTCGCCACGCGGCGCCGAAGAGGCGCGCCTCCACCACATCGAAGAGAATGGCGGGCGATGTCGAAATGGGTGTCCTGGACCGTCGTCGTGCCCGTACTGGCCGTGATCGTGTTGGCGTCGATCTGGGGCCGCGACCTGGGGCCCGTTTTGGTCGCGGTGGCCGCGGTGTTTCTCATCGGTGCCGTGCTGGCCGCGGTCCAGCACGCGGAGGTGGTCGCCCACCGGATCGGGGAGCCGTTCGGGTCGTTGGTGCTGGCGGCAGCGGTGACGATCATCGAGGTGGCCCTCATCGTCGAGCTGATGGCCTCCGGCGGCAACGAGGCCGCGACATTGGCCCGCGACACCGCGTTCGCCGCGCTGATGATCACCACCAACGGGATCGCCGGGCTGTCGTTGCTGCTCGGCTCCCGGCGCTACGGCGTCACCCTGTTCAACGCCGAGGGCAGCGGCGCCGCGCTGGCCACGCTCACCACGCTGGCGACGTTGAGCCTGGTGCTGCCGTCGTTCACCACGAGCGAGCCGGGCCGGGAGTTCTCGCCCGGGCAACTGGCGTTCGCCGCGGTCGCGTCGTTGCTGCTGTATCTGCTGTTCGTGTTCACGCAGACGGTGCGGCACCGCGACTTCTTCCTGCCCGTCGCCCAGAAGGGGCAGAAGAAGCGGATCTTCGAGGACGAGAGCCACGCCGACCCGCCGAGCAGGGGGGCGGCGCTGGCCAGCCTCGGCCTGCTGCTCGCGGCGCTGGGGGCGGTCGTCGGCCTGGCCGAGGTGGAGGCGCCGGCCCTGGAGCGGGCGGTGACGGCCGTGGGATTCCCGCAGTCGTTCGTCGGGGTGGTGATCGCGGCGCTGGTGCTGCTGCCCGAGACCCTGGCGGCGGTGCGCGCCGCGCGGCAGGGCCGCATCCAGATCAGCCTGAACCTGGCCTACGGCTCCGCGCTGGCCAGCATCGGGCTGACGATCCCGACGATCGCGCTGGCGTCGGTGTGGCTGAAAGGTCCGCTGCTGCTGGGCCTGGGGCCGGTGCAGCTGGTCCTGCTGGCGTTGACGGTCGTGACCAGCATGCTCACCGTCGTTCCCGGGCGGGCCACCCGGCTGCAGGGGGAGGTGCACGTGGTGTTGCTGGCCGCCTACGTCTTCCTGGCGATCAGCCCGTGACGCGTCGGCGTCGCTAGGAGCGGCCGCGCAGCGCGGCCAGCGCCTTGTCGGCGTGGCTGTCCATGTTGAACTCGCTGGAGATCACGTCGAGGACCGTGCGGTCGGTGTCGATGACGAACGTCGTGCGCTTGACCGGCAGCAGCTTGCCCAGCAGGCCGCGCTTGACGCCGAACTGGGCGGCCACGGTGCCGTCGGCATCCGAGAGCAGCGGGTAGTCGAAGTTGCGCAGGTCGGCGAACTGGGCCTGCTTGTGCACCGGGTCGGCGCTGATGCCCACCCGGTTGGCACCGACGGTGGCGAATTCGGCCGCCAGGTCGCGGAAGTGGCAGGCCTCTTTGGTGCACCCCGGTGTCATCGCCGCCGGGTAGAAGAACAGGACGACGGGTCCGTCCGCCAGCAGGTCGCTGAGCTTGCGCGGGGTTCCGGTCTGGTCGGGCAGTTCGAAGTCCGCCACGGTGTCGCCAGGTTTCATGGCGTGAGCGTAGCCCCGGGGCGATTGCCGTGGCGAGCAGCGCGGCGGCGTCACGCGCGCGAAGCCGGGTCCGGCGTCTGGGAAGATGGTTCGGTGCAAGCCCACCTCGCCGCGACGACCTCACGAGAGGATTTCCGCCAGCTGGCGGCCGAGCATCGGGTGGTCCCGGTGACCCGCAAGGTGCTCGCGGACAGCGAGACGCCGTTGTCGGCCTACCGCAAACTGGCCGCCAACCGGCCGGGGACCTTCCTGCTGGAATCGGCCGAACACGGCCGGTCCTGGTCGCGGTGGTCGTTCATCGGCGCCGGGTCGCCCTCGGCGCTGACGGTGCGCGACGGCGCGGCGGTCTGGCTGGGTGCGGTGCCGCAGGACGCGCCGACCGGCGGCGACCCGCTGCACGCGCTGCGGGCGACACTGGAACTGCTCGCGACGGCCGTGTTGCCGGGGCTGCCGCCGCTGTCGGGCGGCATGGTCGGCTTCTTCGCCTACGACATGGTGCGCCGCCTCGAGCGCCTGCCCGAGCTGGCGGTCGACGACCTGCGGCTGCCCGACATGCTGGTGGTGCTGGCCACCGACCTCGCGGCGGTGGACCACCACGAGGGCACCATCACGCTCATCGCCAACGCCGTGAACTGGAACGGCACCGACGAACGGGTCGACGAGGCCTACGACGACGCGGTCGCCCGGCTCGACGTCATGACCGCGGCGCTGGGCCAGCCGCTGTCGTCGACGGTCGCGACGTTCGACCGGCCCGAGCCGCGGTATCGCGCGCAGCGCAGCGTCGAGGAGTACGGCAAGATCGTCGACTACCTCGTCGAGCAGATCGCCGCGGGCGAGGCCTTCCAGGTGGTGCCGTCGCAGCGCTTCGAGATGGACACCGACGTCGACCCGATCGACGTGTACCGGATGCTGCGGGTCACCAACCCCAGCCCGTACATGTACCTGTTCCACGTTCCGGACGCGCGGGGCGGCACCGACTTCTCGATCGTCGGCTCGAGTCCGGAGGCGTTGGTCACCGTCGCCGACGGCACCGCCACGACGCACCCGATCGCCGGTACCCGGTGGCGCGGCGAGACCGACGAGGAGGATCAGCTGCTGGAAAAGGAGTTGCTGGCCGACGAGAAGGAGCGCGCCGAGCACCTGATGCTGGTCGACCTCGGCCGCAACGACCTGGGCCGGGTCTGCGCGCCGGGCACCGTGCACGTCGAGGACTACAGCCACATCGAGCGCTACAGCCACGTCATGCACCTGGTGTCGACCGTGTCCGGAACGCTTGCCGAGGGCCGCACCGCCCTGGACGCGGTGACGGCGTGCTTCCCCGCGGGCACGCTGTCCGGCGCGCCGAAGGTGCGGGCCATGGAGCTCATCGAGGAGGTCGAGAAGACGCGCCGCGGCCTCTACGGCGGGGTGGTGGGCTACCTCGACTTCGCCGGCAACGCCGACTTCGCGATCGCCATCCGCACCGCGCTGATCCGCGCGGGCACCGCCTACGTACAGGCCGGGGGCGGGGTGGTCGCCGACTCCAACGGGCCCTACGAGTACACCGAGGCGAGCAATAAGGCCCGCGCGGTGCTCAACGCGATCGCCGCCGCCGAGACGCTGACCGCCCCGGACGCGGGTCCCGATGACTGTTGACCCGAGGTCCCGGCGTCCCGGCCGGCGGCTGATCGGCAGCGCCCAGGTGCTGCTGGTCGTGGCCGCGGGCGCGCTGTGGGCGTCCGCCCGGCTGCCGTGGGTGGTGGTCCGGTCGTTCGACGGGCTGAGCCCGCCCAAAGAGGTGGCGCTGTCCGGTGGCGCCTGGTCGACGGCGTTGCTGCCGCTGGCCGTGCTGCTGCTGGCCGCGGCGGTCGCGGCGCTGGCCGTGCGCGGCTGGCCGCTGCGGGCCCTGGCGGCGCTGCTGGCGCTGGTCAGCCTGGCCGTCGGCTACCTGGGCGTCAGCCTGTGGGTGGTGCCCGACGTGGCGGTGCGCGGCGCCGAGCTGGCGCACGTCACGGTGATGTCGCTGGTGGGCAGCGAGCGGCGGCACTGGGGCGCCGGTGTCGCGGTGGCTGCCGCCGCGGGCGTCCTCATCGCCGCCGTGCTGCTCATGCGGGCGGCCGGGGATCGCGGGTCGGCGCGCGTGAGCGCGGAGCGGTACGCGGCGCCCGCGACGCGCCGTTCGATCGCGCGGCAGGACCCCACCGAGGCAGGGGCGGACGAGCCGGGGACGGCGGACTTGTCGGAGCGGATGATCTGGGACGCGCTTGACGAGGGCCGCGACCCGACGCGGGAGCCGACCGACCCGTCCCACCGGTCTGACACCGAGGGTCGGTGATGGGCCGCGAGCCGGGTGCCGCTACCCTTCATGGACGTCGTCGCGATCGGCTTGGGGACAAGTGGGCGGCCGTAGGGTGACGGTGGGAAGGGAAGCGACAAGCATGAGTCCGGCAACCGTGCTTGACTCCATCCTCGAAGGAGTCCGGGCCGACGTTGCCGCGCGCGAAGCGCTGATCAGCCTGTCCGAAATCAAAGCCGCCGCAGCCGCTGCGCCGCCACCGCTCGACGTGATGGCCGCCCTGCGTGAACCCGGAATCGGCGTCATCGCCGAGGTCAAGCGCGCCAGCCCGTCGGCGGGTTCCCTGGCCACCATTGCCGATCCGGCGAAGCTGGCCCGGGCCTACGAAGACGGCGGCGCCCGAATCATCAGCGTGCTCACCGAGGAACGGCGATTCCGCGGCTCGCTCGACGACCTCGACGCGGTGCGGGCCGCGGTGTCGATTCCCATCCTGCGCAAGGATTTTGTGGTGCAGCCCTATCAGATCCACGAGGCGCGAGCGCACGGTGCCGACATGCTGCTGCTGATCGTCGCCGCGCTGGACCAGTCGGCGTTGGTGTCGATGCTGGATCGCACCGAATCACTGGGCATGACGGCGCTGGTCGAGGTGCACACCGAGGCGGAGGCCGACCGGGCGCTCAAGGCCGGCGCCAGCGTGATCGGCGTCAACGCCCGCGATCTGGCCACCTTGGAGGTGGACCGGGATTGCTTCGCGCGCATCGCTCCCGGCCTGCCCAGCAAGGTGATCCGGATCGCCGAATCCGGCGTGCGCGGTACCGCGGACCTGTTGGCCTACGCCGGTGCGGGCGCCGACGCCGTGCTGGTCGGTGAGGGTCTGGTGAAAAGCGGTGACCCGCGCGCCGCTGTCGCCGACCTGGTCACCGCGGGCACCCACCCGTCCTGTCCGAAACCGGCTCGCTAATTGCTCGTCGACGTGCCCGGCGCTGAAACGTTGAACCCGATGAGCCCTCTGCGCGTGGAGCTTTGGTAATGGTCGACGCCTCCCTTCCGGGCCTTCCGCTGCCCAGCGCGGCCATCGCCGAACCGACTCGGCACGAACCGGACTCGGCCGGGCATTTCGGCGTCTACGGCGGCCGCTACGTCGCCGAGGCGCTGATGGCGGTCATCGAGGAGGTCACGGCCGCCTACGAGAAGGAACGGATCAACCCCGACTTCCTGGACCGGCTGGACCGCCTGCAAGCCAACTACGCCGGCAGGCCGTCGCCGCTATACGAGGCGGCGCGCCTGTCCGAACACGCCGGCGGGGCGCGCATCTTCCTCAAGCGAGAAGACCTCAACCACACGGGATCTCACAAGATCAACAACGTGCTCGGTCAGGCGCTGCTGGCGCAGCGGATGGGCAAGCACCGGGTGATCGCCGAGACCGGCGCCGGTCAGCACGGGGTGGCGACGGCGACGGCGTGCGCCCTGCTCGGCCTCGAGTGCGTGATCTACATGGGGGCGGTGGACACCGCCCGGCAGGCGCTCAACGTGGCGCGGATGCGGCTTCTGGGGGCGCGGGTCGTGTCCGTCGAAAGTGGTTCGCGCACACTTAAAGACGCTATCAACGAGGCGTTCCGGGACTGGGTCACCAACGCCGACACCACCTACTACTGCTTCGGCACCGCGGCGGGCCCGCACCCGTTTCCTGCCATGGTGCGCGACTTCCAGCGCATCATCGGCCTCGAGGCGCGCGCCCAGATCCAGGCGCAGGCGGGCCGATTGCCCGACGCTGTCGTCGCCTGCATCGGCGGCGGTTCCAATGCGATCGGTATCTTCCACCCGTTCATCGACGACCCCGCGGTCCGGCTGGTCGGCTTCGAGGCGGCCGGCGACGGCGTCGAAACCGGACGGCACGCGGCCACCTTCACCGGCGGCTCGCCGGGGGCGTTCCAGGGGTCGTTCTCGTATCTGCTGCAGGACGAGGACGGGCAGACCATTGAATCCCATTCCATCTCAGCGGGATTGGACTATCCCGGCGTGGGTCCCGAGCATGCTTGGCTCAAGGACACCGGCCGCGCGGAATACCGGCCCGTCACCGACGTGCAGGCCATGGACGCCTTCGGCCTGCTGTGCCGCACCGAAGGAATCATCCCCGCCATCGAGTCCGCCCACGCCGTGGCCGGTGCCCTGCAACTGGGCGCCGAGTTGGGGCCCGGCGCGATCGTCGTGGTGAACCTGTCGGGCCGGGGCGATAAGGACGTCGCGACGGCCGCGCAGTGGTTCGGGCTGATGGAGTCCGATCAGCAATGACGCTCAAGCAAAGCGAGGCGAGCCGGCTCGAGTCGGTCTTTCAGTCGTGCCGTGCGGACGGCCGCGCGGCGCTGATCGGCTACCTGCCCACCGGCTACCCCGACGTCCGCTCTTCCGTCGACGGGATGGTCGCACTGGTCGAATCCGGTTGCGACATCGTCGAAGTCGGGGTGCCTTACTCGGATCCGGGGATGGACGGCCCAACCATCGCCAGGGCCACCGAAGCGGCGCTGCAGCGCGGTGTGCGCGTGCGCGACACGCTGGCCGCGGTCGAGGCCATCAGCTCCGCGGGCGGCAGCGCCGTGGTGATGACGTACTGGAATCCGGTGCTGCGCTACGGCGTCGACGCGTTCGCCCGCGACCTGGCGTCGGCCGGCGGCCACGGCCTGATCACCCCCGACCTGATACCCGAGGAAGCCGGCCAGTGGTTGGCGGCCGCGCAGGAGCATCGGTTGGACCGGATCTTTCTCGTGGCGCCGTCGTCGACGCCGGAGCGGTTGGCGTTGACGATCGAGGCGTCGCGGGGCTTCGTCTACGCGGCGTCGACGATGGGCGTGACGGGAGCCCGCGACGCGGTGTCGAACGCCGCGCCCGAGCTGGTGCGCCGGGTGAAGGCCGTGTCCGACCTGCCCGTCGGTGTCGGGCTGGGCGTGCGGTCGCGCGAGCAAGCCGCAGAGATCGGCCGCTACGCCGACGGCGTGATCGTGGGTTCGGCGCTGGTGTCGGCGTTGGGTGACGGGGGGCTACCGGCTTTGCGCGCACTGACTGAGGAACTCGCCGCCGGTGTTCGGGCGGGCGCCTCGTGACCACGCTGCTCGCCTACTTCCCGAGCCCGCCGCAAGGTGTGTGGCACCTCGGCCCGCTGCCGATCCGCGCCTACGCGCTGTTCATCATCGCCGGCATCGTGGCCGCGTTGCTCATCGGCGACCGGCGCTGGGAGGCCCGCGGCGGGCAGCGCGGAGTCATCTACGACATCGCGCTGTGGACGGTGCCGTTCGGGCTGCTCGGCGGCCGGCTCTATCACCTGGCCACCGACTGGCGCACGTATTGGGGCCCCGGCGGCGCGGGATTCGGTGCGGCCGTGCGGATTTGGGACGGCGGCCTGGGCATTTGGGGCGCGGTGGCCCTCGGTGGGGTGGGCGCCTGGATCGGCTGCCGGCGCCGCGGCATTCCGCTGCCGGCGTTCGGCGACGCGATCGCCCCCGGCATCATCCTGGCCCAGGCCATCGGCCGCCTCGGCAACTACTTCAACCAGGAGCTCTACGGCCGGGAGACCACCGTGCCGTGGGGCCTGGAGATCTTTTACCGGCGCGACCCCTCCGGGTATATCGACCCGCACTCGCTGGACGGCGTCTCGACGGGCCAGGTGGCCCTCGTCGTGCAGCCGACGTTCCTCTACGAACTGATCTGGAACCTGTTGGTCTTCGTCGCGCTGCTCTACATCGACCGGCGGTTCACCTTGGGTCACGGTCGCCTGTTCGCCGTGTACGTGGCGGGCTACTGCGTGGGCCGGTTCGTCGTCGAGTTGCTGCGCGACGACACGGCAACGCACATCGCGGGCATCAGGATCAACTCGTTCACCTCGACGTTCGTCTTCATCGGCGCCGTGGTGTACCTCATGGTGGCGCCTAAGGGTCGTGAGGATCCCGAGACGCTGCGCGGCATCGACGACGCCGAGGCACCGGCGGAGCCGGCGACGGTGGCGCTGGCCGGCGAGCAGGGCGGCGCGACGGCCGAGACCACCGCGCTCGGCGGTGCGGGGACGGACGCCCTGGCGGCCGAGACCCCGGATGGCGAGGAGACCCCGGAAGGCGCGGAGACCGCGGTGGCGCCGGTGGCGGCCGAGGCGGAACCGACGGCGACCGACGCCGCGGAGCCGGACGCCGAGCCCGAGACGGCGCGGGCGCCGGAGGCCGAGGCCGAGGCCGCGGAAACCACGGCGGCCGAGGCGGTGCAGGAGCCGCAGGGGGAGCCCGAGATCGCGGACACCGCCGTGGCGCCGGTGGCGGCCGAGCCCGACGCCGTGGAGCCCGAGATCGAGGCGGCCCAGGCGCGCGAGGAAGAACCCGCGGCCGAGGAGGCGTCGGCGGCGAAACCGACCGCCGACGAGCCCGCCCCGGTGCCCGACGAGCCCGCAACAGACGAATCGGACGCGGCGGGGGAGCGCAACCCCCGCAGGGGCTGGCGGCTGCGCGGCGGGAAGCAGCGGCCGTAGCGCGCCGTCTGGCAAGCTGACATCGTGGCCGACAGCCATGAGATCGCCCCCTCCGGGCACCCGCACGCCCACCGGCGGCACCGCGGTTACGTCGCAGCCGGCACGACGGTCGCCCTGGGCGGCGCCCTCGGCTACATCGGGCTGGTCGACCCGCACGACACCCGCTCGGTGTATCCGCAGTGTCCCTTCAAGTGGCTGACCGGCTGGGACTGCCCGTTCTGCGGCGGCCTGCGCATGACCTACGACCTGCTGCACGGGCATCTGATGGCCAGCGTGGCCGACAACGTCTTCGCGCTGATTGTCATCCCGCTGTTGGCCGGCTGGGTGGTCGCCCGACGCGGCCGCGGCAAGCCGGCCCTGTCCGCTCCGGCGCTGGTGGCGGCGGTGATCGCGACGGCCGCGTGGACGGTGCTGCGGAATCTGCCCGGCTTTCCGTTGGTTCCGACAATTTCCGGCGGGTAATCGTTCACCGCGCGGCAGCCGATAAGGCGGGCCGCGGTGGCCCGGCGCGACTATGCTGGGTCGGCGTGAGTAGACGCGGAAAGATCGTCTGCACCCTTGGCCCTGCGACGAATTCGGACGAGTTCATCTTGGCGCTGGTCCAGGCGGGAATGGATGTCGCGCGGTTGAATTTCAGCCACGGCGACTACGCGGATCACAAAGCCGCCTACGAACGCGTCCGGTCGGCCTCGGACGCCACCGGCCGCGCGGTCGGCGTGCTCGCCGACCTCCAGGGCCCCAAGATCCGGCTCGGGCGCTTCGCGACCGGCTCCACCTTCTGGGCCGACGGCGAGACCGTCCGCATCACGGTCGCCGACTGCGAGGGCACCCACGACCGGGTGTCCACGACCTACAAGAAGCTGGCGCGCGACGCCGCCGTGGGCGACCGGGTGTTGGTCGACGACGGCAAGGTCGGCCTGGTCGTCGAGGGCATCGACGGCGACGACGTCGTCTGCACCGTCGTCGAGGGCGGCCCGGTGAGCAACAACAAGGGCATCTCGCTGCCCGGCATGAACGTGTCCGCCCCGGCCCTGTCGGAGAAGGACATCGACGACCTCACCTTCGCGCTCGACCTGGGCGTCGACCTGGTCGCCCTGTCTTTCGTGCGGTCGCCGTCCGACGTCGAGCTGGTGCACGAAATCATGGATCGGATCGGGCGCCGGGTGCCGGTGATCGCCAAGCTCGAGAAGCCGGAGGCCGTGGACAACCTCGAGGCGATCGTCCTGGCCTTCGACGCGATCATGGTCGCCCGCGGTGACCTCGGCGTCGAGCTGCCCCTCGAAGAGGTGCCGTTGGTGCAGAAGCGGGCCATCCAGATGGCCCGCGAGAACGCCAAACCGGTGATCGTGGCGACGCAGATGCTCGACTCGATGATCGAGAACTCGCGACCCACCCGCGCCGAGGCCTCCGACGTCGCCAACGCCGTGCTCGACGGCGCCGACGCCGTGATGCTCTCGGGCGAGACATCGGTGGGCAAGTACCCGCTGGCGGCAGTGCGGACCATGTCGCGGATCATCTGCGCGGTCGAGGACAACTCCACGGCCGCCCCGCCGCTGACGCACGTGCCGCGCACCAAGCGAGGGGTGATCTCCTACGCCGCCCGCGACATCGGCGAGCGGCTCGACGCCAAGGCGCTGGTGGCGTTCACCCAATCCGGTGACACCGTCAAACGGCTGGCCCGCCTGCACACCCCGCTGCCGCTGCTGGCGTTCACCGCCTGGCCGGAGGTGCGCAGCCAGCTCGCGATGACGTGGGGCACCGAGACGTTCATCGTCCCGATGATGGACTCCACCGACGAGATGATCCGCCAGGCGGACAAGTCGCTGATGGACCTCGGCCGGTACAAGCGCGGTGACCTGGTGGTGATCGTCGCCGGCGCGCCACCTGGCACAGTGGGGTCCACCAACCTGATCCACGTGCACCGGATCGGGGAGGACGACCTCTAGAGATCAAGGAGCGCCCGTGCCGGCCGGCGAGCAAAAACACGAAGCCGCGACAGACCACCCCGACTTCGACGAACTGCTGGCCATCCTTGAGCTCGACCGAGTCGCCGACGACGTCTTCGTCGGCACGCATCCCAGCAAGAATCCGATGCGGACGTTCGGCGGCCAGCTCATGGCCCAGTCGTTCGTCGCGAGCAGCCGCACCCTGATCCGCAACACCCTGCCGCCCAGCGCGCTGTCGATCCACTTCGTCAACGGTGGCGACATCACCGCCGACATCGAGTACCGGGTCACCCGGTTGCGCGACGAACGGCGCTTCGCCAATCGACGCGTCGACGCGCTGCAGGACGGCACGCTGTTGTCGTCGGCGCTGATCTCCTACATGGCCGGCGGCCAGGGCCTCGAGCACGGCGTCGAGCCGCCGCCGGTGGGTGAACCGCACGCGCAGCCCACCATCGGCGAATTGTTGCGCGGCTACGAGGAGACCGTCCCGCATTTCGTCAATGCGCTGCAGCCGATCGAGTGGCGCTATACCAACGACCCGGCGTGGGTGATGCGGCAGAAGGGAGACCGGTTGCCGCACAACCGGGTGTGGATGAAGGCCCTCGGCCCGATGCCCGACGACCCCGTCCTGCACACGGCGGCGTTGGTGTATTCGTCGGACACCACGGTCCTGGACTCGGTGATCACCACCCACGGCCTGTCGTGGGGGTTCGATCGCATCTTCGCGGCCTCGGCCAATCATTCGGTGTGGTTTCACCGCGCGGTCGACTTCGACGACTGGGTGCTGTACTCGACAACGTCGCCGGTGGCGGCGGACTCGCGCGGACTGGGCACCGGGCACTTCTTCGACCGTTCCGGGGACCTGCTCGCCACGGTGGTCCAGGAGGGCGTGCTGAAATATTTCCCGCCCTCTGCGCGCTGATCGGGCGCACTTCGCGGGTCCGATTCCGGCCGCCGGGTGCATAATTGGCGTAGGTCGCCGTCAGCCGGGTATGCGGTGCGCGGGTGGGCACGAGAGCCGTCCACCTGACGCCGGCGTACTGGGAGGTCAGTGTGAGCGCGCCATCGACGAAGTCCACGACCAAACCCCCCGCGGCCGAACGCGTTGTCGTATCGGTCGATTCGCCGGCCGCGCGACTGGCCGGCGCCCTGGCGTTGTTGGGGGCCGCCTGCTGGCTTCTGCACGTCGTCGCGCGCCATCACACCCAGCCACAATGGCGTGACGCCGACCGGCTGGCCTGGTCGGCGACGGTCCTGATCGCCGTGGTGTTCATCGCCCGCGGCATCTTCTTGAACCGCCCCGTGACGGCGCTACATGCCTGCGGCGCAGCACTATTGGTGATCGCCGGCCTCGGGTTGCACGTCCTGTCCTTTGATCGACTGGGTGATGTCGCGATCGCCGCCTCGGGCCTGGCGTTGATGTGGCCGACGGCCTCGCGTGCCACCCCCGGCGACCTGCCCCGGGTGTGGCGGCTGGTCGACGCCACCCGCGGTGATCCGTTGGCGCCGTTCGCCATGCAGACCGGCAAGAGCTATCGGTTCAGCCGCGACGGCCGGGCGGCCCTGGCCTACCGGACGCGGTGGGGCTTCGCCGTGGTCAGCGGTGACCCGATCGGCGACGAGACCCAATTCGCCTCCCTGGTCGACGACTTCGCCGCCCACTGCCACACCCACGGATGGCGCATTGCGGTGGTGGGCTGCAGCGAAGGGCGGCTGCCGCTGTGGACGGCGCTGCGACAACCGTTGCGGCCCGTCCCGATCGGCCGCGACGTCGTCGTCGACGTCGCCACCTTCGACATGGTCGGCCGGAAATTCCGCAATCTGCGCCAGGCGGTACAGCGCACCCACAACTGCGGCATCACCACCGAGATCATCGCGGAGCAGGAATTGCGCGAGCCGCAACTGGCCGAATTGGTCGACGTGGTAAGGGATTCGACGAAGGGTGCCCACGCCGACCGGGGGTTTCACATGAACCTCGATGGGGTGCTGGAGGGCCGATTCCCGGGCGTCCGGCTGATTCTCGCCCGCGACGCCGCCGGCACCGTCCAGGCGTTTCACCGCTTCGCCACGGCCGGGCGCGGCGCCGACGTCACCCTCGACGTCCCGTGGCGGCGCCGCCACGCTCCGAACGGACTCGACGAGCGGCTCACCGTCGACATGATCATGGCCGGCAAAGAGTCCGGCGCGCAACGGGTTTCGCTGGCGTTCGCCGCATTCCCGGAGATCTTCGACCGCTCCGACGGCGGCTTGACGCACCGCGTCGTGTACGCGCTGACCCATCTGTTGGATCCGCTGATCGCGCTCGAGTCGTTGTACCGGTACGTGCGCAAGTTCCACGCGCTCGCCGGCCGCCGCTACGTGCTGATCACGTGGACCCAGATCGTCCCGTTGCTGTTCGTGCTGCTGTCGCTGGAGTTTCTGCCCCGACGCCGACGTCTGTGACGGCGACGCCCCGGCGTCAGGGCCGCGATGCCGCGATCGCGGCCCTCATCGCGCCGCGCGGCGCGTCGGCGCCCAGCGCCCCCGTTTCCGCGGCGGCGAGTTGGCGGCGGTGCCGGTTGGTCGCCCGGCTGTTCAGCCAGCACGCCAGCCCGCCGGCGACCAGGCCGATCGCGACGCCGAGGTCGGGCCGCTGGCCCAGCATCAGCCACGACAACACGGCGGCGACGGCCGGAATGACGGCGAAGAGCATGGCCACGGCGGCCGCGCCGTGAGCGTTGATGGCGCGCACGTAGAGGCTGACGGCCAGCGTCGCGTTGAGCAACACCATGGCCGCGATCGCGATCACGGCTTGCGTGCGATGGTGCACGGTCAGCGGCGTGAACGCCGCGAGCGCCACGGCCGGGATCAGCGCGACGGCGTTCTGCAGCGCGCTCATCGCGCGAAAGTCCACCCCGGTGCAGAACCGTTGCTGGTAGATGCCGCCCGCCGACACACCCAGGAGCGCGACCAGCAGCAGCGCGATGACGGGGTCCACGCCGTGGGTGCTCATCAGCCGCTTGGCGCATGCGGCGAGCACCGCGAACACGCCCAGCGCCAGCGCCGCAATCCGCTGCGCCCCCAACGGTTCCCGCAGGAAGATCGTGGCCAGGATCGCGGTGATCACCGGGTTCATCGCCACGGCCACGGCGCACAGCACGGCGGGGGAGCCCAGTTGCAGCGCCTCGTACAGGCAGCAGAACTGCACGGCCTGAATCAACAGGCCCGTCACGACGACGTGGCCGAACTGGGCCCCGCGCGGCCACGGGACCCTGGCCACGACGCTCCAGGTGGTCAGGATCGCCGCCGCCAGGCTGAACCGCAGCACCAGGGCGTGCATCGGCGTCATCGCGGCCACCGCCAACGCGCCGATCGGGTAGCCGACCGCGTAGGACAGCGTGATCGCCGTGGCGGTGCTCAGGGGCATGCGCGGCAAGTGCATGGTCCCCATGGTCGCGGGAAACGCTGCCCAAGTCCAACGATTATTGGCGATCGCAACCGATCAGCATTGCTTATCGGCACCGCGATGGAATTTCGGCGATTCGCGACTTCTGCCCGTTGATTGATCACCTTCGCTGATCAGACTATGGTGCGGGGGTGGCTCAAGTTCTGGACATCGCCCCGCTGCGCAGCCTCGTCGCGGTGGCCGACTGTGGTGGATTTCACCGCGCCGCCGCCGCGCTGCACCTGAGCCAGTCGGCGGTCAGCCAGCACCTGCGCAGGATCGAGACCGTCGTGGGTCAGACCGTGGTCGAGCGCTCCGGTCGCGGGGTGATCTTCACCGAGGTCGGCCAAAAGGTGTTGCGGCACGCCCGGGTGATCCTCGCCGCCCACGATGCGGCGCTCGACGACCTGGGCGCGACCGAACACACACTGCTGACCATCGGTGCCACGGAGCATGGGGCGGACGTGATGCTGGCCGGCCTGACCGGGGTGCTGCGCGAACGGCTGCCCGACCGGCGGGTGCGTTTCAAGCTCGACCGCAACGTGTCGTTGGCCGAGTCGATCGACCGCGGGCTTGTCGACCTGGCGATCATGCTCGACGGCGCCGGGCTGGACCGCGCCAACGCCTCGGGATCGGTTCGGCTGCAATGGGTCTCATCGCGCAGCTTTGCCGCATCGACTCGCGACCCGTTGCCGCTGGTGATTTATTCGGAGCCCTGCACGCTGCGCGAACCTGCCTTCGCGATCTTGGAGAAACGCCGCATTGCCTACGAGATCGCCGCCGAGTGCGGTGACCTTTCCGGCCTGTGCGCGGCGGTGCGTTCCGGGCTGGGGGTGGCGCTGCTGCCGATGATCGGGAAGCTGCCCGACGGGTTGTGCCCCGCCGAGGGACTGCCGGCGGCCAACTACGCCTCGATCCTGGTGCGCGGGCGCGCCGGCATCGACCCCGAGGTGCTGCGCACCGTCGACGCCGCGGTGCGCGACGTGCTGGCCACCGACGACTGACGGGGCTCAGCCGGCCGGTGCGGCCGCGTCGATGCGCCACTCGCGGCAGTCGACGCCGCCGGGCAGCTGATGGGTGGCCACCACGACCGTACGGTCCGCGCCGAGCAGCGCCGACCCGGGGCTCAGCAGGTCGAGGAGCACGCGCTGCGCGTCCACCGCGTCGAGGTGCTCGGTGGGTTCGTCCAGCAACAGGATTCCCGCCCGGCAGAGCACCGCGCGCGCCAGCAGCAGCCGGCGCCGCTGCCCGGCCGAGAGGGCTTGTGCGCCGCCGGTCAGCACCGTCGACAAGCCGTCGGGCAGGCCCGCGACCCAGTCGCCCAACCCGACGGCGCGCAGCGCGGCGGACAGCTCGTCGTCCCCGCAGTCGCCGCGGGCGACCAGCAGGTTGTCCCGCACGGTGGTGGCGAACACGTGGGCGTCCTCGGCGAAAAAGCAGACCGCACTGCGTAGTTCGGCCTCGCGCCACCGGTCGACATTGATGCCGTCGAGCGCAACGCGGCCGTCCAGCGCGGGCAACAAACCGGCCAACGTCATCAACAGCGTCGTCTTGCCGGACCCGCTGGAGCCCGTCACGGCCAGTCGGGCGCCGGGTGGCAGGTCGAGCGTCACGCGGGCCGAACGGCCAGCGCCCGGGTGGCCGGACACGACGTCGGCGCACAACCGAGCCGTGCGCGCGGGCGCCGGCGCGGCCTCGGCCGGGGGCTCGGGTCCCGGCTCGGGTGGGGCGAGGTCGCGCAGCCGGCGGGCGGCGAGGCGCGAACGCGTCAACTGGACAGCGGCGGCCGGCAGCGGCGTCATGGCCTCGAACGCGGACAGCGGCAGCAACATGAGAACGGCCAGCGTGGTGGGCGCGACGGTATGGCCCAGCCCGATCGCCGCCACGACCGCGCCCAGCACGCTGATCCCGATTGCCGCGGTGGGCACGGCCTCGGACACGGCCACCGGCCGGGCGGCCGCATCCAGGGCGGCACCCCAAGCGCGCTGGCGGCGCCGCGACTCGGCGATGACCCCCGCGAGGCGCCCGGCGACCCGCAGCTCGGGCGCGTGCTCGAGCGCGAGCAGGGCGGCCGCGTCGCGCTCCGAAAGGTGTTCGCGCGCAAGGGCTTCCTGCGAGGCCGCCGCCCGGCCCGCCAGCGCCGGCCCCACGACGCCGGACGACGCCAGGCAGACCGCCAGCACCAGCGCCGCGGGCACCGAGACGACCGCGACCACCGCTACCGCCGCCACGGCGAGCACCACCGCGACACCCATCGGCACGATCGCGCGCACCAGCACGTTGGCCAGTTCGTCGACGTCGGCGCCCACCCGCGCCACCAGCTGACCGCTGGACAGCCGCACCGCCGCCGCGGCCGGGCCGCGCGCCAGGCGGCGATAGATCCGTTCCCGGGCGGTGCCGGCCGCCCGCAGGGCGGTGTCGTGCGACGCCAGCCGCTCGCAGTAGTGCGAAACGGCGCGCGAGATGGCGAACGTGCGCACCGCGACCGCCGCGATCGACAGGTCCAGCACGGGTGACATCTGCCACGCCCGGGTGATCAGCCACGCCGCGACCGCCGCCAGGGCCAGCGCGCTGCCCAGCGACAACACCCCCAGCGCGACGGCGACCACGACGCGTCCCAGCCGCGGACGCAGCAGGTCGATGACGGCGGCGCCCACGGCGCGGGCACCCTCAGACCGGCGCACGGCGCACCCCGCTTTCCGCGACCACACCGACCACCTGGTCGGCGATGGCGATGACGGGTTCCCGATGGCCGACGACCACCACGGTCGCGCCGCCGCGGGCGCGCTCGACGAGGGCCCGCAGGACGCGATGCTCCGTGGTGGCGTCCAGGTGCGCGGTCGGTTCGTCGAGCAGCAGCACCGCGGCCGACGAGCCGAGCGCGCGGGCCAGCCCCAGCCGCTGGCGCTGACCCAGCGACAGCCCGACGCCGCCGCGCCCGAGTGGCGTGCGCAGGCCGTCGGGAAGCTCGGCCAGCACCGCGTCGAATCCGGAGGCCGCGCAAGCGTATTCGGTGTCGTCCAGCTCGCCGAACAACCGGAGGTTGTCACCGACGCTGCCGGGCACCAACACCGGGCGTTGCGGCAGCCATGACAGCTGCCGCCACCAGCCCTCCGGTTCCAGCGCGGTGACGTCCACCCCGGCGACGGTGACCCGGCCCGACGTCGGCACGGTGAGCCCGGCGATGGCCTGCAGCGTGGTGCTTTTGCCCGCGCCGTTGCGTCCGGTCAGCACGGTGACGGATCCCGGTTGGAGGACCGCGGTCAGCCGGTGCGGCGCCTGGCCGTCGCGGCCCGTCACGCAGAGCGTTTCGAGGCGCACCGGTGCACCGCGGGCCGTGACGGTTCGCGTCGGGGCGGGCCGGGACGGCGGCTCGCCGATGAGCGCGAACGCCGCCCCGGCGGCGGTCCTGCCGTCCTGCGCCGCATGGAATTCCACGCCGATGCGGCGCAGCGGCCAATAGACGTCGGGCGCCAACAGCAGGACCGTCAGACCCGCGGTCAGCGTCATCTCCCCGAACACCAGGCGCAGCCCGATTCCGACCGCGATCAGTGCCACGCCGAGGGTCGCCAGCAATTCCAGCACCAAGGCCGATAGGAACGCGATCCGCAGGGTGGCCATGGTCGAACGCCGGTGCGCCGCGGCGAGTTCGGCGATGCGGCGCTCCGGCCCGCGGGCGCGGCCCAGCGCCCGCAGGGTCGGGATCCCCGCGATCACGTCGAGCAGCCTCGCCTGCAGGGTCGTGATGGCGGCCAGCGCGGCCGCCGACCGTTCGGCGGTCGCCAAGCCGATCAGCACCATGAACACCGGGATCAGCGGCAGGGTGATCGCTACGACCACCACCGATTTCAGGTCGTAGATCGCGACCACGGCGACGGTCGCCGGGGTGAGGATCGCGGCGAGGATCAGCGTCGGCAGATAGCCGGTGAGGTAGGCGCGCAGGCCGTCGAGCCCACGCGTCGCCACCACTGCGGCGGTGTCGCGTTGCGCGGCCAGCTCGCCGGGCGGCCGGGCGGTGACCGCGGTCAGCACCTGACCCGACAGGTCGGCGATGACCGCGCTGGCCCCGCGCTGCCCCAGGCGGGCCGCCAGCCATTGCGTTCCCGCGCGAATTGCCCACAGCAGGAACAGGATCGAGAGGGGCCCCAGCTCGCCGCGAAGGTCCCGCCGGGAGGCCTCGTCGACCACGCGCGCGACGATGCCGGCCAGCACGATCGCCGCGCCGATCGCGCTCGCGGAGATCACCACCCCGCAACCGACCGAGGCGATCAGGTACCGGCGCACCGCGCCCGACGCCCGCCATAGTCGCGGATCCAAGGGTGCCCGGCTTTGGCGCGGCGCTGCGTTGCTCAGGTCGAGCGCCTTGCCAGCCCGATGGGCGGTGGAATGCGGTCGGCCGAAATCCGTTGCCGGAAGATCCAATACGACCACGCCTGGTAGACGACGGTCAGCGGCGCCATGAAGGCCGTCACCCACGTCATCACCTTCAGCGTGTACGGGGTGGACGACGCGTTGTAGATGGTGACGCTCCAGTGGGGGTTCAACGTCGAGGGCACCAGGTTGGGATACAGCGACCCGAACAGCAGAATGACGACGGCGGCAACCACCAGCGCGACACACGTGAACGCCCATCCGTCCGACGCGCGCCGCCAGACCAGCAGCACCGCCGCCAGCTGCGCCGCCACGGCCAGCCCGAGCGCCAGCCAGGTCCAGTCCTTGCCGTGCGCCAGTTGCGTCCAAAGACCAAACGCGGCAACCACTCCCGTGACCGGCAGGGACAACCACCGCCCGAAGCGGTAGGCGTCGTCGCGGATGGCGCCGGAGGTCTTCAACGCGACGAACGCGGCGCCGTAGAACGAGAACAGCCCGGCGGTGGCCAGCCCGCCCAGCAGCGTGTAGGGGTTGAGCACGTCGGTGATCGACAGGTGGACATGGCCGTCGGCGCCCACCGGAAGCCCGCGCACCAGGACGGCGAACGCGACGCCCCACAGCACCGCGGGCAGCCACGAACCGGTCGCGATCGCGACGTCGGCCCAGCCTCGCCACCCGGTGTCGTCGATCTTGCCGCGCCATTCGATGGCCACCGCCCGCACGATCATGCCGAACAGGATGGCCAGCAGGGGCAGATACAGCGTGGAGAACACGGTGGCGTACCAGCCGGGGAAGGCGGCAAACATGGCCGCCCCGCCGACGATCAGCCACACTTCGTTACCGTCCCATACCGGCCCGATGGTGTTGAGCGCCGTGCGTCGCAACGGCTCGGCCTCGCCGATCCCGACGCGCGCGAACGGCTCCATCAGCATGCCGACGCCGAAGTCGAAACCCTCGAGGACGAAGAACCCCAAAAACAGCAGCCCGATCACGCCGAACCACAACTCTTGCAGCCCCATCGGTCAGCTCCTTTCGGGCCAGAAACTCGCACGCGCCTCAGTAGGCGAAGGACAGCGGCGCCACCTCGTCCGCGCTGGGCGCGCGCGGCGGCGCCGGTTCGGCGTCGTGCTCGAGCGGCCCTTCGACGACGTAGCGCCTCAGCAGGAAGAACCAGACGACTGCCAGCGCCGCATACACCAGGGTGAAGGTCGTCAGCGACGTCACCACCAGCCCCGGCGGCAGATGCGACACCCCCTCGCGGACGGTGATGCGAAGCGCTTGGTCGCCAGTCGGATTGGGCGCCACCACCCACGGTTGGCGGCCCATCTCGGTGAACACCCACCCGGCGATGTTGGCCAGGAACGGCGTGGGGATGGTGAGCAACGCGAAGCGGGAGAACCAACGCTGCCGGGGTGTCCGGCCGCCGCGCGTCAGCCACAGGGCCGCCAGGGCGAAGGCGACCGGCACCAGCATGAAGCCGATCATGGCCCGAAACGACCAGTAGGTGACGAACAGGTTGGGCCGGTAGTCATTCGGCCCGAAGCGCTGCTGATACTGGTGCTGCAGGTCGTTCACTCCCTGCAAGGTCACGCCGCTCAACCGGCCTTCGGCCAAGAACGGCAACACGTAGTGGACCTTGATCACCTCGGTGACGCTGCCGCAGTTGTTGTGGGTGCCGATGGTCAGCACCGAGAAGTCGGGGTCGGTTGCGGTGGCGCACAACGACTCCGCCGATGCCATCTTCATCGGCTGCTGGACGAACATCAGCTTGCCTTGGCGGTCGCCCGTGAAGAACAGTCCGGCCGTGGCGAGCAGCGCCACGCCGCAACCGAGAATCACCGCGGGCCGGAACATGGTGCGGGCGTCCGTCGCGGCGGCGGGTCCGCGCCGTTGTGAGCGCACCAGCCACCACGCACTGACCGCGGCGACGAACGTCGCGGCGGTCAGCAACGCGCCCGCCACCGTGTGGGAAAACGCCGCCCGGGCGGTGTTGTTGGACAACAGCGTGAAGATGTCGTCCAGCTCGGCGCGTCGCGTCGCCGGGTTGAAGTGCGCACCGACCGGGTGCTGCATGAACGAGTTGGCCACGATGATGAAGAACGCCGACGCGTTGACGCTCAGCGCGACGATCCAAATGCAGGCCAGGTGAACAAGTTTCGGCAGCCGGCTCCAGCCGAAGATCCACAGGCCGATGAAGGTGGACTCGAAGAAAAAGGCGAACAGCCCCTCCATGGCCAGCGGTGCGCCGAAGACGTCGCCGACGAATTTCGAGTACTCGCTCCAGTTCATCCCGAACTGGAATTCCTGGACGATTCCGGTCGCCACGCCGATGGCGAAGTTGATCAAGAACAGCTTGCCGAAGAACTTGGTGAGGCGATACCACGCCGTCTTACCGGTGGCCACCCACGCCGTTTGCATGACGGCCAGCAGGGGAGCGAGGCCGATCGTGAGCGGCACGAAGATGAAGTGGTAGACGGTCGTGATACCGAACTGCCACCGCGAGATGTCGACGACACTCATTGTCATCTCCCCAGATCGCTGAGGCCCTACGGGCAACTACGACATAGTGTAGTAGATGACGGGGCGGCGCGCTACGTGGGCTTATGCCCCGGCGCCGAGCGTCTTCGACGCCTTGCGGATGCCGAACGACGAGACGATCTCGAACACGCCGATCACCACGAACCAGATGCCGGCGACGAACGCCAGGGCGCCGATCGATTCCAGCGGGGACGCCAGGACAACGATGCCCGCCAGCAGGGTGATCACCCCGAGGAAGATGTTCCAGCCGCGCCCGGGCAGGCGGGGGTCACTGATCGCCGAGACGGTCGTCCCGACGCCGCGGAAGATGAAGCCGATGCCGATCCAGATGGCCAGCAGCAGGATCGCGGTGAGCGGGTCCTTGCCGAAATGCCGAAATGCCAAGACCGCCAAGATCAGTGACGCGGCCCCGCTGATGAACAGCAGGATGCGGCTGCCCGCCGAGACGTGCAGGCTGAATGCGAAGAAGACCTGCGCGGCGCCGGTGATCAGCAGGTAGATGCCGAAGGCGATGGCGGCGGCCAGGATGGACAGGCCGGGCAACGCCAGCACCACCACGCCGACGATCAGCGACAGGATTCCCGACAGCAGAGCGGATTTCCACAGGTGCGGCAACAAGCTCGGAACTTCAGCGGTACCAGGGGAGGTAGTCATGGCCGCAGTCTGGCATAAACCCGGGTTCTGGTACAGGGACTTAGGTCAGACGTGCGCGCGGCGCGAGCCCTCGGCGAGCACGTCGCGGGCTGGTTCGATTGCCTTGCGACCGATCAGATACCAGGTGCGCATAAAGCCTTTGCCCTTGACGTCGATGCGGCCGCGCTCCTGCAGAACGAACTCGTCCTTCAGGCGTTCGTACATGGCCTCGGGCACTTGGATGCGGCCCACCGAATCGGTGGATTCCATGCGGGCGGCGACGTTGACCGCGTCGCCCCAGACGTCGTAGAAGAACCGGCGGTAGCCGACGACGCCCGCCACCACCGGGCCGCAGGCCATGCCGATGCGCAGCGGGACCGGCTGGCCGCGCGGATCCTTCTGTGCTGCGGCGACACCGGCCATGTCGAGCGCGAAGTCGGCGAGCGCCTGGGCGTGGTCGGGCCGCTGCCGGGGAACGCCGCTGACCACCATGTAGGAGTCGCCGCTCACCTTGATCTTCTCCAGCCCGTGCGTGTCGAGCAGCGCGTCGAAGGCGCCATAGAGGCGGTCCAGAAAGCGCACCAGGTCGGCGGGCGGCGTGCTGCTGGCCCGTTCCGTGAACCCGACGATGTCGGCGAACAGCACCGACGCGACGTCGTACTTGTCGGCGATGACACCGCGGTCGGGCTGTTTGAGCCGCTCGGCGATGCTGCTCGGCAACATGTTCGCCAGCAGCTCCTCGGACCGTTCGTATTGCGCCTCCATGACCGCCTCGGCGCGGGCGGTGTCGCGCAGCGCGAACCACATCGTCACGACCACCATGACCACGCTGGAGATCGCCGTGATGACGAACCCGGCCGACTGGGCCCAGCTCGGCTGCAACCCGGTGTCGCGGGGGACCAGGAACTCGACGGCGATGATCAGCCCCGCGGCCACCGCCGCCAGGCCGGACGCCAGCACGATGTGCTCGATGCCCAGCAACAACACCACCAGGCAGGCGCCCACCAGAAAGAAGAATTGGGTGCCCGCGCCGGTGCCCACGTCCAGACAGTTGGCGATGACCGAGAGGTATGCCGCGCCGAGGAAGGTCAGCGGCGCGACCAGGTCCCCAAATTTGTGCAGCCACGGGACGATCGCGAAGACCACTGCGGCGGCGATGTTGATTGAGCTCACCTGCCACAGCCAGGAGCCGGTGACCACTTGCAGCAACACAAAGCTGGCGCTGACCGCTACGGCCAGCCACGCGGTGATGGACAGCAACCGGGCCCGCCGGGCGGCGCTGTCGGCGTAGTGCTGGGTGCGGTCGCGGGCCTGCGCCCGCACGGCCCCGACGCAGTCCGGGCGTTTCGCGGAGCCATCCAACCCGCTGGGTGGGGCACCGCATTTCCTCGCCACCACGTTCACAGCGTAACCGCTGAGCTTGCCTTTGGGGTCGTCCTGCTCGTGATCCTCCGGGACGCAAAAACGAGGAAAGCCAAGCCATTAATTGAATACCCCGAGTACGCGAAATGCGGCTAATTCATACCTTAGTTAAATACTGCGGGTACACAAAATAGCGCGATTACATACCCATAAGTAAAGGTCTTCCCACCGCTGTTACCGATTTGTATCGTGTGGTTTGCGTCACAGCGAGCGGGGTTATTCAACACATGCGTTATCGGTACTGACACGTGATTGCCCGGGACTAAGGGGTGGGTTATGGCGGGTCTGAAGAAGCTGCTCTTCGCGGTGGTGCTGGCGGGCACCGCACTGCTGGCCGACGGGTGTGCCGCCGGCTGTGGCGGGGGCAATTGGCTGTTACGGACGACGGGTGATTCCATCCAGAGCGATGCCACCCACCTCAACCTGCTTCCCTCGGAACAGGTTTGCATCGGCCGCTCGGTCGAGGACTGAATCTCCGGTCACCGTTCGACCCGCGTGGTTGCTCGCTGCCCCGGGCCGAGCGGGGTTGGGGTCGGGTGCACACTGTGTGGCGTGGCGTGGACTCGGTATACGGGCAGGGCGCTGGCGGACGCCGCGCTCACCGGCGAGGCGCGAGACGCCCAGCTCGAGGACCACATCCGGATGTCCAATGCGGAGCTGACGGACATCCGGCTCGAGCACGCCACCGCGACCGACGACCATGACGGCAGCGTCGAGCCGGCCCGGCGGTGGTATGAGGTCACCTACTTCGCCGAAGACGCGGCGGGCCCATGACCGCCCCAGCTGCGACGCGGCCGGCGGCGCGCTGGGTGGGCGCGCTCATTGTGATTGCGGCCGCCGCGGCCGCGGCCGGGGCGCCGTCCGCGTGGGCCGACGACGACTTCGTCGCCGTGGCCGTGTCGGCGGTGACGGGACGCGCCGCGGGGTGGGGCGTCGCAAGCAGCCAGGATGGGGCGAATCAGATCGCGATCGCGCAGTGCACCGCCGAAGCCGGTGACGTGTGCGAGGCCATCGCGGGGGCCCACAACGGCTGCGCGGCCGTCGCATTCGACCCGGCGTCCGGCCGATTTCGCGGCGGCTCCGGCCCGGACACCGCGGCCGCGAACGCCGACGCCCTGGCCAAGCTGGCCGCGCCGCGGGGACGGATCAAGACCTCGCACTGCTCGTCGTGATCGCTGCCTTCGGGTGGTGCCCTCGGTGAGATTCGAACTCACACTGGACGGGTTTTGAATCCGTTTCCTCTGCCAGTTGGGATACGAGGGCGTGTCCGGCGTCTTACCTTAAAGCAGCCTCCCACCATAGATGATCAGGCGCCCCGCGCCGTCTCACCGCCCCCGATGTCGCTGGTCTGGCGGGTGCACGACACAATATTCGTCATGACAGGCCCCACGACCGACACCGACGCCGCTGTGCCGCGCCGGGTCCTGATCGCTGAAGACGAAGCGCTCATCCGACTGGACCTCGCCGAGATGCTCCGAGAGGAGGGGTACGACATCGTCGGTGAGGCCGGCGACGGGCAGGAGGCCGTCGAGCTGGCCGAGCGCCATCAGCCCGACCTGGTGATCATGGACGTCAAGATGCCCCGTCGCGACGGGATCGACGCCGCGTCGGAAATCGCCAGCAAGCGCATCGCGCCGATCGTCGTGCTGACCGCCTTCAGCCAGCGCGACCTGGTGGAGCGCGCCCGCGACGCCGGGGCGATGGCTTACCTGGTCAAGCCCTTCACGATCAGCGACCTGATCCCGGCCATCGAGCTGGCCGTCAGCCGCTTCGCCGAGATCACCGAGCTGGAGCGCGAGGTGGCGAGCCTGTCCGACCGGCTGGAGACCCGCAAGGTCGTCGAGCGGGCCAAAGGCCTGCTGCAGACCAAGCAGGGCATGACCGAGCCGGAGGCGTTCAAGTGGATCCAGCGCGCCGCCATGGACCGGCGCACCACGATGAAGCGCGTCGCCGAGGTCGTGCTCGAAACCCTGGGCGGCGAGGACGAGTAGCGGCCGTCCGGCGCGTTGGGTGTGCGCCGACGGCGCCGACACGCCGACGGCTCCCGCCGTGGCCGCACGCTGAACTACCCCGGGCGGCCCGCTGGCCCGCTCAGCGGGCGACGATCACCGAGGAGCCGTGGCCGAACAGGCCCTGGTTGGCGGTGATCCCCACCGTGGCGCCCTCGACCTGCCGGCCGGTGGCCTGGCCGCGCAGCTGCCAGGTCAGCTCGCAGACCTGCGCGATCGCCTGGGCCGGGATGGCCTCGCCGAAGCACGCCAGGCCGCCGGAGGCGTTGACCGGGACCTTGCCGCCGATGCTGGTGGCGCCGCTGCGCAGCAGCCCTTCGGCCTCGCCCTTGGCGCACAGCCCCAGGTGCTCGTACCAGTCGAGCTCCAGCGCGGTGGACAGGTCGTACACCTCGGCCAGGCTGACGTCCTCGGGACCGATGCCGGCCTCGGCGTACGCGGCGTCGAGGATCTGGTCCTTGAACACCCGCTGCGGCGCGGGTGTCGCGGCGGTGGAATCCGTTGCGATGTCCGGCAATTCGGGCAGGTGCTGCGGATAACGGGGGGTGACGGTGCTCACGGCGCGCACCGACGGGACCCCGTCCAGCGTGCCCAGGTGCTTGCGGGCGAAGTCGGCGCTGGCCACGACCAGGGCCGCCGCGCCGTCGGAGGTGGCGCAGATGTCGAGCAGCCGCAGCGGGTCGGCGACCACGGCGCTGGCCAGCACGTCCTCGACCGACACCTCCTTGCGGTAGCGGGCGTTGGGGTTCTGCAGGCCGTGCCGGGAGTTCTTGACCTTGACCGCGGCGAAGTCCTCCAGCGTCGCGCCGTAGAGGTCCATGCGGCGCCGCGCCAGCAGGGCGAAGTACACCGGGTTGCTGGCCCCGATGAGGTGGAAGCGCTGCCAGTCGGGGTCGTTCTTGCGCTCGCCGCCGACCGGGGCGAACGCGCCCTTCGGCGTGGTGTCGGCCCCGATCACCAGCGCGACGTCGCAGAAGCCGGCCAGGATCTGCGCCCGCGCGCTCTGCAGCGCCTGCGACCCGCTGGCGCACGCGGCGTAGCTGGAGCTGACGGGCACCCCGTTCCAGCCCAGCTTCTGCGCGAACGTGGACCCGGCGATGAACCCCGGATAACCGTTGCGGATGGTGTCGGCCCCGGCGACGAGCTGAATCTGCTGCCAGTCCAGCCCCGCCTCGGCGAGCGCCCCCCGGGCGGCCACCACCCCGTACTCGGTGAAGTCCCGGCCCCACTTGCCCCAGGGGTGCATGCCGGCGCCGAGGATGTACAGCGGTTCGGGGGTGCTCATGCCGGGATCCTCCACGCGTGCACCATGCGCTCCACGCCATCGTCGTCGGTGTACAGCCGCATAGTGGTCAACTCCATTTCCATGCCGACCTTCAGGTCGGCGGCCAACGTCCCCTCGACGACCTTGCCCAGCACGATCAGTCCCTCGTGCGCCAGCTCCACCGCGGCGACGGCGAACGGCTCGAAGGGGTCCGGCGCGGGATAGGGCGGGGGCGGGGCGTACCGGTTCTCGGTGTAGCTCCACAGCGTGCCGCGCGTCGACAACGCGACGGGCTCCAGCGTGTCACTGGCGCAGGCCGGATTCGGGCAGTTGTTCTCCCGCGGCGGGAACACATAGGTGGCGCACTGCGGGCATTTCGCACCGATCAGGTGCGGGGCGCCGGCCTCGTCGGTGGTGAACCATCCGTCGATCGCCGGTTCTTGTCGGGTGACCTCTGACACCGGCCCAGCGTACCCAGCCCGGGCGCAAAACTGAAACGTGTTGCAGTTCCGCGCTGGCGCGGGGGAGCGTCGGCATGGGTGCCTAGAGTGAAAGCCGTGCCCGCGACGAAACCCGCCAGCAAGGCCAATACGAAGGCCAGTGAAAAGGCCAGTGGAAAGGCCGGCGAGGAAGAGACCACGCCGACGCTGATGCTGCTCGACGGCAATTCGTTGGCGTTTCGGGCGTTCTATGCGCTGCCCGCGGAAAACTTCAAGACCCGCGGCGGCCTGACCACCAACGCGGTCTACGGGTTCACCGCCATGCTGATCAACCTGCTGCGCGACGAGGCACCCACCCACGTCGCCGCGGCGTTCGACGTGTCCCGGCAGACCTTCCGCTCCGAGCGGTACCCCGAGTACAAGGCCAACCGGTCGTCGACCCCGGACGAGTTCCACGGGCAGATCGACATCACCAAGGAGGTTCTCGCGGCGCTGGGCATCACGGTGCTCGCCGAGCCCGGATTCGAGGCCGACGACCTGATCGCGACGCTGGCGACCCAGGCCGAGAACGAGGGGTTCCGGGTGCTAGTGGTGACCGGCGACCGCGATTCGCTGCAGCTGGTCAGCGACACGGTGACGGTGCTGTACCCGCGCAAGGGCGTCAGCGAACTGACCCGCTTCACGCCGGAGGCGGTGGTCGAGAAATACGGCCTGACGCCGGCGCAGTACCCCGACTTCGCCGCCCTGCGCGGCGATCCCAGCGACAACCTGCCCGGCATCCCGGGCGTGGGGGAGAAGACGGCGTCGAAGTGGATCAGCGAGTACGGCTCCCTGCAGGGCCTGGTCGACAACGTCGACTCGGTGCGCGGCAAGGTCGGCGACGCGCTGCGCGCGAACCTGGCCGGCGTGATCCTCAACCGCGACCTCACCGAGCTGGTCAAGGATGTGCCGCTGGCGCAGACCCCGGACACGTTGCGGATGCAGCCGTGGGACCGCGACCAGATCCACCGGCTCTTCGACGACCTCGAGTTTCGGGTGCTGCGCGACCGGCTGTTCGAGACCCTGGCGGCCGTGGAGCCCGAGGTGGACGAGGGGTTCGACGTGCGGGGCCGCGCGCTGGAGCCCGGCGAGCTGGCCGTGTGGCTGACCGAGCACAGCTCGGGCAAGCGGTTCGGACTGGCCGTCGTCGGGACCCACCTGGCCTACGACGCCGACGCGACCGCGCTGGCCATCGTGTCCGCCGACGGCGAGGGCCGCTACATCGACACCTCCCAGCTCGATCCCGAGGACGAGGCGGCGCTGTCGTCCTGGCTGGCCGATCCCGGCCCGCCCAAGGCGCTGCACGAGGCCAAGCTGGCGATGCACGACCTGGCGGGCCGCGGCTGGACGCTTAACGGCGTCACGTCCGACACCGCGCTGGCGGCCTACCTGGTGCGCCCCGGGCAGCGCAGCTTCTCCCTCGACGACCTGTCGCTGCGCTACCTGCGGCGTGAACTGCGCGCGGAAAACCCCGAGCAGCAACAGCTTTCGCTACTCGACGACACGGACGGCACCGACGACCAGGCGGTGCAGACGCTGATCCTGCGGGCCGTGGCGGTGCTGGACCTGGCCGACGCGCTCGACGAAGAGCTGGCCCGGATCAACTCCACGGCGCTGCTGGGCGGCATGGAACTGCCGGTGCAGCGGGCGCTGGCCGGCATGGAGCATGCCGGCATCGCGATCGATCTGGCGCAATTGAGCGAGCTGCAAAGCGATTTCGCGCACCAAATTCGCGACGCGGCCGAGGCGGCCTACGCGGTGATCGGCAAGCAGATCAACCTGGGCTCACCCAAGCAGCTGCAGACGGTGCTCTTCGACGAGCTGGAGATGCCCAAGACCAAACGCACCAAGACCGGCTACACCACCGACGCCGACGCCCTGCAATCACTGTTCGACAAGACCGGCCACCCGTTCCTGCAGCACCTGCTGGCCCACCGCGACGCGACCCGGCTCAAGGTGACGGTCGACGGGCTGCTGAACTCGGTGGCCTCCGACGGGCGCATCCACACCACGTTCAACCAAACCATCGCGGCGACCGGCCGCTTGTCGTCGACAGAGCCCAACCTGCAGAACATTCCGATCCGCACCGAGGCCGGCCGGCGCATTCGCGACGCCTTCGTGGTGGGCGAAGGCTACGCGGAACTGATGACCGCCGACTACAGCCAGATCGAGATGCGGATCATGGCGCACCTGTCCAAGGACGAGGGCCTGATCGAGGCGTTCAACACCGGCGAAGACCTGCACTCCTTCGTCGCCTCGCGGGCATTCGGCGTGCCGATCGAGGAGGTCACCGCCGAGCTGCGGCGCCGCGTCAAGGCCATGTCCTACGGGCTGGCCTACGGCCTGAGCGCGTTCGGGCTGGCTGCCCAGCTCAAGATCTCCACCGAGGAGGCCAAGGTCCAGATGGACCAGTACTTCGCCCGCTTCGGCGGGGTGCGTGACTACCTGCTCGACGTCGTCGAGCAGGCCCGCAAAGACGGTTACACCTCAACGGTTTTCGGCCGCCGGCGCTACCTGCCCGAACTCGACAGCAGCAACCGGCAGGTGCGCGAGGCCGCCGAGCGGGCCGCCCTCAACGCGCCCATCCAGGGCAGCGCGGCCGACATCATCAAGGTGGCGATGGTCGAGGTGGACAAGGCCATCAAGGACGCCGGCCTGTCCTCGCGGGTGCTGCTGCAGGTGCACGACGAGCTGCTGTTCGAGATCGCGCCCGGCGAGCGCGACCAGGTCGAGGCGCTGGCCCGGGAGAAGATGGGCGGCGCCTACCCGCTCGACGTGCCACTGGAAGTGTCCGTCGGATACGGCCGCTCCTGGGACGCCGCCGCGCATTAGCGCGCCGGCGCGATCAGGACGTGCGCCCCGAATGGGTGCTGGGGTCCTCGCCGCGGGTCAGCGGCGGCACGTGCTCGATCGCCCCGGCTACCCGTGCGAACGCCCGACTGACCGAGGCGCTGAGTCCGCCGGCCCGGCCGCCGGCCCGGCGGCTGGACCGGTCCAGCCTGTCGCGGCTGCGGTCGAGGATCGTCAGCGGCGTCGCGGCCAGCGCGTTGCCCGGCGGCCGGCGGGCCACCACGGGGTGCGGCCGCGTCGGTGCCGTGCGCCGCACCGCTTCCCACGCCCAGCCCAGCAGAATCAACGCGCGGTGCGACGACGCCTCCTGCAACAGGGGAAGCAACTCGTCTTCCTCGTCGCGCACGTCGTCACGCATCAGGCCGACGGCGCGCCGCCACAGCTCGTCGAATCGCGGGCCGTCCACGTCCAACGTCTCCAATTCGGTGAACAGCTCGTTGATCTCCTGATGCTCGCGCTCGATCTGCAGGGTCAGCCGCTCGCCCTGCGGTAATGACCGCCGAATCGCGGGCCATAGCACCGACTCCTCGGCGAAGGCGTGCGTAAAGACCAACCGGCACAGGCGGTTCAGCTGCTCGGCGCGCTGCGCCCCGTGCGAGGCGTCGACCGCGCGGATGAGCCGGTCGAGTTCGATGTGATCGCGCTTCTGGCGCGCCAGAATGCTGTGCGAGCCGCCCAACTCGGCGAGGCTCTGCTGTGCCAAAGATGTCATGTGGTCTGTGCCTCCGTCGCGGACGTCTTCCCCCGGCGGGCGTGGCTAAACGCGGTCAAGTTTTCTTAAAGAGAGAAGGTTTCCCTTACCTCACCTCGGGTATCGCGGTCTGTAGCCCCGTACAGCACCGTGCGGAGTTCTCGGCCGTGTGCGCCGATCCGAATTTCATTGTCACCAAGGGGTTTTCATGTTCAGGCATACCGATTATCTACAGTTCGACGTCAAGCCGGAGAAGCCGGATCCGGTCTACGCGCGCAAGTTGCAGGAGTTGCTCGGCGGCGCCTTCGGCGAGATGACCGTCACCATGCAATACCTCATGCAGGGCTGGAACTGCCGCATGAAGGGCAAGTACAAGGACCTGATCATGGACGTGGCGACCGAGGAGATCGGCCACGTCGAGATGATCGCCACCATGATCGCGCGGCTGCTCGAGGGCGCGCCCGCCACGGACGCGACCAAGAACGCGCTGGGCGACCCGGTGGTCGCCGCGGTGATGGGCGGCATGGACCCCCAGCAGGCGATCGTCTCCGGTGGGGCGCCCACCCTCTCGGACAGCCAAGGGCAGTCCTGGAACGGCAAATACGTTGTGGCGTCGGGCAATCTGCTCGCCGACTTCTACGCCAACGTCGCCGCCGAGGCGCAGGGCCGGGTGCAGACCGCGCGGCTGTGGCACATGACCGACGACCCGGGCGTCAAGGCGATGCTGAAGTTCAACCTGGCACGCGACACCTATCACCAGAACATGTGGCTGGCCGCGATCGAGGAACTGCAGGCCGACGGATTGGAGGGCGTGGTGGCCCCGAACGACCTCTTCGACGAGGAGTACCAGGAGCACGCCAGCGAGCTGTGGCACCTGTCCGACGGCGCGGACTCCGACAAGGGCCGGTGGGCCTTCGGCACCGCGCCCGACGGCAGCCACGTCAACCGGTTCCGCACGGACACCACGCCGCTGGGAGACCTGCAGCACGGCCCGCCGCCGGACCCGAAGCTCTACGTCACCTACGACGGCAGCTGGGGCGAGGCCCGCACGCCCGCATTCGGGACCGAGAAGGGCGTGGTCGGCAAGATCAAGGACGCCTTCGACCCCGACAAGACCTAGTTGCCGGCCGACCCCGGCCGTCCGCCGCCCCGCGCGGGTGGCCGGGGTCACCGGCCCGACGCCGGTGAACAACGGATGAATTGCGGCCGTCCGCCGCGCCGGCAAGCGCCGATATCGGCGCCGCTCAGCGCGGCGCGACCCCTCATTTCGCGGCGTGAGCGGGCCGAAAAGGGTGGTGCACCGCATTTCGGGTGACGGGGCGGTTTGTCCAGCGTGTTCGGGTCGAGTAGCCTCGACGGGTAAATCCTTAAATTGTCCCTACGACCCAAGCTGTCCGGAGCAACCCAACAATATGCCGAGTCCCGCCGTCACCTCGCCGCAAGTAGCCGTCAACGACATTGGCTCCAGCGAGGATTTTCTCGCAGCAATCGATAAAACGATCAAATACTTCAACGATGGTGACATCGTCGAGGGCACGATCGTCAAAGTTGACCGGGACGAGGTGCTCCTCGACATCGGCTACAAGACCGAAGGGGTCATCCCCGCCCGCGAGCTCTCGATCAAACACGACGTCGACCCCAGCGAGGTCGTTTCCGTGGGTGACGAGGTCGAGGCCCTGGTCCTCACCAAGGAGGACAAAGAGGGCCGCCTGATCCTGTCCAAGAAGCGCGCGCAGTACGAGCGCGCCTGGGGCACCATCGAGGCGCTCAAGGAGAAGGACGAGGCCGTCAAGGGCACCGTCATCGAGGTCGTCAAGGGCGGCCTGATCCTCGACATCGGGCTGCGCGGCTTCCTGCCCGCCTCGCTGGTCGAGATGCGCCGCGTCCGCGATCTGCAGCCGTACATCGGCAAGGAGATCGAGGCCAAGATCATCGAGCTGGACAAGAACCGCAACAACGTGGTGCTGAGCCGCCGTGCCTGGCTGGAGCAAACCCAGTCCGAGGTGCGCAGCGAGTTCCTCAACCAGCTGCAAAAGGGCGCCATCCGCAAGGGTGTCGTCTCCTCCATCGTCAACTTCGGCGCGTTCGTCGACCTCGGCGGTGTGGACGGCCTGGTGCACGTCTCGGAGCTGTCCTGGAAGCACATCGACCACCCGTCCGAGGTGGTCCAGGTGGGCGACGAGGTCACCGTCGAGGTCCTCGACGTGGACATGGACCGCGAGCGGGTTTCGTTGTCGCTCAAGGCGACCCAGGAAGACCCGTGGCGCCACTTCGCCCGCACCCACGCCATCGGTCAGATCGTGCCGGGCAAGGTCACCAAGCTGGTGCCGTTCGGCGCGTTCGTCCGCGTCGAGGAGGGCATCGAGGGCTTGGTGCACATCTCCGAGCTGGCCGAGCGGCACGTCGAGGTTCCCGACCAGGTGGTCGCCGTCGGCGACGACGCGATGGTCAAGGTCATCGACATCGACCTGGAGCGGCGTCGAATCTCGTTGTCGCTCAAGCAGGCCAACGAGGACTACACCGAGGAGTTCGACCCGGCGAAGTACGGCATGGCCGACAGCTACGACGACCAGGGCAACTACATCTTCCCCGAGGGCTTCGACGCCGAGACCAACGAATGGCTCGAGGGCTTCGAGAAGCAGCGGGCCGAGTGGGAGGCGCGCTACGCCGAGGCCGAGCGCCGGCACAAGATGCACACCGCCCAGATGGAGAAGTTCGCCGAGGCGGAGGCCGCCGGTCACGGTGTCGGCGACCAGTCGTCGAGCAGCGGCGCGCCCGCGGAGAAGGCCGGCGGCTCGCTGGCCAGCGATGCGCAGCTGGCCGCGCTGCGGGAGAAGCTCGCCGGTAACGCCTAACCTCCGATGCTGCGTATCGGGTTGACCGGTGGCATCGGCGCCGGGAAATCCGCCCTGTCGGCCACCTTCGCCGAGTTGGGTGCGGTGATCGTCGACGGCGACGTCATCGCTCGCGAGGTGGTCCAGCCGGGCACCGAAGGCCTGGCGGCGCTGGTCGACGCTTTCAACGCCGACATCCTGCTCGACGACGGATCACTGGACCGGCCGGCCTTGGCCGCCAAGGCTTTCCGGGACGACGAGGCGCGCAAGACGCTGAACGGCATCGTGCACCCGCTGGTGGGCAGGCGCCGCGCGGAGATTATCGCCTCGGTGCCCGACGATTCCGTGGTCGTCGAGGACATCCCGCTCCTGGTGGAATCGGGGATGGCGCCCCTGTTCCCGCTCGTCGTCATCGTGTTCGCCGACGTCGAGGTCCGGTTGCGGCGGCTGATCGACCAGCGCGGCATGCCGGAGGAGGACGCTCGCGCCCGAATCGCCGCGCAGGCCAGCGACGAACAGCGGCGCGCCGTCGCCGACGTCTGGCTCGACAACTCCGGCAGCCGGGACGATCTGGTGCGCCGGGCCCGCGACGTATGGAACGAGCGGGTACTGCCGTTCGCGCACAACCTGAGCGCGCAGCAGGTGGCCCGGGCGCCCGCGCGGCTGGTGCCGCCCGACCCGACGTGGCCGGACCAGGCGCAGCGCATCGTCAACCGGCTGAAGACCGCCTGCGGGCATCGGGCGTTGCGTGTCGACCACATCGGGTCGACCGCCGTGCCCGACTTTCCCGCGAAGGACGTCATCGACGTGCAGGTCACCGTCGAATCCCTCGACGTCGCAACCGAACTCGCCGAGCCGCTGCTGTCCGCCGGATATCCGCGGCTGGCGGGCATCACCTCCGACGTCGTCAGGACCGGCGATGCGGCGCTGTGGCAGAAGCGGATTCATGGATCGGCCGATCCGGGCCGCCCGACCAACGTGCACCTGCGCGTGGACGGTCGGCCCAACCAGCGGTTCGCGCTGTTGTTCGCCGACTGGCTGAGGGCCGACCCGCAGGCCCGCTCGGCGTACCTGGCCGTCAAGCAGGCCGCGCAGGAGCGCGCGGGCGGCGACGCCGCGGCGTACGCGGACGCCAAGGAGCCCTGGTTCGCCGAGGCCTACCGGCGGGCGTGGGAGTGGGCCGAGGCGACCGGCTGGACGCCGTGAGGGCACCGCGAGGCTGAACGGAAGCGGGCCCCGGACGCGCAAAGGCGGCCGGGCCCCCGCCCGACCGCCTCTGGCTGATGCTCCCGCTTACTGCCCCGGGGGCATCAACACGGTGTCAGTCATGTACACCGTCGCGTGGGCTGTGTGCACCCCGCCGCACACGAGCCCCGCGTCCTGGACCTTCACGTGAGGACGCTGTTGAGCAGCGGTGGCGACGTGTCGCCGTGCCCGAGCGTTCATCATCGCGTTCGACTCCTTCGTCTTCGGCGGCCACGCCGCCGCGTCAAGGTCGCTCGTAGGGCATTCGGAGGCCGAGCGGGCGTGGACGGGCCGTGCGTGCATCGAATTTCGCGCCGTCGGCCGCGCCGGTGGCCTCGAATACCGTCGATGGAGTCTCTCGCCGACGCACCGGCGCCCGGCGCGGCGTCCTCGGCGTGGCCGCACGGTGCGCCGCGGGAGTCGTTACGCTATCGCGCCATGGGCAGTAGGGCGCGTACGGGCGGCCAACTCGACGAGTTGCTGCGCCGCGTCGCCGACGGCGACGTCGACGCCTTCGGACAGCTCTACGACCTGACCCGCGCCCGCGTGTTCGGCCTGGTCTTCCGGGTCCTTCGCGACCCGGGATACAGCGAGGAGACGACGCAGGAGGTGTACCTGCAGGTGTGGCGCGGTGCCGGCGCCTACGACCCGGGGGTCGGTAGCGCGGTGGCCTGGATCCTGGCCATCGCGCACCGCCGCGCCGTCGACCGAGTGCGCTCCGAACAGGCTGCCGCTGACCGGGATTCGCGGTACGGCGCCCGGGACGTGGAACGCGCCCGCGACGTCGTCGCAGACGCGGCCCTGAGCCGCGACGAGCGGGATCGCGTGGTCAACTGCCTGGCGGGGTTGACCGACGCGCAGCGGCAGTGCATCGAACTGGCCTACTACCAGGGCCTGACATATGCTCAGGTCTCCCAGCGCCTCGCGCAGAACCCGTCCACCGTCAAATCGCGGATGCGGGACGCCTTGCGGAACCTTCGTCGTTGTTTGGATGTGCGATGAGCGACCCGGCCGATCTCACGCTGCTGGACCTGGCCACCGCCTACGCGCTGGACGCCGTGACGGACGACGAACGCGCCGACATCGAGCACCGCGTCGCGGCGGCGCCCGCATCGGTGGGGCAGGCGTTCTGGGTAGAGGTGCAGGCGGTCCGCGAGACGATGGCCGTCGTCTCGGCGCACACCGCGCTCGAGCCACCGGCGCCGCTGCGCGCCACGGTCATGGCGGCGGTCGAACCCACCCCGCCCCGCGTACGGCGTTGGCGCGCACCGCTGCTCGCGGCGGCCGCCGCCCTGCTCGCCGCGGTGATCGCCACCGGCGTGACCCTGGGGTTGCGGTCCGCCCCGACGCCGTCGGCGGCCGACCACGTCTTCGCCGCCCCCGACGTGCACGCCGCGACCGCCCCGCTGCCGTCGGGTGGCACCGCGACCGTGCTGTTCTCCCGGCAGCGCAACGCGGCGGTGGTGGTGATGAACGACGTGGCGCCGCCCCGTCCGGGAACCGTGTACGAGATGTGGCTGCTCGGCGAGAACGGCCCACGACCCGCAGGCACCATGGACGCCGCCGCCGTCAAGCCCTCGACCACCGCGGTGCTGTCGGACCTGGGGCCCAGCACCGCGTTCGCGATCACCGTCGAGCCCGGGACGGGCTCGGCCCACCCGACGACCGCGCCGGTGCTCAAGGTGCCGCTCGGCTGAGCCGCGCGCCCCCGCGTCAGGCCCGGTCGCGCCAGGTCAGCTCCATGCCGGCGGCCGCTAGCCAGCGGCACAGGTCGTAACCGTTGCGGGCCAGCCCGTCGACGGCCGCGACGGCACGGCGCACCGCCCGCTCGGCGGCCTCCGGCGCCAGCAGGCCGTGGCGCACCGCGTCCACCAGCTCGTCGACGTCGGCCGGGCGCGCCCCGCGGCCGGTGCTCACCTCGATGTCGAGGTAGTGGTCCTCGGAACGCCAGACGTCGGTACCCGGCGAGTAGTCACCGACGTCGAGGTAATAGTCGTGGTCGCGTTCGTGGCCGGGGTTGAAGTGAAACACCGTGGCGCGCAGCCCGAGTGACGGCAGCAGCCACGATTCGAGGTAGTGGAATTGGGCGCGGCCCGGGGTGGGTCGGGCGACGTAGAGGCCCCACGGCCGGACCACGTATTCGTCGACGGCCCGCACGATGCCCTTCGGGTCGGTGTTGGTGCGGGCCGCTACGTCGAAGGTCTCGTGCTTGGGCGGGTGGATGCTGCCCACCCTACCGCCGACCCCGGCGGGCCGCTCAGCGGCGCAACCGGATCCGCCACCGCACGAAACCGGCGTAGAACAGCGACAGCGCCGCCAGCATGCCCAGATCCAGCAGCCACACCTTCGGCGTGTGCTGCCAGAACCGGTCCTGCGACAGCAGGTTGTCGGGCACCAGGTGGCGCAGGTCGACCGTCGACGCGGCGGCCGCGTAACCCCAGCGCGCCGGCATCACCCAGGACAGCTGGTTGAGGCCCAGCCGCCCGGTGACCGGCACCATCCCGCCGCACAGCACCAGCTGCGCCATGACGGCCACCACGAACAACGGCATGATTTGCTCGCTGGAACGCACCAGCGACGAGATCGCCAGGCCGAGGATGGCCGACGCCACGCAGGTCGCGGCGACGGTGGCGAACAGCTCCACGACCGCGCCGAACGTCGAATGGCCCAGCAGGACGGCGCCGCGGGTCGGGGCGCTCTTGCCGACCACCACGATCGCGGTGACGATGACCGACTGCAGGATCGCGAACCCGCAGAACACCGCGACCTTGGCGATGAGATACGCCGACGTGGACAGGCCGACCGCCTGCTCGCGCTGGAAGATGGCCCGCTCGCCGACCAGATCCCGGATGGTCAGCGCGGTGCCCATGAACGCCGCGGCCGGCAGCAGCAACGCGAGGATCTGCGCCGCCTCGTCGGGCGTCCCCGCGCCGGGGCCGGGGGCGTGGAAACCGTTGCTGCCGGGGACGGTCAGCGACAGCGAACCCAGGATGAACGGCAGCAGCGCCAGGAAGACGAAGTACGCGCGATCGGCGACGACCAGCCGGACCTGGCGCCGCGCGATCGTCGAGATCTGCCGCCGCACGCTGGTGTGCACCGGTTCGCCCAGGTCCTCGGGCTCGTCGGCCCGCGCCGGGGCGAGCTTCTGCGGCCGTCGCTGCGCCTCGGCCTGCGCCAGGAACCGGCGGTTGGCCTCCTCGGGGTCGGCGCCGACGTTGGTGAAGATCTTCGCCCAGTTCGTGGTGCCCATCGCGTCGCCGATGTCGTCGGGCGACCCGCAGTAGGCGATCTTGCCGCCGGGCGCCATCAGCAGCACCTGATCGCAGACGTCGAGGTAGGACAGCGAGTGGGTCACCACCAACACGACGCGGCCGGCGTCGGCGAGCTGGCGCAGCATCGTCATGACCTGCAGGTCGAGTGCCGGGTCCAGGCCCGACGTGGGCTCGTCGAGGATGAGCAGCGACGGTCCGGTCAGCAGCTCCAGCGCCACCGAGGCGCGTTTGCGCTGGCCGCCCGACAACTTGTCGACGCGGGTCTCGGCGTGCTTGGTCAGGTCGAGTTCCGCGAGCACCTGGGCCACGACCTTGGCGCGGTCCGCCTTGCTGGTGTCCGGCGGCAGCCGCAGCTCCGCGGCATAACCCAGCGCCTGGTTGACCGTCAGCTGGCGGTGCACCACGTCGTCCTGCGGCACCATGCCGATCCGGCTGCGCAGCGACGCGTACTCGCTGTGGATGTTGTGTCCCTCGAAGGTGACCGACCCCGAGCTGGGCGTGGTGTAGCCGGCGATCAGCCGCGCCAGGGTGCTCTTGCCGGCCCCGGATCCGCCGATCACCGCGGTCAGCGTGCCGGGCCGCGCGGTCAGGGAGATGTCGTCGAGCAGCTGTTTGCCGTTGTCCACGACGTACTTGACGTTGCGCACCTCGAGGCCGCCCGTGCGCGACGCGGCCTCGCTGCGCTTGGTCAGCGTGCCGTTGCGGAACACCAGGTCGACGTTGCCGATGGTGACGACGTCGTCGTCGGACAGGATCGCCGACCCGACGCGGGTGCCGTTGACGAAGGTGCCGTTGATGCTGTTGTCGCGGATCTCGGTGCCGAGCGCCGTCGGCACCAGCGTCGCGTGCTGGCGCGACGCCAACACGTCGGACACCACGATGTCGTTTTCGGGGGCGCGCCCGATCGTCATCGCCCCGGCCGTTCCGGCCGCCGACGACGACCGCGGCGACAGCAACTTCACGAAGCGGGTCGCGAGGTTGGACACGTCGCCGGTCTTGGCGTCGATGACGGTGAACTCGGCCGGCGACTGGGCCTGCGCCGCGGCCTCGTTCGCGGCGACCGGCGGTGCGGCGGCCCTCGCCGCCGAGGCGGCGTCGACGACGGTCAGCTCCTCCGGCGGGGTCGCGCGCGCCGGCGCGGTGGCGGGACCGGTTGCCGCGTCGCGCACGGGCGGCCTCGAGGTG
>NZ_LZJC01000092.1 GCF_001666755.1 Mycobacterium sp. E1214 | reverse complement strand
TGACGCCCGGCGTCAACCTGGGGCTGGTGGCGTTCTCCGGGACGCCGTATCTGCTGGTCCCGCCGACGCCCCAACACCAGGCGACCATCGAGGCGCTGAAGAAGCTGGACTTCGCGGACAGCACGGCCACCGGCGAGGCCATTTTCACCGCCCTGCACGCGATCAGCGCCACCGCGGTGGTCGGCGGCGACAAGCCGCCACCCGCCCGCATCGTGCTGCTCTCCGACGGCGGCGAGAACCGGCCGTCGAACCCCAGCGACCCGCACGACGGGGTGTTCACCGCCGCGCGGCTGGCCAAGGACGAGGGCGTCCCGATTTCCACCATCTCCTTCGGCACCAAGGGCGGCGAAATCGAGATGGACGGGCAGCGCGTCGCCGTGCCCGTCTCGACCGACCAGATGAAGACCGTCGCCAAGCTCTCCGGCGGGCAGGCCTACACCGCGACCAACGCCGCCGAGCTCAACAAGAGCTACAACGCCATCGAGAACGAGATCGGCTACCGCACGGTGCCCGGCCCCGGCAGCGCCGGCTGGTTGCGGCTGGGGGTCGTCGCGGCGCTGATCGCGACGGTGTTGGCGTTGGTCCTCAACCGGCGCCTGCCCACCTGAGACTCAGGCGGGCAGCCGGCGGTTGAGCAGCAGCCCGGCCAGCACGGCACCGGCCATGGCGACGGTGCCCAGCAGCATCCAGGCCAGGCTGGCGTCGCCCTTCACGGACTCGTAGCCGATCTGGCGCTGCAGGGTCGTGTAGACGTTCTTCAGCGAGTCCAGGCTGTCGGCGTGAAACGACTGGCCGTCGGTGATCTCGCAGATTTTCTGCAGGGTCTGGTCGTCCACGGGCACCGGGATGGTGGCCCCCTCGTAGTCGACGGTGCCGTAGGGCGTGCCGAACGAGATCGTCGAGATCTGCACGCCCTCG
>NZ_LZJC01000091.1 GCF_001666755.1 Mycobacterium sp. E1214 | reverse complement strand
TGGCCCGTGGGATCGAGCCGCCGCCCCCGCCGCCCGTGGCGTCCACCACCGTCGGACCCGACGGCCGGGAAATCCCGCCGCGGCGGCTCGATCCCACGGGAGGCGCTCCGCTCGACAAGTTGCAGCAGGTGCTGCAGGACGCCGCGGGCGGCGCGCCGTAACGGTCTGTCAGGCTGGCGGAGTGAACGAGTTCGACGGGCCGCCGTGCCCGTGCGGCAGCGGCGCCGGTTACCGCGCGTGTTGCGGCCCGTTGCACCTCGGCGAATCGCAGGCCCACTCGGCCGAGGCCTTGATGCGCTCGCGGTACTCGGCCTTCGCCTACGCCGACGCCGACTATCTGTTCCGCACCTGGCACCCTCGCACACGCCCGCCCGACGTCACCGTCGATCCCGCCATCACCTGGACCGGCTTGCAGGTCATCGACACCGTCGCGGGCAGGCCCGCCGACGACACCGGCGAAGTGGAGTTCACCGCCCACTTCCGGTCGCGGGGACGCGCCGGGCTCCTGCACGAGCGCAGCCGCTTCCAGCGCCGGGCGGGCCGCTGGTTCTATGTCGGCGCCGCGGAAGATCCGTGATTAATTCCGGCGTTGACACGCTCTGATCGCCCACCCACCCCAAGCAACCCGAGGAACGAGGCACCGCCATGACCGCAGACCTGCCCGACACCGCCCTTGAACTGCGGTCGTTGGTGACCTCCGACGGCACGCTGGAAATCTCGCTGCACGACGTGCCCGTACCGACACCCGGGCCCGACGAGGTGCTGGTGCGCGTCGAGGCCTCGCCGATCAACCCCTCCGACCTCGGCTTACTCGTCGCGAGCGCGGACCTGAGCGCGGCAACGGTCAGCGGCACCGCCACGCGTCCCGTCGTCACCGCGCCCGTCGCCCAGGCCAGCCTGAAGGCACTAACCGCGCGCCTCGACAAGTCACTGCCGGTGGGCAACGAGGGGGCCGGCACCGTGGTGGCCGCGGGATCCTCCGACGCGGCCCAGGCGCTGCTCGGCAAGACCGTCGCGATCGCCGGCGGCGCGATGTACGCGCAATACCGCGCGATCGACGCCGCGGCCTGTCTCGTGCTGCCCGACGGCGCGACGGCCAGGGACGGCGCCGCCTCGTTCGTCAACCCGATGACCGCGCTCGGCATGACGGAAACCCTTCGGCGCGAAGGCCATACGGCTCTGGTCCACACCGCCGCCGCGTCCAACCTCGGCCAGATGCTGGTCAAGCTCTGCGCGCGCGACGGCATCCCACTGGTGAACATCGTCCGCAAGCCCGAGCAAGAGCAGCTACTGAGGTCGCTCGGCGCGACCCACGTGCTCAATTCGACCTCGCCGTCCTTCTCGGCCGACCTCGTCGAGGCGCTCACGGCGACATCCGCCACCCTCGCCTTCGACGCCACGGGCGGCGGAACGCTGGCCAGCCAGATCCTCAACGCCATGGAGGAGGCCGCCAGCGCGACCGCGGCGGAGTACTCGCGCTACGGGTCGAGCACCCACAAACAGGTTTACATCTACGGAGCGCTCGACACCGGACCCACGGTGCTCAACAGGAACTTCGGCATGGCTTGGGGCGTCGGCGGGTGGCTGCTCACCTGGTTCCTGCAGACCGCGGGTGCCGAAACCCTCGGCCGGCTGCGCCGCCGCGTCGCCGCGGAACTCACCACCACATTCGCGAGCAACTACACCCGCGAGGTCACGCTGGCCGGCATGCTGCAACCCGACGCGTTCAACGGCTACCTCCGGCGCGCCACCGGGGAGAAATTCCTGGTCACCCCGCACGCCGGCGGCTGACCTGTGGAGCGAGTGACGGGACTCGAACCCGTGTATACGGCTTTGCAGGCCGCTGCCTAGCCGCTCAGCCACACCCGCACGAACCGTCACCCTGCCAGGACGGCCCGTCACCGCCCAGCGTTTTCCTCGGCCCGATCCTTTTCCCTCGGCGACAAGCCCGGCGCCGGCGGCTAAGTTACCGGGTATGTGGGTTGGCCGCCGGTTCGGCGCTGTCCTTTCGATCCTCACCGTGGCGGTGCTGCTGGCGCCTCCCGCCGGGGCGCAACCACCGACAAAGCTCACCGACCACCTCACCGACAGCAGCGGGGTGCTCACACCCGCCGACCGCGCGGCCGTCAACGCCGCCATCGACCGGCTTTACCGCGACCGCCACACCCAATTGTGGGTGGTCTACGTCGACAACTTCTCCCGGTTCCGGCCCGACAACTGGGCCGACCGGACCCGCAGCACCAGCGCCATCGGTGACCGGGACGCGCTGCTCGCGGTGGCCACCAACACCAAGCTGTACACGTTCACCGCGTCGGCGCAGAGCATCTCAGCCGGCGACCTGAACAGCTTGCGTAGCAACAAGATCGAGCCGGCGGTACGCACCAGGGACTGGGCCGGCGCCGCGGTCGCCGCGGCCGACGGGTTGACGACACCCGCAACCGCGGCCGCGCCACCGCCGAGCCCGCCGGAACCCGCGTGGAATCCGCAACAGCCCCCCAAGCCGCCCTGGGTGACGATCGCCGTCGGTGCCGCCGCCATCCTGCTCGCCATCGTGGTGCTCGTCGTCGTCCTGCGTGCGCGCCGACGGCGCGCCGGCCCCGGCGCGGGACACGCGGACGCCCACGCGGCCGGCGACCCGTTGTCGCGGGCGCTGTCGACCGCCGAGACCCGCCTGCGGCAGATCTCCGACTACGCCGCCCGGCATCACGACGCCCTCGGCGCCGAGGCGCGGGCCCGGCTCGACGCCGCGAACGGCGAGCTGGCGGCGGCGCGGGAGGCGGCGGTCGGTGACGGCGCCGCGGCGATCGCGCACGCCAACAGCGCGTCGACGCTCGCCGCCGAGGCGCAGACGCTCGCCAACGCCGACGTCGCGGCGGCGCACCGGCCGCGGCGTCGTGGGAGCGCCTCCGCGAAGCGGTGACCGGGGGACACGCCGTCGCGGTGTCGCCGCAACCGCTAAGCTGGCGCATATCGTGTAGTGAGCTGGCGCTCATATCGTCGCATTAACGTCGCGAATCAACGAACGACTTTGATTGTCAAACGCATTGCTGCGCGGACATTGGGAAACGCGTAAGTATGGCGCCGATCAGGAACGCACCAATCACGAGCGTCGTTAACCGACAGGGTGGCCGCGCACAGCGAGGCGGTGCCGCCAGGAGCAGCACCAAAGCCTGACAACGCAGATCCACGGGGGGAACCATGGCGATCACGGACATTCCGGCATTCGCCCACTTGACCGACGCCGACATCGAGAACCTGGCCACGGAGCTGGACGCGATTCGTCGAGACGTCGAGGATTCGTTGGGGGAGCGTGATGCGCGCTACATCCGTCGCGTCGTGGCCACCCAGCGCGCCCTCGAACTGGCGGGCCGGGTGGCCTTGGCGGCCAGCTCCAAGCGAACCGCGTGGTGGGCGGGAACCCTGACCCTCGGTGTGGCGAAGATCCTCGAGAACATGGAGATCGGCCACAACGTCATGCACGGGCAGTGGAACTGGATGAACGATCCGGAAATCCACTCGACCACGTGGGAGTGGGACATGAGCGCGGCGTCGAAGCACTGGGTCGCCGCCCACAACGTCGCGCACCACAAATACACCAACATCCTCGGCATGGACGACGACGTGGGTTACTTCGTCCTGCGGGTCACTCGCGACCAGCCGTGGCAGCCCTACAACGTCGGCAACCTGCTGTACAACGCCGCCCTGGCGCTCGGATTCGAGTGGGGGATCGGCCTGCAAACCGTCGACTTGGAGAAGCTCTTCGACGACGGGCCGGAGCGCGACATCGCGGCCGAACGCACCCGTGAATTCGTCACCAAGGCGGGCCGGCAGGTGGTCAAGGACTATCTGGCGTTCCCCGCGCTCACGGCGCTCTCGCCGGCAGCCACCTACACCTCGGCGGTGAAGGCGAACGCGACGGCCAACGTCATCCGCAACGTGTGGGCCAACGCGGTGATCTTCTGCGGACACTTCCCCGACGGCGCCGAGAAATTCACCGAAACCGATATGGTCGGCGAGTCGAAAGGGCACTGGTACCTGCGACAGATGTTGGGCAGCGCCAACTTCGAGGCCGGGCCCGTGCTGCGGCTGCTCAGCGGCAATCTGTGTCACCAGATCGAACACCACTTGTTCCCCGACCTGCCCAGCAATCGGCTGCACGAGGTGTCGGTGCGGGTGCGGGCGTTGTGCGACAAGTACGACTTGCCGTACACCACAGGCTCTTTCGCGGTGCAGTACGGCAAAACCTGGCGGACCATCGCCAAGTTGTCGGTGCCCAATTCCTGGCTGCGCGACACCGCCGACGACGCCCCTGAGACCCGCAGCGAGCGGATGTTCGACCGGCTCGAGCCCGGCTACGCTGCGGCCACCGGGGCGACCGGACGCCGCCGCGGGCTCAAGACCGCCATCGCCTCCGTGCGCGACTGGCGCTCCACCAACGGCCGTCGCCGAGGCGCGACCCGGGTGCGCGCGTAACTCATCCGATCGAGTCGGCGCCGCGCTGACCCGCTGCTCACGGGCCGCTGCGCCAGTGTTCGATCCTGTGATGATCGGGGGCGAACCCGTGCTCGATGCCCCACAGGACGGCTTGGGTTCGGCTGCCCGCGTCGATCTTTCGATAAATCGTCCGGATATACGACTTGACCGTGTTGGGGCTCAGATACGTCAGCCTCGCCACGTCGGCATTGCTCTTGCCTTGTGTGATGAGGGCGAGGATCTCCGCTTCCCGATCGCTGAGCCCTTCGCCGCGGCCCGGCCAGTCGAGGCCCGGGGCGCTGCGCGCCCGCAGGGGGGCGTCGCTGATCACCGTCGCACCGGCGTGCACGGCCTCCAACGCGGCCACCAATTCTCGCGCCGGCAACGTCTTCGATAGGTACCCGTGCGCCCCGTGGCGCTGAGCGCTCGCGATCAGGTCAGGGTGAAAGTTCCACGTGTACACCACGACTCGATGCGCGCGTGGGTTGGCGACCAAGACGGCGATTTCGTCCTGATCCGACTCGGGCTGGGCGAACGAGTCGTACAAGACGATGTCGACGACGTCGTCGACGGGCATCGACGAGTCCAGCTCGGCGACCACCACCCGGTCGCGGTAGCGGTCGAGCATGTTCGCGACACCCATCACGACCACGTCGTAATCGTCGACGAGCGCCACGGTGATCGGGCGGGCTGGGGGCATGCGGGCGAGATTACCTCCCTAGGGGTGTATTACCACCCCCTTTCGGGTGGTCGACTTAAGTACGTCAAGCACACGCGCGACGGGTCTGCCATCGGACCGCAGATCTCAGCAGATCGGAAAGGCTCACCATGATCATTCTCGGCATTGTTCTCATCGTCCTCGGCCTCGTATTACCAAGTCTGGTACCGACTTTCGCGTTCGCCCATCTGCTCGTCGTCGCCGGAGTGATCCTGTTGATCGTGGGGGTCGTCCTGGCCATCCTGGGTTCGGCCGGCCGCGCCGTCGGGGGACGCCGGCACTACTACTGAGGGAGCCGGCCCGCATCGGGCGACACGACGTCGTGCGCCCGATGCGGTCGCCTGAGTTTGGCCTTGTGCCGGCCGTGACTCTGTTCTACCTTGAGTTAGGTAAGGGTACCCTAACTTTTGGAGTGACATGGACACCTTGACTTCCGCACCGGTCTCCGACGTCTTGGCCCGGCTGTTCGACGAAGCCCGGGCCGCCGACGGGGACCTCGAGGCGCGGTTCACCGAGCTGGGCGACGGCCGCGACAACGCGATCGCGGAGCTGCTCGCGCGCGAGGCGGCCGATTACAAGGGGCTCTACCACGGTTCGCGGACAATTTCCTGAGCGTGTCGGCCGAGTTCGGCCAATTCCTCTACATCTGCGCCCGGGCGCGGCAGGCCAGGCGCATCGTCGAGTTCGGCACGTCGTTCGGCATCTCCACCATCTATCTCGCCGCGGCCTTGCGCGACGGTGGTGGCGGTGAACTCATCGGAACAGAACTCGAGCCCGCCAAGGCGCGGCGGGCGCGGGAAAACCTCGGCGCCGCAGGGCTGGACGACCTCGTCGACATTCGGGTGGGAGACGCCCTGGAAACGCTCCGCGAGGACGTCGGCGACGACATCGACCTGGTATTGCTCGACGGGGCGTTCACCCTTTACCTGCCGGTGCTCAAACTCCTTGAGCCGCATCTGAACCGGGGCGCCCTCGTCATCGGGGAGAATGCCGTCGACGAGTCGGGCGAGTACCTGGCCTACGTGCGCAATCCCGAGAACGGTTACCGCACCATCCCGCTGCCCTTCGACCGGGGCCGCGGTAACGAGATGTCGGTGCGCACCGCCTGATTCGCGACCACCGGCATTGGCTACACCGGTGATTCGAAGTGTTCGCCGTGTTCGGGCGCGGACGGGCGGAGTCCCGGTGCGGGCGCGCGGCGCCCAGCGGTTAGCGTCGAACAAACCCACAGAGGGGACAGCGAATGGCGGGTGCTCCGAATTCAATGATGGCGGTGCTGGCGTCGATCGCGCTCGCCTCGGGCCCCGCGGCCGCCGCCGCACCCGTTCCCCTCGATCTCGCACCCGCGAAGATCGACGTCAGCGTCGCGACCGTGACCTACGACTGCGGGGCCCAATCGCCGATCAGGATCGTCGGGCAGGATTCGACGATCACCCTGACCGGGTCCTGCGGCGAGGTCGACGTCACCGGAATCGCAAATACCGTGAACCTGCCGAAGGTGGCCGTCATCAACGTCTCCGGTACGGGCAACCACGTCACCTGGGAGCAGGGGCCGGGCGGCGGCGCCCTGCCGCGCATCAGCAATCCCGGCGGAGCCAACGACATTCGCGGGCCCGGCGGCATTCAAATCCAAGCGGGCCGCGGCTGACGCTGGCCCTGATCGCGCGCTCGTGCCACGATGGCGGCATGGGTGACGACGCACCGGCATCGGAACGCGAATTCAACGAGCGCAACATCGAGGAGTTCCGCCGAAACGGCGGCAAAGTCGGCGGACAGTTCGAAGGTTTCCCGCTGCTGCTGTTGACTTCGACGGGCGCGCGCAGCGGCGCGCAACGGGTCAACCCCGTCGCCTACTTCGAGATTGACGGCGGCATCTACGTCGTCGGTTCCGCGGCGGGTCGGGACAAGAGTCCCGCCTGGGTGCACAACATCCGCGCGACCCCCCTCGTCACGGTCGAGATCGGCGCTGACCCGCCCAAACCCGCCACCGCGCGCGAATTGCCGCGCGAGGAGCGCGATTCCATCTATCGCGTCGTCGTCGAACGCGCTCCCGGCTTCGGCGAATACCAGGAACGCACCGACCGGGTGATCCCGGTGTTCGAATTGGTCTGGAACTAAGCGGACGCCGATTCCGCAACGTCGCGTCGCCGACCCGGGCACAATGAGGGACGCCGAAGATCGGACGACAACGAGATGAGGTCGGCGATGAGACAGGTGTTGCGGCGCTCGGCGGTCGGCGCACTGGCTCTCGGGCTCGTGGGGGTGCCGGGGGTCCTCACGCCGGTGACCGGTCGCGCCGACGGCGACTGCGCCCCTGGGTGGGCCTGGAGCTTCGAGATGAACCAGTGCGTGTTCGTGCTCCCCGCCGCCAACGGACCCGGGGGACCGGGCGGGCCCGGGGGACCGGGCGGGCCCGGGGGACCGGGCGGGCCCGGCGGACCGGGCGGGCCCGGCGGACCGGGCGGCCCCGGGTTGCCGGGTCGGCGTTAACCGGCGCCGGCCTTGCCCCGCGAAACGCGGCGCGGGAACTCCCGCGCGCTGCGTTTCGTTATACTGGCTAAGTAACATGTGATTCCGAGGGGGAAGGCACCCACATGGCACGTACGGACAACGACACCTGGGACCTGGCCACCAGCGTCGGCGCCACCGCGACGATGGTGGCGGCCGCCCGCGCGATCGCGAGTAAGGCCGACGACCCGTTGATCAACGACCCGTTCGCCGAGCCGCTGGTCCGCGCGGTCGGCGTGGACTTCTTCACGCGGTGGGCCGACGGCGAACTCGCCGCCGCGGACGTCGACGACGACGAGTCCACGTGGAAGCTCGAACACATGCCCGCGGCGATGGCCGCCCGCACCCGATTTTTCGACTCCTTCTTCAGGCCGCCACGGAGGCGGGCATTCGGCAGGCGGTGATCCTCGCGTCCGGACTGGACGCGCGCGCCTACCGGCTGAATTGGCCGGCCGGCATGACGGTCTTCGAGATCGACCAACCGCAGGTCATCGAATTCAAGTCGACCACCCTGGCCCAGTTGGGCGCCGCGCCGCGGGCCGACCTGCGGACCGTGGCCATCGATCTGCGGCAGGACTGGCCGAAAGCGTTGACCGAAGCCGGCTTCGACACCAACCAGCCCGCCGCGTGGATCGCCGAGGGTCTCTTCGGTTACCTGCCGCCCGAGGCGCAGGACCGGCTGCTGGACAACATCACAGGTCTCAGCGCTCGCGGCAGCCGGTTGGCCGTCGAGGCCATCCCGGACCGGCCGGACCTCGATACCGAGAAGGCGCGGGAGATGATGCGCCGCGCCACCGCCAGGTGGCGGGAGCAGGGCTTCGAATTGGATTGGGAAGAACTGGGTTTCGAGGGGGACCGCAACGACGTGGCCGACTACCTGGGCAATCTGGGGTGGACTTCGCACGGGAAGAAGATGAGCGACCTGTTCGCCGAGAACGGTTTGGCCGCGATACCGCAGACCAATGATTCCGTGTCGATGGCCGACACCATCTACTACAGCTCGGTGCTGGACAAATGACGTCGGCGCAGCGACGCGGCCTGAACGACGCGGTCACCGGCCTGTGGAGTTTTCTCGCACCGGTCTACGACCTGCCGTTCTTGCAGCAGTGGGTCTACCGTCCCCCGCACGACGAGGTGATCGCGCAGTTGCGGGCCCACGGCGCGCGCAAGATCGCAGATGTTGCCTGCGGCACAGGGATTTTGAGTGACCGCATCCAGCGTGAACTGCAGCCCGAGAAGATTTACGGCGTCGACATGTCCGACGGCATGCTCGGCCAGGCTCGGGCCAGGACCGACCAGGTGGAGTTCTTGCGCGGCCCCGCCGAGCAGCTTCCGTTCGACGACGGTCAGCTCGATGCCGTCGTGACGACCTCGGCGTTCCACTTCTTCGACCAGCCGGCGGCCCTGCGCGAGTTTCACCGCGTCCTGGCTCCCGGGGGGCTCGTCGCCGTCTCGGCGCTGAGCACGCGCCGGCCCCTGTTGCAGACGCCCGGCTCCAGCAAGTGGAAGCCGCAACACAACGCCTCCCCGGCGGAATTCCGATCCCTGTTCGAATCGGCCGGATTCACCATCACCGACCAGCACCGGATCCCGCGTCCCGCGTGGACGCGTTTCGTCTCCGACCTCATCACCGTCGGCACCAAGGGGTGACGACCGACGCGACGAACGACCATCGCGCGTCGGACAATTAACTCCTCAATGACAACTAACTCCCCAACGACAACGCCCGCTCCGCCATTCGGCGAAGCGGGCGTTGTGTCAGCTAACCGTCACAGCGGGATCCACACTCCGAAGAGCCAGAAACCCCACTGGTTGAAGCCGGGGTCCCAAATGGGAGTCTCCTGGTAGCCGTAGTAGTTGATCGGGCCGTAACCCCACGGCGCACCAGGCGGCGGTAGCGGCCGATCCCACGCCGGCCGCGGGGGAGCGCCCGGGCCCCAGGGGCCAGGCCCATCGCCCCACGGAGCTCCGTGGAAGTAGCCCCGCTGAGCATCCCCGTGCCACGGCCCGCCCGGGCCGCCGGGTCCGCCCGGTCCACCGGGACCGCCCGGTCCACCGGGTCCACCGGGGTGGCCGGGTCCGCCCGGTCCGCCCGGTCCAGGTCCACCGGGGCCGTCGGGGTGGCCGGGTCCGCCGGGTCCGCCTGGTCCGGGGCCGCCGGGACCGGGACCACCCGGTCCGCCGGGACCGCCCGGCCCGCCGGGGCCCCCCGGGCCGCCGGGATGGCCACCACCACCGGGACCACCGGGCCCACCCGGTCCGGGACCGCCGGGCCCACCGGGGCCGCCCGGTCCGCCGGGAGCGGTTGGCGCGTGGAAATCACTGGGCACGGGGCCCCCGGGAGCGCCGTGGCCGCCCGCCCCGGGGCCTCCGGGGCCGGGGGCGGCACTGGCCAGCCCGGTGCCCATGCCCAGCGCCGCGGCGCCGAGAGCACCGGCGACCGCGATCCCCCCTACGAATTGTTTGAGCTGCATAGTCCTTCACCTATCTACTAGTGAATTCCTGAGAATTCCCCCCTTACACATTGAGACCCTAAGTAACCACCCTATGTCGCGGCTGTGAAAGCCCCATGCGCAGCGTTTGCCCTTACGGCGAACCGCGCGGCGCGAGGCCGCGCCTGGCGCCGTCGTGCCCCTCATCCGCCCCCGACGCCGTCGGAGCGCGGGTCAAAAAAGCGGCTCTACCGGCTGGTTTGGCAAGCCTACGTTGGCTGGTGGGACCGAGCTCAGGCCGTTAGTGTTGCCGCCGTGTCCAATACCGTTCACCCCGACGAACCCCATGCGGGATCGGTGTCGGCCAAGTTGAATTGGCTGCGCGCCGGCGTGCTGGGAGCTAACGACGGCATCGTGTCCACCGCCGGCATCGTCGTCGGAGTCGCCGCGGCCACGGTGCAGCGCGCCCCGATCCTGACGGCCGGAAGCGCCGGACTGGTCGCCGGGGCCGTGTCGATGGCGCTCGGCGAATACGTCTCCGTCAGCGCCCAGCGCGACACGGAGAAGGCGCTGCTGAGCAAGGAGCGTCGGGAGCTCCACGCGGATCCCGCGGCGGAGCTGGACGAACTCGCGACGCTCTACGAAGCGAAGGGCCTGACGGCGGGAACCGCGCGCAGGGTGGCCGAGGAGCTCACCGACGTCAACCCCCTGCTCGCGCACGCCGAGATCGAACTCGGCATCAACCCCGACGAGCTGACCAACCCCTGGCAGGCGGCGTTTTCGTCCGCGTTGTCCTTCGCGATCGGCGCCTTGCTGCCGCTGGTCGCCATCCTGGCCCCGCCCGCGACGTGGCGAGTTCCCGTCACCGCCGTCGCGGTGCTGCTGGCCCTCGTCGCCACCGGCGCGGTGTCGGCGTCGTTGGGAGGCGCCGCGAGGCGACCCGCCGTGGTGCGCAACGCCGTCGGCGGGGGTCTCGCGCTCGCGATCACCTACGCGATCGGCCACCTGGTCGGCGCCGCGATCGGTTGACCGAGTCCGTCGGCACCAGCTTTCGGCTACAACCCTTTCGGGGCGTCCCGCACGGCCTGTACCGCCGCCGGGTCACCGGCGAGGTCGACGTTGGCGTGCCGCCCCACGGCGAACAACAGCAACTCCTCGGGCGCGCCCGTGACCGTGACGGCGGGCCCCTGCCCGGCCGTCAGCACCGTCTTGCCCTCCGTGGTGCGCAACGCCACCCGTCCCGGGGCCTTGGCCAGGGTTAACCGGGCCATCAGCGACAGGGTGCGGCGCAGCGCCGCACTGAGGTCCGGCGCCAGTTCCCGCGGCGTCCAATTCGGCTGCGCGCGCCGCACGTCCTCGTGATGGATGAACATCTCGGCCACGTTGGCCACCGGGTCGAGCGCTTTGAGTGGCGAGTAGAGCGGGGGACCGGCGGCGATCTTGTCGACAAGCTCGTCCCATTCGGTCCGGTCGGCCACCTTGTTTTGCACCTTCTCGGTGTGAGACGCGAAGAAGGGGATGAGGATGCCGGGCGCCGCGTCCGGGCGGTACTCGCGGATCACCAGGTGCGCGGCCAGGTCGCGGGTCTTCCACCCCTCGCACAGCGTGGGCGCCTCCGGCCCGACGCTGCGCATGGTCTCCACAAGGGCGGCGCGTTCGCGCTGAGCTACAGACATCTGTTCAGACTAGAGCCGGCGGCCGCGGGGCAGGGCGGGTCCACCGAACACCGCGAGCCGGCGGCTCGGTAAATTTGAGTGGTCATGTCCACGAAGGGAGACCCGGGAAACGTCATGAACGCGCACGTCGAGCAGTTGGAGTTTCAGGCAGAGGCACGGCAGCTGCTGGATTTGATGATCCACTCCGTCTACTCCAATAAGGATTCCTTCCTGCGGGAGCTGGTCTCCAACGCCTCGGACGCCCTGGACAAGCTGCGCCTGGAGGCCTACCGGAACAAGGACCTCGACGTCGACACCTCGGATCTGCACATCGACATCGAGGCGGACAAAGACGCGCGCACCCTGACCATTCGCGACAACGGCATCGGCATGACGCGCGACGAGGTCGTGGACCTGATCGGCACGCTGGCCAAGTCGGGCACCGCCGAGCTGCGCCAGCAACTGCGCGAGGCCAAGAGCCAGGGCAACGAGGCCGCCTCGGAGGAGCTGATCGGCCAGTTCGGCATCGGCTTCTACTCCAGCTTCATGGTCGCCGATAAGGTTGAGCTGCTCACCCGCAAGGCCGGCGAAAGCGCCGCCACCCGTTGGGAATCGGCCGGTGAGGGCACCTACACCATCGAATCGGTCGACGACGCGCCGCAGGGAACGTCGGTGACGCTGCACCTCAAGCCCGAGGACGCCGAGGACGAGCTGCACGACTACACCTCGCCGTGGAAAATCCGCAACCTGATCAAGAAGTACTCCGACTTCATCGCCTGGCCCATCCGGATGGAGGTCGAGACCCGCACCCCCGCCGCCCTGGACGAGGAGGGGGAGGCCGGCGAGGAGACGGTGACCATCGAGACCGAGACCCTCAACTCGATGAAGGCGTTGTGGGCCCGCCCCAAGGACGAGGTCTCCGAAGAGGAGTACCGGGAGTTCTACAAGCACATCGCCCGCGCCTGGGACGATCCGCTCGAGGTCATCGTCATGCGGGCCGAGGGCACGTTCGAATACCAGGCACTGCTGTTCATCCCGTCGCACGCGCCGTTCGACCTGTTCAACCGCGACGCGCAGACCGGCATCCAGCTCTACGTCAAGCGCGTCTTCATCATGGGCGACTGCGACGAGCTGATGCCCGAATACCTGCGCTTCGTCAAGGGCGTGGTCGACGCACAAGACATGTCGCTCAACGTGTCCCGTGAGATCTTGCAGCAGGACCGGCAGATCAAAGCCATCCGCCGCCGCCTGACCAAGAAGGTGTTGTCCACCATCAAGGATCTGCAGTCCGAGCGGCCCGACGACTACCGCACGTTCTGGACGCAGTTCGGCAGGGTCCTCAAGGAGGGCCTGCTCAACGACTTCGACAATCGCGAAACCCTGCTGCAGATCTCGTCTTTCGCCTCGACGCACAGCGAGGAGGAGGCCACCACGCTCGCCGAGTACGTGCAGCGGATGAAGGAAGGTCAGGAGCAGATCTTCTTCGCCACCGGGGAGACGCGCCAGCAGATCCTCAAAAGCCCGCACCTCGAGGCGTTCAAGGCCAAGGGCTACGAGGTGCTGCTGCTCACCGATCCGGTCGACGAGGTGTGGGTGGGCACCGTCACCGAGTTCGACGGCAAGCCGCTGCAGTCCGTCGCCAAGGGCGAGGTGGACCTCAACGCCGACGGGGACGAGAGCGAGGCCGAGCGCGAGGAACAGCAAAAGGACTTCGCCGACCTGCTGACGTGGATGAAGGACATTCTCGCCGACCATGTCAAGGAGGTTCGTCTCTCCAACCGGTTGACGGACTCGCCCGCCTGCCTGATCACCGACGCGTTCGGTATCACGCCGGCCCTGGCGCGGCTGTACCGCGCGTCCGGGCAGGACATCCCCGCCGGCAAGCGCATCCTCGAGCTCAATCCCCACCACCCGCTGGTCACCGGCCTCCGCGAAGCACAGCACGACCGCGCCGACGACCCGGCCGTCGCCGAGACCGCCGAGCTCCTCTACGGCACAGCGCTTCTCGCCGAAGGCGGGGCCCTCGACGACCCGGCCAGGTTCGCCGAACTGCTCGCCGATCGGCTGACGCGCACGGTGTGACACCTCACTGCTGATCGGGGATCGGCCGGCGGCGCGCGACCGTTGAATTGGGTAATGACGTCCACGCAGGAATTCGCCACGGCCGCGCCCACCCTGTGGGTGCCGTCGCGGGTCTTGGTGACCAAGTCGGCGTCCGAGCTGCCGCACGGTGCCGCCATCGTGGCGCGATGCGAGGCCGCCGGCGTTGCCGACATCGTCGTGCTGAACGGCGACCGCTTACCGCCGACGCGCGCCGAGAGCGAGCGCGCCGCGTACGCGCTCGCCAAGCGCACCCTCGCCGTCGTCGTTGCGCCGCCCAGCAAGCGGCGCCTGCAACCGATCCCGCCGAGTGCCGACTGGCGCATCGACCTCGCCGAGGGCTGCCCGGCGCACTGCCAGTACTGCTATCTGGCGGGATCGTTGTCCGGGCCGCCGATCACCCGCGTATACGCGAACCTGCCCGAGATCTTGGGCGAGATGGACGGATACGTCGGTCGCGGCACCATTACCTCCGCCTCGCCCGACCGGGCCGAGGAGGGCACCACCTTCGAGGCGTCGTGCTACACCGACCCACTGGCCCTGGAGCACCTGACCGGGTCGTTGTCGGCCACCATCGCCCACGTCGGAACGCGCGAGTGGGCGGCGCCGGTCGGACTCCGGTTCACCACCAAGTTCGACGACGTCGCGCCGCTGCTGGCGTTGCCGCACGCCGGCCGTACCCGGGTGCGAATGTCGGTCAACGCCCCCGAGGTCTCGGCGCGATTCGAGGGCGGCACCGCACGGCTGCCCCGGCGCATCGCCGCGCTACGGGCCCTCGCCCAGGCGGGGTATCGCGTCGGGCTGACCATCGCCCCGATCATGCCGGTCCCGGGCTGGCGGGAGGGTTACGGGACGTTGTTGCGGGACGTCGCCGCGGCCCTCGACGACGTCCCGGGCGTGGATCTCACGGTGGAGTGCATCACCCACCGATTCAGCGCGGCCAGCAAGAAGGTGCTGCTCGATTGGTATCCGCGCACCAAGCTCGAGATGGACGAGGCGGAACGGACGCGCAAGATCGGCAAGTTCGGCGCAGCCAAGTTCGTGTATCCCAAGGACACGATGACCGAGATGCGGTCCTGGTTCGACGCCGAGCTGGCGGGGGTGCTGCCCGCGGCTCGGGCGCTGTACTGGACCTGACGGCGCTGCCCGCTCGGCAACGAGCCGCCCCGCGCGCCCCCATTTTGCGGCCGAGCCTCGACCGCAAACCGGATTCAAACGCGTGCGGCGGGGATAATCTCACACCATGGCCGAGTTTCGCGTGATCGATCCGCACGGCGCGATCGTCGCGGCAAAGAACTTCAGCAGCGCCGAGGCCGCCTACGCCTGGTTCACGGCGTACATCGCAGACGACTCGGAACTCGGCTGGCGCATGGAGGTCAACGACGAAGGCAGCTGGGCGTTCTTCGACGACACTCAGGGATTCACCGCGCCGGTGAGCCGCCGCCGCGAGCCGCGCTGAGCCGAGCGGCTCGCCGCATCAGTTCTGCTCGCCTTGGCGCAGCACGCGGTGCAGCAGTTCACCGGTGTCGAGCAGGTGCCGGCTGACCAGCGCCTGCGCCTTCGGGACATCGCGCTGACGCACCGCTCTCATCAACGCCGCGTGGTCGCGGTCGGACTCGCTCTTGAAGGAAGGCAGCGAGAACTTGAGCCTAAGGTAGCGTTCGCCACGCTGGTGCAGCGTGCGGATCAGGTCGAACAGCCGGGGCCGCGCGGCCGGTTCGTAGAGGCTCAGGTGGAACGCCTCGTTGCGCGAAACATACAGCGAGGGATCGGTTTCGGCCTTGGCCGCCTTGCAGAGCGCCTCGGCGTGCCGCAGTGACGCCGGTGTGTGCACGGGAATGGCGATGCCGATCGCCAGGCTTTCCAACGCCGCGCGGATCTCATAGATCTCGCGGGCGTCGTCGGCCGACAACGGCGCCACGGCAGCGCCCTTGTTCGTCTCGACCTTCGCCCAGCCCTCGCTCTCGAGTTGGCGCAGTGCCTCGCGAACCGGGATAGCGCTGACGGAGAACTGACGTGCTATCGCGTCCTGGCGCAAGGGTGTCCCCGGCGCCAGGTCGCCGTCAACGACCGCTTTGCGTAGCGCATCGGCGATTGCCCGCGCCGTTCCGCCATGCCCGGCCCGTCCCGGTCTGGCCGGCAACGAGCCGACGGGCGACCCCGGTGTGGTGTTTTGCACCACAAAATTATATACAATATGGCGGGGGTCACCAGAACAACACGGAGGCCGGCTTGAGCTCAACGACAGAGCGGGTGCAGCGGACGCCCGGTAAGACACCGCTGAATCGTTCCCAGAGCGCCGGCTTTTGGGGCGCCTGGACGGGCTGGACGCTCGACGGGATGGACTCGTTCATCTACGCGCTCGTCCTCACGCCCGCCCTGACCGAGCTGTTGCCGCGATCGGGATACACCGCGACACCGGCGAACGTGGGTCTCGCCGGATCCATCCTGTTCGCCCTGTTCCTGGTGGGCTGGGGTCTGTCGTTCATCTGGGGGCCGATCGCCGACCGCTTCGGGCGCACCAAAGTGCTGGCCGCGACCATTTTCACCTTCGCGATTTTCACCGGGCTCTCGGCGGCGGCGCAGAACGTCTGGGAGCTGGCCGCATTCCGATTCATCGCCGGCGTCGGGATCGGCGGGGAGTGGGCGCTCGCGGGAACCTACGTGGCCGAGGCGTGGCCGGAGGACCGACGCAAGATGGGCGCGGGATACCTGCAGACGGGTTACTACGCGGGCTTCTTCCTGGCCGCCGCGCTGAACTACACGGTAGGCGTGCACTTCGGTTGGCGGGCAATGTTTCTGACCGGTGCGGTGCCGGTCGTGGTCGCCATCGTGATCCTGACGCGGGTCCAGGAGACCGAGAAGTGGCAGCAGGCGGAGGCCAGCGCCGCGGCACCGGTGCGGCCGTTGCGGGAAATCCTGGGGCCGCGCTACCGCCGCCGCACCTGGGTGGCGTGCGCGTTGGTGACGATCGCGATCGTCGGGCTGTGGGCCGGCACCGTCTACGAACCCACCGCCGTCATCCAGCTGGCGCAGAAGGCGGGTTTCGACAAGGGCGGCGCCACCAAGACCGCGTCGCTGGCCACGGGGCTGCTGTCGATCGGCACCATCCTGGGCTGTCTGGTGTTGCCGATCCTGGCCGAGCGGGTGGGGCGGCGCAAGACCGCCGCCATTTACTTTGCGGGCATGGCGATTTCGATTGTCGGCAGCTTCGGCTGGGCCTTCTCTGTGCACGACGGCCTCGCGCTGTTCATCGCGTGGTTGTTCTTGCTCGGCTTCTTCGGCGGCAACTTCGCGCTGTTCAGCCTGTGGCTGCCCGAGCAGTTCGAGACGCGGGTGCGGGCGACGGCGTTCGCGTTTTGCACATCGTTCGGGCGTTTCGTCGGCGCGGGCGTCAACTTCGTGCTCGGCGCCGCCGTGCTGCACCTGCACACGTTGGGGCTTCCGGTCGCATTGACGGCTGTCGCCTTCGTCGTCGGCGACGACCTACCCGCGGCTCCCCCGAAGGGCCGCTGGCACGCCGCTATTGCGGCAGCGTCTCGCCGCGCGTTTCGGGAGCCAGCGGGATCACCAGCAGGCCGACGACGAAGGCGACAGCCGTCAATGCGACCGGAAGCCCCAACGTGTGCAGGTGCAGCACGGCGGCGCCGAGCA
>NZ_LZJC01000090.1 GCF_001666755.1 Mycobacterium sp. E1214 | reverse complement strand
CGTCCAGCACTTCCCGATACAACGTCCGCTTGCTGGAGAAGTAGTGGTTGATCGCCGGCCGGGTCAGGTCCGCGCGCGCCGCAATGGCCTGAAAAGTGGCGCCGTCATAACCCCGCTCGCTGAAAACCAGACGTGCAGCGTGGATTATGCGCTGACGTGTTTCGTCAGCCTTCGCGGCGGGTGGGCGACCCGGCCGGCGATTACCCCTCTGCGGCACCGCTAAATTGTGCCACCGCCTCGGTGCGGCATTAGCGCATTCGCCGGAATGGTGCCGAATTTCCCGCTTCGGTAGTCCTCGAGGGCCTCGATCAATTCCACTCGGCTGTTCATCACGAAAGGCCCGTAGTGGAATACCGGCTCGCGGATCGGGCGGCCGCCCAGAAGCAACACCTCGACGGCGGTGGTGTGCCGCGACTCCTGCACGGTGCCGGCGCCCACCGAGATCCGGTCACCGGGACCGAACACCGCCAGCTGACCCTGGCGGATGGGGGCGGCCGCCGGACCGACGTGGCCGCTCCCCGACAACACGTAGAGCAGCGCGTTGAAATCCTTGCGCCATGCCAGGTTGAGCTGCGCGCCCCGCTCGATGGTCGCGTGCGCAAGCGTGATCGGGGTGTGCGTGACCCCGGGCCCACTGTGGCCGTCGATGCCGCCCGCGATGATCCGGATCAGGGCCCCGCCGTCGTCGGACGCCAGCAGCGCGGCCTGCTCACCCTCGATGGCCTGGTAGCGCGGCGGTGCGAACTTGTCCTTCTTGGGCAGGTTCACCCATAACTGGACGCCGTGGAACAGGCCGCCGCTGCCGACCAGTTCGGCGGGCGGGGTTTCGATGTGCAGGATGCCCGACCCGGCGGTCATCCACTGCGTGGCGCCGTCGGTGATCAGGCCGCCACCGCCGTGGGAGTCCTGGTGTTCGAACTTCCCGTCGATCATGTAGGTCACGGTTTCGAAGCCCCGGTGGGGATGCCAGTCGGTTCCTCGCGGCTCGCCGGGCTGGTATTCGACCTCGCCCATCTGGTCCATGTGCACGAACGGGTCCAGGGCGGCGCTGCTCACACCGGCGAACGCCCGGACGACGGGGAAACCCTCCCCCTCGAAGCCGCGGGGACCGGTCGTGATGGAGCGGACCGGCCGTTCGACGTCGGCGGGACCGGGGCGACCCAGGCGGGGCAGCGTGAGCGTGTTGGCGGTGATGGCGGGCATATCGACCCCTTTCTTCGATGGTCACCCGTATAACCGGACTTCGGTCCGGTTATTCCGCGGGCGGCCCGGCGCGGCGGCTGCCTAGGATGACGTGATGGTGTCTGGGGGGCGGGACCGCGCTGTGGGCGCCGGATCGGCGACATGAGCGAGCCGGCCGACGATCAAGCCCACCCGTCATTCGCGCCGGCGCCGGCGGCCGGCGGCCGCTTCGGAGCGCGCATCCGGCAGTCCGGCTATCTGCAGAAATGGCTGGTGCTCGGCACCGCGATCGGCGTGATCTCCGGACTGGGTGCCGTCGTGTTCTACATCGGGCTGCGCTACACGGGTCAACTCCTGCTCGGCCACCTAGCGCTGTATGACACCCCGACGCCCGTCGGCGAAGGCGGCAGGCACGGATCCGCCGGCTTCGCCCGGCCGTGGGCGATCCCGTTGCTGACGACGGCCGGCGCCCTGCTGTCGGCCCTCATCGTCACCCGGCTGGCGCCGGAGGCCACCGGTCACGGCACGGACGAAGCCATCGAGGCGGTGCACACCAACCCGCGCGGCATCCGCTTCCGGGCGGTGCTGGTGAAGATGGTGAGCAGCATGCTGACCATCGGTTCCGGTGGCTCGGCCGGCCGCGAGGGGCCGACCGCCCAGGTCTCGGCCGGCTTCTGCTCGCTGCTGACCCGGCGGCTGCGGCTGTCCGACGAGGACGGCCGGACGGCGGTGGCCCTGGGCATCGGGGCGGGAATCGGTGCCATCTTCGCCGCGCCCCTGGGCGGCGCGGTGCTGGCGGCGTCGATGCCCTACCGCGACGACTTCGACTACGGCTGCCTGCTCCCCGGATTCATCACGTCCGGAACGGCCTACGCGGTGCTCGGCGCGTTCCTCGGGTTCGACCCGCTGTTCGGCTACATCGACGCCGAGTACCGCTTCGAACGGCCCTGGCCGTTGCTGTGGTTCGTCGTGTTGGGTCTGGCCGCGGCCCTGATCGGCTACCTGTACGCGCGGACCTTTCACGTGGCGGTGTCACTCACCCGCAAGCTGCCCCTGCGGCCGGTCTTCAAGCCGGCCCTCGGGGGGCTCCTGGTGGGCTCGTTGGCGTTGCTAATCCCACAGATCCTGGGCAGTGGATACGGGTGGGCGCAGCTGGCGGCCGCCCGCGATTCCCTGCTGCACATCCCGCTGTGGGTCGTGCTGGTGTTGCCGATCGCCAAGATCGTGGCCACGTCGCTGTCGATCGGCTCCGGCGGGTCGGGCGGGTTGTTCGGCCCCGGCATCGTCATCGGCGCCTTCGTGGGCGCGGCGATCTGGCGCCTGGGCGACCTGTTCGCGCTGCCGGGGATCCCGCACGAACCCGGGGCCTTCGTGGTGGTCGGGATGATGGCGTGCTTCGGCAGCGTCGCGCGCGCGCCGCTGGCGGTCATGATCATGGTCGCGGAGATGACGGGCTCGTTTTCCGTCGTGCCCGGGGCCATCCTCGCGGTCGGCATCGCCGCGCTGCTGCTCTCGCGCAGCAACGTCACCATCTACGAGGCGCAGCGGCTGAATCGCGAAACCGCCGAGGCCGAACGCGCTCGCTCGGCCTCGGCGGTCTCCGACGATCAATCGGCTAGCGCCGCATAACGATTCCTACCGGGCCGCGCTCGCGGCGTCCTTCTCGGAGCTGGCGCCCTCGTGGGTCAGCTGGCCGCCGGCGCTCTCCAGGTGCGCCCGCACGAACCACTGGAACTTCTCCAACTGCCCGGCCTGCCCGATCAGCAGGTCTTGCGTCACCTGGTCGAGCTCGTCGGTCTCGGCGATGGACTGCCGGATGTCCTCGATGACTCCGGTGTACACCAGATCCAGGGCCGCCAGATGCGCCTGCACCGTGTCGCGGCCGACGGAGTAGTCGTCCCAGGACCGGTCCTTGATGATCGCGCCCGGCGTTCCCTGTGGCGATGCACCAAGGGCCGCAATGCGTTCCGCGACGTCGTCGGCGTAACCGCGCACCGCGTCCACCTGCGGGTCGATCATCTCGTGCACGCCGATGAAGTTGGGGCCCACCACATTCCAGTGGATGTGCTTCAGGGTGAGATGCAGGTCGTTGTACGTGCTCAGTTGCTTTTGCAGGAGCTCGGTGAGTCGCGCCGCCTGCTTGTCGCTCAGGCCCGGAATGGTGAACTGAGTCATGCTGGGTTCCTAGCTTCCTTCCTCGGAATTCACACTCGTTGCTTGCGGTGAGGTGTACCCGATGGCCACCGGCGAAAACACCTGCGCTCACAGCGAGTGGATGTGCTGCACGGCCAACCGCGCGCCGCGCCGGGGCTCGTAGGCCAGTCCGCTGACCTCCAGCAGGCGCACCACCCGGTGGCGGTGCGGCCGCATCGGCTCGAGCAGTTCCAGCATCAACGCGTCGTCGCCCCGGCGGCCCGCCAGGGTCCAGCCGATCATCTTCGGCACGTGGTAGTCACCCACCGACAACGCGTCGGCGTCGCCGAAGGCCCGCTGCGCGGTCTCGGCCGCCGTCCACTCCCCCACGCCCGGCAGCGAGGTCAACGCCGCCCGGGCCGCCGCCGCCGGCCGCGTCGTCAACCGTTCGAGCGCGTCGGCGCGGCGGGCGCAGCCCACCACGGTTTGCGCGCGCCGCGGGTCGACGTTCGCGCGGTGAAACTCCCACGACGGAATGTGCCGCCAGGCCTCCGGTGACGGTGGCACCCGCATGCCGGCGGGCGCCGGTCCGGGCGCGGGCGTCCCGTACTTCGACACCAGCAGCCGCCACGAGGAGAACGCGTCGGCGCCGGGCACCCGCTGCTCGATCACCGCCGGGATCAGGGCCTCCAACACCGACCCGGTCCGCGCCAGGCGCAGGTGCGGCACCCGCCGGTGCGCGGCGGCCACGGTCGGGTGCTGCGGCTGGAAATCCGACGCGTCGTCGTCGAGGCCCAGCAGCGCCGGCAGCCGGTCGAGGAACTCCTGCGCGCCGCCGCCCCAGGCCTCGCAGTGGGCGGCGTTGACCGCCGCGCGGTTCACGCGCGCGGTGACCGGCCCGCTCGGCAGCAGGCTGGTGCGCCAGATCGCGCCGTCACCGGCCGTGCGGAAACACGGGTCGCGGTGTCCCCGGCGCAGCGGCGCCAACGTGTGCCCGAAGCTGGCCACTCCGGGAAACACCACCGTGCGTGCGCCGTGCACCGCCACCCCTTCCTGCGCCGTTGGTGATTGACCGTCAACTGCGTCCCACGTCAATATTGCGGTGTGATGACGCCGTTCGATGACCCGCAGGGCGAATTGGCGTGGATGTTCCTGCAGAGCACCTGCGACGGCGGCGACCTGGACGAGGGCTTCGCGCTGCTGCGCGACGACTTCTCCTACTGGACGCTCTACACCCGGACCGCCTGCGACAAGGCCACCTTCCGGCGGGCGATCGAAGAGCGCAAGCGCGATCTCGAACTCACCATCGACCTGGTGCGGTGCGTCAACGAGGGCGAGACGGTGGTCGTCGAGGCGCAGGCCGCCGGCACCACCGCCGACGGTGCCGCGTACGACAGCCCGTTCGTGTGCATCTTCGAGACCCGTGACGGGTTGATCGTCTCGATGCGCCTGTACAGCGACACCCGGGCGGTGGCCACCGCCCTGCCGGGATGGAATCCCTACTGAGCGGCGACGGTGATGTCGGCCTTGTCCGCGTAGAACGCGACGTGCCCGGCGATCGCCGCGACGGCGGGGTAGGGCTGCTCGTAAGTCCAGATCACGTCGTCGACGGTGTCGCCGTCGGAAGTGGTCACGCTGTAGTAGCTGGCGTCGCCCTTGAACGGACAGTACGTGCTGGTGTCGGTGCGGGTGAGCCGTTCCTGCACCACGTCCGACAGCGGGATGTAGCGCACCACAGGCAAAGTCGCCTCACGCAGTTCCAGTGCCGCCGTGGTGTCCGCGACGAGCTCGCCGTTCACGCGGACCTGAACGCGGCCGTTGGCCGGTTCGATCGTGATCGGGTGCCCGGCGGACGGTTCGAGTACTTGCCGATGACTCATGGTCGATTCCTCCTCAGACGCGAGTGCTTGGTGCAACACCCCGCGGGCCGCGCGGCTTCCCGGGACCGCCGTGTCGAACATACATTCGTGTAGCTTCAACCGGAAAAATCTGTCGCAGAAGGAGTCCCGTTGCCCGTACCCCTGCCCGCCGGACTGCTCGACCTGCTCCGCCGGCCCAGCCCGTGTTTCGTCGCCACGCTGATGGCCGACGGGTCGCCGCAACTCACGCAGACGTGGGTGACCACGGACGGCGAGCACCTCGTCATCAACATCGTCGAAGGCATGCAGAAGGCGCGCAACATCGCCCGGGACCCGCGGGTCGCGGTCAACGTCGTCGACCCCGACAACACCGCCCGCTTCTACGCCGTGCGCGGCCGCGTGGTCGCGACCACCACCGAGGGCGGCGCGGCGAGCATCGACGCACTGTCGCACAAGTACCTGGGCCGGCCGTACCCCAATTTCACCGGCAGGCCCGAAACCCGGGTCATCGTCACCATCGCAGCCGACTCGGTGGCCGAAACGGGCTGACGGGCCGCCTCACTCGGCGCCGGTGCGGCTGGCGTCCCCGGCCGGCGACCGCATCGCCGCCCAGAACCGGGCCGCCTCCCGAATGGACTCCTCGGTCGGGCTTGGCCGCCAACCCAATTCGCGGACGGCCTTGCTGTGGCCGACGGGCGCCTCGGCGCGCATCATCTTCACCGACGCGAGGCTGAGCTCCGCGTCCTTCCCGGACAGCCGGGCCCGCAGGCTGCCCAGCGCGCCCAAAGCGTAGAGCACCGGGACGGAGATCGAGCGGCGTGGCGGCGGCACCCCGGCCTCGTCGGCCGCGATGCGCACGACTTCCTTGAGCGGCATCATCCGTTCCGAGATCAGGTACCGCTCACCGACGCGACCGCGCTCGGCGGCCAGGATCATCGCCCGGGCGGCGTCGTCAACCCCCACGACTTCGAGCGCGATGCCGTTCATGATCACCGGCAGCTTGCCGAAGACGGCGCCGGCGATGAACGCGCCGTGCGGGGTGCGGCCCCAGTCGCCGCTGCCGTAGGTGGTGGACACGCACATCGCCACGGCGGGCAGCCCGGCCTCCTTGGCGTATCGCAGCACCATGTCCTCGGCCTGCACGCGGGATCGCACGTACGCGCTGACCCGGCGGGAGCCGATCGCGTCCCGCTCGGTCGCCACGTGCCCGCGCCGGCGGCCGACCGTCGCGTACGTGCTGGTGAAGACGAACCGGCGCAGCGACCGGGTGACGGCGACGTCGAGGACGTTGCGCAGGCCGTCGACGTTGGTGCGGAACAGCGGCGCGGTGTCGCGCAGCCACGCCCGGGTGTCGACCACGCAGTAGTACACGTCGTCGACGCCGTCCATCGCCTCCCGCAGCGCGGCGGTGTCGAAGACGTCGCCGTAGCAGCGGGTGACGTCCAAATCGTCGATGGCTCGGGTGTTCGCCGACGGCCGCACCATGGCGCGCACCTGCGCGCCGTCGGCGACCAGTTGGCGCGTCACGTGCGAGCCCAGGAAGCCGTTGGCGCCGATGACGAGTTTGGGCTTGGTGCCCACCGATCCCTCCTCGGTCACTGTTGGCCGCCGCCGTTCTCGCGCATCCAGCCGGCGGCCGCGTCGTCCAGCGTGCCCAGCGCCTGGGCCGTGCGGCACCATTTCATCGCGGCGCGCAGGAAGCGCAGCGGGTTGTAGACGTCCTCCTGGCGGCACCACTGGCCGTCGCCGGCGTAGGTAAGGATCGAGATGTTGGTGGCGGTGATGACGCTGCCGTCGCCGGGGTCGCGCATCGGGTTGTCCAGTTCGCAGATGATCCGGCCGGTCGGCTCGTCGATCACCGACCACAACGACGGGAACGCCACCATGTGGCTGCCGGGGAAGGTCGTCATGGTGCGCTGGATCCACGTACGCACCTCGTCGCGGCCGCGCATGGTGCCGGCGGCGTGCTCGACGTAGTCGACGTCGGGGGTGTAGTGCTCGACCCAGGCGTCCCAGTCGCGGGTCTCGGCGGCACGGGCGACGGTGCGTTCGAACGTTTCGAAGGCGTCGGACAATTCGTCGCGGGTGAAGTGACGCGCCGTCACGACGCGACGTCTTCCGGTCCCGCGGCCGGCCTCAGCGCACCGTTGCACGTCATCGGCGGAGTGTAGCCTGGGCGGCAGTGCGCCGATGAGGAGGACGAGCCAAATGACGACTCAGAAAGCGATCCTTGCGGGCGGCTGCTTCTGGGGCATGCAGGAGCTCATCCGCAAGCAGCCGGGCGTGGTGTCCACCCGCGTCGGGTATACCGGCGGCGACGTGCCGCACGCGACCTACCGCAACCACGGGACGCACGCCGAGGCCATCGAGATCGAGTTCGACCCCGCGGTCACCGACTACCGCACCATCTTGGAGTTCTTCTTCCAGATCCACGACCCGACAACGAAGAACCGCCAGGGCAACGACCGGGGCACCAGTTACCGGTCGGCCATCTTCTACCTCGACGAGGAGCAGAAGCGCGTCGCCCTGGACACCATCGCCGACGTCGACGCGTCCGGCCTGTGGCCCGGCAAGGTGGTGACGGAGGTCAGCCCGGCGGGGGACTTCTGGGAGGCCGAGCCCGAACACCAGGACTATCTGCAGCACTACCCGAGCGGGTACACCTGCCACTACATTCGCCCCGGGTGGAAGTTGCCGCGCCGCGCCTCGTTGAACCAGTGACCCCGCGCGACGTCGAATTGCGTTGTCGCGCTTGACTTATCGCATGGGCTTCGTCGCCACGGCCTAGCGCCGGTGCACGACCACCCGGCCGCCGCCCTTCGGTGTGTAGGCGACGCCGCGGCAGTGCCGGCGTTCGTCCGGCTCTGCGGTGGTCTCGATGACGAAGTGGCGCAACACCGTTCGCAACACCACATCCATCTCCATGTTGGCGAACGCCGCGCCCACGCACCGGCGGGTGCCCCCGCCGAAGGGGATCCAGGCGAAGGACGACGGCTTGGTGTTGAGGTAGCGGGACGGGTCGAAGCGTTGCGGCTCGGGGAACACAGCGGGGTCCTCGTGGATCTTGGCGATGGCCACCAGCAGCGAGTGCCCCTGCGGCAGGACCCACTCGCCCAGGCGGTAACGCGGGACCAGCACGCGGCGGGGGGCGAAGTCGATGACGGTCCGCACCCGCTGCACCTCCAGGATCGTCGCCTGCCGCAAGTCGTTGCCGCCGTCGTCGGCCTCGCGCGCCAGCGCGGCCAGCGTGTCCGGGTGCCGGGTCAGCCGCTCGAACGCCCACGCCAGGGTGGCGGCCGTCGTCTCGTGGCCGGCGGCCAGCAGGGTGAGCAGCTCGTCGCCGATGTCCTTGGCGGACATGGCGCTTCCGTCCTCGTAGGTGCTGCGCAGCAGCAGCGCCAGAACGTCGGTACGGTCCTCGAAATGCGGGTCCGCCCGCTCGGCGTCGATCAGCGTGCCGATGACGCGGTCGTACTGGCTGCGCCACAGTTCCAGCCGCCCCCAGGGCGTGTAGCGCCCGTAGCTGCGTTTGGGTTTGGGCACCGTCGCCATGCGCGACCCCAGCGTGACCCACGGCGGGATGAGCCGGCGCAGCTCGTCGAGTTCGGCGCCTTCGGCCCCGAACACGGCGCGCAGGATCGCGTTGAGCGTGATGTGCATCATCGACGGCAGCGTCGCGAAAGGCTCGCCTTCGGGCCAGCCGGCGGCCTCACGCAACGTCTCTTCCTCGATGATCGCCTCGTAGTTCTTCATGCTCTTGCCGTGAAACGGCGGGGCCAGCAGGCGCCGCCGGCGGCGGTGCGCCTCGCCGTCGAGCCCGAAGACGGATCCCGACCCGAACAGGCGGCTGAGGTTGGGTTGGATGTTGCCCAGCTCGTCGGGGCTGGTGGTGAAGACCTGCTTGGCCAGCTGCGGATCGCCGACCACCACCACGCGGCCGTACATGGGCAGCCGCAGTCCGAACACGTCCCCGTGACGGCGGCTCAGCCACTGCATCATGCTGCGTCGCGACGCGGCAAAACCCAGACCCTGCGCCATCTTTGGGAGACGCGTGGCCGGGGGCAGGTGGACGGCGGGCGACGCCGGTGCGGCGGTCACTAGTTCGCTCATGGCGCTGCTGCTCCCAACTGTGCGCAAGCGGCCGCAGGCTTGGTACTGCGATGTACCGCGGTTCTAGACAGGGACGGTACTCTGGTGTACCGAGCGTGACAAGCTTCTGCCGGAAAGGGGGCCACCGCTATGACGGCAGCAGCGCGCACCGCGACGGGCGATCCGGCCGCCGCGACGGTCGATCCGTTCCGGCTCCGGCTGCTCGACGGTCTGGCCGCCTCGATCACCGAGCGTGGCTACCGCGCCAGCACCGTCGCCGACGTCGTCCGTCACGCCCGCACGTCCAAGCGCACGTTCTACGACCAGTTCGCCGGCAAAGAGGAGTGCTTCCTCGAGCTGCTGGCCACCGACATCGAGCGGCTCGGGGGTCGCATCCAGGCGACGGTGGATCCCGAGGCCGATTGGCACGAGCAGATCCGGCAGGCCGTCGAGGCCTACGTCGGCTACATCGAGTCCCGCCCGGCCATCACGTTGAGCTGGATCCGCGAGCTGCCCTCGCTGGGCGCCGCCGCCCGCCCGGTGCAGCGGCGCGGGCTCGAACTGCTGTCGAGCCTGCTCATCGACCTCAGCGCCAGCCCGGGCTTCCGGCGCGCCGAGCTGCCGCCGCTGACCACGCCGCTGGCCGTGATCCTGCTCGGCGGCCTGCGGGAGCTGACGGCGCTGGCCGTCGAGGACGGCAAGCCGGTGCGCGGCATCGTCGACCCCGCAGTCGACGCGTCGATCGCCCTGCTCGGCCCGCGGCGTTAGCCGCCGCAACGACGCGTCGCGGGGCTAGGCTCACCGCAGTCCCCGACCCACCCTCACCTAAGGACCTTGCGATGCGGCTATCGACGCGAAACCAGCTCAAGGGAATCATCACCGAGGTCGACCTCGGCGCCGTGATGGCCGTCGTGAAGGTGCAGCTCGACGGCGGCGACCAGGTCATCACCTCCTCCATCACCAGGGACGCCGCGACCGACCTCGATTTGCAGGTGGGCCAGTCGGCGACGGTGTTCATCAAGTCGACGGAAGTCACCATCGGCGTCGAGTAACATCGCGACATGGCTTCGACCATGCGCGCCGAGCGCTTCTACGCGGACACTAAAACGGTTGTGCTGGAAGATGTTCCGATTCCGCAGCCGGGCCCGGGCGAAGTTCTGGTCAAGGTCGCGTTCTGCGGCATCTGCCACTCCGACCTCAGCCTGATCAACGGGACGTTTCCGGCCCAGCGTCCGGTCGTGACGCAGGGCCACGAGGCGTCGGGCACGATCGCGCAACTCGGACCCGGGGTGACCGGTTGGACGGAGGGCGACCGCGTCGTCGTCGCGGCGGGCCGGCCGTGTCAGTCCTGCGCCAACTGCCGGCGCGGGGACGCGGTGAACTGCCTGCGCATCCAGTTGATGGCGTTCGCCTACGACGGGGCGTGGGCCGAATACACCGTGGCCCAGGCCGCCGGCCTCACCCGGGTCCCCGACAACGTCCCGTTGGAGCAAGCCGCGATCCTGGCCGACGCCGTGTCCACGCCGTACGGCGCCGTGGTCCGCACCGCGCGGGTGGCCGTCGGGGAATCGGTCGGCGTGTGGGGCGTCGGCGGGGTCGGCACGCACATCGTGCAGCTCGCGCGATTGGTCGGCGCCGTCCCGGTGATCGCGGTCGACATCAACCCCGCGGTGCTCGAGCGCGCCCTCGACATCGGCGCCGACCATGCGTTCGACGCGGCCGACGCGGGGCTGCACGACAAGATCGCCGAGGTCACCGGCGGCCGCAAGCTCGACGTCGCCTTCGACGCCGTGGGGCTCAAGAGCACGTTCGAACAGGCCCTGGGCTGCCTCACCTCCGGCGGCCGCCTGGTGGGCGTGGGGATGAGCGCCGAGTCACCGACCGTCGGGCCCACCGCCATGTTCGGGCTCAGCCGCAAGCAGGTGCTCGGCCACCTCGGTTATCAGAACGTCGACGTCGAGACCCTCGCCAAGCTGGTTTCCCTTGGCCGGCTTGACCTTTCCCGTTCGATCAGCGAGGTCGTCGCGCTGGAGGAGCTGCCGCTGGGCATCGAGAAGTTGGAGCGCCAGGACGGCAACCCGATCCGGATCCTGGTCAGGCCTTGAGAAACGCCCGCAGCCGGTCGAGGACCAGCTCGGGCCGCTGCTCGACGATCCAGTGGCCGACGCCCTCGACCAGCTCGACCTCGAAATCGCTGATGTGGTCGCCGTATCCGCTGATCAACTCCGGCCTCATCACCGGGTCTTCGGTGCCGCTGAGCCAGCGCACCGGGACGTCAACGCGGGCGTCGGCGTACTCCCCACGCATCCAGCGCAGCATCTCCGTGGTCTGGAACGTGCGATACCAGCGGGACCCCGCCTCGGCGTGCCCCGGCTGCTGCATGCACTCGGCGTAGAGGCGGACGGCGTCGTCGGGCAAGGAGAAGCCGGCGCCCACCCACGAGCCCAACATCTTCAAAAACCGCGAGTTGGGATGGCGGATCACCCGGGGGCCGATGCCGGGCAGCGATATCGGGATCTGGTACCAGAACCGCCAGATGTTGCGAACCGTGGCGAGGTCGCGCTTGACGAACGGCGCCGCGGTGTTGAGCCCGAAGAATCCGGAGACCTTCTCCGGGTGGCGCAGCATCATGATGAACGCCACCGGCCCGCCCCAATCGTGCGCAACCAGCCGCACGGTCGAGACGCCCAGGCGGTCCAGGACGCCCGCGAGGTCGTCGGCCATCTCGTCCTTGCGGTAGCTGCTGCGCGGCGCCGAACTCCATCCCGCCCCACGCAGGTCCGGGCACAGCACCCGGTACCCCTCGGCCGCCAGCGGCGTGATCAGATTGCGCCACTCCCACCAGTTTTCGGGGAAGCCGTGCACCAGCATGACCGCGGGCCCGGCGGCGGGACCCGCGTCGGCGACGTGAATCGTGACCCCCTCGCCCAGTTCGACGTAGCGATGTTCGACCCCGTCCAGGGCGGGCATGGTGACCATGTGTTCAGAAGGTAGCGCCTCGGGCGCCGTTGAGGAAGCGGTCGGTGTAGGCGGCGAACCGCGCGCGCAGATCGGCCTCGTCGAGGCCGAACATCTCGCAGGACGTCGCGACGTTGCCCAGCCGGCCGCGGCGGTGCCCCGCGAGGTAGTCGGCGACGGCCGCGCGCGCCTGGTCGGCGAACGGCTCGCCGGACAGCTCGTAAACCCGTTGGGCGACCGCCATTTCGTCGGCCATGAAGTCGTCGAAACGCACGTCGGTCGAGCGGTCGGCACCGAGCACGTCGCGGTCGCGCAGCAGTGCCGCGAGCATCTGGCCGAGCCGGTCGACCCAGGAGGCGGCGATGTCGTGCACCGGCACGGCCGAGCGGTGCATGCGCGCGGAGTAGGTGATCATGGCGATCATCGACAGCGCGACGGGCACGGGATCGCGGTGGGTGAACACGACGACGCTGCCGGGAAACACCCGGTTGAGCACCGGCACCTGCTCCAGGTGCTGCGGGGACTTCAGCAGCCAGCGCCGCCCTCCCCGCAGGAACTGCATGGCCTTGAGCTGGCGGGCCAGGTATCGGTAATGCGGTGTCTGGTCGTGGCTTTGGTAGTAGTCCCGCCAGGCCGGCACGTCGGCCAGGGTTTCGAACAGCATCGTGGAGAAATCGTTGGCCAACAGCTGGATCTCTTCGTGGACGTGGTCGGTCGTCATCTCGTGCATCAGCGCGAAGTGGGGCATCACCACGTCGAGCACGCCGACCGCGACGTCCATGCGCGCGCGGCGCGGGTCGGGCACCACGCCCCGCTCGGCCGGCATGGGAAACGGCTCGACGCTTTCCCAATACGGCATGGTGCGAAAGGTGGGCGCCGCCGCCAGCATGTTGTGCAGATGGGTGGTGCCCGTGCGCGGCAACCCGGCGATCACCACCGGCGGCTCAAGTTCGATTTCGTCGATCTCGGGGTGGCGGGTCAGCAGATCCGTCAGCAGCAGCCGGTTCTTCAGCAATTGCAGCAGTTGGGCGTAGAAGTTGACCGTACCGGCGGGGTGGCGTCCCGGGATGTCCCGCAGCGCCGCGAGATAGACGTCCAGGCGCTCGCGGTAATCCTGCGGCCCGAAATCCCGGAGGCCGGTATCGGCGCTCGCCCGCGCGTGCAACGCGTCGGCATCGAGGGCGCAGTCGGGTTCCAGCGCGGCCATCATGTCGAGGATCTGCTGGGCCTGCGCGCTGTAACGGGGCGCGGCGAGGTCGTCCAGATGCACGGGCGGGTCGACGGTGATGTCGGTCACGCCGACTTATGTTACTCTAGGTTTCGTAATGGTTGTAGATTTTGGCCGGCCCCGCGATCCGCGCATCGACGCCGCGGTGCTGCGGGCCACGGTGGAGCTGCTCGCCGAGACCGGATACCAGGGCCTGCTGGTCTCCGCCATTGCCCAGCGCGCGGGCACCAGCAAGCCGGCCATCTACCGGCGCTGGCCGAGCAAAGCGCACCTGGTGCACGAGGCGGTGTTCCCGATCGACGCCGCCACCTCGGTGCCCGACACCGGGTCGCTGCCCGACGACCTGCGCGAAATGGTCTGTCGCACAGTCACTTTCTTAGCCACCCCGGCGGCCAGGGCGGCGCTGCCCGACCTGGTCGGAGAGATGGCGGCCGACCCCACGCTGCACGCGGCCCTGTTGGACCGGTTCGCCGACATCATCACCGGCGGCCTCGCCGCGCGCCTCCGCCGCGCCGCGGCCGACGGCGTCATCCGGGCGGACGTCACCGCCACCGAACTGGCCGAGACCATCGCCGGAGTCGCGCTGGTCGCCGTGCTCACCCGAGGCGACGTGCTCGACGACTCCTGGGTCGAGCGCACCACAACCCTGCTCCTGAAGGGAATCAGCGCATGACACACCAGTCGACGGCCGCGTGGCGCGACCTGCTGAGCACGCTGGGCGACCTGGACGGGTCGTTTCTCTCCGGTGACCGGGCCGTCACCGACGACCGACACGTCGCCGACGGCTACCGCATGCTCGCCACCTCGCTGGGCGTCGCGCTGGACACGTACCTGTTCACCGAGCCCGGGCGCCCGCAGTTCGTCGCCGTCAACACGCCGTTTCGCCGGGACCGCCGCTGGGGTGGGGACAACACCGACGCCTACTATCACCTGTGCCCCGTCGATCCGCGGCGGCGCTACCGCGTCAGCGGCAATGCCGGTGACAGCGTGTATTTTTCGGTGACCGCCTACAACGAGCCCACCCCCGGGGCGTGGTCGGACCGGGTGGTCGCCATCGTCCGCGACACCGATCTCGACGTCGACGCCGACGGCAACTTCACGTTCGACTTCCCCGCGACGCCCGACGCGGCCGTCCTGATGACCCGCGATTATCAGGCCGACCCGCTGACCGGCCGGCCCGTCACGTGGCGCATCCACGCGCTCGACGAGCCGGACCCCATCCGCCACGGTGACGCCGAGACCGCCGCGCGGCTGCGGGCCGCCGCGACCTGGATGCGCACTCTGTTCGCCATCGTGCCGCTGGCCGTCGGTAGCCGCGCCACCGAGGAGCACGCGCTCGGCCACGAAACCGCCCACACCGCAAACCAATTCGCCGAGCCCTATCAAGTCCCGGACGCAAATTTCGGCTGGTCGGCCCGCGACGCCTGCTATTCCTACGGCAGCTTCGTGCTCGACGACGACGAGGCGCTGGTGATCACGCACCGGCCACCGGCGTGCCGGTTCTGGAACCTCGTGGTGTGGAACCAATTCATGGCCACCTACGGTGCGGCCGACGCGCGCTGCTCCATCAACGGCCACAGCGCCGTGCCCAACGGTGACGGCTCGGTGACGGTGGTGTTGTCCCGCGAGCCCACCGCGCACCCCAATTCGCTGACGACGCTGGGCTATCCGCGCGGCAACCTGGCCTTCCGCTGGTTCCTCGCCGACGAGGTGCCGGCGCGGCCCGACGTCCGCCTGGTCAAGGCCGCCGACGCGCCGACGGCTTAGACCGCGCGTACCAGGTCGATGGCCCGGCCCAGCGTGGTCAATCTGGCGTCCAACGTGTCCCCCGCCGGGTACAGCCGCACGGTGTTCACCCCGGCGTCGCGCCACACCGCCAACCGGGCCCGCACCATCTCCTGGGTGCCGATCAGCGTCGTAGCCAGCACCATCTCGTCGGTTACCACGTCGGCCGCCCCCTCGCGGTCGCCGCGCTGCCAGCGCCGGCGCACCTCGGCGGCGGCCTCGGCCCAGCCCTGCCTGCTGTAGGCCCGGTTGTAGTAGTTCGTGCTCGACGAGCCCATCCCGCCGAGGCTGAACGCCAGCTCCTTCTTGCGGCCGGCGACCATGCGGCGCAGCTCGTCGTCACCGGCGGCGAAGGCTACTTCGGCGCCCTGGCAGATGTCGATGTCGGCGCGGTTGCGACCGGCGGCGTTCAGGCCCGCGTCGAGATGCGCGAAGTAGGCGGCGCCGGCTCCCTCGGGGACGAAGCTGGTGCCCAGCCAGCCGTCGGCGACCCGCCCGGTCAGCCGCAGCATCGCCGGTGACAGGGCCGCGAGGTAGATCGGGATGTGATGCTCCACCCGGGTGGACAGACGCATCGGCACCGCCTCGCCGCCCGGCCGGGGGATGCGAAATTGCTCGCCCTCGTACGCGATCTTGCCGCCCGCGAACGCGTCCCGCACGATGTCGACGGTTTCGGCGATGCGGGCCAGCGGGTGATCGAACGAGGCGCCGTGCAGTCCCTCGATCACCTGCGGGCCGGAGGCCCCCAGCCCGAGCATGAACCTGCCGCGCGACAGATTGGACAACGTGATCGCGGTTTGCGCCACCAGCACCGGGGACCGCGTCCCGGCCTGCAGCACCCCCGAACCCAGCAGCATCCGGTCGGTGCGCGCGGCGACGTAACCCAGCGCGGACACGGCGTCGGCGCCCCACGCCTCGGCGACCCAGCACACGTCGAGGCCGAGCCGCTCCGCCTCGACGGCGAACGTCGCCACGTCGGCGACCTCGGCTGCGCCGCCGGAGAATTCGACCGTGGTAGCCGTGCGCATCAGCGCACTCCGTGCTCGGCCAGCCGTTTGATTGCCGCCAGGGTCTTGTCGATCGCGGCCTCGAATTCGCGCATCCGCACAAAGACGATCTTCTGTTCCTTGTCGGGCATCGAATCGATCGCCACCGACAAGCCCGACCGCCCGGGCCCCATCTGCATCCAGTAGTTCAGGGCGGTGCCCCCGTCACGCGGCGTCAGCCTGAAGCGCCAGGTCGCCGACGGGCGCTCCGGATCGCCCACCACCCAGCCGAATTCGCGCTGCCGCTCGCAGGCAAAGATCTGCGAGGTGGTGCTCCACACCCCGAACGCGTCGTGTTGGTTGTGCCCCACGAACCGCGCGCCCACCCGCGGCCCGTCGGCGCCCTCGGCCCACTGCACCGACTGCAACTCGTTGCTCAGGCTCGGCATCAGGTTGATGTCGGCGACCAAGCTCCACACCCGGGCGGGGTCCGCGTCGATCCACGTCGAGGCTTCCACCGTCGGGGTATCCGCGTAACGGGCGCCGGTCCACTCCACGCCCGCCATTGTGCCCCGCCCGGGACCGCGTCGATCCGCGGCCCACGGGCGGGGCGACACCGGGGTCAGGCGGCGACGAGATCCCGCTCGGCGGGCTTGTCCGGCGCCACCACCCGCAACACCTGATCCGGCACGGTGAGGCGGACGATCTTGCGCACGACGGTGCCGAACTGCCGCAGCAACGGGCCCTTGTTGTAGGGAATCCCGTAGCGCTCGCAGACCTCCTGCACCTGGGGCGCGATCTGGGCGTACCGGCGGGCCGGCATGTCCGGGAACAGGTGGTGTTCGATCTGGTGGGACAGGTTGCCGGAGAGCAGGTGGAACAGCTTGCCGCCGGTGAGGTTGGCCGAGCCGAGCACCTGGCGGAAATACCACATGCCCCGCGACTCGTCCTTGGTCTCCTCGACGGTGAATTCCTGTGTACCGTCCGGGAAGTGGCCGCAGAAGATGATCATGTACGACCACACGTTGCGCATCAGGTTGGCGGTCAGGTTGCCGGTGAAGACGAACGGGGCGAACGGCCCGGCCAGCAGCGGGAAGGCCACGTAGTCCTTGAGCGTCTGCCGACGAGTCTTCTTCCAGATCTCGCGCAGCACCTCACGCTTGTCCTCCAGCCGGATCTCGCCGGCGCGGATCCGCTCGGTTTCGAGTTCGTGCAGCGCGACGCCGTACTGGAACAGCACCATCAGGAGGAACGCGTAGAGGGGGTTGCCGAGAAAATACGGCTCCCAGGGCTGGTCCTCGCTCATCCGCAAGATGCCGTAGCCGATGTCGCGGTCCATCCCGACGATGTTGGTGTGGGTGTGGTGCATGTAGTTGTGCGAGTGTCGCCACTGGTCGGCCGGGCAGGCGGTGTCCCATTCGAAGGTGCGGCCCGAGATCGTGGGGTCGCGCATCCAGTCGTACTGGCCGTGCATGATGTTGTGGCCGATCTCCATGTTGTCGAGGATCTTGGCCACGCCCAGCATCGCGGTGCCCGCCAGCCAGGCGGGCGGCAGGAAGAGCAGCATCCGGCCGCCCACCTCCAGCCCCCGCTGGATCTTGATGACCCGACGGATGTAGTCGGCATCCTCTTCGCCGAGCTCGGCCATGATGCGTTCCCTGATGGCGTCGAGTTCGCGGCCGAAGGCGTCGGCCTGCTCGGGGGTAAGGGCGATCTTGTTCTGCGACATGATGTTTCCCTTTCTAAGCGTTGGTTACAGCGATAGGTCGACGTCGCCGACCGGGACGGATACGCAGATCTGCACGTCCTCGTCGGGGGCGGTGGAGACGGCGCCGCTGATCAGGTTGCGCACCGTGCCCGCGGTCTTGCGGCGCGTGCAGGTGTGGCAGATGCCCATCCGGCAGCCGTTCTCGGGTGTCAGGCCCGCGGCCTCGGCCTGTTCCAGCAGGGGGCGGCCGTCGTCGATCACGTCGATCCCGCTGTCGGAGAAGGTGACTCGCCCGCCCGTCGGGTTGGCCGGCGGCTCGAAGGTCGGCGGCACGAAGCTTTCGGTGTAGACGTTGTCGCATACCGCCCGGGCGGCGTCGACCAGAGGCGTTGGGCCGCAGACGAACACCGCATCGGGCGACGGCAGCGCGGCGGCCAGGTGCGCCGGCCCGAAGCGCCCGGTCAGGTCGCCGTCGGCCGAGCGCGTGTAGCCGTGCAGGACCCGCACGCCGGCGAGCGTGGCCAGCTCGTCGCGGTAGCAGGCCTCCTCGGGCGTCCGCGCGTAGTGCACGAACGCCAGCTCGCCGCGATACCCCTCGGCGAGCAGGGTGCGCAGCATCGCCAGCACGGGCGTGATGCCGCTGCCGCCCGAGACGAACAGGATGCGGCGCGGGCGCTGCGCGGGCAGCACGAAGTCCCCGCCGACACCGGTGAGCCCGACCACCATGCCGCGGTGGGCGTGCTCATACAGGTAGTTCGACACCAGACCGCCGTCGTGGCGGCCGATGGTGAGTTCGAGATCGGCGGCGCCTTGGGCGTTGGCCGGCGAGTAGCAGCGGGAGTGCCGGCGGCCGTCGATGTCGACGGTGAGGTTGACGTACTGGCCGGCCTGGACCGGTCCGCGCGACCGGAAGGCGGCGTTCGGCGCCAGGGTGAGCGTGACGCTGCGCGGTGTGGCGCGGCGCACGGCCACCACCTTGGCGCGCGGCTCGCCGAGCGTCCACGTCGGGGCGACGAGCTCGGTGTAGCGGTCGACACCGTGCGGTCCGGTGAGCAGGTCGAGGAGGTCTGAACCCAACACCCGCTGCCCAATGGTCCGGGCGAGGGAGCGCCGCGGAGTGTGCGTGGTTTGAGTAAACATATGTACACCGTGCGCGGTGATCGCCCAGGCAGTCAAGGGTTTACTGCCTCGTTGTGGTAGGCTTCACATAGTGAACAGCCGTACTCCTAGCTCACGGGCGCGGAGCTCGGGCCGGGAGCGTGTTCGCGAAAGCCAGTCGCGCGAGGAGCGCAAGGAGGCGACGCGCCGGGCCATCATCGCCGCAGCCCTCAAGTTGCTGCAGGACCGCAGCTTTTCCAGCCTGAGCCTGCGTGAGGTCACCCGCGAGGTCGGCATCGTGCCGGCGGCCTTCTACCGCCACTTCGAGTCGATGGAGGCGCTGGGGCTGGTCCTGATCGACGAGTCGTTCCGCAGCCTGCGCGACACCTTGCGGGATGCGCGGGCGGGCAGGCTGGATCCCAACCGGGTGATTGAGTCGTCAGTCGAGATCCTGGTGGCCAGCGTCGCCCAGCGGCGCGAGCACTGGCGGCTGATCGGTCGCGAGCGCAACAGCGGGCTGTCGGTGTTGCGCTACGCCATCCGCACCGAGATTCGGCTGATCACGTCCGAGTTGGCCACCGACCTCGCGCGCTTCCCCGGCCTGCACGAGTGGACCACCGAGGACCTCAACGTGCTGGCGAGCCTGTTCGTCAACGCGATGATCCTGATCGCAGAGGCCATCGAGGACGCGCAGAGCGGCGAGGCGCTCGAGGACATCCGCCGCACGGCCGTCAAGCAGCTGCGGATGATCGCCATCGGGATAGCGGGTTGGCGCTCAACCCCCTGACGCCGCGCCGCGCCCGGGCAGTAAACAGCCGAGCACTGAACTACTCGTCGACGACCTCGTAGAGCGAGTCGCCGTCCTCGGGCGCGCCGTCGATCTGGCCGCGGTGCGCGCGCCCCGGGGGGCCGTCATCGAGCGAATCGTTCGACGCGTCGTCGAGCGCCTCGACCGGCACCTCGGACACGTCCGGCTCCTCCTCCGCGAGCCGGGCGTCCAAGGACTCCCCCTCGCGCTCTTCGCGCGCCGTCACGCCGAACCGATTCGCCTCGCTCCAGCGCTCCGGGGGGTCGACCACGATGTCGCCGTCGTCGTTGTGCAGCTCGTCGGAGTCGGTGCCTTCGCTGGCGTTCAGGGTGTCGCCCGGACCGCCCTCCTCGGGGAAGTCGGCGGGGTCCACCAGATCGTCGGCCTGGGGGTTATCGCTCATGGCCCACGGTTGCCCGCCCGATCAGGGCGTTAAACGCTAGCGCGGTTCTCGCCACATGGCCCACAGCTTCGGGCCGCCGTCGGGTAGCGGGATCTCGCGGGTCACCGCGAACCCGAAACGCTGGTAGTACGGGACGTTTTCGGCCTTGCTCGACTCGAGGTAGGCCGGGCTGTATTCGGCGTCGCAGCGATCCAGCCGCGACCGCATCAGCGCCTGGCCGAAACCCTGGCCGCGCACCGTCGGGTCGCTGCCGATGACGGCCAGGTACCAGTGCGGTTCCTCGGGATGTAGGCGTTTCATCAGGTCCTGCACCGCGCGCCCGCGCATCGACTGCGCGCCGAAGACCCGCAGGAAGGTCGGCGTCATCAGCAGTTGCGCCAGGGTGGACTCCTGCCACTGGTTCGGCGGATCCCACAGCGACGCCGCGCCGATGGCGGGCCCCGCGCAGGCCACCTCGACGCCGCCGCGCGCCAGGTGGTGGTGCCGGGTCATCGTCGCGAACAACCGGCGCAGGTTCGCCGTGCGGGTCCGCGCGTCCGGGAGCAACCACATCATGACGGGGTCGTCGTAAAAGGCCCTGGCCAACGTGCTCGACAACGCACGCACTTCACCCTTGCGCGCCGGGCGCGCCTGTGCAGCCATCTGCACGAGCCTAGTGGCCGCTGCCGCCGGGTGTCGTCGGCGGGGCCGCGGGTATTACTGCCGGATGACCGGCATCTCGCGGCGCACGTTCGGGCGAGTGACCGCGGGCGTGGGGGCCCTCGGCGCCGCCGGGCTCTCGGCCGGCTGCCATTCGGGGGGCGGCCACGGTGGCGCCCCAGCCAGTCCCCCAGCGCCCCCAGCGCACCCGGGCGTCGGCCTGACGCTCTCCCACGAACAGTTCCGCACTGATCAACTCCTGGCCCAGGCAAAAGCCGCCGAACAAGCCGGATTCCAGTACGCCTGGGCCAGCGACCACATCCAGCCGTGGCAGGACAACGAGGGCCACGCGATGTTCCCGTGGCTGACGCTGGCCCTCGTCGGCAACGGCACCAGCCGGCTCTCCTTCGGGACGGGCGTGACGTGTCCGATCTACCGTTATCACCCCGCCACGGTGGCACAGGCTTTCGCGTCCCTGGCCCTGTTGAGCCCGGGCCGGGTCTTCCTCGGGCTCGGCACCGGGGAACGACTCAACGAGCAGGCCACCACCAACACGTTCGGCAATTACCGGGAACGGCACGACCGGCTGGTCGAGGCCATCGACCTGATCCGGCAGCTGTGGAGCGGCCAACGGATCTCGTTCTCCGGGCGCTACTTTCAGACCAATGCGCTCAAGCTTTACGACGTGCCGCCGACACCCCCAGCGATCTTCGTCGCCGCGGGTGGTCCCAAGAGCGCGCGGCTGGCCGGGCAGTACGGCGACGGGTGGATCAGCCAGGCGCGCGATATCGCCGATCCAAAGTTGTTGGCGGCGTTCGCCGCCGGTGCCCAGGCCGCCGGCCGCGACCCCGCCACGCTGGGCAAGCGCGCGGAGATGTTCGCGGTCGTCGGTAACCGCGACGAGGCGGGGCGCGCCGCGGCCCTGTGGCGGTTCACCGCCGGGGCGGTGGATCAGCCGAACCCGGTCGAGATCCAGCGCGCCGCCGAGGCCAACCCCGTCGACAAGGTCTTGAGCAACTGGACCGTCGGGACCGACCCCGCCGTCCATGTCGCCGCGGTGCAACGGGTGCTCGACGCGGGCGCGACACCGTTTCTGCACTTTCCGCAAGGCGATCCGTTGTCGGCCATCGAGTTCTACCGCACCAGCGTGCTGCCCAAGCTGCACTGAGCGGCGGTGGCATGGTTCCGGGCCCGTCCCGGGGCTTGCTTGTTTCGGAGCCGACCGCCCGGGTATCCCGCAGGCCACTTCGAGTTTCAGCCCAACTGGAAGGCACAACTATGGACGCATTGACATTCCTCCGCCACGACCATAAGAGCGTGCTCGGCATGTTCGAGGTGCTCGACGGGGCCCCGACGGGTTCCGGTGCTCAGGCGAGCGGCCTGGAGACCATGGTCAACAACCTGATCATCGCCGAGTCGCAACACGAGGCCATCGAGGAGCAGTTCTTCTGGCCGGCGGTACGCAAGGCGATCGGAGATGGCCTCGCGGACAAGGCCATCGAGCAGGAGCAGGCCGGCAAGAAGCTGCTGCAGCGCCTCGAGGACTCGCACCCGGGCGATGCCGACTACCACGAGGCGTTGCGGGAGTTCATCAAGCTCGGCCGCGAACACATCGCCTACGAGCAGGACGTGGTGTGGCCGCAGGTGGAGACGGCCATCGACCGCGAGGAGCTGGAGAAGATCGGCGCAAAGCTGGAGCAGGCCAAGAAGATCGCGCCGACCCGACCCCACCCGGACACCCCACCCAACCCCGCCGTGCTCAAGACGATGGGAATGGGCGCCGCGGTCGTCGACCATGTGCGTGACGCGCTGACCGGCCGCGCCGAGGACAACCCGCCCGACCCGCAGATCAAGTAGGAAAACCGCGGCAAACCGCGGCAAAGGCCGGGCACCGCAACCGCGCGGTGCCCGGCCTTTTCGCCGCTCAAAGACGGATCAGCTTGTGGCGGTGTGCTGTTCGTGGGTGAACGGCTTCTCGGCCTCGACGGCCGGCGACCCGTTCGGGTTGAGCTCGGCACCCTTGTTCCGCCGCGTGGAGCCGCCCAGCCATTGCTGCTCGGGCTTTTCCACGTACTCCCACTCGATGCCCTCCGGCCACGGACCCTGGCCCTCGTTCCACGGGCCGCGGACCGACTCGCCGCCCCCGTTGGACATGTTGAACGCCACGTTCTGGAAGCGGGGGTCGCCGGGCAGCTGGCCCGGCGGGAAGTTGACCGGCAACTCGTTGAGCGCCGCGGTGAACTGCTGGTAGTGCGCGACCTCGCGCGTCATCAGGAACGTCAGGGTGTCCTGGCAACCCGGGTCGTCGGTGAACTGCTTGAGGTACTCGTAGACGACCTTCGCGCGGGACTCCGCGGCCACGTTGTTGCGCAGATCCACCGTCGGGTCGCCGTTGGCGTCGATGTAGGCGCCGGTCCAGTTGTTGCCCGCGGAATCCTTCACGTCCGGCCCGCCGCCGCTCAGCACGAGGAACAGCGGGTTGACGGCGACCTGATCGATGATCGAGTCGCGGCCGTTCGCGCTGGCAACTGCCGGCATCCAATCGCACCGCTGGTTCGCGATCTTGAGGTCGTCGTTGAGCCCGTCGAGCAACATGGTGATCATCGACCCGACCATCTCGAGGTGGCTCAGCTCCTCGGTGGCGATGTCCATGAACAGGTCGTAGAGCTTCGGGTTTTTCTGGCGCAGCACGAAAGCCTGGGTGAAGTACTGCAACGCCGCGGTGAGTTCCCCATTGGCGCCGCCGAACTGTTCCATCAGCAGAGATGCGAATCGCGGGTCGGGCCGGTCGACCCGTACCTCGAATTGAAGGTCTTTGTTGTGCACGAACACGGGAGCCTCCCAGGGCTGTAGGAAAGGTGGTGCTCGACGGCGGGTACCCGCGGGCTAACCGGACAAACGGTGCCCGTCAGCAAATGCCCGAGCGGTGCGGCGACCGGCGCGAGCGAAGAGCCCAAGTTACGCATGGGGAGGACATCGTGCACAATCCGGTCTATGGAGCCGTCCGATCCGGGTTCGAGGCACGCGCTGGCCAGGCGCATGGCCGAGCTCTCGCGGGAGATCGCCGCGCCCCGCCGACTGGAGCAGATCCTCTCCGACGTCACCGCCACGGCGGTGGAGCTGATTCCGCGGGCCGCGGTGGCGGGCGTGCTGTTGGTGAAGCGGGGCGGGGAATTCGAATCGCTGGCCGACACCGACAGCCTGGTGGCGAAGCTGGACGCGTTGCAGCACGAATTCGGTGAGGGCCCCTGCGCGCAGGCGGCCCTGCACGAGACACTGGTCCGCACCGACGATCTGCGCGAAGAAACCCGCTGGCCCCGGTACGCGCCGGCCGCCGTGGAACATGGCGTGCTGAGCAGCCTGTCGTTGAAGCTGTACACGGCGGAACGGACCGCCGGCGCGCTGAACCTTTTCAGTTTCGAGGCCGGCGTGTGGGACGCCGACGCCGAGACCATCGGGACCGTGCTGGCCGCGCACGCGGCCGCCGCGATCCTGGCGGCGCGCCACGGTGAGCAGCTGCAGTCGGCGGTGACCACCCGCGACCGCATCGGTCAGGCCAAGGGCATCATCATGGAACGCTTCGCCGTCGACGAGGTCCGCGCATTCGAGCTGCTGCGCATGCTGTCGCAGGAGAACCAGACCAAACTGGTCGACATCGCCCAGCGCGTCATCGACACCCGCGGCGGCGCCGGGGAAGGGCCGGCGCTGTCGCTGTAAGCCTTACGATGGTGTGGCCTCATCAGCGAGTCCGGCGCGACGCTGCGCCGGGGAACGGTTGGCCACGGTGTGGGATTTCGAGACGGACCCCGAGTACCAGGCGAAGCTGGACTGGGTCGAACAGTTCATGGCCGACGAGCTGGAACCGCTCGACCTCGTGGCCCTCGATCCCTACGACAAGCACAACGCCGAGGTGATGGCCGTGTTGCGGCCGTTGCAGCAGCAGGTCAAGGATCAGGGGCTGTGGGCCGCGCACCTGCGCCCGGAACTCGGCGGTCAGGGTTTCGGCCAGGTCAAGCTGGCCCTTCTCAACGAGATACTCGGCAGGTCCCGCTGGGCCCCGTCCGTGTTCGGTTGTCAGGCACCCGATTCGGGCAACGCCGAGATCCTCGCGCTGTTCGGCACCGACGAGCAGAAGGCGCGCTACCTGCAGCCGCTGCTGGACGGCGAGATCACGTCCTGCTATTCGATGACCGAACCCCTGGGCGGGTCCGACCCGGGGCAGTTCGTCACCGCGGCCACCCGCGACGGTGACGATTGGGTGATCAACGGCGAGAAGTGGTTCTCCACCAACGCCAAACACGCCTCGTTCTTCATCGTCATGGCCGTCACCAATCCCGAGGCGCGCACCTACGACAAGATGTCGCTGTTCATCGTGCCGGCCGAGACGCCGGGCATCGAGATCGTGCGCAACGTCGGGGTCGGGGCCGAATCCGCCAAGCGGGCCAGCCACGGTTACGTCCGTTACCGCGACGTGCGGGTGCCCGCGGATCACGTCCTGGGCGGCGAGGGAAAGGCCTTCATGATCGCGCAGACCCGGCTCGGCGGCGGCCGCATCCATCACGCGATGCGGACAATCGCGTTGGCGCGCAGCGCTTTCGACATGATGTGCGAGCGGGCGGTGTCCCGCAAGACGCGCCACGGACGCTTGGCCGATTTTCAGATGACCCAGGAGAAGGTCGCGGACAGCTGGATCCAGATCGAGCAGTTCCGGCTGCTGGTCCTGCGCACCGCCTGGCTGATCGACAAGCACCACGACTATCAGAAGGTGCGCCGCGACATCGCCGCCGTCAAGGTCGCCATGCCGCAGGTGCTGCACGACGTCGCGCAGCGGGCCCTGCACCTGCACGGCGCGCTCGGTGTCTCCGACGAGATGCCGTTCGTCAAGATGATGGTGGCCGCCGAGTCGCTGGGCATCGCCGACGGCGCGACCGAACTGCACAAGATGACCGTCGCCCGCCGCACGCTACGCGAATACGAGCCCGTGACAACGCTTTTCCCGTCGGCTCACATTCCGACCCGGCGTGCCGAGGCGCAGGCGCGCCTGGCCGAGCGCCTGGAGCACGCGGTCGCCGAGTTCTGAGCGCGGCGCTCAGGCGACGTAGCGGACGATGCTCTCGGCCACGCAGGCCGGCTTGGCCGAGCCGTCGATCTCGACGGTGGTGGACACGGTCGCCTGCGCGGCGCCGTTGCCCAGGTCGTCGACGCTGACCAGCGTGCTTTCCGCCCGCACCCGCGAGCCGACCGGCACCGGTGCGGGAAAGCGAACCTTGTTGAGCCCGTAGTTGATTGCCAGTTTGATGCCGTTGACGGTGTAGATCTGGTGCTGCAGGCGGGGCAGCAGCGCCAGCGTCATGAACCCATGGGCGATGGTCGTGCCGAACGGGCCGGAGGCGGCGCGTTCGGGGTCGACATGGATCCACTGGTGGTCGCCGGTCGCGTCGGCGAACAGATTGACGTCGTCCTGGGTGACGGTCACCCAGTCGCTGTGCCCGAGGCTCTCGCCGGCGGCGGCCGCGAGGTCGGCTACTGATTCGAACGTGCGCATGGCGGTTTCTCCTTGACTCGGCTGGTAACAATAGCCCGGCCGTCCCGGCCGCCCGTCGGCCGGGTTTCGCGCCACCCGTCGCGGGAACTCTGATGCGAAACGACCGCGGAGGGGTAGCGCATCCATGCCAGAACACAAGGGCCACAAGGCTGAGGAAGACGTCGAGGCCGACACCCATCAGACCCGTTCGCGCGCCGCCGCGGGCGAAGAGGATGGCAGCTACGTGGGCGCCGCCGGCTCCGACGACACCTTCGACGCCGGCGAGAGCGGCGCCGAGGCGCGCAGCGAGCGCGGCTGACCGCGGCCGGCGTAGTGCGGCGCCACCCGACGGGCCCGTGAGACTGCTGCTGATCGCGGACACCCACGTCCCTAAGCGCGCCCGCGACCTGCCGGCGCGGGTATGGGACGAGGTGGACCGCGCCGACGTTGTCGTACACGCCGGCGACTGGGTGACCGAACAGCTCGTCGACGACCTTCAGACCAGGGCCGAGCGCCTGATCGCGTGCTGGGGCAACAACGACGGCCCCGCGCTGCGGGCCCGGCTGCCGGAACGGGCCGACGTGATCCTGGGCGGCGTGCGGCTCACCGTGGTCCACGAGACCGGCGCCGCCGGCGGGCGCGACGCCCGCATGTCGCGGCTCTACCCCAACACCGACGTGCTCGTGTTCGGCCACAGTCACATTCCCTGGGACACCACGACCCAGACCGGCCTACGCCTGCTCAACCCCGGGTCGCCCACCGACCGCCGCCGGCAACCGTTCTGCACCTACATGACCGCGCGCATCAACGCCGGCACGCTGGCCGACGTCGAGCTGCACCTCCTCGACCGCACATAGCGAACGCTTAACCCCTCCATATCGATAGCTCGGCTATAGAGCTAACAATGGGAGAGGTGAAACAACGCACCGATCTGGCCGGCGAGGTGTCCGGCGTCGTCGGTCGGTTCGGCCGGCAGCTGCGCAGGGCCACCGGGCGCGGGTTCGACACCCTGTCCGAGTCGCAGTCCGAGCTGCTGTGGTTGGTCGGGCGGCGGCCGGGCATCTCGGTGAGCGCAGCCGCCGCGGAGCTCGGTCTGGCGCCCAACACCGCGTCGACGCTGGTGACCAAGCTGGTCGCCGGCGGGTTGCTGCTGCGGACCGTGGGCGACGCCGATCGCCGGGTGGGGCAGCTGCGGCTCGCCGGGCCCGCCCAACAGGTGGTTGACGATTCGCGCGCCGCCCGGCGCGCGTTGCTCGGCGACGCGCTCGACCAGCTCGACGGCGACCAAATCGAAGCATTGACAAGGGGATTGGAGGTCCTTCAGACGATGACCGGGATACTACGAGAGCGCCGATCATGAGCGGATCCCTGCCGTTGGCGATCGACGCCAGCCACTTGACCTATCGTTACGCCCAGTTCACCGCCGTCGACGACGTGACGCTGCAGGTGCGGCCGGGCGAGACGATGGGCCTGCTGGGCCCCAACGGGGCCGGCAAGACCACCATGGTGCGCATGCTCACCACGCTCACCCCGGTGCAGCGCGGTGAACTGCGGATCTTCGGCATGGATGCCCGTCGCCAGACGACCGACATCCGAAGCAACATCGGGTATGTGCCGCAACAACTTTCGATTGAGCCGGCGCTGACCGGTCGGCAAAACGTCGAGTGGTTCGCCAGGCTCTACGGCGTGCCCCGCGGACAGCGCGCCGCCCGCGTGGCGCAGGCGCTGGCCGCCATGGACCTGCTCGACGTGTCCGACCGGTTGGCGGGCGCGTACTCCGGCGGCATGGTCCGCCGCCTCGAGGTGGCGCAGGCGCTGGTCAACCGGCCGTCGCTGCTGGTCCTCGATGAGCCCACCGTGGGGCTGGACCCGATCGCCCGCGACGGGGTCTGGTCCCAGGTGCGCGACATGCAGGCCCGATACGGCATGACCGTGCTGCTGACCACCCACTACATGGAGGAGGCCGACGCGTTGTGCGACCGGGTGGCGTTGATGCACCGCGGCGAGTTGCGCGCGGTCGGGACGCCCGACGCCTTGAAGGCGACCGTGGCCCCGCGCGCCACCCTCGAAGACGTGTTCCGCCACTACGCGGCGTCCGATCTGGCCGAGCCGGCGGAGGAGTCGTTCCGCGAAATCCGTTCCAGCAGAAAGGTGGCCCGCCGTGTCGGTTGACAGTGCCCTCGGTAACCATGCCCCGGGTCCGCTGATCCGCGCCCCGCGGGGGCGGCAACGCCTGGGCGCCGTGTCGAGCCGGGTCGGGGCCTTCGCCATCGTGGAATTGCAGAAACTGCGCCACGACAGGACCGAGTTGATCACCCGGATGGTGCAACCGGCGCTGTGGTTGCTGATCTTCGGCAACACCTTCAGCCACCTGCACGTGATCAAGACGGGGTCGGTGTCCTACCTCGCCTTCCTGGCGCCCGGGATCATCGCCCAGTCGGCGTTGTTCATCTCGATCTTCTATGGCATCCAGATCATCTGGGACCGCGACGCCGGCATCCTCGCCAAGCTGATGGTCACTCCCGCCCCGGCGTCGGCGCTGGTCACCGGGAAGGCGTTCGCCGCCGGGGTGCGGTCGGTGGCACAGGTCGTCGGCGTGACCGCCCTGGCCTACCTGATGGGCGTGGGGTTGACGATGAATCCGCTGCGCATCCTGGCGGCGATGGCCGTGGTCATGCTCGGCGCCGCCTTCTTCGCCTGCCTGTCCATGACGCTGGCCGGGTTGGTCCGCAGCCGCGACCGGCTGATGGGTATCGGGCAGGCGATCACCATGCCGCTGTTCTTCGCCTCCAACGCGCTCTACCCCGTCGACGTGATGCCGGGGTGGCTGCACGTGCTCAGCAAGGTCAACCCGCTCAGTTACGAGGTTGACGCCTTGCGGGCGTTGTTGATCGGCACACCGTTCAACCCAGCCGACTTCATCGTGTTGCTCATCGCTGCGATCCTCGGAATCTGCACGGCCGCAACGTTATTGCGCCGCCTGGTCGCTTAGCCGGTCGCCGAGCGCGGCGACCGGACGCGGAACGCCGTCGGCGGTTGTCAACCGCTGCCGGCGTTTTGATGAGGGATCGTTACCCCACCGCGACGATTCGCCCCCGACGCCCAATCGTTGCCCAACCGCGACATCGAGCCGCGGCCCTGACAGGCGAAATGTGCCAGTTGCGCGTGATTCACTGCGCTGCGAACACATTCGACCGCGTCACGCGGCAGATGAAAGTTGGGATGGGTAGACAGCTATGACGTTCATCGAAGAGTTGCGGAAGTTGCGCGCCGCAGCGGCGACCATGCCGCGCCGGCTGGCGATCGCTGCCGTTGGGGCTGCCCTGCTGTCCGGGCTCGTCGCCGCCGGCGGTGGCGCCGGCACCGCCAGCGCCTTCTCGAAGGCCGGCCTGCCCGTGGAATACCTCGAGGTGCCCTCACCGTCGATGGGCCGCAACATCAAGGTCCAGTTCCAGGGCGGCGGGCCGCACGCGGTCTACCTGCTCGACGGCCTGCGGGCGCAGGACGACTACAACGGCTGGGACATCAACACCCCGGCGTTCGAAGAGTTCTACCAGTCGGGCCTGTCGGTCATCATGCCCGTCGGCGGGCAGTCCAGCTTCTACAGCAACTGGTACCAGCCGTCGTCGGGCAACGGCCAGAACTACACCTACAAGTGGGAGACGTTTTTGACCCAGGAGCTGCCTTTGTGGTTGCAGGCCAACAAGCAGGTGTCGCCGGCCGGCAACGCCGCCGTCGGCCTGTCGATGTCGGGCAGCTCCGCGCTGATCCTGGCCGCCTACTACCCGCAGCAGTTCCCCTACGCCGCGGCGCTGTCGGGCTTCCTCAACCCGTCCGAGGGCTGGTGGCCGACGCTGATCGGCCTGGCGATGAACGACTCGGGCGGTTACAACGCCAACAGCATGTGGGGCCCGTCGAGCGACCCGGCGTGGAAGCGCAACGACCCGATGCTGCAGATCCCGCGGCTGGTCGCCAACAACACCCGGATCTGGGTGTACTGCGGCAACGGCACTCCCAGCGACCTCGGCGGTGACAACATGCCGGCGAAGTTCCTGGAAGGCCTCACGCTGCGCACCAACCAGCAGTTCCAGAACGCCTACGCGGCCGCCGGCGGGCGCAACGGCGTGTTCAACTTCCCGGCCAACGGGACCCACTCGTGGCCGTACTGGAACCAGCAGCTGATGGCCATGAAGCCGGACATCCTGCAAACGCTCAACGCGGTAAACGCCGCGCCGGCGCCAGCGGCGCCAGCGGCGCCCGCACCCGCCGCCTGATAACCCCAACAAGCCGAGCATCGGCAGCAGCGCACCCGGTCAGCGCTGCTGCCGATGCTCTTTTGGGCGGCGGGCTCAGCCGGCGTCGTCGAGCAGGGCGCGGCGGTCTGAGTGGAAGTAGGTGATCGCGGTGGTCACCGTGCACACCACCGCGGCGACGACGAGCATGGCGGTCCCGTTGACGACGAGGCTGATCAGACCGCCCAGCGTCGCGCCCAGCACGAAGCTGCTGAACAACAGGAAGTAACCCAGCCAGTCGGCGGCGGTGCCGCCGGCGAGGTGGCGTTCGATGCCCTGCCCCATCTTGACCAGCGTTCCCGTCACGTAGCTCAGCGGCACCGACACCTCGCCGTCCTTGACGAACGACGTGTTCAACGCCCCGACGCCGAATACCACCAGCATGATGGGCGCGAAGTCCAGGAAGTTCTCCTCCCAGCCCTCGTCGATGACGTCGACCACCGTGGCCGCGATCAGGCTGACCGTCGTCAGCACGGTCGGGCCGTGCGGGTGGGCCACCCAGAAATGGCGCCGGCACACCGACGCCACGACCACCCCGGCGACGAAGCACAGCAGCAGCAGCCCCGCGCTGATGGACAGCCACACGTCGTCGCGGAAGTAGCCCAGCACGGCGCGCTGGGCGTTCCCGGTCATGAACGTGACGAAATACCCGGCGGAGTGGGTGAACGCCGTCGCCCCCAGCACACCGGCCAGCGCCGCCAGCAACCACGACAGGCGCGCCTCACTGTTGTATGTCTCACTCGGCACAGGCTCATGCTGTCAGAGACGGCCGGCGCGCGCAGCCGAGCGAACGCCGGTCAAACTGCGATCAACCTCGCGATGGAGCGCAGCGGAATCGGCAGCCACGACGGTCGGTGCCGCGCCTCGTAACCGGCCTCGTAGACGGCCTTGTCGAGCTCGTAGGCGGCCAGCAGGTGGGCGAAGTCGCGGGGGTCCACGCCCGACGCGGCCGCGTAGCCCTCGCAGAACGACGTGCGGTTGCGCTCGACCCATTCCCGGGCGCGGGCCGCCAGCTGCTTGTCACCGGCCTGGTTCACCAGCGGCCCGTAGGCGGCGTACTCGAAGGAGCGCAACACCCCGGCGACGTCGCGCAGCGGCGAGTCGGGCGCCCGCCGCTCCTCGAGCGGTTGGCCCGGCTCCCCCTCGAAGTCGATCACCAGCCAGCTCTCGGGCGTGCGCAGCACCTGCCCCAGGTGCAGGTCGCCGTGCACCCGCTGGACCGTGATCGTCTCGTTGGCGAGCTTGGCGAAGCGCTCTTCGACGGCGGCCGCGTACTCCTGCAGCTCCGGCACCAGGGCCACCGCCGACGACAGCCGCGCCAGCACGTTGTCGACCGGGAAGGGCTGCTGCGACGTGCCGAGGGTCTCGGCGAGGGTGGCGTGCACGGACGCCACGGCCTCGCCCAGGCGGCACGACTCGCCGGCGAAGTCGCCGCCGACCTCGTGGGCGTACAGGTCCGCCTCGGCGAACAGGTCGCGGACGCTGGCGGTCGCCATCGCCCAGCCCTCCGTCGCGTTGGCGGCGAACTCGGTGATCATGCCCAACGGCCACGGCGTGCCGGCCGAATCGGTCAGGTCGTAGGTGCCCAGCAGCTGCGCCACGTGCGGGTTGCCGGCGCGCCCCAACACGCGGTTCAGCTCGACGTCGGGATTGATGCCGGGGCTGACCCGGCGGAACACCTTGAAGATCGCCTCGCGGTCGAAAATCACGCTGGTGTTGGACTGCTCGGCGTCCGAGACGTGCGCCATGGCCTGCAAGGGCAGCCGGGCGCCCGGCTCCTTGGTGAACGTCACCTCGGCGCCCGACGCGGCGCGCGTCGCCGAGGAGTCGATCAGCGACAGCAGGAACGTCGGCGCGCTCTCGTCGTACAGCGCATCGAAGCCGGTCCGGTCGCCCGCTGCACCGATGGTGGCGACGGTGCTGTATTCCGACACCGGCGCGGAATCCCAGCCGACGATCACCTGGTAGCGGTGTTGCGATCCGTCGGCGTAGTCGACGTCGACGAGGACCAGATCGAGGCCCTCGCGCAGCGGCACCACCACGCTGGGCTGAGCGCTGGTCAGCTCGCGGTTGCGTCCGGCGTACCAGCGTTGCTGCGGCAGCCACTCGGACCAGGGCAATTTCTCCGGGGAAGTCATCGACACCCCTCCTCTTTGTCGTTCGGCGTGGCGCGGTCGGGGGGGTTCGTCACGATTCCTCCTCGCACGCGGTCAGCTGGAACCAGTAGAACCCGTGGCCCGGCAGCGTCAGCAGGTAGGGCAGGTGACCGATGCGCGGGAACTCGACCTGCCCGGTCAGCTCGACCGGGGTGCACCCGGCCCACTGCTGCAGATTGAGTTCGATCGGCTGCGGGAACCGCGACAGGTTGTTGACGCACAGCACGGTATCGCCGTCGTCGGGCTCCTGACGGACGAACGCCAACACCGACGGATTCGACCCGCCCAGCTCCTTGAAACTGCCGACGGCGAACGCCTTGTGACGGCGGCGCACGGCGAGCATGGTGCGGGTGAAGTTGAGCAGCGACGTGGACGTGTCACGCTGGGCCTCCACGTTGACCGCCTGGTAGCCGTACACCGAATCCTGGCTGGCGGGCAGGTACAGCCGGCCGGGGTTGGCCTTGGAGAAGCCGGCGTTGCGGTCCGGCGTCCACTGCATCGGGGTGCGCACCCCGTCGCGGTCACCGAGCCAGATCACGTCGCCCATGCCGATCTCGTCGCCGTAGTAGAGCACCGGCGAGCCGGGCAGCGACAGCAGCAGCGCGGTGAACAGCTCGATCTGGTTGCGGTCGTTGTCGAGCAGCGGGGCCAGCCGGCGCCGGATGCCGACGTTGGCCTTCATCCGGGGGTCCTTGGCGTACTCGGCGTACATGTAGTCCCGCTCTTCGTCGGTGACCATCTCGAGTGTGAGCTCGTCGTGGTTACGCAGGAAGATGCCCCACTGCGCCATGTCGGGGATCTCCGGCGTCTGGGCCAGGATCTCCGAGATGGGAATCCGCGATTCGCGGCGCACGGCCATGAAGATGCGCGGCATCAGCGGGAAGTGGAACGCCATGTGGCACTCGTCGCCGCCGGTGCTGGCCTCGCCGAAGTACTCGACCACGTCGGCCGGCCACTGGTTGGCCTCGGCCAGCAGCACCCGGCCCGGGAATTCGTCGTCGATGACCTTGCGGACCCGCTTGAGGAACGCGTGGGTCTCCGGGAGGTTCTCGCAGTTGGTGCCCTCCCGCTCGAATAGATACGGCACCGCGTCCAGCCGGAAGCCGTCGATGCCCAGGCCCAGCCAGAACCGCAAGACGTCGATCATGGCCTCCTGCACGGCCGGGTTGTCGTAGTTGAGGTCCGGCTGGTGCGAGAAGAACCGGTGCCAGTAAAACTGCTTGCGCACCGGGTCGAAGGTCCAGTTCGACTCCTCGGTGTCGATGAAGATGATCCGGGCGTCGGTGTAGCGCTCGCTGGTGTCGCTCCACACGTAGAAGTCGCCGTACGGGCCGTCGGGGTCGTGCCGCGACTCCTGGAACCAGGGGTGCGAGTCGGATGTGTGGTTCATCACGAGGTCGGTGATGACCCGGATGCCCCGCTCGTGCGCGGCGTTCAGCAGCGCGACGAAGTCCTCGACCGTCCCGAATTCGGGTAGCACCTTGTAGAAGTCGCGGATGTCATAACCGCCGTCGCGCAGCGGCGAATCGTAGAACGGGGGCAGCCAGATGCAGTCGATGCCGAGCCACTGCAGGTAGTCCAGGCGCCCCAACAATCCCCGTAGGTCGCCAGAGCCGTCCGCGTTGGCGTCGAAGAACGCCCGGACCAGCACTTCGTAGAACACGGCGTGCTTGAACCACGTCGGATCGGTGGGCAGTGCGGCGGCGTTGTCGAAGTCATCGGAGTCGGGGTGTTCCACGACGCCGTCTTGGACGTGGCTGCCCCCCTCTGGATGGTGTTCGAGCGCTTCTCTTGCGTCGTTCATCAAATCCACGATGCCACGGATACCCGAGGCGCGACATTCGAAATCACTTCGACGCAGACGCGGCGAAATAGTTCCGGCGCCAACGGATTCGACGCGGCGATCAGGCCGGGGGCCCCTCCGCCAGGGTCACGTTGACCGTGCGGTCGCCGTTGCCGCCGGGACGATAATGCACCGCGATGGTGTCGCCCGGGTGATGCGGGATGAGCACTTCGGTCATGGAGGTGGCCCCGTTGATGGGCACGCTGTCGACGCCCGTGATCACGTCGCCGGGCGAGATGCCCGCGCCGCCGGCCGGGCCGGTGTTGACCACGCGCTCCACCCGCGCGCCGTTGCCCCCGTTGTCCGTCACACCCAGGCCGAGGAAGGCGGTCGGGCCGACGTGAACGGTGTTCGAGCCGGCGCCGGACCGGATCTGCCCCGCCACGCCCATCGCTCGGCCGATCGGGATCGCGAAGCCCTGCCCGCCCGACATCTTGTAGCTGTCGGTGGCCGCGGTGTCCACGCCGACCACCCGGCCGTCACCGGTCACCAACGGGCCACCGGAATCACCCGGCTTGATCGGGGTGTCCGAATGGATCAGCCCGCTCAGCGACTCGTTGGCGCCGGTCAACGTGTCCGTCGCCGACACCGTCTGGTTCAGCCCGATGACCGTGCCGCTCACGGCACTGGGCGTTCCGCCCTGGCCGCCCGCGTTACCCAGCGCGACCACCGGCGTGCCCACCGAAACGCCCCCGCCGATGGCGGCGGTGGGCAGGCCGGCGGCACCGCGCAGCTGCAGCACCGCGATGTCGGCGTTGCGGTCGTAGCCGATCACGTCGACGCCGTAGGTCTGGCCGTTGCCGACGTCGAACGCGCTGATGTCGGTGGCGGCCGAGATGACGTGATTGTTGGTGAGCACGACGCCGCTCGGGTCGATCACGATGCCGGTCCCGGCGCCCACGGCGTTGTTGTAGCCGAACTTGGTGTCGATGTTGACCACCTGCGGCCCCACCTGGCCCACCAGCGCCGATGGGTCGAGCGGCGCCAACGGGCGGTCGAGCGGCGCCGGGGCCGGCGCCGCGGACGCCGGCGCCACGGCCGGACCCACCCCCAGGCCGATCACCGTCAGCGCGCTCACCAACCACCGAACCGAGCGGCGGTGCGATTTGCTCATCTCGTCGCCTTCCTGCGTCGCGGAAACCACCAAGCCGTCCCGGCCTGAGGATCTGGGCGGCACTAGTTTGTGTATATAACCGTAATGCAGGTAGCTATTCCCGGCACGGGTCAGGTTTGTGCCGGCCGGCCTGGCGCGGGGCCCGGTTGGTGCCCGGCCGCGCGGCTGTCGTCGCCCTAGGCTGTGACGGTGGGCGACTTCGATCCCCGGGCCCGGTTCGCCGCCGCCGCGGTGGCCCGGCTGGCGACGGTGACGCCCGACGGCTCGCCCCACGTGGTGCCCGTCGTGTTCGCGGTCGACCCCGACGGCCGCAACGTCGTGTACACCGCCGTCGACGCCAAACCCAAGACCACCCGTCGGCTGCGGCGGTTGGCCAACGTCGACGCCGAACCCCGGGTGAGCCTGCTCGTCGACCACTACGCCGACGACTGGACGCAGTTGTGGTGGGTGCGCGCCGACGGCGACGCCTCGGTGCACCCCGACGGCGCGGTCGCCGACCGGGGCTTACAGCTGTTACGAGCGAAATACCCGCAGTACCAATCGGTTCCGGTGGCCGGCCCGGTGATCGCGGTCACGGTGCACCGCTGGTCGGACTGGCGTCACACCGGCGGGCGCTGAGCCGGGCCCGCCGAACTGCCCGCGAGGTCTTGTGGTCGGCCGGTCCTTGGGTGAATCGTGGCTAGATGGGCGCGCAACGGCGCGCGCCCGAACCTGGAGGATGCCATGGCGGACAGGACGAATTCTTCCCGCGGCGCGTCGCCCGCCCCGACTGCCAACGGCCCAGGCGGGATCCGCAACGTCGTCCTGATCGGTCCCTCGGGCGCCGGCAAGACCACGCTCGTGGAGGCGCTGTTGGTGGCCGGCGGCGTCCTGACCCGAAGCGGTTCCGTCGCCGACGGCAGCACGGTCTGCGACTACGACGAGGCCGAGATCCGCCAGCAGCGATCGGTGGGCGTGGCCGTCGCGTCGCTGTCGCACGACGGCGTGAAAATTAACCTCATTGATACGCCCGGCTACGCGGACTTCGTGGGCGAATTGCGCGCCGGCCTGCGAGCCGCGGACTGCGCGCTGTTCGTCATCGCGGCCAACGAGGGCGTGGACGAACCCACCAAGTCGCTGTGGCAGGAATGCGATCAGGTCGGCATGCCCCGCGCCGTGGCGATCACCAAGCTGGACCACACCCGGGCGAACTACCCCGAAGCGTTGGCCGCCGCCCGAACCGCGTTCGGCGACAAGGTGTTACCGCTATACCTGCCGATCGGGCTGCCCGCCTGCGAAGGACTGATCGGGCTGCTGTCCCGGCAGCGGTACCGCTACCGCGGCGGCGAGCGCACGGTGCATCCGCCGGATCCCGCCGATGCCGAACTCGTCGAGGAGGCGCGGGGCGCCCTGATCGAGGGAATCATCGAGGAATCCGAGGACGAGTCGCTGATGGACCGCTACCTCGGCGGCGAAGCCATCGACGAGGCCGCGCTGGTCGAGGACCTGGAACGGGCTGTCGCCCGCGGCTCGTTCTTCCCGGTGATCCCGGTCTGCAGCGCCAGCGGCGTGGGGACGGTCGAGCTGCTTGAGGCCGCCACCCGCGGCTTCCCGTCGCCCATGGAACACCCACTGCCCGAAGTGTTTACGCCGCTGGGCGCCCCGCACGCGGCCCTGGTTTGTGATGCCGGGGCGCCGCTGCTCGCGGAGGTGGTGAAGACGACGTCGGACCCCTACGTCGGGCGGCTCAGCCTGGTCCGGTTGTTTTCCGGCACCATTCGGCCCGACGCCACCGTGCACGTGTCAGGACATTTCGCGTCGTTCTTCGGCGCCACCGACCGGGCCGGGGGCACGCATCCCGACCACGACGAGGACGAGCGCATCGGCGGCCTGTCGTTCCCGCTGGGCAAGCAGCAGCGCCCGGCGCCCACCGTGGTCGCGGGCGACATCTGCGCGATCGGCAAGCTCAGCCGCGCCGAGACGGGCGACACCCTGTCGGACAAGGCCGAGCCGCTGGTGCTCAAGCCGTGGACGATGCCCGAACCGCTGTTGCCGGTCGCGATCGCCGCGCACGCCAAGACCGACGAGGACAAGCTGTCGCTGGGCCTGGGCCGCCTGGCGGCCGAGGACCCGACGCTGCGCGTGGAGCAGAACGCCGAGACCCATCAGATCGTGCTGTGGTGCATGGGCGAGGCGCACGCCGGCGTGGTCCTCGACGCGCTGGCCAAGCGGTACGGCGTCGCGGTCGACATCGTCGAGTTGCGGGTGCCGCTGCGAGAGACGTTCGGCGGCAAGGCAAAAGGCCACGGCCGTCACGTCAAGCAGTCGGGTGGCCACGGCCAGTACGCGGTGTGCGACATCGAAGTCGAGCCGCTGGCCGAGGGCTCCGGGTTCGAGTTCGTGGACAAGGTGGTGGGCGGCGCGGTGCCGCGGCAGTTCATCCCGAGCGTCGAGAAAGGCGTGCGCGCCCAGATGGACAAGGGCGTGCACGCCGGCTACCCGGTGGTCGACATCCGGGTCACCCTGCTCGACGGCAAGGCGCACAGCGTGGACTCGTCGGACTACGCCTTCCAGATGGCCGGAGCGCTGGCGTTGCGCGAGGCCGCCGCGGCGGCGAAGGTGACGCTGCTCGAGCCCCTCGACGAGGTCGCGGTGCTGGTCCCCGACGACTTCGTCGGCGCGGTGCTCGGTGACCTGTCAGCCCGCCGCGGGCGGGTGCTCGGCACGGACGTCGCGGGCCGCGACCGTACCGTGGTCAAAGCCGAAGTGCCGCAAGCGGAATTGACTCGCTACGCGATCGACCTGCGGTCGCTGGCGCACGGGGCGGCGTCGTTCACGCGCTCGTTCGTGCGCTACGAGCCCATGCCCGACGCCGCGGCCGTGCGGTTGAGCGGCTGAGGCCCTCAGGCACCGCCGAATTGGCGAGCGACGGCCCGGCGGTCCAGCGACCCCTTCGCGGTATGCGGCAGCTCGGCGGCCGGCTCGAAGCTGGCCGGCACCTCGAACGGCGCCAGCCGCTCGCGGCAGAACTCGGTGAGCTCGTCGGCCGTCGGTGCGGCGGACCCCCGGGCGACGAACGCCGCGGCCACCGCCTCGCCGTACAGCTGGTCCGGCACCGCGAAGACGGCCACCTCCAGCAGGTCCGGGTGGCTGGCCAGCACACCCTCGACGTGCTCGGGCGAGATCTTCTCGCCGCCGCGGTTGATGAGCTCCTTGATGCGGCCACGGATCACCAGATCGCCGGCCGGCGACAGGGTGCCCAGGTCGCCGGTGTGCAGCCACCCCTCGGTGAAGTTGGCCGCCGTGATCTTGGGGTCACCGAGGTACCCGCGCACCACCGTGGGGCCGTGCAGTTGCACCTCCCCGACCTGCTCCGCGGGCAAGACGCTACCGTCCGGGCCGACGATGCGGATCTGGGGTCCGGTCGACCTGCCCACCAAACCCGGTGTGGCGCCCGGGTTTTCGTCCGCCCCGCTGCCCCCGATGGGGGTGGTGGCCACCTGGTGGGTGGCCTCGGTCATGCCGAAGGCGCACACCACCGGCGCGGAGAAGGTGTCGTGCAGCGCCTGCGCCGTCTCGCCGGTCAGCGGCGCGCTGCAGCTGCGGATGAAGCGCAGCGTGGCACCGCCCGCCTGCTCGGTCTTGGCTCGCTCCAACAGGATCTGATGGATCGTCGGCACCGCCGTGTACCAGGTGGCCTGCACGGCGTCGATGTCGTCCCAGAACGTGTGCGCCGAGAACCGGCCGCGCGCCGGGAGCAGCACCGCTCCCCCGGACGCCAGGGTGGCCAGCAGCGCGGCCAACAGCCCGTGGCCGTGATACAGCGGCATCACCGCGACGGTCGCGTCGTCGGGGCCCAGCCCGTAGCCGGCGATGATCGCCGCCACCGAGGCGGCGATGTTGTCCCGGGTCCAGGGCACCATCTTCGGCACGCCGGTCGTCCCGCCGGTGAACATGATCATGGCGTCGTCCTCGCGCAGGCCCTCGGGCGTGGCGACGTCGCGGCGCGGCGGGACGGCGGCGTCGAGGTGGGCGGCCGGAGCGTCACCCGCCGTCACCGCGATCGGCCACCACGGCAGGGCGTGCCCATCGTTGTCGCCGGGGGCGGCGCCGTCGACGAGCACGTCGCGGGCGCCCACGGCGTCACCGCGGGTGCGCTGCTCGGCCACGGGCAACGCCGGGTCCAGCGGCACCAGCACCAGGTCGGCCCGCGAGGCCGCGAGCAACCCGACGACGAACTCCGCGTTGCTGCCCGCACGCAGCGCGACCCGGTCGCCCGCGGCCAGGCCGGCCCGCTGCAGTTGCCCGGCCAGGTCGTCGACCAGCCCGGTGAGCTGCCGGTAGGTGATGGGTTTGCGGCCGGCGGTGACCACCAGCGCGCGGACGTCCGGCGACCGATCGGCCACCGCCGCGATCAGATCGGCCACCCGTCGGCTCGCGGATCCCGTCGTCGTGCCGACCTCGCTGCTGACGGTCATCGCCGCCTCCTTCGTCTGGGATGAATGGCTTCCCTTGGCACCATGCCGGGTAGTTTGCCCGGGCGTCCAATATCGATTCGCTCACGCCCGATAACCCTCGGCTATCGAGGCGGCCGAGCAGCGGTAATAACCGCGGTGGATGGTTGCATAGCGGCGAAGTCTTGGACAACGCGGCGGCCGCGACGGCACAGTGAAGGCAAGGCGCGAACACCACGATCCTCTTAACAAGATCCTCTTAAGGAGCCGTCACCATGAGCACCAACTCGGCACCGCACAGCCCGGCCGGTCTGATCGACGGCTTCCACCTGGTGGTCGACGCGCTCAAGGCGAACGACGTCGACACCCTCTACGGGCTCGTCGGCATCCCGATCACCGATTTGGCGCGCGTGGCGCAGGCGTCGGGCATCCGCTTCGTCGGGTTCCGGCAGGAGGCCTCGGCCGGTAACGCGGCGGCGGCGGCCGGGTTCTTGACCCGACGCCCGGGCGTGTGCCTGACGACGTCGGGCCCCGGTTTCCTCAACGCCCTGCCGGCGCTGGCGAACGCCACCGCGAATTGCTTTCCTATGATTCAGATCTCCGGTTCCAGCAACCGCGCGCTGGTCGACTTGCAGCGCGGCGACTACCAGGACCTCGACCAGCTCAGCGCCGCCAAGCCGTTCGCGAAGGCGGCCTACCGGATCAACCGGGCGGAGGACATCGGCCGTGGGATCGCGCGCGCCATCCGCACGGCCGCCTCCGGCCGGCCGGGCGGGGTTTACCTCGACATTCCCGGTGACGTGCTGGCCCAAGTGGTGGACGCGTCGGCCGCGGAAGCCGCGGTGTGGCGGGTGGTCGACCCCGCTCCCCGGCAACTGCCCGCGCCGGATGCGGTCGACCGCGCGCTGCGCGCGCTGGCCCGGGCTCGGCGCCCGCTGATCGTCCTCGGCAAGGGGGCGGCGTACGCCCAGGCCGACGAGGTGATCCGCAAATTCGTCGAAGGCACCGGGATCCCGTTCCTCCCAATGTCCATGGCCAAGGGCCTGTTGCCGGATTCCCACCCGCAGTCCGCCGCCGCCGCGCGGTCGCTGGCGATCTCTCGCGCCGACGTGGTGCTGCTGGTCGGCGCGCGGCTCAACTGGCTTCTCGGGCATGGCCAGTCGCCGCAGTGGGCCGCCGACGCCGAGTTCATCCAGGTCGACATCGACGCGGCGGAGTTCGACAGCAACCAGCGGATCGCCGTGCCCCTGGCCGGCGACATCGGTTCGGTGCTCGAAGCGCTCGCTGACGGCGCCACGGCGCACCCGATCGCGGCGCCCGAAGACTGGACCGGTGAGCTGGCCGCCCGCCGGGCCCGCAACGACGAGAAGATGCGCGAGCGCCTGGCCGACGACCCGCATCCGATGCGGTTCTACAACGCCCTGGGCGCGATTCGCGCTGTGCTGCAGGAACATCGCGAGGCGTACGTGGTCAACGAGGGCGCCAACGCGCTCGACCTCGCCCGCAACGTCATCGACATGGAGGTGCCCCGGCACCGGCTCGACACCGGGACCTGGGGCGTGATGGGGATCGGCATGGGCTTTGCCATCGGGGCCGCCGTCGAGACCGGGCAGCCGGTGGTGGCGATCGAGGGCGACAGCGCGTTCGGGTTCAGCGGCATGGAGGTCGAGACCATCTGCCGCTACCGGTTGCCGGTGACCGTCGTGATCCTCAACAACGGCGGCGTGTACCGCGGCGACGAGGCCCCGCACGGTGACCAGCCGGCGCCCACCGTGCTCAACGCGCGGGCCCGCCATGAACTGCTCGCGGAAGCGTTCGGCGGCAAGGGTTTCCACGTGAGCACGCCGGCCGAGCTGCGGCAAGCGCTGACGCAGGCGATCGAGTCCGGCGGACCGGCGGTCATCGACTGCGAACTCGACCCGGCGGCGGGAGTGGAAAGCGGGCACCTGTCCAACCTGAACCCCGCCAGCGCGGCCAAGGCGGCCCCCGCCACCGTCAGCGCCGGCGCGTAACCCCCCGCAGCTGCGCCGCGAAAAACTCGTCGAGCCCCAGGCTCTCCGCGGACGCGGCGAAGGCACGGGCGATCGGCGAGCCGGGCCCGGCGGAGTTGATGGCCAAGGCGATGTCGGCCTTGAGCACCGGCTCGACCATCTCCACCGCGCGAATCGACGGCCCCAGCGGCGACGTCCACAGCCAGGTGTGCGGCACGATGCAGGCGGAGTTACCGGCGGTGACCTGAGCCAACAGCGAAGCCACCGAATCGGTTTCGACCTGCGGGCTGACCACGATGGAGTGGTCGGCGAAGGCTTTGTCGATGATCTGGCGGTCCCGCATCTCCGGGGTGAGGAGCGCCAGCGGCAGCTGCGCCGCGTCCGCCCACGTCATCGTCGACGCGGTGGACGCCAACATGTCCGCCGGCGAGAGCAACACGTAGCGCTCCTCGTACAGCGGCACCAGGCTCACGTCGTGGGCCTCGTCGGGCGAGGCGTGCACAATTGCGGCGTCCAGCTCGAATTCCCGTAAGCGCCGGTACAATTCGGAAGCCGCCAGCCGGGACAGGATGTGCACCTTGACCAACGGATGCGCGGAGCAGAACGCCGAGAGCACCAGCGATGCGGTCGTCGACGCGGTCGGAACCGTGCCCAGGCGCAGCGTGCCGGTGATACCGGAGCGCACCGCGTGCACCTCCGCCTTGAACGCGTCGTGCTCGGCGAGGATGCGCCTGGCCCACACCACCAGCCGTTCACCCTCCGGCGTGAGGCCCTCGAAGCTGTGCCCTCGGTTGATCAGCGTGACGTTGAGCTCACGCTCCAACTTGGCGATTGCGGCCGAGAGGGCGGGCTGGGAGACGAAGCACTTCTCCGCCGCCCGGGCGAAATGGCGCTCGGATGCGACGGCGACGAAGTACTCCAGCTGACGGAAGAGCACCCGCACCTCCTCCGCCTCGCAGGGTCGACTTTGCTGAGGCTAACCCGTCTTTGGCGGGCCAGCCAGTGCGCGCGGCGGGGGCCGGATCGGTGCCGACCCGTGTCCGGATCGGTATCGCCGCCGGGCGGCGTTGCTGGCATCGTTTGCTGGCAGCGGCGGTCGGCGCGCAGCCAGTAGTATGACGACGTGTTGATCGCACCATCTCGAAGGGTGGTCGCCATGCGGCGAGGTGTTCGTTATCTATTTGTTATGGTCGCGATCACGGCGGCCGGCCTCGTGGTCCCCGCCGGCACCGCCGGAGCCGCCATCCCGTCGCCGCAGCCCGTTCCCGGCGTCGCCTCGGTTTTGCCCGCCGCCGGCGCGGTGGTGGGGGTCGCCCATCCTGTCGTGGTGACGTTCAGCGCGCCGGTGGCCGACCGGCTGGCCGCCGAACGGTCGATCCGGGTGACCTCGGCGAGCCACACCACCGGCCACTTCGAGTGGCTCGACAACAACGTCGTGCAATGGGTGCCGAACCAATACTGGCCGGCCCACACCCACGTCTCCGTCGGCGTGCAGGCCCTGAGCACCGGGTTCGACACCGGCGACGCCTTGCTCGGCGTCGCCAGCATCTCCAAGCACACCTTCACCGTCAGCCGTAACGGTGACGTCCTCAAGACGATGCCGGCGTCGATGGGCAAGCCCAGCCGCCCCACGCCCGTCGGTAACTTCACGGCGTTGGAGAAGGAACGGTCCGTGGTGATGGACTCGCGGACCATCGGCATCCCGCTCAGCTCGCCCGAGGGATACAAGATCACCGCCCAGTACGCGGTTCGCGTCACCTGGGGCGGCGTGTACGTGCATTCGGCGCCGTGGTCGGTCGACTCCCAGGGATACGCCAACGTCAGCCACGGGTGCATCAATCTGAGCCCCGACAACGCGGCCTGGTACTTCAACCAGGTCAACGTCGGCGACCCCATCCAGGTCGTGGCGTGACCTGCCTCTTGTGACAACCGTCACAACAGATGAACGGAAGAGCACCCCGCTGCGGTGAGTTCTCGGTAGAGGAGTGATCCGAACCGAGAGGCTGGCCATGACCGATGCTGCGCGACGCGACGACGACAACCCCGCAGACCGGATGGGCCCGCACCGGGCGCGGGTCGCCGACCGCATCCGCCGGCTCGAGGCCGGTGACGAGCAGTTCCGCCGTGCGAAGCCGGATCTCGACGTGCAACGCGCCGCGCGCGAACCCGGCCAGCGGTTGCCGCAGATCCTGCAGACCTTCGTCGAGGGCTACGCGGATCGGCCCGCGCTGGGCTGGCGCGCCCGCGAGCTGACCACGGACCCCGCGACCGGACGCACCGGCTCGCGGCTGCTGCCGCGGTTCGACACGGTGACCTACCGCGAACTGTGGGACAACGTGGCGGCGATCGCCGCGGCCTGGCGCAACGACGCGGCCAATCCCGTTGCGCCAGGCGACTTTCTGGCCACCGTCGGCTTCGCCAGCGCCGAATACCTGACCCTCGACCTGGTTTGCGCCTACCTCGGGCTGGTGGCGGTGCCGTTGCAGCACAACGCCTCCGCGACGCGGCTGCAGCCTATCGTCGCCGAGGTCGAGCCGCGGGTGCTGGCCGCCAGCGCCGGATACCTCGACCTCGCCGTCGACGCCGCGGTGGGCAGCGCGTCGCTGCAGCGCCTGGTGGTGTTCGACTACCGGCCGGAGATCGACGAACACCGCGACGCGCTCGAGCGGGCCCGGGCGAAGCTGTCGGCGGCCGCGATGGCGGTGACCATCGAGACGCTCGACGAGGTGCTCGCCCGCGGGCGCACCCTGCCACCCGAGCCGATTTACACCGGTGACTCCGACGAGCGCCTCGCCATGATCATGTACACCTCGGGCAGCACCGGGTTGCCGAAGGGCGCGATGTACACCGAGCGGACGCTGTGCAAGCTGTGGACCCTCGAGATGCTCCCCGACCTGGCCGACGTGCCGGTGCTCAACGTCAACTTCATGCCGCTCAATCACCTGGGCGGCCGGATTCCGCTCGCGACGTCCTTCCAGAGCGGCGGCACCAGCTATTTCGTCCCGGAAAGCGACCTGTCCACGCTGTTCGACGACTGGAACCTGGTGCGGCCGACGGAGATGGGGCTGGTACCGCGCGTGGCCGAGATGCTCTACCAGCGCTACCAGAGCGCCGTCGACCGACGCCTGGTCGACGGGGCCGACGCCGCCGACACCGAGGAGCAGGCCCGTGCCGAGCTGCGCGACCAGGTGCTCGGGGGTCGGGTGGTGACCGCGTTCTGCGGCACGGCGCCGCTGACGGCGGAGATGCGTAACTTCGTGGAGACCAGCCTCGGGGTGCACATCCTCGACGGGTACGGCCTGACCGAGCTCGGCATGGTGACCAAGGACGGCTGGATCGCGCGGCCGCCGGTGCTGGACTACAAGCTGGTCGACGTCCCCGAGCTCGGGTATTTCCGCACCGACAGGCCGTATCCGCGCGGCGAGCTGCTGGTGAAGTCGTTGACCGCCACGCCCGGCTACTTCAAACGGCCGGACGTGACGGCCGCGGCCTTCGACGAGGACGGCTACTACCGCACCGGCGACGTGATGGCCGAGCTCGAACCGGACCGGCTGGCCTACGTCGACCGCCGCAACAACGTGCTGAAGCTGTCGCAGGGCGAGTTCGTCGCGGTGGCGCGGCTGGAGGCGGTGTTCGCCGCCGCGGCGCTGGTCCGCCAGATCTTCGTGTACGGCAACAGCGAACGGCCCTATCTGCTGGCCGTCATCGTCCCGACCGACGACGCGGTGCGCAGGTTCGCCGGTGACCCCGACGGTCTGAAGGCCGCGCTCGCCGAGTCGCTACGGCACGCGGCGCGGCTCGCCGAGCTGCAATCCTACGAGGTACCGATCGACTTCCTGGTGGAGTCCGAGCCGTTCACCGAGGACAACGGCCTGCTGTCCGGGGTGGGAAAACTGCTGCGCCCCAAGCTCAAAGAGCGCTACGCCGACGAGCTCGAGCAGCGCTACGCCGAGCTGGCCACCAACCGGGCGACCGAGCTGCGGGCGTTGCGCGACGGCGCCGAGGACCGGCCGGTCATCGACACGGTCGCCCGCGCCGCCGAGGCGCTGCTGGGTCTGCCCGACGGCCCGCCGGCGCCCGAGGCTTCGTTCATCGACCTGGGCGGCGACTCCCTGTCGGCGTTGAACTTCTCGAACCTGCTGCGCGACATCTTCGACGTCGAGGTGCCGGTCGGAACGCTCATCGGCCCGACGACCGACCTGCGTCAGATCGCCGCACTGATCGAGGCCGGGCGCGAATCGGGGAACCTGCGGCCCACGCTGGCCAGCGTGCACGGCCGCGACGCGACGTCGGCACGCGCCGCCGACCTCACGCTCGACAAGTTCATCGACGCGCAGACCCTGGCCGCCGCGCCGACGTTGCCGCACGTCACCGGCGCGCCGACCACGGTGTTGCTCACCGGGGCCAACGGCTACCTCGGCCGCTTCCTGTGCTTGGAGTGGCTGGAACGGCTGGCCGTCTCGGGCGGCCGGTTGATCTGCGTGGTGCGCGGGGCGGACGCCGCCGCGGCCACCGCACGCCTGGAGGACGCCTATCGCAGCGGCGACCCTCAGTTGTTGCGGCGGTTCCGCGAACTCGCCGCCGAGCACCTCGAAGTGCTCGCCGGTGACATCGGTGAACCGAACCTGGGCCTGGGTCAAGATCATTGGCACCGGCTCACCGAGACCGTCGACCTCATCGTGCATCCGGCGGCGCTGGTCAACCACGTGCTGCCCTACGACCAGCTGTTCGGCCCCAACGTCGTGGGCACCGCCGAGGTGATCCGGTTGGCGCTCACCGCCCGCATCAAGGCGGTCACCTACCTGTCGACCGTCGCGGTCGCACTGTCCATCGACCCGGCCGAGTTCGCGGAGGACGGCGACATCCGCGTCGTCAGCGCCGAGCGGCCGATCGACACGAGCTACGCCAACGGCTACGCCAACAGCAAGTGGGCCGGCGAGGTCCTGCTGCGCGAGGCGCACGACCTGTGCGGCCTGCCGGTGGCCGTGTTCCGGTCCGACATGATCCTGGCGCACAGCCACCACGCGGGGCAGCTGAACGTCCCCGACGCGTTCACCCGGCTGCTGATCAGCCTACTGCTCACCGGGATCGCGCCGGCGTCGTTCTACGAGGTCCCCGCCGGCGGCGGGCGGGCCAACGCCCACTACGACGGGCTGCCCGCCGATTTCGTGGCCGAGGCGGTGACCACGCTCGGGGAGCGGCTGGCGAGCACGCCCGCGGCGTACGGGGGATACCGCTCCTTCGACGTGATGAATCCGCACGACGACGGCATCTCGCTGGACGTCGTCGTCGACTGGCTGATCGGCGCCGGCCGCGACATTCGCCGCATCGACGACTACCAGGAATGGCTCGGCCGGTTCAGCACCGCGTTGCGGGCCCTGCCGGACAAGCAGCGCGCGCAGTCGGTGTTGCCGCTGCTCGACGTCTACCGCAGTCCGCAGGAGGCGCTGCGTGGTGCCCCGGCGCCCACCGAGGTGTTCCGCACCGCGGTCCAGAGTGCGAAAATCGGTGCCGACCAAGACATTCCGCATCTGTCGGCAAAGCTGATCGAGAAGTACGTCTCCGACCTGGCGCTGCTGGGCCTGGCCTGAGCAAGCCCGGTCAGCCGGGCAGCCCCTTCTTGATCGCGTCGTCCTGCTTGCCGGCGATGGCGGTGGCCAGCGCCGGGTCGACGGGATCGCCGGGTGCGCCGTCGAATTCGAGGGTGCCCAGCGCCCGGCCCTCGGTGAACAGTACGACGGTGACGGCCTGGGCGTTGTCGGGCGAGACGCCCGTGATCAGGGCGCCGGCGCCGCCCAGGCCGAGCGGCTGCCACGTGCCGATCACCTTGTCCGCGTAGGTCGCTTTCGCGGTGGCCAGCTCGGCGGTGGCGGCGTTGGGGTCCGCGAAGACCTGGACGGTGTCCCACACCCGCCGCGTCTTGTCGGCGTTGGCGAACAGCTGGGTGGCGCCGGGCGTGTTGTCGGGGTTGAGCAGCGGTGGCTGCGACGCCGTCAGCTCCCCGCCGATGTCGCGGGGCTTGACCAGCAAGAAGCTGTAGTCGGTGGGCTGACCCGGGGGCGGCCCGGTGACGGCGGTCGGCGAGCCGGGCGAGGCCGACGACGTCGCGGCCGGCGGCGCGGGCGCGGGGGTCACGCCGCAACCCGCGGCGACGGCGGCCGTCAGCGCCGCCGCGATCGTCAACGCCGGGCCGCGTCTGCCGCTGCGCACGCGTCTCCCTTCCGATCGCCCCCTGATGATTCGGGGCCGTCATTTTGCCGGCGAAATGCCGGGGTACCCCGCTGGCGTTAGGAGAACATAAGCCCGCCGGGACTCGGTGGGCGCGATTTCGGTGCCGGTGGCGGCACGCGGGAGGAGATGACAATGGGGACAGCGGCAGCGCGAGCGGTGCGGTTCGACCGGTACGGAGGCCGGGACGTCTTGTATGTGGCGGACATCGACGTGCCGACGCCCGCGGCGGGCGAAGTCGTGGTCGAGGTTCGCGCCGCGGGAATCAACCCCGGCGAGGCCGCGATTCGGTCCGGCGCGATGGAGGAGATGTTTCCCGCCACCTTCCCCTCCGGCGAGGGCAGCGACTTGGCCGGGGTCGTGACCGCCGTGGGCCCCGGTGTCACCGAGTTCTCCGTCGGCGACGAGGTGCTCGGGTTCAGCGCCCAGCGCTCCAGCCACGCCACGCACACCGTCGTCCCGGTCAACCAGCTGATCCGCAAACCGGCCGAATTGAGTTGGGAGGTGGCCGGGTCCCTGTATGTGGTCGGCGTGACGGCCTACGCGGCAGTCCGCGCCGTCGACCCGCAACCCGGCGAGACCGTTGCCGTCTCGGCCGCCGCGGGCGGTGTCGGCAGCGTGACGGTGCAGCTGCTGGGTCTGCGCAAGGCGCGGGTGCTCGGCATCGCGGGGCCGGGCAACGCCGACTGGCTGCGCGCCCACGGCGCAGTCCCGATCGCCTACGGCGACGGGCTCGCCGACCGGCTTCGCGAGGCGGCGCCGGACGGCATCGACGCGTTCATCGACCTGTTCGGGCCCGACTACGTGCAGCTCGCGGTGGACCTCGGCGTGGCGCCCGACCGGATCGACACCATCATCTCGTTCGCGAAGGCGGGCGAGGTCGGCGCCAAGACGGAGGGCAGCTCCGACGCGTCGACGCCGGAGGTGCTGTCCGAGATCGCCGACCTCGTCGCCGCCGGAACCATCGATTTCGAGATTGCCGCCACCTATCCCCTGGACCGGGTGGCCGACGCGTACGAGGAACTCGAGAAGCGGCACACTCGCGGGAAAATCGTTCTGCTGCCGCAGAATTGACGCGGGCTCAGACGTGGGCTCAGTGGCGGTGTTCGGGACGGTCCGCAGGGCGCCCACCCAGCGGCGGCGTCACCACCGCGATCGGCATCCGCGACACGTACAGGTTGGCCCGCTCTTGCGGGGTCAGGCAGAGCCTGCTGTGCATCCTGCTCGCCAGCAGCTTGCCGGCGCGCAGCATCGACATGCCGCGGGTCCTCGTGGCCCCCGAAAAGCGGTGCGAGATAACAAAGGTCATGATGTTTTCCTCCCCTGGAGCCGATCACACCGGCCCGCCCTGCGGGGCGCCGAACGAAAGTTCAGGCGGCAGAACGCTTGCCGGATCCGGATCGGGTGAAGACGACTATCGGATAGGGACTATCGCCGGGACTCATCTCGCCCTCACCTCCTCACGGCCATGACACACGCGGGTGTCAACCATCCTCACCTGTAACGAGGGAGCGCGAATGCCCGGTATAGCCGAGCCGCCGACAACACCCCCTCGTCGGAGCTTCGGCACTGCACGGCGTATCCGACCATCATTGGTGGTCCGGAAGCCACTTGGGCTCAACCCTTGGGTCCGGGAAGAGCTGTCCTGACCCGGGGCGTCTCTCGACGTTCGGGGTCAGTGGCCTGTGTCCGTGCAGACGCCTCACCTACCGAGGTGCTTGCGAAGACATGTCTACACCCCGGATTGAGGCTCGTCAAACACGTTTACAGTTTCGTGACGGCGCCTACCCTCGAGGGCATGACCACAACGCTGCAGGACCCCAGGGTCGCGTCGACGCTCGACCGCATGTACACCGAGTCGAAGAATCAGATGTCACTGCTGCGCGAACGGCGGGGCACCTTCGATCGGCCGATGAACGCCCAGGAACGTGCCGAGGCGATGAGCGAGTTCTACATCCCGGTGACGCCCGAAGCCGGCCGCCTGCTGTACTCGCTGGTGCGCGCGACCCGGCCCGCGACCGTCGTCGAATTCGGGATGTCGTTCGGCATTTCCGCCGTGCACCTGGCGTCGGCGGTGCGCGACAACGGCGCCGGCCGAGTGGTGACCACCGAGCTCAGCACCACCAAAATCGCCGCCGCCAGAGACACTTTCGCCGAAACCGGCCTCGACGACCTCATCACCATCCTCGAAGGCGACGCCCTGGTCACGCTGTCCGAGTTGTCGGGCAGCGTCGACTTCGTCTTGCTGGACGGGTGGAAAGACCTCTACCTGCCGGTGCTGGAACTGCTCGAACCGCGGTTGTCGCCCGGGGTGTTGATCGTCGCCGACAACACCAACGCCGCCGACACCCAGCCGTACCTGGACCGGGTCCGTAACCCGGACAACGGCTACGTGAGCTTCAACTTCAACGTTCGCGACAGCGACAGCATGGAGGTCAGCTGCCGCACCGGCTAAGTGTTCAGCGCAGCGATTCCTCGAGCCACGGCGTGAGCCACTTCACCCCTTCGGGGGTGAGGTGGACACCGTCGCTGCGCACCTTAATGCCGTCCACCTTCGCGGTGTAGACACCGTCCGGGCAGAGTTTCTTGTTGAGGTCGAGGATCTGGACGTTCGGGTGGTGGCCAACGGTCTTGCGCAACATGGTGTTCCACAGGTTGACGCGGTCGGGTTGGTCCTCGGGGTAGAGCCGGCCGTCCGGCTTCTCCCCGCCCCGGCTGTACGGCACCGAGGCCACGACGACGCGAACACCGTTGGCGCTGACGATGTTCAAGGCCCGCTCGAGTTCACCGTTGAGGTACGCGTCGAATGTCGGGTCGCCGATGTGCGTCCACTGGCCCTCGTTGACGCGGTCGACGGTTTCCCAGCGGCCGATGATGAGCAGCGCCACGTCCGGCTGGTCCTGGCTGACCTGCGTCGACCACCGGATCGGCCACCCGTCGCATTCCGACCGTTGCTCCAAAGTCTGCCCGAGGTAGCGGTACGGGGTGCCGCGGACCAGGCTGCAGCCGATGACGGTGTGGTCGAGGAACGCGAACCCCGGCGTCGGGGGCAGGTAGTGCATCCAGGTCCACCCGATCGAGTCGCCGAACACCGAAACGGTGAAGGGGCGGTTGGGGTCTCGCGGGCCCGGGCGCGCCGCGGGCAGCGACGGCGTGACGGCGGCCACCGCCGAGACCCCGGGCGGCAGGCCGACCTCGCGCAGCCCGGGACCGGTGCCCACCGGCACCACGAACAGGGTGATCGCGGCCGCGCTGGCGACGGTCGCGGCGGCCAGCGGCAGCAGCGGCACCCGCGCCGGGCGCCAGCGGCGGATCGGTTGTTCCAGCAGCCACCACGACGCGGCCGCCAGCGCGACGGTGGCGCCACACCGCGCGGCGAACAGCGGCAGCCCCGACCACCCGGTGCGTTCGCCGTTGAGGGCCAAGAAGATCGGCCAGTGCCACAGGTACACGCCGTAGGAGATGGTGCCCAGCCACACCAGCGGCCGCACCGCGAGCAGCCGGGCGACCAGGCCCCGCTGCTCGAGCGCCACCGGGGCGACGACCAAGACGGCGGCCACCGCGACGCCGACCAGCAGACCGCGCCGGAACTCGCCCGCGCTGCCCGTCGCGTAGTGGGTGGCGGCCGCCAACCCGGCAAGGCCGAACACGGGCAGGATCCGGGCGACCCGGCGCCCCCACCGCGTCCGGATCAGGCACCAGCCGCGGTTCAACGACGGCCAGTCCCGCACCAGCAGGGCCGCCGCCGCGGACCCGATCAGCAGCGCCTGCGCGCGGGTGTCGGTGCCGAAATACACCCGGTCCCTGGTGCCGTCGGACACCAGCACGATGGCGGCCGCGGCCGAGGCCAAAGCTCCCAGCGCGGCGACGAGGAAGGCGACGAACCGGACGTCGCCGACGGTGGCCCAGCTGCGCCGCCGCCGGGCGCGCGCCGCCAGGGCCAGCGCCACCGCGATCAGCAGCAGCGGCCACACGAAGTAGTACTGCTCCTCCACGCCCAGGGACCAGGTGTGCTGCAGCGGTGACGGCGGCGCCCCCTGGGTGAAGTAGTCGGTCTTCTGGGCGACGAAGCGCCAGTTCGCGATCCACAGGAACGCCGCGATGGCGTCGTTACGCAGGCCGGTGAGCGCCTGTTCGGGGAGCAGCCCGCGGGCCGCGGCCACCGTGAGGACCATCAACACCAGCGCGGGCAGCAGCCTGCGCACCCGCCGGATCCAGAAGCCGGTCTGGTCGATGCGGCCGGTACGGCCCAGCTCGTCCAACAGCAGGGAGGTGATGAGGAATCCGCTGAGCACGAAGAAGACGTCGACGCCGATGAAACCGCCGCTCACTCCGGGGATTCCACCGTGCCCGACGAGGACCAGCGCCACCGCGATCGCGCGCAGCCCGTCGAGCGCGGGGATCCCGTTGCGCCGCTCCGGCCGATCCCAAATCGCCAGCCGGCCGGCCCTGCGCACGGGCGCCACCCACCGGGGGTGAGCGCCACGAGCCGGTGCGGATTTCGGCCCGCCCGGCTCGGTGTCTGTCGTCAGCGCGCCCTGACCACTATCTCGTCCGGCGCCATAGTTGATGCCGATACGTCGCTGCCCCTCCTGTTGATCGGAGCCAGCTTAAGGGCGGCCGCGCCGGATCCCGGCGAAGACACGCGGGCGCCCCCGCGCCGCGGCGGCCGACGCCGCGGGGCCTAGCTGGGCCCGGCCTGCTCGGCGTCGACGGGAGCCAGGCCGAGCTCGTCGAGCACCTGCTCGGTGTGGGCCCCGAGCTGCGGCGCGGGTCCGGCGACCCGCCCGGGCGTCCGGGAAAACCAGGTCGGCACACCGGGAAAGCGCACGGGGCCGTGCTCGGTGGGCACCGTCTCGAAGAAGCCGACGGCGTTGAGATGTTCGTCGTCGAACAACGTCGCCGGGCTGGACAGCGGGGAGGCGGGGATTTCCAGCTCCCGGAACAGCTCGAGCCATTCCTGGGTGGTCCGCTGCGCCAGCGTCTCGGCCAGCAACGCGTACACCGCGTCGATCTGGCGGGACCGCTTTTCGAGGGTGGCGTACATCTCGCCGGCCCACGGTGGCCGCACGGCCGCCATGAACGCGTTCCAGTGTTTGTCGTTGTAGATCAGCGCGGCGATGTAGCCGTCGCTGGTGCGGTACGGCCTGCGGTTGGGGGCGACCGTACGCGGGTAGACCGCCGGCCCCAGCGGGGGGTCGAACATGGCGCCGTTGGCGTGTTCGACCAGCATGAAGGACGCCATCGTCTCGAACATGCCGACCTCCACCTCCTGACCCTCGCCGGTGCGCTCGCGGTGGAACAGCGCCATCGTGGTGGCGTAGAGCGCGGTCAGGCCGGCGACCTTGTCGGCCATGATGGTGCCGACGTAGTTGGGTTCCCCGGTGAGCTGTTCCTGGACATACGGCAGGCCGCACGCCGCCTGGATGGTGTCGTCGTAGGCGGGCAGATCCCTGTGGGGGCCGCGCCGGCCGTAGCCGTAGCAGTTGGTGTAGACGATGGCCGGGTTGATGGCGGCCACCTCGTCGTAGCTGAAGCCGAGCCGTGCGATCGCCTTCGAGCGCATCGAGTGGATGAACACGTCCGCGCGCTCGATCAGCGCGCGCAGCACCGTCTTTCCCGCCTCCGTCTGCAGATCGACGGTGATGGCGCGTTTGCCGCGGTTGACGTTGACGAACACGCCGCCCATGCCGCGGACCGGCCCGACGGACACGTAACGCGTGTCGTCGCCCCGCGGCGGCTCGACCTTGACGACGTCGGCGCCCATGTCAGCCATGATCTGCGTGCAGTACGGCCCCATCACCATCGCGGTCAGGTCGACCACCCGCACCCCGGCGAGGGGACCGCCGCGCGCCGCGCCGTCAGACATGGTGGGCCCCGTCCCGCGTCGCCCGCGAGGCGGTGTCGAAGCTGTACCGGATGTGATCGGCGTGCCCGTCGGGGACGACGGGGAACACCAACGGCGCCGCGAGGTAGCGGATCGCGTCGATCTGCTCGGCCACGTCCTCGACGGACCACGACCGGCGGTGCACGCCCGGGCTCTCGGCGACCACGGCCCGCGCGACGCGGCCGGCGATCGCGACCAGCATTTCGCCGGTGACCGGGCAGCTCTCGTGGGCCAACAGCCCCACCACCGGGGCCACCAGGTCGGTGCCCATCGGCGGGTACGCCGACACGTCGATACCGTCCGCCATCCGCGTCACGGCCGACGGGACGATGACGTTGCAGCGCACGCCCTCGGCGGCGCCTTCGAGGGCGACGACGTTGGACAGGCCCAGCAGGCCCGCCTTGGCGGCCGCGTAGTTCGCGACGTCGTGGTTGCCGTAGAGCCCGCCGATCGAGGAGGTCAGCACGATGCGACCGTAGCGCGCGGCGCACATGACCGGAAAGGCCGGGCGCACAACGTGGAACGCGCCGCGCAGGTGGACGTCGAGGACGGCGTCGAAATCCTCGTAGCTCATCTGCTTCAGCGATGCGCGCCTCACGGTGCCGGCGTTGTGGATGAGGATGTCGACGCGCCCGTAGCGGTCCAGCGCGGCGTCGACGATGCGCCGGCCGCCGTCGGCCGTCGCGACGGAGTCGGTGTTGGCGACCGCCTCGCCGCCGGCCGCCACGATCTCCGCGGCCACCCGGTGGGCGGGGCCGGAGTCCGCGCCCGCCCCGGTCAGGGCGCCGCCGGTGTCGTTGACCACCACCTTGGCGCCGCGGGCGGCCAGCAGCAGCGCGTATTCGCGGCCCAATCCCCTACCGGCGCCGGTGATCACGGCGACCCGGTCGTCGAACCTCAGCTCGCCGGTCATGATCCCAGCGTCAAGCCGTCCAGATCGCCCTGGTCGCGCCATCGGGCCAGCAGCTCCCCGAACGCGTAGAAACCGGGGCCGTACGGCTCACCGAGGTGGGAGCGGATGCCCTCGCCCGCCTGGGCACCGGCGCCGCCGCCCTCGTTGTTGTAGTAGCCGGGCGTGCATTCGCGATCGAACGCGCTGTTGTCGATCGCGTTCTGCCGGATGGTGTCGCACCACGCCTGCTGGGCGGCCTCGGTGGGTTCGACGGTCGTCGCGCCGCGGGCCAGCGCCTCGGCGATGATGTAGGCGATGTGCTCGCCCTGCAATTCGTAGTTGGCGGCGATGTTGGCGGAGATGCCGACCTGGGTGAAGCCGGTGAAGAACTGGTTGGGAAACCCGCGGCTGGTCATGCCGTGCAGCGTCTTGTAGCCGTCGCGCCAAGAGTCGAACAGCGACACCCCGTCGCGGCCCGTGATGGTCTCGATCGAATAGCGGCGGCTGATCTCCGTGGTGATCTCGAAGCCGCTCGCGTAGATGATGCAGTCGACCTCGTATTCAATCCCGTTGGCCACCAACCCCTTCGGCGTGGCCCGCTGCACTCCCTTGCTGCCCGACACGTCGATCAGCCGCACGTTCGGGCGGTTGAAGGTCTGCAGGTATTCGTCGTTCGTGGTGGGCCGCTTGCACAGGAACCGGTAGTACGGTTTGAGCGCTTCGGCGGTGTTCGGATCCTCGACGAGGCTGTCGACCCGGCGGCGCAGGCGCTCCATGACCTTGAAATCCTCTTCTTCCCGGATCGCCATGAACTGCTCGGGGGTCAGCGACGCCGGGTCGTCAAGGGCGAGCACCCGCGCGGCGGTGTTGCGGCCCAGTTCGGTCCAGAAGTCACAGACGTAGTCGGGCTGGCCGAGCGCCATCCCCTCGAAGGTCCAGGCGTGAAAGTTGCGTTGCCGCTCCTTCTGCCAGCCCGGCCGCAGCGATTTCACCCAGTCCGGGTCGGTCGGCGCGTTGTTACGCGCCCCGACCGACGACGGGGTCCGCTGAAAGACCAGCAGCTCTTTGGCGTACCGGCCCAGAAACGGCACGATCTGGATCGCCGTCGCGCCGGTGCCCACCACCGCCACACGCTTGTCGGCGAGCTTGTCCAACCCGCCCGAGCTGTCACCGCCGGTGTATCCGTAATCCCAGCGTGACGAGTGGAAGCTGTGGCCGGAGAACTCGTTGATCCCCGGGATGCCGGGAAGTTTCGGCCGGTGGAACGGCCCGGAGGCCATCACCACGAAGCGGGCCCGGATGTCGTCGCCGCGGTCGGTGCCGACCCGCCAGCGGCTCAGGTTCTCGTCCCAACGCAGCGCGCGCACCTGGGTGGACAAGATCGCGGAATCGTAGAGGCCGTAGTGTTTGCCGATGCGCCGGCAGTGTTCGTAGATCTCGGCGCCGTCGGCGAACTTCTTCGACGGGACGAAATTCAGTTCCTCGAGTAGCGGTACGTAGCAATACGATTCGTTGTCGCACTGAATGCCCGGGTAGCGGTTCCAGTACCAGACGCCGCCGAAGTCACCGGCGAGTTCGATGATGCGGACGTCCTGCACCCCGGCCTTTTTCAGGGAGGCGCCGCACAGCAGGCCACCGAACCCGCCGCCGATCACGGCGACGTCGATGTCCGCCGAGATCGGGTCGCGCACCAAGGGTGGGCTGTGCGGGTCGGTTTCGTAGTAGCCCGCGAAATCGTCGACGAGTTCGACGTACTGCTTGGATCCCTCGGGGCGTAGCCGCTTGTCGCGCTCCAGCCGGTACTTCGCGCGCAGGGCGTCGAAGTCGACGTCGTCGGGAGTCTGCGACGGCGGGCAGTCCTGGCCGGAGAACGCCGTCATGCCAGGGCGTTTTCGGGGAGCGCGGCGGCGTGCAGCGGCGCCGCCATGTCCTGCACCGCGGGCAGCACCTCCTCGGCGAACAGCCGGGTGCTGGCCATCGCCTCGGGGTAGGGCATGGTGCCGAACTGCGGGACGATGGTGAGCTCGGAGAACGAACACGCCCGCTGGGCGGCCTGAATCCGGTCGAAGATCTCCTGCGGGGTGCCGATCAGCAGGTTAGATGCGTGGTAGCCGGGGGTTTTCGTCGGCGCCGCCTGCGCCGGACCCGCGTCCGACCCGGTGACCGAGGAGGCGAGGACGGCCGTCGCTGTGGCCTCCCGGGCGGCGTAGGCCTCATAACCCTTGACGCCCTTGAAGTTCGAGGCGTCGGCGAAACCGTAGTGCACGGTGACGTCGCGGTTGGCGGTCCAGATCCATTCCTCGGTCTTGCCCGGGTCCTCCGTCGTGCAGTACATGAACATGACGTTCTTGGGCTGGCACGGCGCCAGGCCCTCTTCCTTGCGGAACGTGTTGACCTTCTGGACCTCTCGGCCGGCGTCTTCGATCGGCTTGTTGCCCACGAACAGCGGCACCATGCCGCGGCGGGCCAAGATCTCCAACGACTCGGCGGTCGACGACGAACTGTAGATCCGCGAGAACAGGTCGCGGCTTTGGGGTTCCGGCCGCAACGACATCTCCGGGACGGTGAAAATCTCGCCCTCGTAGGAAAACCGCTCCCCCGAGAACGCCAGCGCCAGGATGTCGAGGGTCTCGTTGAACCGCTGCCGGCTCTCCTCCCGCGGCACGCCGACGGCGTCGAACTCGCTCTTCGAGACGCCGCGCCCGATGCCGATGGTGGTGTAGCGGCCGTTGGAGATGATGTCGAGGTAGGCGATCTGGTGCGCCAGCCGAATCGGGTGCCACCACGGCGCGACGGCGACGAAGGTCCCGAGGCTGATTCGTTCGGTGCGGCCGGCGAAATAGCTCAGCGCCTGAATCGGGTTGGGCGTCATGCCATAGGGGGTACCGCAGTGCTCGGGCATCCAGATGCCGTCGAACCCCAGGGGCTCGGCGAGATCGGCGATCGCCAGGGTGGATTGCACGCACTCCCAGTCGGGCGTCGCGGGCGGGTGGCTGAAGTCCTCGGCGAGCACCCGGTCCCAGTCGTGGGAGTTGTGGGCTCCGAATCCCAGGTTGACTTTCACTGTCGATCTCCTCCATCTAATCCGGTAGCGAGTTCGCTCGGTGCCCCGGTGCCCAGGTAGCGGGCGAGGTTGCGGTGCAGGTTCGCGGTGCTGCGCTCCATGTAAGGGTTGGGCTTGGGGCCGGTGAATCCGTAGGACTTCATGCCCTGCTGGACGGCGGCCATGTTGGAGAAGTCCTGCGGCAACACGCTGCGCCAGCTCGGGTCGTCGGGCGCGGCGTACACCCATTCGGTGTGTGGCTCTTCGCCTTTCGGGTACAGCTCGTAGCACGACGCCTCGAAGATGCACTTGTCCGGGTCATAACCGTGCGGCCGGGCGCTGTAGCACAGCGCGGTGGTCAGGCCCTGCCCGATCTGGAAGTTCGGGAAGATCTGCCACGCGGTCCCGCTCTTGGCCAGGTGTTCGGGATCGATGGTCGGCCAGACCACCCCGCGGTCGGCGTCGTCGCGGCGCGCCGAGGACAACCAGTGCTCGAGCACCTGGTTGGCGGGAGCGTCCTCGGGTAGCTCGTCGACCAGGCGGCGCGCCGCCTCCACCAGCGTTCTGGTGGTGGTGGCGTTGGTTTCCTCCAACGTGTAGATCTGCATTTCGGCGGTCGAGACGCGGGGGTCCGCGCCGGTTCCCAGCCGGATCTTGGACTTGGTCTCCTCCAGGTCGGCGGGCGCGTCGTAACCGATGTTGCTGTGCTTACCCTGCGCGTGCGCCCACCCGCGGAAGTTGCCGAACTTGTTGAACTGCGGGTGGGTGGTGGCCACGTGGTAGGTCTCGTTGAAGGCCTCCATCGCGACCTTCCAATTGCAGTCGAAGTGCAGCCATTTACGCCATTTGCACCGCATGTCCTGCAGGCGGAACGGGTCGAGCATGGTGGCCGCGGGTTCGAGGTAGTCGCGCAGCGGTTCGGCCGCCGGGTCCATGTTGATCCAGATCCAGCCGCCCCAGGTGTCAACGTTGACCGACGCCAGGTGGGTGTTCTGGGGCGTCAGGGCGCCCTGCCAGTCCTGGCGTTCGGGCACGTGGACGCAGGCGCCGTCCTGGTCGTAGGTCCAGCCGTGAAACCCGCACACGAACGACTTGCGTTGTCCGCAGGCGCTTTTCGCCCCTTCGGGCACATCGATCAGGCGCCGGCCGCGGTGCATGCAGACGTTGTGGTGCGCCTTGAGGGTGTCCGGACCGGTGCGCACCACGATGACGGAGTCGTCGAGGATGTCGTAGGTGAGGAAGCTGCCCACCCTGGGCAGGTCCTCGACCCGTCCGACCTGTTGCCAGACCTTGCGCCCCAACTTGTCTCGTTCGGCCCGCAGGTAATCCTGTGACAGGTAGGCCTGCACCGGGATCGTGACCGGTGCGCTGAGTTCCTGCGCCGCGCCGGCGCCGTTCTCCGTCATCGCCCCTCCTCGCTCTCTGGTCGCCGCCGGCGACTCAGGCCCCGTCCGTGATGGCCGCGCGGAACGCCTCGTCCTTGAGGAACAGCGACGTGTTGTCGGCGCCCAGGTGGCCCCATTTCAGGTTCAGCCCGCCGTCGACCAACAGCGTCTGCCCGGTGACGTAGCTGGACAGGTCCGACAGCAGGAACAGCACGGTTCCTGCGATCTCCTCCGGGCAGCCGCGCCGTCCCATCGCGATGGCGCGCCGGTCGCGCTCGGCGTCGTCGTCGACGTAGGTGCCGGACGCCGGCGTCTTGATGACCCCCGGGGCGACCGCGTTGACCCGGATCGCCGGTGTCCCGTCGGTCCCGGCCAGTTCGACCGCCATGGTGCGGGTGGCGGCCGCGATCGCGGCCTTGGCCGTGCCGTAAGCGATGTGGAAGGGGGCGGTGTTCATCCCGCTGATCGAGGAGAGGGACACGATCGAGCCAGGCCGGCCACGGCCCCGCAACTCCGCGGCGACGGCCTGGCTCATGAAGAACATCGTCTCCAGGTTGCGCGCGAACAGGTCGCGCCAGTCGCCGCGGGTCACCCGGGTGGACGGCATCCAGGTTGCGGGGTCGGCGCCGCCGGCGACGTTGACCAGCCCATACAGTTCGCCACTGGCCGCGCGCGCCGCCTCGAGCGTGGCGGCGATGCCGTCGTCGGTCGAGGCGTCGGCGGCGAGGGGCACGACCGGTAGGCCGGCGTCGCGCAGGGGCGCGAGGTGGCGGTCGAGGTTGTCCTGCCTCCGGCTGACGGCGATCACCGTCGCGCCGGCCTCGGCGACCGTGCGGGTGATCGCGGTCCCGATGCCGCCACCCGCGGCCCCGGAGACCACGACGATGCGCCCGGCGAGGTCGAGAAGGTCATGTCCCATCGGTCAGGAATTTGTCCGTACCAGATAACGGCGTGCACTCATCAGAGAGCATGATTCTCCGGGCGTGCGGGCTCGTCAAGGGGGTCGGCCCGAGAATCCCCGGGCTATTGGGGCTATTGTCTGGACCATTGCCCGATTGCTATGGTCCGACCGGTGACGACTCGACCGGTGCGCCTCGACGGCCGCTACTCGCCCCCGCGTGGGCCGCGGCTCGCGCCGGGCTGGGCGCTCGCGCGCCTGACAGCGCCGAGCCGGCTCTTCGGCGCCAACGGGCTGCGCACCGGGCCGGACGGCCGCGTCTACATCGCTCAGGTGACCGGCAGCCAGGTCAGCGCGCTCGACCTGGCGACCGGGCGCCTCGACACGGTCAGCGCCAAGGGCGGCGACATCGTCGGCCCGGACGACGTGGCGTTCGATTCCCGCGGAAACCTCTATGCCACCGAGGTGATGGACGGCCGGGTGAGTGTGCGCGACGCGGGCGGTCATACCCGGGTGCTACGCGACGACGTGCCGTCGGCGAACGGCATCACCGTGCACCGGGACCGACTGTTCATCGGCGAATGCCGCGACGGCGGGCGCCTCCTGGAATTCGACATGGCCGGCGGAGCGCCGCGGGTGTTGCTGGAGAACGCGCCGTCGCCGAACGCGATGGAGGTCGGGCCCGACGGGTTGTTGTATTTCCCGCTGATGACCGCCAACGAGATCTGGCGCATCCACCCCGACGGCGGCGAACCCGAGCGGGTCGCCGGGGACCTGGGCGTTCCCGATGCGGTCAAGTTCGATTCGACCGGGTGTCTTGTCTCGACGCAGGTACACAGTGGGCAGGTGTTGCGCATCGATCCCCGTAGCGGCGCGCGCACGGTGCTGGCCACGCTGAACCCTGGACTGGACAACCTGACCTTCGTCGGTGACCGGTTGTTCGTCTCCAACTTCACCGGCGAGATCACCGAGATCCTCGACGGCGGCGAGTGCCGCACCGTGCTGCCGGGGGGGCTGAACTGGCCATTGGACCTCGCGCTCGGCGCCGACGGCACCCTGTTCATCGCCGACGGGACGTACCTGTATGCGCTAGAGCCCGACCCCGATCCCGAGCGCGGGCCATTGCGGACCGCGGGCATGTTGTTCAGCCCCGGATACCCCGGCTTCCTGCGCGGGCTGGCCGCGGTCGACGGCGCGGCCGGCGAGTTCGTCGTCACCACCGCCAACGGTGAGGTGGCCCGATACCGGCCGGGCGGCAGCGAAAGCGAGGTGCTGGCAGGCGGATTCGACCAGCTCTACGGCGTCGCCGTGGCGCCCGGGGGGTCCATCGTGACCGCCGAGATGGGCACCGGCCGGGTGCTGTGCCTGCGGACCGGCGGCGTCGAGACCCTGGCGTCCGGGCTGCACGAACCCACGGGTGTCGCGATCGCGGCCGACGGAACCTGCCTCGTCACCGAGACCGGCGCCGGGCGGGTGGTGCGGGTGGCGGGTGGCGCGATCGCCCCGGTGCTGGATGGCCTGCAGCGCCCTCAGGGCATCGCGGTGTCGGCGGGGCGGGTCTACGTCGTCGACGCGGGCGCCAAGGAAATCGTCGCGTTCGACGCGACCACCGGTGCCCGCGAAGTCGTCGCGTCCGATCTGCCGGTGGGCGCGCCGCCGGGCGTGGTGCCCAAGCCGCTGCGCGGCATGCCGCCGTTCTCGGGTCCGCAGGGTCCGTTCGCCGGGATCGCCGCCGGCCCGGACGGGACGTTGTACGTCTCCGCGGACGCCGACGGCAGCGTCCTGGCCCTGCGGCGGGAAACCTGACGGGCACGCCGATGCCGGACACCAAGATGGCGGACCACCGTTACCTGCAGGTGGCACGGGCGCTGCGCAAGGACATCGTCGAGGGCGTGTATCCCGTCGGTTCACAATTGCCCACTGAACATGAGCTCTGCGAACGGTTTTCGGTCAGCCGCTACACCATTCGGGAGGCGTTGCGGCGGCTGCGCGACGACAACCTGGTGTCCTCGCGACCCCGCACCGGAACGCTGGTGGTACCGCGGCCGTCCGCGGATTCCTATGTCCAGCACGTCATGTCGATCAACGACCTGCTGGCCTTCGCCACTGAGACGCGTTTCGCGATCGACTCCATCGCGATGGCGCCACTCGGTGACGACTTGGCGGCGTGGACCGGCCTGGCCGGCGACGAGCAGTGGTTGACCGTCCGCGGGTTCCGCCGACCCAAAGGCGACGATTCGCAGGCCGCCCTGTGCCGCACCGAGTACCACATCAACCGTGCCTTCGCGGGGGTCGGGCGGCTGTTGCAGCGCCACGAGGGCCCCATCTTTCCGCTCATCGAGGACCTGTTCGGCCTGAGCGTCGTCGAGGTCCGGCAGGAGGTCGCGGCGGTGCTGATCGCCCCGGCGCTGGCCGCCGGGCTCGGCGTCGAGCCCGGCGCGCCGGCGCTGCAGGTGCAACGCACGTACACCACCTCCGACGGGCAGGTCGCCCAGGTCACCGTCAACACCCATCCCGCGTCGCGTTTCCGTCATTCGATGACGATGCGCCGCGTCCGCGGCTGATGGGCCCGTCCACCAGGCTGATCGGGGGCCGTCGCGTCCGCTGGGACGACGCCCGCGCCGCCGACGCCTACGCGCGCGGCTGGTGGACCCGCCGCACGCTCACCGACTCGTTGCAAGAGGCCGCCGCCACCACGCCCGAGCGGGTCGTCATCGTCGACGGTGCCGTCCGGCTCGACTGTGCGACCCTGCACCGCCAGGCGCTGTCCCTGGCCCACGCGCTGTCGTCGCGCCATCCCCCGGGCAGCGTGGTGTCGTTCATGCTGCCGAACTGGCACGAGGCCGCGGTGATCTACCTGGCCGCGACGCTGGCGGGCATGGTGGCTAACCCCATCCTGCCGTCGCTGCGCGACCGGGAATTGCGCTTCCTCCTCGAAGACGCCGCCAGCCGAATCGTGTTCGCGCCCTCCCGGTTTGCCGGCCACGACTACGCCGCCATGCTGGACCGGGTGACCGCGCACCTGGCGACCCCGCCCGAGGTCGTCCTCGTGCGGGCCGGCGCCGACGCCCACGGCACGTCGTTTGCCGAGCTGGTGCACCGGGGCGCGGTTGGAGGGGTCCTGCCGGAACTCGACGCCGACGCGGTCCGCATGATCCTCTACACGTCGGGCACCACGGGGCGTCCCAAAGGGGTTCTGCACAGCCATAATTCGATCCATGCGTTGATCCGGCAACTGCGGCAGCACTGGCGCGTCGAGCCCGGTGACGGCTTCCTGGTGGCCTCGCCGATCGCGCACATCGGCGGTTCCATCTACGCGTTCGAATGCCCGCTGCTGCTGGGCAGCACCGCCGTGCTGATGGAACGCTGGGACGCCGACGACGCGGTCCGCCTGATGGACGGCGAACGCTGTACGCACATGGCCGGAGCGACACCGTTTCTGGTGCAGCTGATGGCCGCCGCCGGGCGCGCCGGCACCCGGCTGCCGCGGTTGAAGCTGTTCGTCTGCGGCGGCGCTTCGGTGCCAGCCACGCTGATCCGCAGGGCGACCACGTATTTCGAGGCGGCGGTGGTCACCCGCGTGTACGGGTCCACCGAGGTACCGGTGACGACGGTGGGGTCGCTCGGGTGCGTCGAGCACGCGGCCGACACCGACGGTCGCGTGGGCGTGGCGCAGGTCAAGCTGGTCGACGGTGAGATCTGCGCGCGCGGGCCGCAGATGCTCGTCGGCTACCACCACGCCGACGACGAGGACGGCTGCTTCGACGACGAGGGTTACTTCCGCACCGGGGACCTGGCGCGCTGGATCGACGGCGACTACCTCGTGGTCACGGGACGCGCCAAGGACCTCATCATCCGCAACGGCGAGAACATCTCACCCAAGGAGGTCGAGGACGTCCTGGCCGGGCATCCCGGCGTCGCGGAGGTCGCGGTCGTCGGCCTGCCCGACCCGCGCACCGGGGAGCGGGCCTGCGCCGTCGTCGTGCCCGCTCCGGCGGCACCTCCGTCCGGCCTGGACGTCGCCGGGCTGCGCGACTTCCTGCAACGGTGCGGCGTCGCGCGGTTCAAAGCCCCGGAGCAGGTGGTCGTCTGGGACGTCCTGCCGAAGAATGACGCGGGCAAAATACTCAAACATCGGATCAAGGCGGCGCTCATGGAAGCACAGCGGTGACATGCAGGTAGCGGTCGTGACGGGGGCCAGCGGCGGGATCGGTTCGGGCTGCGCCGCCAAGCTCGCCGGGATGGGCATGGCGGTGCTGGCGACGGGACGCAGCCACGACAAGCTGGCGGCGCTCGCAAAGCGCATCGGCGATGCCGAGCGGATCGCCACCGTCGCCCTGGACCTGACCGAGGACGACGCGCCCCGGCGCCTGGTCGCGGCGGCCGTGGACCGGTGGGGGCGCATCGATTTCCTGGTGAACATCGCCGGGATCGGCAGCCCCAAGCCGGTGCACGAGACCGACGACGAATCGCTGGACCACTTCCTCGGGCTCATGCTGCGTGCCCCATTCCGGCTCATCCGCGAGGTCCTCCCGCACCTGCAACCGGGCTCGGCGATCATCAACGTCACGTCGACGTTCGCCGTGGTGGGCGGGCTGCGCGGCGGCGCCTACTCGGCGGCCAAGGGCGGCCTGACCGCGCTCACCACCCACATCGCCTGCCAATACGGGGCGCAGGGAATCCGGTGCAACGCCGTCGCGCCCGGCGTGATCCAGACGGCGATGACCGAGCACCGCCTGCAGGATCAGCGGTTTCGCCGAATCAACACCGAGATGACGCCGCACCAGCGGCTGGGCACCGTCGACGACGTCGCGAGCACCGTCGCCTTCCTGTGTTCGCCCGGCGGCGCCTTCATCAACGGGCAGACGATCGTCGTCGACGGCGGCTGGAGCACGACGAAATACCTGTCCGAGCTGGCGCTGTCCTCGCAGTGGCGCAGCCCCTGAGATCAGGACCGGCCCGCGAAGCGGGCGGCCAGCCCGGCCAACATCTCGCGGTGCGCCTTGACCGCCTGCCGCGCCGTGACCCCGGCCAGCGGCCGCGGCGCGGCGATCTGGATCCGTTCGGTCACCCGCGCGCCCGCCGGGTCCGGCTCGAAGCGGACCGTTCCGCGCAGGCGCACGCCCGGGAACTGATCCGCCTCGGTCCGCACGTCACCCACCGCCGGCACGCGCAGCCGGGCGCGGTAGGTAATCCCGACGGTCAACGGTCCGAGTGCGATACGGTCCCGCACGCGATAGCTGTGCAGGTAACCGTCGTCAGTTCTACAGCGCGCCAACGTTTCCACGGAGACGATCAGCGGGTGTAACAGCGCCAGGCTGTCCAGGTCCACGTAGAAGTCGCGGACCTCCTCCGGTCGGGCCGGCACCCGCTGGGTCAACGTGTGCTCGGACTGCGCGAGCCACCAACTCATCGCATTATTGTGACCTGGGCGTCGGCCCGCTGGGGCCGCGGCTCACCGCAGTCCGTTGCTACCGGGTCAGTCGCCGACCGGGCTGGGGATCCTGACCCTGCCGCCCGTGGGCTCGGCGTGGTGGCGCAGCGAGATGTCAACGGGGGCGATCCGCGCGATCCGGGATTCGATGTCGTAGGGCACGATGATGGCGGTCGCGCCGGGGATCCGGCTGACGGCCCGGGCCATCCTGTCGGCCGTCCGGTCGTGCAGCAGCCGACCGAGCAGTGGCGAATAGGTGCGGCGCGGCAGCAGCACCGTCAGCCTGCTGTCCGGATGTTCCTGCAGCACTTGGCACACCAACTCGTGCGCGGCGCGGGAGAGGTGCCGGTCCGGGCAGTCGATCATCCGCAGCGGCGTGTGGTGGTCGAAGTGTTCCCACCGCTGCTCGAGCCGGTCGGCGTGGTCCTGATCGATCACGAAGTGCACCGCGGCCAGATCCTCGGCATGCAAGCCGTTGCCGTAGCGCAGCGCCTCGATCTCGGCGAGGTCCACGTGGTCGACGAACACGAGCACCCGTAGCCGCGGGTGGCGGCTGACGTCGAAATGCTCTTCGAGCGTCGTCTCCAGGACCGAGGCCTCGGCGCGGTACTTGTGGTTGAGCCGCATCAAGATCAACACCAGCAGCGGGAAGATGATCACGATCAGCCAGGCACCCTCGGTGAACTTCGCCACCACGAAGATGCCCACGACGACCGTTGACATGAGGCCGGTGGCTAGGTTGGCGATCATGTTGAGCCGCCAGCGCTTACCGCGGTTGGTCAGGTGGTGTTTGGCCATGCCGTAGCCGGCCATCGAGAACGCGGTGAACACGCCGATCGCGAAGAACGGCACCAGCGCGCTCACCTTGGCCTCGGTGACGAGCAGCAGCACCAAGGCCAGCGCCGTCAGCAGCAGGATGCCGTTGGAGAACACCAGGCGGTGGCCCCGCTTGGTCAGCGGGCGCGGCAGAAACCGGTCCTCGGCAACGAAATTCGCCAACGACGGGAAGCCGTTGAAGCTGGTGTTGCAGCCCGTGAACAGAATGGCCGCGGTGGCCGCCTGCACCATGAAATAGAGGGCGTTGCCGAGCACCCCGTGACCGTAGACCGCCCGCGTGATCTCGGACAGCATCGAGGGGTACTCGTCGAGGTACGGGGTGGCGTGGGTGACGTGCGCCAGCCAGGCCACGCCCGCCAGCAGGAACCCGAGGATGCAGGCCATCACCGTGAGCACCTTGCGGGCGTTGACGCCCTCGGGCTTGCGGAACAGGCTGACGGTGTTGGAGATCGCCTCGACACCGGTCAGTGATGTGCCGCCGTTGGCGAAGGCGCGCAGGACGATCAGGACGGTCGCGCCCATCAGCAGGCCGTTGCCCTGGTGGATCGGGACGGCCCCGACGATGTGCTGCGGATCGTATTTCGGTAGGCCCGAGATCATTTCGCGCACGAACCCGGTCACGATCGTCACCAGGATCATGGTGACGAAGGCGTACGTCGTGATCGCGAACATCCGGCCCGAGCGGCGCAGCCCGCGCAGGTTCATCAGGCAGATGAGGACCACCGACGCCAGGGTGATCTCCAGGTGGTAGGGCCGCAGGGCCGGGATCGCCGACACCACGGCGACGGTGGCGGCCGCGGGCTGCACGGCGACGGTGACCACGTAGTCGATCAGCAACGCCGCCGCGGCGATCTGCGCCACCCGAGGACCGAAGTTGTCCCGCGCCACGGTGTAGGAGCCGCCCGATCGCGCGTAGCGCATGACCACCTGCCGGTAGGACACCGTCACCAGCGCCAGGATGACCAGGATGACGCCGGTGATCGGCAGCAGCAGCGTGAACGCCGACATCCCGGCGGCCGGCAGCAGCTCGATCATGATCTGCTCGGTGCCGTACGCCGTCGAGGAGATCGCGTCGGGCGAAAGCGCGCCCAGCGCAATCTTGTTCGGCAGCCGCTCGGCTTCCAGCTGATCGGTGGTCAGGGGCTGACCGAGGAAGAGCCGCTTACACCTGTCCGGGATTGACGGAGGCAGAACTCCGGCCGATGTCGTCACAACGCTCGCTTTCTCTGGTGCTGCACGCGTAGTTCCCCGGGGCGTCAGCTCACCGGGCAGCCGCCGCGATGCGGGATTCGATGTCGTAGGGCACGATCTGCGCGGCCGCGCCGGGGATCCGGCTGATCGCAGCGGCGATCTTGTCCGCCGTGCGGTCGTGCAACAACCGGCCCACCAACGGTGAATACGACCGCCGCGGCAGCAGCACCGTCACCCTGGTGTCCGGATGCTCTTCGAGCTCCTTGAACAGCAACTCGTGCGCCGCCCGGCTCAGGTGCCGGTCCGGGCACTCCACCAGGCGCAATGGCGTGTCGTGCTGGAAGCGCTCCCAATAGGTCTGGAGCAACGAGGAACGGGCGGCGTCCAGGACGAAGTGCACCGCCGTGAGGTCGTCGGCGTGGAGGCCGTTGCCGTAGCGCAGCGCCTCCACCTCGGCCAGATCGATGCTGTCGACGAAGAGGAACACCCGGTGTCGCGTGTAGCGCCCCAGTTCCGGCCGCTCGGTGCGCGACATTTCGAGCACCGACGCCTCGGCGCGATATTGCGCGTTCAGCCTCATCAGGGCCAGCACCAGGATCGGGAACACGACCACGATCAGCCAGGCCCCCTCGGTGAACTTGGCGATCGCGAAGATGGCCACCACGACCGTCGACAGAATGCCCGCCGAGAGATTGATCGTCAGCTTGCGGCGCCAGCCGGGGCCTCGGTGCGTCAGGTGGTACTTGGTCATGCCGTAACCGGCCATCGAGAAGCCGGTGAAGACGCCGATGGCGTAGAACGGGACCAGCGCGTCGACCGACCCGCCCGTGATGACCAGCAAGGCGACCGACAGCACCGTCAGCGCGATGATGCCGTTGGAGAACACCAGCCGATGGCCCCGCTTCATCAGCGGGCGGGGCAGGAACCGGTCCTCGGCGACGAAGCTGGCCAGCGCGGGGAAGCCGTTGAAGCTGGTGTTGCCGCCCGTGTAGAGGATCGCCGCGGTGGAGGCCTGCACCATGAAGTAGAGAACGTTGCCCACCGGCCCCTGGCCGAACACCGCGCGCGCGATCTCCGACAGCATCGACGGGTAGCCGTCTTCGTACGGGAACGCGTGGGTGACGTGCGCCAGCCAGGCCACGCCGGCCAGCAGGAACGCGAGGATGCACGCCATGATGGTCATGACCTTGCGCGCGTTGGGCCCCTCGGGCTTGCGCAGGCTGTTGACGGTGTTCGAGATCGCTTCGACGCCCGTGAGTGACGAGCCCCCATTGGCGAAGGCGCGCAACACGATCAGCACCGTGGCGCCCATGATGAGGCCGTTGCCGTGGTGAACCGCGACCGCACCCGCGGCGTGCTCCGGGTCGTAAGTGGGCAACCCGCCGAAGAATTCACGGCCGACGCCGACGCAGATCACCAGGGACACCATGCCGACGAAGGCGTAGGTCGGCAGCGCGAAGCCAACCCCGGCCTCGCGCAGCCCGCGCAGGTTCGCGATGCACATCAGTAGGACGACCCCGACGGTGATCTCCAGGCTGTAGGGACCCAGCGACGGAATAGCGGACACCACCGCGACCGTCCCGGCCGCGCACTGCACCGCCACGGTCACGACATAGTCGATCAGCAGCGCGGCGGCCGCGACCTGTGCCACCCGCGGGCCGAAGTTCTCCCGCGCCACCACATACGACCCGCCGGAGCGGGTGTAGGTCATGACGACTTGGCGGTACGATGCCGCCACCAAGACCAGGATGAGCAAGATGACGCCCGTGATGGGCAGCAGCAGCGCGAAGGCGGCCATCCCCGCCGCCGGCAGCAGCTCGATCATGATCTGCTCGGAGCCGTACGCGGTCGACGAGATCGCGTCCGGCGACAACACTCCCAGCGCGACGGGGTTGGACAGTCGCTCGTGCTGAAGTTGGTTGTTGATCAACGGTTTTCCGAGGAAACTGCGCTTGCAGACGTCGGAGAACGAGGACCATTCATGGCGCCCGTCAGCCAAAGACGTTGTCACGGAGCACTTTCCTCCCGCGGTAGAAGTCACGACCGTCGCAGCCTAGCGGCTCCATGCTCGGTCCGCCTGCCCGCCGACACAACGCGAAAGCGCCACTGGGTATAAGATCCACAGACAATTGGCAGCAAACTTGTCAGCACATCCCCAGTTTGTTATTCGCTCAGTAACACGAAACCGCATTTTGTTAACAAGAGGTGCAGTTTTTTCCAGGTATCAGTCGCAACCCTCACAGTTTTTCGACAGGTTCTGTGAGATCGACCACTCGGCTGCGCATCGGCTCTCACAATCAGCACAAGTTGCTGTGAGACACTGGCCAGAAGGCTGAAATGCGTTGCCCGGCAACGCGTTAAGTACCAAACCGGGCCGCTACCGGACGTGGTTGCTACAACCACGGTTGGACAAACGTCGGCCGAATTCGGCTCAGGCGGATTCACCGGCTGTTAATATCGTCAAAACCCCAAATGCCGGGGCGGCAATTCGACCGTCGCCCCGACCAGGTGAACGCCTTCGCCCCGAACGAGACCCGAGGATGCCGTGAGATCGGTTCCCTTCGCCGAGGCAGAGGCGTACCTGCAATTGTCCGCGAAGGGATCCTCTCTCATGAGTCAGCGAGTCATTGTCAGCGGTGACGATGCGCTGGCCATGACGGTCATCGAGGAGCTGCGCAGAGCCGGCGCCAGCGTGGCCCGGGTCCTGGGCAGCGACCTGGCCGGAGCCAGGGTGAAGACGGAGCTGGAACGCGCCGGCATCGCGCAAGCGGTCGCGGTGGTGTGCGCCGGTGACGACGACGCCACCAATCTGGAAATCGCATTGCTGGCCCGCAAGGCCAACCCGGACATTCGGATCGTGGCGCGGGTCGCCAATGATGTGCTGCGCGAGGCGATCTCCGTCGACGACGGACCCAGCGCGATCTTCGACGTCGCCGACCTCGCCGGACAGGGTGTCGTCGAGGCGTGCCTGGCGCGCACCACGCACCCCTTCGAGGCCGCGGGCCTCGACTTCGTCATGTTCGGCAGCGAGGCGCCCCGAGACGCCAGCCTGCGCGACATCTACGGCGACCTGGCGCCGGTGGCCGTCGTGCACGGCCCCAACTCGGCCGCCCCCGGTCAGGTCATCCCGTGCCCGGGAAGGGATTACGTCGTCGCCGCAGGTGACTGGACGGCGATGATCGGCACCGTCGAGGAGGCGGCCTCGTGCGGCTTCCGCGCGCCGCGGGCCGCCCGGATACGCACGCGGCGGCCCCGGCTCCGCCGGGCGCTCGACGCGGCGCGGACGTTGCCGCAGGAACTCAACCCCGCGTTCTTCCCGTTGATCGTCGCGTTGATTGCATTGGTCATCGGCTCAACGACGTTGCTGCACTTCGCGTATGGCCACCCGGGCATGTCGTGGGTGGACGCCTTTTACTTCACCAACGAGACAATCACCACCACCGGTTACGGCGACTTCAGCTTCGCCAGCCAGCCCACCTGGCTGCGGATCTACGCGGCCGTGCTGATGTTGGCCGGGGTGACGACCACCGCCTTGCTGGTCGCGTTCATCGCCGATGTGCTGCTCTCGCGCCGCTTTGTCTGGTCGTACGGACGGCCGCGGGCGCGCCACCTGCGCAACCACATCATCGTGGTCGGGCTGAGCGCGTTGGGAATTCGCGTGGTCACGGACCTCACGCTGGCCGGATACGACGTCGCCGTCATCGAGCGCGACCAAGGCAACCGGTTCCTGCCGAACACGTCGACGCTCGACGTCCCGGTGATCTTCGGGGACGCCACCCTGCGCCAGACGCTGGAGGCCGCCCGCGTGGACACCGCGCGGGCGGTCGCGGTCCTCACGCGCGACGACATGATCAACATCGAGACCGGGATCGTGGTGCGCGAGATGCTGGCCTCCCGGCTCGAGTCGACCGGCGACCGGTGGGCGAAAATGCCGCTGGTGCTGCGGGTGTACGACCACGAGCTGGGCGCCGCGGTGGCGCAGCGGTTCGGGTTCGAAAACGTCCGCTCCACCGTCGAGTTGGCCGCACCGCGCTTCGTCGGCGCGGCACTGGGCCTGCAGGTGCTGGGCACGTTCTCGGTGGGCAACCGGTCCTTCCTGGTCGGCGGGATGCACGTGCAGGCCGGCAGCGAACTCGACGGGCTGCAGATGTTCGAGCTGTCCACCCACACCCGCGTCATCGCGATCACCCGGGAGGACGCCCCGGTGCTGCTGCACCCGCGCCGCGACGCCCGGCTCACCGCCGGTGACACCGTGTACCTGGTCGGCCCGTACCGAGAGTTGTTGGCCACCTTGCGCAAGGGTCAGCACTTCCAGCCTCAGCCCGCCACCGACGACGAAGCAACGGACCAACAAATGAACCTCAGGCTGATCACGTGAGCGGTCAGCCGTGAGGTTCTCGATGCAGCCAGAACCAAGCTCGTTGTAAGGCGTTGGGGCGCAACGCGTCCTGACGCAAACCGGTCACAGATGCGGCCGCGACCCAGTCGCAGCCGCGCAGCAGACACCGAGAGGGAAGCCCATGCTCGCTGCCCCAGTGCAGATCGAGACACCGGACGCCCGCAGCTCCTCGCGGGGCGCCGTCGACTCGTACCCGGCCCCGAGCCGCCACGCCGTTGTCCGCGGGCGGCCGTCGATCGTCGGATAAGGCGTGCCGGCAGTGGATTTCGCGACGCTTCCGCCCGAGGTCAACTCCGGTCTCATGTACGCGGGCCCGGGTTCGGGTCCCATGCTCGCCGCCTCGGAGGCGTGGGACACGCTGGCCGCCGAACTGTATTCGGCAGCCAACAGCTACGCCGCGGTGGTGACGGGCCTGACGTCCGGCGCGTGGCTGGGCCCGTCGGCGGTATCGATGACCGCCGCCGCGGGCTCGTACGTCGCGTGGCTGAGCCGCACCGCCGGCCAGGCCGAGGAGACGGCCGGCCAGGCCCGGGTCGCCGCCGGCGCCTACGAGGCGGCCTTCGCGGCGACGGTGCCGCCGGAGGAGGTGGCGGCCAACCGCACGCAGCTGGCGACGCTGGTGGCCACGAACGTGTTGGGGCAGAACACCGCCGCGATCGCGGCCACCGAGGCCGAATACGGCGAGATGTGGGCCCAGGACGCCGTCGCGATGTATGGCTACTCGGCGACCGCCGCGTCGGCCACCCAGATGACGCCGTTCACCAGCCCGCAGCAGAACACCAACGCGGGAGGCGTGGCGGCCCAGCAGAGCGCCATCACACAAGCCGGCGCGACGTCGGCCGGTCAGGTGCAGAGCGCGGTGTCCAACGCCGCGGTGCAACCGGCGTCGTCGGCGTCGACTGGGTTGGGCAGCCTGGCGACTTCCGACGTCTTAGACGGGCTCACGCCGCTGGATCTGCTGGACCTGGGCGCGGACGGCATCGCCTACGGACTCGACGCGCCGATGTCGCCGCTGGGTGCGATCTCGCTGCCCATCGACCTCGTCGGCGCGCAGACCGGTTTGCACACCGACGACATCGTCAGCGGCTGGCAGGACGCGGGTGTGGCGCCCGGAGTTGCGGCGCAGACCCCCGCCGCGGCGGTCCCGGCGTCGGCCCCCAGCGTGGCGCAGAGCATGACGACGGCCGGTGTGGGCGAGGCGAATTCCGTTGGCGCGCTGTCTGTCCCGCCCACCTGGACGGCCGCGACCCCCGCGGTGCGCCCGATCGCACTGACCCTGCCGGCGTTCAGCCTCGGCGAACAGGCGGCGGCGGCCCCCAGCACCGGGGTCGGCGAACTCGCGCTGTCCAGCCTGGCCGGACGCACGGTGGCCGACACCTTCCGCCAGCGCGAGCGGGTGCCCGCCGCCGCGGCCGCGCCGGCCAAGGACGCCGCGCCCGCACCGGAGGGCGACGAGGACTCCGGCGCGCGCACCGTCGTGACGGGCATCGCCGCGGAGATCCGCGACATGGGCCGGTTGCGCGACGAAGGCCTGATCACCGACGAGGAATTCCTCGAGCAGAAGAACCGTCTGCTCGGGCGGTGACCCGCGTCGCGCCTTCGCGGGCGGGTTTGGCGGGCTGCCAAAACGGTAAGATTTCGGTCAGGGAAGCGGCCCTGATACCTACCGGAAGCCCGACCTGCATCGTCATCGGTGTCGTCGCATGGTTTGCCTCCCGGCTCACATGTGGACAGGTTCTTCACACGCCACGAACATTAGGCGCGGTAGACGTAATCGAAGGGTGACGGAGTGAAGATTCCGGGCGTGGCCAGCGTCGTCGCTGGAGTGGCCGGTGGGGCAGCTCAGGTCGTGCGGGCGGGGGTGTCGACCGCGGCCGGGGCGGCCGGCGCCCTGCAGACGCTGACCAGCCCCGTCGCGGAACTCGCCGGCCCGGTGGTGCAGACCGTCGCACAGACGACCGGCCGGGCGATCGGCCTGGGCGGCGCGACCGACGGGTCGATCGCGCCCGTCACCCCGCCGGTGCGCTGGCAAAGCGGCCGGCGCGTCCATCTGGACCTGGACCCGTTGTTGCCGTTCCCGCGCTGGCACGAATACTCGGCCGTTGTCGAGGAACCGGTCCGGCGCATCCCGGGGGTCGCGAAGGCACACGTCGAAGGCTCCCTCGGCCGGCTCGTCGTCGAGCTCAGCGAGGACGCGGACCCGGGCGACGTCCTGGATGAGGTGCGCGACGCGGTGACCGCCGTGGCCGCCGACATCGGGACCCCGCGACCCGAATCGGGGCCGGCGTCGGCGCCCTTCGCCGACCCCGGCAACCCGCTGGCCGTGCTCGTGCCGCTGACCGCCGCGGCCATGGACCTCGTCGCGATGAGCGTCGCCGTCACGGGTCTGGTCACCCGCCTGCCCGCCGCACCGAAGACCACCCGCGCCGCGGCCGCGCTCATCAACCACCAGCCGCGCATGGTGGCGATCCTGGAATCCCGGCTCGGCCGGGTCGGCGCCGACATCGCGCTCAGCGCCACGACCGCCGCGGCCAACGGGCTGACCCAGGCGTTCGGCACGCCGCTGCTCGACATGGTGCAGCGAAGCCTGCAGGTCTCCGAGGCCGTGGCGCACCGGCGGGTGTGGCGCGACCGGGAACCCGCGCTGGCCACGCCGGACCGGCCCCAGGCGCCGGTGGTGCCCGTCATCTCCTCGGCCGGAACCCGCGAGCACGAACCGCGGCACAGCTGGGCCGCCGCCGCGGCGGGCGAGGCGTCGCACGTGGTGGTCAGCGGCGCCATCGACGTCGCGATCGACTCCGCGAAGGGCTCGATGGCCGGTCCGGTGGAAAGCTACGTCGACTCGGCGGCCAACGGCTCGCTGATCGCCGCGGCCAGCGCGTTGGTGGCCGGCGGCGGCACCGAAGACGCGGCCGGCGCAATCCTGGCCGGGGTGCCGCGGGCCGCACACATGGGCCGGCAGGCGTTCGCGGCGGTGCTGGGTCGCGGCCTGGCCAACGACGGGCAACTGGTCCTCGACCCCGGCGCGCTGCGCCGGCTGGACCGGGTGAAGGTCGTCGTGATCGACGGCGCCGCGCTGCGCGGCGATCACCGCGCCGTGCTGCGCGTCCACGGCGAGGCGCCCGGCTGGGACGACGACCGCGTCTATGAGGTGGTCGACGCGCTGTTGCACGGCGAACAGGCGCCCGAGCCGGACCCCGACGAGCTGCCCGCGACCGGGGCGCGGCTCAAATGGCTTCCCTCGCAAGGGCCGTCGGCGACGCCGGCCCAGGGCCTGGAACGCGCCGACCTGATCGTGGACGGCGAGCGGGTGGGCAGCGTCGACGTCGGCTGGGAGGTCGACCCCTACGCCATTCCGCTGTTCCAGACCGCGAACCGGACGGGCGCGCGGGTGGTGCTGCGCCACGTCGCCGGCACCGAGGACCTCAGCGCGAGCGTCGCGGCGACGCATCCGCCGGGCACGCCGCTGCTCAATGTAGTGCGCGAGCTGCGTGCCGACCGCGGACCGGTGCTGCTGATCACCGCGCTGCACCGGGACTTCGCCTCCACGGACACCCTGGCGGCGCTCGCCATCGCCGATGTCAGTGTGGCGCTTGACGATCCGCGCGCCGCGACGGCGTGGACGGCCGACATCATCACCGGCACCGACCTGGCCGACGCGGTGCGCATCCTCTCGGCGATCCCGGTGGCCCGGCAGGCCAGCGAATCGGCCGTGCACCTGGCGCAGGGCGGCACCACGCTGGCCGGCTTGTTGCTGGTCACCGGGGAGCAGCCGGCGTCGACCAATCCGGTGAGCTTCCGGCGCTGGCTCAACCCGGTCAACGCCGCCGCGGCCACCGCCCTGCTGGCGGGGTCCTTCTCGGCCACCCGGGTGCTGCGGCTGCCCGACCCCACCCCGCAACCGCTCACCGCGTGGCATGCCCTGGATCCGGAGATCGTCTACTCGCGGCTCGCGGGCGGGGCCAAGCCGCTGGCCGTCGACAGCGCCGGCCCGTCGTGGCGGCGGCGCCTCGACGACCTGTCCTACAGCCCGGCGCTGGCGCCGTTGCGCGGGCCCGTCAACAACCTGGTGCAGCTGGCCTCGGCCACCCGCGCCGAACTGTCCGATCCCCTGACGCCCATCCTGGCCGTCGGGGCGGCCGCGTCGGCGATCGTCGGCAGCAACGTCGACGCGCTGCTGGTCGCCGGCGTCATGACCGTCAACGCCATCACCGGCGGTGTGCAGCGCCTGCGGGCCGAAGCCGCGGCCGCCGAGTTGTTCGCCGAGCAGGACCAGCTGGTGCGCCGCGTCGTCGTTCCGGCCGTCGCGACCACCCGGCGCCGGCTCGAGGCGGCCCAGCGCGCCACCCGCACCGCCACGGTGTCCGCGAAATCGCTGCGGCCGGGCGACGTGATCGACCTGGCGGCGCCCGAAGTGGTGCCGGCCGACGCCCGCCTGCTGGTCGCCGAGGACCTCGAGGTCGACGAGTCCCTGCTCACCGGCGAATCGCTGCCGGTGGACAAGCAGGTGGATCCCGTCGCCGTCAACGACCCGGACCGCGCCAGCATGTTGTTCGAGGGCAGCACGATCGTCGCCGGGCGGGCCCGGGCCATCGTGGTGGCCACCGGCGTCGGCACCGCCGCGCACCGCGCGATCTCCGCGGTCGCGGACGTCGAGACGGCGGCCGGCGTCCAGGCCCGGCTGCGTGAGCTGACCAGCAAGGTGCTCCCGCTGACCCTGGCCGGCGGCGCCACGGTGTCGGTGCTGGCGCTGCTGCGGCGGGCGCCGCTGCGCCAAGCCGTGGCCGACGGCGTGGCGATCGCGGTGGCCGCGGTCCCCGAGGGGCTGCCGCTGGTGGCCACCCTGTCGCAGCTCTCCGCGGCGCAGCGGTTGACGGCGCGCGGCGCCCTGGTCCGCGCGCCGCGGACCATCGAGGCGCTGGGGCGGGTCGACACCGTGTGCTTCGACAAGACCGGCACGCTCACCGAGAACCGGCTGCGCCTGGTGTGCGCGGTGCCGGTCGGCGTGGACCCGCACGACCCGTTCCCCGAGCTGACCTCCCCCGAGGCCGGCGCGCTGGTCCGGGCCGCGGCCCGCGCGTCGACGCAGCCGCAGGAGGGTCAGGGGCACGCGCACGCCACCGACGAGGCCATCGTCACGGCCGCGGCGTCGCTGAACGGGCACCGCGACGGAGACTGGACGATGCTCGCCGAAGTCCCGTTCGAGTCCAGTCGCGGCTTCGCCGCGGCGATCGGCACGTCGGGTAACGGCGAGTCGGGGCCGGCCGCGCCGGTGCTGATCCTCAAGGGTGCGCCCGAGGTCATCCTGCCGCGCTGCCGCTTCGCCGACCCCGAAGCCGACCAGCGCCAGGCGGAGGCGGTGGTGCACGGCCTCGCCGAGCAGGGCCTGCGGGTGCTGGCGGTGGCGCAGCGCGGCTGGGAGCGGGAGGTGACCGACGAAGGCACCGACGCCGACGCCGTGGACGCCGCCGCCCACGACCTCGAGCTGCTCGGCTACGTCGGTCTGGCCGACACCGCGCGCGCGTCGGCCCGCCCGCTGATCGAGGCGCTGGTGGACGCCCACCGCGACGTCGTGTTGATCACCGGCGATCACCCGGTCACCGCCCGCGCGATCGCCCGCCAGCTGGGCCTGCCGGCGGACGTGCGCGTGGTGACCGGGGCCGAACTCACCGGCCTGGACGAGGACGCCTCCGCCAAGTTCGTCGCCGACGTGCAGGTGTTCGCCCGGGTCAGCCCCGAACAGAAAGTGCAGATCGTCGCCGCCTTGCAGCGCAGCGGCCGGGTGACGGCGATGGTCGGCGACGGTGCCAACGACGCCGCCGCCATCCGCATGGCCGACGTCGGCATCGGGGTGAGCGGGCGCGGCTCGTCGGCCGCCCGGGGCGCCGCCGACATCGTGCTGACCGACTCCGACCTCGGCGTGCTGCTCGACGCCCTGGTCGAGGGCCGCAGCATGTGGGCCGGCGTGCGCGACGCGGTCACCATCCTGGTCGGCGGCAACGTCGGCGAGGTGCTGTTCACGATCATCGGCACGGCGTTCGGGCAGGGCCGCGCGCCGATCGGCACCCGCCAGCTGCTGCTGGTGAACCTGCTCACCGACATGTTCCCCGCGCTGGCCGTCGCGGTGACCTCGCAATACGTCGAACCCGACGTGGCGGACTACGACTCCCCCGAGGCCGCCGAGGCGGCTCGGCGCGCACACCAGCAGGTGGTGCTCACCGGTCCCACGCCGTCCCTCGACGCCCCGCTGATGCGCCAGATCATCACCCGCGGCGCCGTCACCTCCGCCGGCGCGACCGCGGCGTGGGCCATCGGGCGCTACACGCCGGGCACCGAACGCCGCACCTCGACGATGGGCCTGACCGCCCTGGTTACCACGCAGCTGGCGCAGACGCTGCTGACGCGGCGCCACAGCCCGCTGGTGGTGGCGACCGCCCTGGGCAGCGCGGGTGTCCTGGTAGGCATCATTCAGACCCCGGTGATCAGCCAGTTCTTCGGCTGCACCCCGCTGGGTCCGGTCGCCTGGACCGGCGTGCTGGGGTCCACCGCGGGCGCCACCGCGATCTCGGTGCTGGCGCCGAACTGGCTCGCCCGCCAGGTGGCCGCCCTGGAACCCGGCCGGGGCGAGACCCCCGCACCGGGCTAACCGGACAGCGCCTGCCGCACCACCTTGCCGGTGGCGGTGCGCGGGATGCTGGCGACGATGTGGATGTCGCGGGGCTGCTCGAACCGGGACACCCTGCCCAGCAGGTACTCCCGCAACCCCGGCGGGTCGATCTCGCTGCCGGGCTGCAACGCGACGTAGGCCGCCAGGCGCTGGCCGAACCGCTCGTCGGGCACGCCGACGACGGCGTTGTCGGCGACGGCGGGGTGCTGGGCCAGGGCGTTCTCGACGGCCCGCGGGTACACGTTCTCGCCGCCGGAGATGATCATGTCGTCCTCGCGCCCGACGATGAACAGCCGGCCCGCGTTGTCGAGGTAGCCCATGTCCCCGGTGCTCGTCATGCCCTCGACCACGGCCTTGGCGCCGCCCCCGGTGTACCCCTTGCTCGCCAGCCCACCGCCCACGAAGATCCGGCCGATGACGCGGGGGCCGACGGCCCGGTCGGCGCGGTCGAAGATCCGCACGGGGCAGCCGGCCACCGGCCGCCCGACGGTCTCGGGCGCCTCGCGCAGGTCCGCCGGCGTCGCCAGGGCGCCGATGCCGACCTCGGTCGAGCCGTAGCCGTTGTAGAGCACCTCCCCGTAGGCGTCCATGAACCGCTGGCCCAGCGTGGGGTCGAGCCGGTCACCGCTGGAAAGCACCACCCGCAGGTGGGGCACCGGGTTGCGGGCGCGCACCCGCTCGGGCAGCTCGAGGATGCGGGCCAGCACCACCGGGACGGCGGTGAAGGCGTCGGCCCGCTGCAGCGACGCCTGCGCCAGCGCGGCCTCGGCGTCGAAGCGGCGCTGGGTCAGCACCGTGCCGCCGAGGGCCACGGTCAGCATCACCATGCCGAGCCCCAGCCCATGAAACATCGGCATCGCCACCGAGACGCGTGAGCCGGTGTGCAGCCGGGTGCGCGCCAGGATGGTGACCCAGACGCCCACCGCGGAGCGCAGCTCCGGGTCGCGGGGCACGCCCTTGGGGGTGCCGGTGGTGCCGGACGTCAACAGGACGATCCGCCCGGGCGCGGCGACGCGCGGCCGGGCGGCGCGGTCCAGCGGGACCGTCGCCGGGTCGACGACGTCGACAGCCGGGTCGGCGGCGCGGATGTGCTCGGCGAATTCCGCGTCGGCGACCACGGTGCCGATGCCGTGGCCGCGCAGCGCGGCCGCCAGGGCGTCGGCGCGGAACTCCGTGTTGACGGGGACGACGTCGGCGCCGACGAGCGCCGCGGCGAAGACTCCCGCGACGAAACCGCGCCCGTTGCGGCACAGCACCCCGACGGCCCGGCCGGGCCCGACGCCGGGCAGGCGGGAGGCGACCGACTCGATGAGCAGCTGCAGCTCGCGGTAGCTCAGGGCGCCGTCGTCGTCGACGATCGCGGCCCGGTCGGGCCACCGGGCCGCGGCGACCGCTAGCAGCGTGTACGGGTTGGTGCCGCCGCGGCGCGCGGCGCGCAGCAACCGGATCGTGGCCGCCGGCGACGGCGGCGTCAGCAGTCCGGAGCGCACGAGCGCCCGGGCCGCGGTCGGCAGCACCGCGGTACCGGTCATCGGCCGCGCTCCGCGTCGCCGACCGCGCGCCGGTACCACAGCCGCGCAGCCACCTCGGCCGGGCCCGCCAGCACCACGCAAGCCAGCTCGGCCGGCAGCAGCCACGGCGGCTCGCTGGTGCGCGGCCGGTCGATGAGCGCCTTGGCGATCACGTCGGCGGCCTCCTCCGCCGACAGGCTCGGCAGCCTGCCGAGGACGGGCGTTGGGGCGATCATCGGGGTGCGCACGAGCGCGAAGTAGACCGACGTCACGGCGACCCCGTCGGCGTGCAACTCCGGGGCCACGCTGCGCAGCCACCGGTCGAACGCCCCCTTGGACGCCTGGTAGGCGCCCCATTGCGGGCCCGGCGCCACGCGCACGCCCACGCTCGACACGTTGACGATGTGGCCGCCGCCGTTGTCTCGCATGGCGGGTAACAGGCCCAGCAGCAACCACACCGGCCCCAGGTAGTTGACGTCGATGGTGCGCTGGAAATCGTGCGGCCGGTCGTACTGCTGATGCAGCGAGCGGCGCAGCGACTTGCCCGCGTTGCTCACCACGACGTCGAGCGCGCCGTGCCGCTCGGTGATCCGCTTGGCCAGCGTGGCGACGGCCGACTCGTCGGCCAGGTCGGTCGGGTAGGCCGTCGCGCGGCCGCCGCCGGCGTTGATGGCTGCCGCGACGTCGCACAACTTGTCCTCGGTGCGGGCGACCAGCAGCACGTGGGCGCCCGCGGCCGCCAGGCTGCGGGCCGTGGCCTCGCCGATGCCGGACGACGCGCCCGTGACCAGGGCCGTCTTGCCGGAGACGGCGATGCGCAACCGGTCCGGGTCCGAGATCCGCGCCGGGTTGGCGACGAGGTTCACCGCCCGGACGAGCGCCGCGCCGAGAGGTTGAGCTAGTGCGTTCACTGGGCCGCCGCATTCACTCGAGAGGGGTTGCCGAGGGCGGCTTCTGCTTCACCGCGGGCTCGGCTCGTAAACCACAGCAAGCAGACCACACCGCCGCGGCCCGCCGCTCTCCGGCCCGGCCGCCGCTTGTCGGCCTTTGGGGTTCGGCGCGCCGGCCCAGGTCAGCGGGCACTACCGGCGGCCGTGAGAGCAGCGTGAGAGGAGTTTGTGAACGCCGCGTAATTTCTTCGACCGCCCGGTTTAGGTGGGGGCGGCGGTGGGCACAAGTTGCGGCATGATCGCACGTCAAATAACGCGTTTCGTTGGCTCCGCCGCGGTGGCGGCGTCGGGTGTCGGCGCCTCGCTGCTCGCCGGCTCGTTGCTTCCCTCCGCCGCGGCGCAGTGCCCCGACGTTCAGGTCGTCTACGCCCGCGGCACCGGTGAGGCGCCGGGCGTCGGCCCCACCGGGCAGGCTTTCGTCGATGCGTTGCACCAACGCGTCGGCAACAAGTCGTTCGACGTGTATCCGGTCAACTACCCCGCCAGCGACCAGTGGGCCACCGGCATCGACGGCGTCCGCGACGCGGGTGCGCACGTGGTGTCGATGGCGCACGACTGCCCCAACACCAAGATGGTGCTCAGCGGCTACTCGCAGGGGGCGGCCGTGATGGGCTTCGTCACCTCGGCCGCCGTGCCCGACGGGATCGACCCCACCACCGTGCCCAAGCCGTTGGACCCGGCGATCGCCGACCACGTGTCCTCGGTGGTGTTGTTCGGCACGCCCAACACCCGGGCCATGAACTTCCTCAACGAGCCGCCGGTCGTCATCGGCCCGCTGTACCAGGCGAAGACGCTCAAGGTGTGCGCCACCGACGACCCGGTGTGCTCCGACGGGCTCAACTTCTCCGCGCACAACACCTACGCCGACGACGGCTCGATGATCGATAAGGGCGTGGACTTCGCGGCCAGCCGCCTCGGTGTGGGCGGCCCGCCGCCCGCGGCGACGGCGGTCGGTTCCACCGGTGGTGGCTTCGGCAGCTGAGCTGACTACGCTCTCTGCGGGTAACGCTGCCCGCGGGACACCGCCGCCCGGCCGGCCGGCGGGTCAGATCGGAGCTGACGATGGCGAACGTTGAGCTGCTGACCTTCGACGAGATTCCTACCGAGGTGTTCATGCGGTGGGATATCACCGAGCATCAGGTCAACCAGCACCTGCTGAGCGCCGAGCTCACCGGGACCCCGGCGATCGTGGCGGACCTGCTGACCTTCCCGCCCGGGTTCATCCATCACATGCACCGGCACCCGCACGCCGACATGATGGTGGTTCCGCTCAAGGGCAGCCTGCAGTTCACGGAGGACTTCGAACACACGCTGGACATGCGGGTGGGCCAGCTCCTCGTGGTGCCGCGCGGCAACTGGCACGAATTCCGCAACGTCAGCGGCGACACCACCCAGGTTTTGCACGTCTTCAGTGGCGTGGGCGCGGTGCAGGACATCGGTTACGAGCCGCATCCCGAGCAGTTTTCGACCATCCGGTGAGCGAGCACCCGCCGGCCCCGCTGGTCGCAACCATCTGGGGCTCACCGTCCCGGACATTCACGCCGCGATCGACTGGTATGGCACGGTGTTCGGGTTCCGCTGCATCATGGGGCCGCGGGTGCTCGAGGCGGCGGGACACGGCGAGGCCGCGGCCGTGTTCGGTGGCCGGTTCCGCCGCGCCCTGCAGGCCCACCTGCTCACCGGCAACTCGGTGGGCATCGAGCTGTTCCAGTTCGTCGACCCGCCCACCGAGCAGTCGCCGCCGCCCGGCGAGGCGGCGCCGTGGTTCCGCCACGGCCTGTGGCACCTCTGCCTCACCCATCCCGACGTGGCGGCCCTCATCGAGCGGGTGGTGCAGCACGGCGGGACGCTGCTGGCCGAGCCGTACGACTTCGTGCCGGGCCGGCCGTGGACGCTGGCGTACGCCGCGGACCCGTGGGGCACGGTGCTCGAGGTGATGAGTCACAGCTACGCCGAGGCGTTCGGCAACTGGCCCCAGCCCGGTCAGCTGGTCCCGCCGACGCTGGTGCCCCCGCCGGACGCCGACGCGCCGCCTAGCGTTTGACCGAACCCCTCACGATGCCCTTGGTGCGCATCAGCGCCTCGGCGAGGAACCCGTCGTGCGGGATGTCGGGCGCGGTGCGCCAGGTCGGGTGCGGGCCCCAGTACACGTTGCCGACGGTCGGTTCGGCGAGCAGGGCGTCGATCAGCGCCTCGTCGTTGGTGATCGCGGTGACGACCAGCGAGCGGCACAGCGCCGCGACGCCGGCGTGGCGTGACCAGGGGGCCACCCACACGCACGGAAAGGGCAGCTCCAGGTTGAGGCGGTCCACGTCCAGCTCCGCCAGCAGGTGCACGGCCGGGCGCAGCGCCGCGTAGCCGTCGCCGAGCTCGGCGACCACCTGGTCGGCGCCCAGCAGCGGCGTCGAACCGGCCGCCTTGCCCGCCAGATACGTCGCCAGCGACCGGGCGCTCTCGAGGGGCTGGGTGGGTAGTCGCGCGCGCTCGTCGGCGCTGGGCAACGGCTCGAGGACCGCCAGGCGCTCGGCGATGGCTGCGGCCAGCGGCCCGGGGTCGCCCTCGTAGAGCACGGCGGTGGCGTTGACGCAGGCCATGCCCCCGAGGTTGGCGATCGAGTCGACGATGACCTCGAGATGCTCGCGCCAGTCCTGCTCGGCGGTGATGAGGATCTTGGTGCGACCCGGACCGTTCACGAGGACCGACGGGTCGTCGGCGTACTTGTCCACCACGTCTTGGCCGCCGTAGACCATCGCGATGTCGGCGGACCGGATCAGCTCGTCGGCACCGGCGTACTCGGTCGGCAGGTAGAGCGCGTCCTCGGCGCGGAACCCGGCCTGTCGCAGCGCCTGCACGAGGCGGTGCGCGGTCAGCGGTTCACGCCGCGACGGCCGCACCGCCACCCGGTACCCCAGCGCCAGCGCCTGGGGCCACAGGCCGTGCACGCCCGGGCCGTTGCCCGCCGCGTGGACGGCGAACACCTCACCGCGCCGCACCCAGGCCGCGCGCTCGCGGCCCTGCCGCCAATCGAGCTGAGCCCCGACCGGCCGCGCGGGCTGCACCGCGTCGAAGGCGTGCGCCACCGAGTCCGCGACGCCGCACGCCCCGGCCCGGGTGATCGCGATCGGCAGCCCGGCGATGTCGCTGGCCAGCGCGACGTAGTCGTCGAAGTCCAGCCCGGCGATCACCTGCGAGGCGAAGGCGTCGGCGGCGCCCGCCAGGGCCGCCGCGCGGTGCGCCACCGGCAGCGGCGCGACCTTGCGCTGCGCCGCGAGTGCCCGCGAAATGTAGAGCGGCGGAACGATGCTGAGCTCGGCGACCGCCTCGCCCGCGGTGCTGGTGATCACCGCCCGGTTGCGGGTCCGGTATTGCCCCGCGGGGCCGAGGGCGTCGATCGAGAGCGCGGCGGTCGCCGCGGCGGGTCGATCGGTCATCTCAGTAGACGCCCTCGATGACGGCTTCGCCCTCGAAGGTGGCGACCGGGCGCACCTCGCTGACCGAGTCGCTGAGTTGGCCCGCCGGGCCCGGCATCCTGATCGCCAGGTCACGCTCGAGGTTGTTCGGGATGAACATGCCCTTGCTGACGTGATTCATCACCACCTGGCCCACCTGCCCGTACGGAACCCGCTCGCCGGAGTCGGGTTCGACCACCCAGAACACCACGTACGGGGTGCGCGGGTCGAACACGAAGGCGTCGTCCAGGGCGCGCGTGACCGCCTGGGAGAGCACCATCGTGCTGCCGAACGCCATGGTGATGGTGGTCGCCGGGAAGATGTCGCGCAGCAGGTCCAGGGTGTCGGCGTCGACGTGCGCGCCGCTGAGCAGCAGGTAGCGGATCTTGTCGTTGACCAGGTCGACGAGCCGGTCGTCGCGGGCGATGGCCTCCAGCAGCGGCGGGGTGGCGTGCAGGTTGGCGACGTCCTGCGTCTGCAGGACGAAGGCGGCCTGCTCGACCACGTGGTCGACGTAGGCCGCCACCTCGGTCGCCGCCTGACGGGCGGCGAGCTTCTTGACCCAGCGGGGATCGATGTCGATCGCGTGGAACACCGAACCCAGCCGCTCCGCTACCCGCCGGGAGAAATACCCGACACCGTGCGGGCCACTGGGCATCAGGCACAGGAAGCCCCGGCCGCGCACGAAGCCGCCCGAGGCGAAATCCTCGGTCTGCCAATCGATCACCTGCGCGACCCAATCGGGGAGCTGCACGGTGCGTTTCGGCGCGCCGGTGGTGCCGCCGGATTCGAAGATCTGCGGTACCGGAGGCGGTGACCCGTATCCGCGCGGAATCAGGTCCTCGACCTTGGCGCCGCGCAGCTCGCCGAGCAGGTTGGGAAACAACCGCAGGTCCGCGTAGCTGCGGACGTCGGTGCGCGGGTCGAAATCCAGCGTCCGGGCGGTCCGCAGCCAGAAGGGCGACCCGGTGTCCTCGCCGAAGTGCCAGGCGATGGCCGCGCGCAGGTAGGCGTCGGGATCGTCGACGGGCGCCGCCCTCGGCACGTCGAGCACGGAGAAGTCGATGTCGGCCATAGCTTCGATCCTGTCGCATCACCGACGGTGACGCCAACGACCGTGCCGACGCCGGCGACGCCGGATTCGCCTACTTCACAAGGTGTTTCACTGCCGTGCACGCGGCGTTCAGCACCCTCCGCCCGCCGGTCGGTGCCTACCGCCCGGCCGTGACCGCCTCGTTGAACCGCGGATAGATGTCGTCGAACGTGCCGTCGCGCTCGGCGTAGCGGAACGCCTTGACGCGCTCGACCACGATCTCGTCGGCCTGCGGGTTGGCCTGCAGCAGCGCGATGGTCTCGTCGATGTAGTCCTGCAGCGGCATGGCCTTCGGGTCGAATCCCCGGTCGCCCTGCAGGCCGGTCTGCACCTGGGGCGGGATCAGCTCGATCACCTGGACCGCGGTCCCGCGCAGCTGGAACCGCAGCGACTGGGTGTAGGAGTGCAGCGCCGCCTTGGTGGCGCAGTAGGTCGGCGTCAGGGCGCTGGGCATGAACCCCAGCCCGGAGGTGACGTTGAGGATCGCGGCGTGGCGCCGTCGCTGCAACGCCGGCAGCAGGGCGCAGATCAGCCGCAGCGGGCCGAGCAGGTTGATGGCCACGGTCTGCTCGGCCAGGCCGACGGTGCTGCCGGTGAGGTCCTCGACCCGCTGGATTCCGGCGTTGTTCACCAGGACGTTCAGCTCGAGGTGGCGGTCGGTGAGCTCGGTGGCGAACCGGCGGATGTCGGCGGGATCGCCCTGGTCCAGGGTCAGGTACTGCATGCCGGGGTTGGCCGCGGCGACCTCCCGCAGCGGCTCGCGGCGCCGGCCTGCGATCACCACCTCGTTGCCCAGCCGGTGGAACGCCTCGGCCAGGCCGCGCCCGATTCCGGTGCCGCCACCGGTGACCAGACACAGTGTTGCCCGTCATCTGCATCGCCGGTGTCCTCTCGTGGTTGGGCCGCGCCGTCGTAGCGGATGCCCGCTGGGCGACCCGGGTAACCACACCGGCCTGCGCGCGCCCGCCGGAGGGCGCGGCCGTTACGGCGCGCGGTTGAACCGGCGGCGCGGATCGACGCCCGCGCGCACGAACGCGTCGGCCGCCCACGGCGTGTAGACCAGGCGCAACGGCAGCCGGTTGACGACGGGATTGAGTGCCCGCATGACGGCGGCGAAACGCTGAAAACGCTTCTCCCGCTTAGTGTCCCACGGTAGTTGGCAGACCTCGCGCATCTGCGGCGGCAGGGTGCCGACCAGGACCAGCCGGGTGTAGGCGTTCAGCGGGGCCGACAGCACGGCCCACACCGGCCGGGGCAGCCACCGCGGGCCCGGAATCCCTTTGCGGATGTAGCCGGTGCCGTACAGCACGGTCTTGTGGGGAACGAACCGCTCGAGCATCTCGTCCCAGTACTCGAGGAACTCGTCGTAGGTCTGCGGTTGCCCGCGGTCGCTGACCCCGTAGAGGCGGTACCACACCTTGCCCTCGTTGAAGATCTGCTCCTTCTCGGCGCGCGAGAGCCGCCGGATGAACGTGTCGGCGTTGTAGATGACCTGGTCGACGAAGGAGGCGTGCGCCCAGTAGAACAATTCGGGGTTCAGCGCGTGGTAGCGCGATCCGTCGCTGATGGTGCCCTTGATCGTCGTATGGAAGTCGCGGACCTTGCGGCCCCATTCGTGGGGGGCGTCGGAATACACGGTCTTCATCAGGGGCGGCGCCGTGCGCCTGGCCCGGCCCAGCGTGTCGCTGAACACCACGGAGTGGTCGAGCACCCCCTGCGCGAGTTGCTCGATGCAGTTCTCCACCCCGGCGGTGCGCTGGAAACCAAACAGTTGAGTCCTGTTGTCGCCGTAGAACTTCCAGATCAACGAGTCGGGTCCCAGCCGCGGCGCGGCCGCCGGCTCGCCAGCCGGGTGGTCGATCGGCAGCGGGACCGCCTCGCGCACACCGCTGTCGAAACGCGCGCCGGCGCCGCGGCGCCGGTCCTGCGGGGCGTCCATACCCACCTCCTGACGGCCTGCGCCGAATCAATGACACAAAAGAGTATCTTTGTTTCAAAGTAGCATTGGCGCGTCCCCGAGGAGGCTTCACCCGTGCAGAACCGCGTGCTCGACGGCACGGAGCCGCTCACCGATCTCGACCGGACCATCCTGGACACCGCCCGCGTGGTGTTCGAGACGTACGGCGTGCGTCGCGCCAACATCGAGGACGTCGCGGCCCGCGCCGGGGTCAGCCGCAGCACGGTTTACCGGCGCTTCCCCACCAAGGACGCGCTGTTCGCGCAGGTGATCCGCCGGGAGGCGGCGGCGTTCTTCCGCACGCTCGACGACGCGACCGCCGGCTGCGACCCCCGCCAGGCCGTCGTCGAGGCGTTCGCGCTCGGCGTGCGGCTGGTCGGTGATTCTCCGCTGTATTCGCGCCTCGCCGACAGCGAGCCAGAGGTATTCGGCCTGTTCTCCCGCTCGCACGTCTTCCCGATCCGCCAATTCGCCGACGGCATCGCCCACACGCTGCGGCGCTGCGGAGCCCGTAACCCCGGGCCGGACCTGGACAACATCGCCGACGTCCTGCTGCGGGTCGCCCTGGGCATCATCGTGTTCCCCACCGACCGGCTCGACATCGCCGACCCGGTCGCCGTCCGCGACTACGCCGCCCGCTACCTGGTCCCCATCATCGAGCGCTAGTTTGCTGCCGGCTGTCGGGGGCCTGCACTAGCCTGGGACCCGTGGCTGGGAGTTCTGCGGCGCCGCGGACCCGGTATGCCAGTTGCGGCGAGATCGACATCGCCTACCAGGTCTTCGGCGATGGCCCGACCGACCTGCTGGTGCTGCCGGGCCCGTTGATCCCGATCGACTGCGTGGACCTCGAGCCCTCGATGTACCGCTTTCACCGCCGGCTGGCCGCGTTCTCCCGGGTGATCCGGTTCGACCAGCGCGGCATCGGCCTTTCCTCGCGGGTGTCGTCGCTGGACATGCTCGGCCCGGAATCCTGGGCGAACGACGCCATCGCGGTGATGAACGCGGTCGGTTGTGAGCGCGCGACCGTGTTCGCTCCGGGCTTCACGACGCTGGCCGCCGTCGTGCTGGCGACCGACCACGCCGACCGGGTGACCAGCCTGGTGATCGCCAACGGTGCCGCGCGCACGCTGCGCGGTCCCGACTACCCGATCGGTTCCGAACTCGAGGCCGCCGATCGGTTCACCTCGATCGGCATGGAGCCGGACGCCGTCGAGCAGGGCTTTGACATGCTCGGCATCATCGCGCCGTCCGTGGCCGCCGACGCCGCGTTCCGCTCCTGGTGGGACATGGCGGGGAACCGGGCCGCGTCGCCGAGCATGGCCCGCGCCTTCATCAACAAGGTCCGCGAGGGCGACGTCCGCGACCGGCTGGCACGGATCACCGTCCCGACGCTGATCCTGCATCGCGACAACCCGGCGTTCAGCCCCGTCGAACACGCGCACTACCTCGCCGAGCACATCGCCGGGTCCCGGCTCGTCGAATTGCCGGGTGCCGACGCCCTGTACTGGGTGGGCGACACCGCCCCGGTCCTCGACGAGATCGAGGAATTCATTACCGGCGTGCGCGGCGGCTCCGACACCGAGCGGCTGCTCACCACCATCGTGTTCACCGACATCGTCGGCTCCACGGAACGGGCCGCGCTGCTCGGTGACCACCGCTGGCGCGACCTGCTGGACAACCACGACACCGTCGTCCGCCACGAGCTGCAACGCTTCTCCGGCCGCGAGGTCAACACCGCCGGCGACGGCTTCGTCGCCACGTTCAGCAGCCCCAGCGCAGCCATCGCGTGCGCCGACGCCATCGTCGACGCGGTGCAGGTGCTGGGCATCGAGGTGCGCGTCGGCATCCATGCGGGCGAGGTCGAAGTGCGCGGCGCCGACGTGGCCGGCATGGCCGTGCACATCGGCGCACGCGTGGCCGCGCAGGCCGGGCCCAGCGAGGTGCTGGTGTCGTCCACGCTGCGCGACATCGTCACCGGCTCTCGGCACCGGTTCGGCGACCGCGGCGAGACGACGCTCAAGGGCGTGCCGGGGCACTGGCGCCTGTACTCCCTGGTGCGCGACCAGGCGGCCGTCCGGCGCTGACTGGCCCACCACCGCTCGGCGTAGGCTGAGCGCGAGGCGGTGTTCCGCCGTGTTCCGGCCTGCACCTTGACATTTGAGCAAAGGAGTACGCATGACCGACGTGCACATCTCGCTGCCCCCGGCGCTGCGGCGGGCGCTGGACCTGCTCGCCGATCCGCCGGTGGAGCCCGACGTCAGCAAGGGCTACCTCGACCTGCTGGGCCCCGACGGTGACGTCGAGCGCAACACCGGACCGATCCAGGCGGCATGGGCGTCGCCGCTCGGGTCGATGCTGTATGACAACGCCCAGGCGCTGTCGCGCCGGCTCGGCGCCTGGCAGCTGCCGATCGAGTGGCTCAACATTCCGCAGGGCGGGACGGCGCTGGACGTCGGGTCCGGTCCGGGCAACGTCACCGCGTCGCTGGCCCGGGCCGCCGGCCCCGGCGGGGTGGCGCTGGGCGTCGACATCTCCGAGCCGATGCTGGAGCGCGCGGTCCGCAACGAAGCCGGCCCCCACGTCGGGTTCATCAAGGCGGACGCGCAGCGACTTCCGTTGCGCGACAACACCGTCGACGCGGTGGTGTCGACGGCCGTGCTGCAGCTCGTCCCGCAACCGGCGGTAGCTCTCGCCGAGATCGCGCGGGTGCTCCGCCCCGGCCGCAGGCTGGCCCTCATGGTTCCGACGGCGGGGCGGCTGGCCCACTGGGCGCAGCGGTTGCCCCACCTCGGGGCGCACGTGTTCGGCGAGGACGAGATCGGCGACATCTTGGAGGACAACGGTTTTGCCAGCGTGCGGGTGAACAACCTCGGCACGTTCCAGTGGGTGCGCGCCAAGCTGGCCTGAGCCGGTCGGGTCAGTCCCTCTTGAACGCCGGGTGAGCGCGCATCAGCAGCGGCAGCAGCCGCTCCGGGGGCGCCACTCGGAACAAGCCCGCGGCGATCCTGTTGGCCCGGCCCGGAACGACGACGGCCTTGCCGGCCGCCAGGCCGTCGATCCCGGCCTGCGCCACCTTGTCGGCGGGGACCCACATGACGCGCGGCAGGGCCGATTCGGCCTCCTGCTTCGAAAAACCGGCCGTCTCAACGAATCCGGTGTCGACCGGCCCGGGGCACAGGGCGGTCGCGGTGACGCCGGTGCGGCGCAGCTCGCCGCGCAGGCTGTGGGTGTAGGACAAGACGAACGCCTTGGCGGCGCCGTACGCGGCCTGGCCCGGCAGCGGCCCGAACCCCGCCACCGACGCCACGTTCAAGACGGCGCCGCGGCGCCGCTCGACCATCCCCGGCAGGAACCGGCTGCACAGGTCGACGACGGCCGCCACGTCGACCTCGACCAGCTTGATCTCTTGCTCCGGAACCGATTTCGCCACGACGCCCACCGTCGAGAAGCCGGCGTTGTTGACCAGGATGTCCGGGACCAGGCCCAGCGCGGCGACCCGATCCGGCAACGCCGCCCGTTCCGCTCGATCAGACAGATCGGCCGGCAGCGGGTGCGCCGCGGCACCCAGCCGGGCGGCCAGCGCCTCGAGGCGGTCGACGCTGCGCGCCACGACGACGACCTGATGGCCAGCGCGGGCCAGGAGGTGGGCGAACTGTTCCCCGATGCCCGACGACGCGCCCGTCACGATGGCCGCGCGGCCGGGTCCGGGCGATGGGAGGGCCACCTCAGGCCTCCGACTGGGCCAGCACGGCCAGCCGGTCCATGGACTCGCGCAGCATGTCCGCCGTCGTCGCCTGCGCCTTGGCCAGGCGCGTGGTGTCGGTCAGGCTCGACCAGTCGTAGGTGTGGGTGACGGTGGTGAGCTCGGGGTTGACGGGGCTGAGCTCCCAGCGCCACAGGTGGCCGGGCGGTTGCCGGCGCGGTTCGGCCGGGCGCCAAGCGATTTTGCTGCCCTCGACGAATTCCACGACGTGGTTCTCGCGGACGGCGCCGTTGGTCAGCGTCGTCTTGAAGATGTCGCCGACCTGCCGGACGCGCTGGCCGGGCTCGGCCGAGGCCAGGTTGTTGTTGCCGTCCCAGCTGGGCTGCCGCGCCGGGTCCGCGATCAGCTCGAAGATCCGGGCGGCGCTGGCCGAGATGACGCGGGTGGCGCTGACGATGCGTTCTTCGGAGTCCGGCATAGGGCTATCCAAACACGCCCGCCCGCGCCGGGGGCAGGTGACTTAAGACCCGCTCGGTCGAGGACTTTCGGCCATAGCGCCGGCGCCGCCACGATGGCAGCCTCATACCGCGGTCTGTCCGAAGTGCGGCAAGTCCACCATTGGGCGTGGCACCGCAAGGCCGGCCGGCCCCGCACGGGGTTTCACTTCGGACAGACCGCTTCCAGGCGACTCAGCCGAACCGCAGAGCCTCGACGGGTCCGGACAGCGCGGACTTGACGTGGCGGGTGATGTCGTCCGCGAGAACCTCGACGTCGCCGCGCTCGAGGCCGTCGACGATGGCTCGGGCGACGTCACGCGGGTCGTTCTTGGGGACGTCGAAATCGGCCGCCATCTCGGTGTCGGTGAGGGCCAAGTGCACGCCCGTCACCTGGGTGCCCTGCTTCTCCAGTTCGATGCGCAACGAGTTCGTGGCCGACCACAGCGCCGCCTTGGACGCGCCGTAGCCGCCGGAACCGCCCAGCCAGGACAGCACCGACAGGATGTCGACCAGCGCACCGCCGCCGTTGTCGGCCAGGATCGGCGCGAACGCCTTCGCGATTCGCAGCGCCCCGATGTAGTTGGTCTCGAAGATTTCGCGCACCTCGTCGAGGTCGCTGTCGAGCAACGCCATGGCGCCCGAGACCCCGGCGTTGTTGACGACGATCTCGGCGTCGGCGGCGGTGGCCGCCAACGTGGCGACGGACTCTTCCTTCGTGACGTCCAGCTCCACGCTCACCACCCGCGGGTCCGCGCTGGGCTTCGGTGACCGCGCCGTGGCGTACACCTTGGCCGCGCCGCGGGCCACGAACTCCTCCACGATGGCCTTGCCCAGCCCGCGCTGTCCGCCCGTGACCACGACTGTCGCTCCCTTGACGTTGACCATGTCCCGACCTCCTTGACTTAAGTGAAACCGTTTGAGTTCTGTCAACATAGTTGACGTGTGCGACATAGGCAAGTAAGTTTTAGCTATGTCTATTCCGTGGCCTGCCTCACAGCGGTTCGGTCTGGTCGCCGCCCCCGGCGGCCTCGGCCTGGTCCAGGACTTCCTCAATACGGCCGGCATCGAGGGCTACGGTCCAGACCTGTTGTTCGACGCGGCGCTGGCGCGCGACTGGGCGGCGGCCGCGGTGGGCGCCTGGGCGGCGCTGCGCGGCGCGGACCCGCAGCCGCCCGCGCTCGGGGAGGCGGACCTGGCCAGACTCCGAGAGGTGCGCGCGACCATCGCGCAGCTGGTGACGGCCCAACCCCCGGCCGGCCGGGGCGCCGGTTCCGTGACCGCCGCGCTGTTCGTGTCCGACGAGGGCGAGGTGCGGTTGGAGCCCAGTGGCGCCGGGTGGCGGTGGCTCGCCTCGGCGCTATGGGGGGAGATCCTGCTGAGTCAGCACGCCGGCACCTGGCGGCGGATCAAGCGGTGCCACAACGATCGCTGTGGGTCGACCTTCTACGACCGCTCGAAGAACAACAGCGGAGTCTGGCACGACGTCAGAACCTGCGGCAACGCCGCCAACCTGCGCGCCTCGCGGGCGCGCCGGCGCTCCCGGGGCGCACCGGCCTGACTACTGGCTCGACGCGGGCGTCGCCGCGGCCCGTTCGACGTCGAGCAACTGCTCGCCGCGGCGCTCCTCGTCGTAGGCCTTGCGGCCGCCGCGCAGCCCAAACAGCCGCTTGGAGATCAGCAGGTAGACCACGGCGGCGACGTTGATGCTGAACGTGACCACGCGGGTCATCGTGATTCCCTTGAGCAGATCGTGGACCTCCAGCGGCAGAAACACCGACGTCGCGATCACCGCGAAGTACTCGCCCCAGCGTTTCAGCATCCACAGGCCGACGCCCTCGATCACCTCGATCAGCGCGTAGGCGGTCAGCGCCAGCGTCATCAGCGTCAGCGTGGACGGTTTGGTGGCCAGCGCCTTTTCCAGTTCGTGCACCGCCGTCATCTGGTCGACCTTGAAGCCGCTGGCCCGCAGCAGCGGCAGGTCCCGGTCGAGCGTGGCCTGGATGGACCCGCGCGCTCCCCGGAACTTCCATATCGCATACGCGGCGATGCCGATCAGCACCGCGCGCAGGAAGCGCTCGGCCCCGAGAACCCGGATGATGATCGCCTGGCGTAACGCCTTACCGCGCATGATCAACGGGGCGTCATCGGCGGGGCCGCGGCCGTCGGGCTCGCCGAGGGTGTACTCCCCGCAGCGCAGGCACCGCCAGACCGGGCCCAGACCGGTACGGCCGCTCAGCCGGTCGGCGAGGGCCGCGTCGTCGGGGGCATAGGTGACGTGCCCCCGCAGCCCGCAGGTGGCCAACTCCCACCGGTTGCCGCCCCGATCGTTGCGCATGGCCCCCGATCATTCAGTGCGGGCGGCGACGCACGCAAGGCCGCGCGGCGGCGGGCGGTCAGAACCGCACCCTGCTGCGCGCCCCACGGGCGGTCGGACTGACCGCCCCCAGCGGGCCAATGAGGTTCGTGATCGGGCCCTCGTCAAGGTGGTCGACCGCGACGACGATCGCGGCGCCCAGCGCGTCGTCACAGAACGGCTCGGCCAGCCAGCGGAACTTGTCCACCACCCGCTCCCACGGCATCGGCCTGGTGGGTGAGCCCTCGTAGTCCGACTGCTCGCGGGTGAACTCCCGCCCGTCGCGGGTGACGACGCGCACCCGGGCGGCCGTGCGCTGGGGGTAGTCCGCCGTCAGATCCGCGGCGGCGGTGACGGCGACCCGGTCCAGCAACTCCTGCACGTCGTCTCGCGAAACGCGTTCTGTTTCAAGCTGTTCGGGGCCGACACCGCCGTCAAGCAGGGTGACCGCGCTCAGGTACCTCAGGTTGTAGTCGGCCTGTTCCTTGGTGCGCGGCCGGTCCTTCGGGCCGTAAGCGCCCCCGCCGGCGAAATCGTAGGCACCCTGGAACACCTCCAGGTCGACCCGCTCGACGTCCTCACCGCGCAACCCGTTCTCGTCGCGCAATGCCAGGATCGCGTCGATGACGATCTGGCCGTGGATGAGCGAGCAGTACTGCTTGAGATAGGTCTGCTCGACGCACGTCAGTCCGCGGTCGGCCGTGTGGAAATCGATCGGCTGGTCGAAGAGCTGGACCAAACCGTGCGGGCCGTCGAACAGTGACGCCGGGCCGGTGATGCCGCGGGCGGCCAGCATGGTGGCGTAGATGGCCCGCATGCCGGTGATCGCCGGCGAGATGCCCTTCCAGTTCGACACGGGTTCGGAATGCACGGCGGCCAGCGACACGTTGTCCACGGACGCGGCCGCGATCGCGTCGGCCGTCCGCTCGACGTCCAGCCCCAACAGCTTCGCCGTGCCGGCCGCGACCGACATCGACAGCTGCAGAGCGTGATTGAGTCCGCGCGCCATCACCGGGACCTGGGCGCTGAAGCGGCACTGCACCTCGTAGGCGACCGCGAGGGCCAGCAGGAAGTCGGCACCGCTGGCGCCGACGTGCTCGGCGACCGCCAGGATCGCCCCGAAATTGTCGGCGGGGTGGCACAACCCGCCGACGGTCAGGTAGGTGTCCAGCAGGTCGGGGTAGCGCACCAGCACCGCGTTGAAGAACGCGGCCTGGTCCACCGACGCCCGGTCGCCTCCGACCAGCGTCGCCGTCGGGACGCCGCTGAATTGGTCGGTGTGCTCCCGGATGGTCCCGATGAGTTCGCCGTTGAGCGAGCCGACGGCGCAGGCGACGCTGTCGAGCACGTTGCGTTTGAGCGTCGCGCGGGCGCGGGGCGGCAGGTCCGCCTGCTCGGCGCCGACGACGAAGCCGGCCAAATCGTGTAGGACGTCGCGGTGCGCCATGAACGGTCGTCTCCTTCACCAGGTGGTCACCCCAGGAAAGGTCGGCGCCGAGTCGGTGTCCAGGACCGGTTGGTTACGTGTGTGAGGCCGCGCTTCTCACCGCTGCTCGGGGCCGTCGAGCTCGCCGCGGTGGGGATCATCGGCCGGGATCCACCACGGCTGCGCCGGGGCCGTCCGCCAACCGCGGTGCCGCGCCGCGTCCAGCAGCGCGTTCACGAGCTGGTGCACGCCGGGCCGGTCGTCGGCGTGGCGGTGCACCAGGGACCAGGTCCACAACGGCAGCGGCTCGGCGACGGGACGCTGGCCGAGGCTGGGCGGTATGGGTGCGTTGTGCCGCTTCGGCGACGCCAGCACGGGCGCGCCGATCCGGCGCACGTGCCCGTAGAAGGCGTCCCCGGTGATGCCGCCGTCACCGATGCGCTCGACCCGCGCGCCCGTGTCGCCCGCGAACTGCCCGGCGAAGCGGTTCCACGACGACCACGCGTTCTCGTCGGCATCGAGGAGCACCGTAACGTCCTGTGCGCGAACGGCTTCCGCCGAGCCGGCGCCGGGCAGCACGGCGTGTAGCGGTTCGGCGCGCACCAGGTGCGCGGCCAGGCTCCGCTGCCGGGCCTGCGGCGCGGTCACCCAGGTGAGCGCAGCGTCCAGCGTGCCTTCCGCGACCCGGTCGGCCTGCGCGTGCGAGGGCAGCACCCACTCGTCGATGCGTATCGACACGGCGGGGCCGACCACCGCGCCGATGTCGTCGGGCAGCCAGCTGACGTAACCCAGCCGCACGGGAGCGCTGTCGGCGGCAGCGCGCTGCAGCCGGCGCTTGGCGTCGTCGGCCAGGGCCAGGATGGCGCGCGCGTCGGGCAGCAGCGTGCGGCCCGCCTCGCTGAGCCGGACACCGCGGCGGTCCCGCCGGAACAGCTCGGCGCCCACTTCTCGTTCCAGCGCGATGATCTGTTGGGACAGGGCCGGTCCGGAGATCGGGATGCGCTTGGCGGCCCGCCCGAAGTGCAGCTCCTCGGCGACCGCCACGAAGTAGCGCAGCTGCCGCAGTTCCATGCGGCGAGTTTAGGCCGCGCGACGTGGGTGTGGAATCAACGCTTACCAGTCGTCGCAGATCCGTCGTGGACAAGCGGCCCCCGCGGCGGATTGGCTTGGCGGACAACCACCCACCGAAAGGAGGCAGGCCGATGCGACTGCCGTTGTTGGCACCGCCCGATCTGAGCGCCGCGCAGCGAGCACTCTATGACGACATGCGCACCGTCATTGACGGCGAGTTCGGCCAATTCGTCGCGGTCCGCGGCGACGGCGCGTTGCTCGGCCCGTTCAACGCGTGGCAACACTTTCCCGATTTCGGTTGTGCTGCTTGGGCTTTCAACCGTTCACTGTGGGACCACGCCCAACTGCCCGCTACGATCCATCAGTTGGTCGCGCTGGTCACCGTGTCGCGCTTTGGCGCCGGCTACGCGATCTATGGTCACGAGTACTTCGCCCACCGCGCCGGCCTCTCGAAGGCCAAGATCGCCACGATCGCCGCGGGCCTGCGGCCCGCTGATCTGACGGAAGAGGAGCGGGTGGCCTACGACATGGCCGCCGTGTGGTCGGTGAGTCGCTGGCCGATCGCCTTGACCTGCCGCGAGCTGAGGGGGCACAGCGGGTGCACGGCCAGCATCAGGGCCGCGTGGCCGCGGCGATCGAAGACCGGCGCCGCGATGGTGACCACGGGCTGCTTGCGCCGTCCCGGGTTGTCGTCGGAGAGGAAGCCGATGGTGGTGAACTCGACGAGCAGCTGATCCCTGATGTGGCGCACCGGTGTCGGCATGTCGTTGCTGTCCAAGGTGCCGACCGCCTGAACCGCCTGCGCCACCGCGGGCGTCGTCCAATCGACGTCGAAGCCGCGCTCGCGGGTGTTCTGCAATACCTGTTGCAGGCGCCGCACGCGGTCCGGGTTGGTGCCCGCGCCGCGCCGGATCCAGGCCCGTTGTTCCTCGTCGGTGTCCCACGCGGCGAGCGCGACGCCGAACGGCGGCGCGTAGGGGATGCGATCACCCGGGATGCCGGAGGGCTGCGTGGCGGTCTCGCCCTCGAACGCGGTGACCGCCAACGAATCACCGAAGCGCTCCACCACCGAGCACGGGTAGTTGACCTCGCCCGAGAGCCGCAGCGCGGCGGCGCGGGCGGCGTGGGTCAGCGGCCGTGCCGTGTCGGTCCGCGCGGCCACCACGGCGAGCGCGGGCCCCAACGCAAAGGTCTTGGTGATCGGATCGCGGCTGGCCCACCCCCGATCGCACAGCGTCTTGAGGATCGCGTGCGCCGTCGCCTGCGTCAGATCGAGCTCCCGCACCACGTCGGAGAACCGGATGGGGCGGTTCGCGCACCGCGCGAGGAGCTCGACCACGTCGAGCACCCGGGTGGTCGGCGCCGACGTCGCTCCGCGAATTGCTTGACTCCCTCAGCGCGCGATTCCTACAGTCAACACGAACATTCGAGATGCTATATCGATTATTCGAGAAAGATGGCGGTATCGCGCGTGCGGCTAGATCACCGATTCCCGATCGACGCGACGCTGTGGGCCGCGCAGTGAGTGAAGCCGAGGACCGGCAAGACATCGCCGACCTGCTGGTGCGCTACGCCACCGGCATCGATCGGCGTGACTGGGCGCTGTTTCGCACCGTCTTCACCCACGACTGCGAACTGGACTACGGCGAGATCGGCGCGTGGCACGGGGTGGACGCCGTCACCGAGTTCATGGACACGACGCACGCCCCGGCGGGACACACGCTGCACCGCCTGACCAACCAGGTCATCGCGGTCGACGGCGACGACGGCTCGGCGCGCACCTACGTCGACGCCGTGATCATGTTCGGGGATAACCAATCCGGCGTCAACGCGTGCGGCTTCTACGACGACGAGGTGGTGCGCACCGCCGAGGGCTGGCGCGTCGCGCGACGCCGGTTCACCTCGGTGCGCGTCGCCGCCTTCGGCGCATGACGTTCGCGAGCAAGTACGGCCCTTGGGCGGTGGTCGCCGGTGCCTCGGACGGCGTCGGCGCGGCGTTCGCCACCGGCCTGGCCGAACGCGGCGTCAACGTCGTCCTGGTGGCGCGCCGGCAGGCGGTCCTCGACGGCGTGGCGGCCGAGATCGAGGCGACCACGTCGGCGGCCACCCGGACCCTGGCCGTCGACCTGGCGCGGCCGGGCGCGGCGGCGGCCGTGGCGGCGGTGACCGCCGACCTCGACGTCGGATTCCTGGTGTATTGCGCGGGCGCGGACCCGCATTTTGCGCCGTTTTTGGCCAGTCCGATCGAGGCCGCCGAGGCGATGGTGCAGCGCAACTGCATGGTGTTGACGCAGCTGTGCCATCACTTCGCCGGGCCGATGGTCGACCGGGGCCGCGGGGGCGTCGTCATCTTCGGCTCGGGCGCCGGTCTGGCCGGCGGGCCCAACATGGTGGCCTACGGCGCGTCCAAGGCTTTCAACATGGTGTTCGCCGAGGCCCTGTGGGCGGAACTGCACGACAAGGGCGTCGACGTGGTGGGCCTGATCCTGGGCAAGACGAACACCCCCGCCCTTCGAGCGCTCGAATACGCGCGCGGGCAGATCGCGTCACCCGAGGACGCCCCGGCCGGCGCTGCCACGATCGACGAGGTGATCGCGGAGGCGTTCGACAACCTCGGCAACGGGCCCACCGTGCTGGTCGGCGAGACGATGCGCGCGGCCGCGCAGCTGTTGGCCTCGCTGAGCCGCAACCAAGCCGTCGCATTGTTCACCCAAGCCGCCGCGGCCGCCATGGGTCCCGACGTCTAGGGCACCCGCCCGCGCCGCCGGCCGTCGAAGTGATCGGGGTGGTAAATGGTTTGCCGAAGTTGTCGATCAGGCAGTCCTAACTTTTCGTCTAGGGCCGCATAGCCAGCAAAGACGGACGGCGGCATCCCCGCGCTTCGTCGCACCGGCACGTTGCTGGCGCGCGGGTTACGCGGGTAACTTGAGGTGGCGGTAGGCAGGCGCCCGCCGAAACCCCGTGACCCGATCGCCACCCCTTTCCACCAAAGGATGACGATGCTCGCCACCGACAGGCCTCCCGCCGCCCCCTCGACGACCGCGCGCACGCGCCGTCGCACCCTGGCCAGGTCGGCGGTGATCACCGCGGCGTTCGTGGTCCCGGCCGCCGTCATCCGCGTCCTCGGCCTGCACCCCGACCCGCTGATCGCCCTGCTGGTGTTCGGGGCCGCGGTGGTGTCCGCGAGCTTCCTTTTGGCGTGGGCCGCCGAGGCCGCGCAGATCGACGTCGCCGGCGGCCTGGCGACCGCGGTGCTCGCGCTGATCGCCGTGCTGCCCGAGTACGCCGTCGACCTCTACTACGCGTACGTGTCGGGCCACAACGCCGGCTACACCCAGTACGCCGCGGCGAACATGACCGGCTCCAACCGGCTGTTGATGGGTTTGGGCTGGCCCGTCGTGGTGTTGGTCAGCATCGTCGTGGCCCGCAAGGGCGGCGCCAAGGCGACCCTCCTGGAACTGGAGACGACCAACCGGGTGGAACTCGGCTTCCTGCTGGTGGCCGGGGTGGTCGCGTTCGCCATCCCGGCGGGCGGCGCCATCCACCTCGGCCTCGGCCTGGCGTTGTTGGGGTGGTTCGGGTTCTACCTCTACAAGCTCAGCCACGGCGACGTCGAGGAACCGGACCTGATCGGCACCGCCGCCGCCATCGGCGAGCTCCCCGACCGCGGGCGGCGCGCCACCGTGATCGGTTTGTTCCTCACCGCCGGCGCCGTCATTCTGCTGTGCGCCAAGCCCTTCGCCGACAACCTCGTGGGCGCCGGCACCGAGCTGGGCATCGACCGGTTCCTCCTGGTCCAATGGCTCGCGCCGTTGGCGTCGGAGGCGCCCGAATTCATCGTGGCCACCATCTTCGCGGCCCGCGGCAAGGGCACGGCCGCCATCGCGACGCTGATCTCGTCGAAGGTCAACCAGTGGACGCTGCTCATCGGGTCGCTGCCGGTAGCTCACCTGATCGGCGGCGGCGGCCCCGCCCTGGTCCTCGACCCGCGCCAGGTCGAGGAGGTGCTGTTGACCGCGACGCAGACACTCATGGGTGTGGCCCTCATTCTCGGCTTGCGTTTCCACCGGGCGACGGCGTGGGCCCTGCTCGGCCTGTTCGTCGTCCAGTTCCCCCTCGCCTCGACGCACGGACGGCTCATCCTGTGTGGCGTGTACGCGGTGGTCGCGGTCGCCGGGCTGCTCGTCAATCGCCGCCATGTGCTGGCGACCGTCAAGGCCCCGTTCGTCGGCACCGCTCTGCGTCACAGCGGTCACCCGCACCACGACGAGCCCGAATGACGGCCGCCGCGCGCCGAAGGGATACCGTCGGTGGCATGAGTCGAGTGTCGGTGATCACAGGCGGCGCGGGTGGCATGGGCCTGGCGACGGCCAAAGTCGTCGGTCGCGACCACACGGTGGTCCTCTACGACGTCAGGGCGGACCGGCTGCGCGCCGCGGCGGACGCCCTGCACGCGCTGGACATCACGCCGACCGTCGTCCACGGTGACGTCACCGACGGACAGGCGGTCGCCGCCTTGTTCGACACCGCCGCCGCGTTGGGCACGCTCGCGTCGGTCATCCACACCGCCGGGGTAAGCCCCAGCATGGGCTCCGCCGAGTACGTGTTGCGGACCAACGCGCTGGGGACCGCGCAGGTCAACGAGCGGTTCTATGAGGTGGCCGGTGAGGGTTCCGTCATCGTCAACGTGGCGTCCATGGCGGCGCACCTGTTGCCCGCCGAAATGATTCCCACCGCGCAGTTTCCGCTGGCGCTGCGCGAGGCCGAGGACTTCATGGACGCGCTGCTGGCGGCGTGTGCGGTCGCGCCCGAGGAGGCCCGATCCGGGCTCGCCTACGCGCTGAGCAAGAGCTTCGTCCGGTGGTACAGCCAGGCGCAGGCGGAGCGGTTCAATGCCCGCGGGCTGCGGATCGTCTCGGTGTCACCGGGCTCGGTCGACACCGAGATGGGCCGGCTCGAGGAGCGGGCCGGCGCCGGGGCGATGGTGGCCGACGCCGCCGTCCCCCGGTGGGGCAAGCCGGAGGAGATGGCCGAACTGCTCGCCTTCTGCGCCAGCGATAAAGCCGGGTACCTCACCGGCACCGACATCCTCAACGACGGCGGGGTGGTCGCCTCGATGACCGAGCGGGCCCGGGTGGCGGCCGCCGCGGGCTGACGGGCGTCAGACCAGGTAGTACAGCTCGGTGTGCGGCGCGAGTTCCGGCGCACCCGTGAACGGCGGTTTGAGTTTCAGCTCGGCGAGCTTGTTGTGCGCGTGGCGCACCGCCTTGAGGGTCGCGGAGTACTCCTCGTCCTCCTCGGGGAACACGTCGCCTGCGGGGAACCAGCTGTCGAAGCCGACGTTACGCAGCACGCCCAGCGTGTCGGGCCGCACGCCGGCGAGCAGAACGGTGATCCCGCGGGCGGTCTGCTCGCGCAGGAAGTGCTCGATCCGTTCGATGCACACCACGTCCGGGTGCCGGACCCGCTTGAGGCGCAGCACGACGTACTTGACGTCGTCGGTCACGATGCGGGTGGCGATGTCGGCGAGGTAGCGGTCCAGCTCCGGCGCGGCGCCGAAGAACAGCTCACCCTCGAGGTCGTAGATGACGATGGCGGGATCGGCCGGCTCCCCCGCAATGCGTTCGCGCACCACCCGTTCCGGGGTCACGATCAACTCCCGGGCCTTGAGCTTCGCCGCGCGCGGCACGAACAGCAGGATGGACAGCACCACGCCCAGCAGCACCGACTTGTCGAGGTCGATCGCAACGCCGGTGAAGGCCGTGACGGCCACCAGGCCGGCGTCGTAGCGGGAGGCCTTCACCGTGTAGATCAGCCGCTTCCAGTCCACCAGCCGCGCGGCGGTGACCAGCAGCAGCCCGGCCAGCGCCGGTTGCGGCACGTAGCGCAGCAGCGGCGCGAACAGCAGCAGCGCGGCGGCGACCGTCGCGGCCGAGACGATGCCGGAGAACCGGGTGCGGGCGCCGGACTGGAAGTTGATCGCCGATCGCGACAGCGAGCCCGATCCCGGCAGGCTCTGGAAGAAGCCGCCGGCGAGGTTGGCCAGGCCCTCCGCCATGATCTGGCGGTTGTAGTCGATCTGCTGCTGGGTCTGGTAGGCGATGGCCTTCGCGATCGACAGCGCCTCAATGATGCCCACGAACGCGATGGCCAGCGCGCCGGTGGACAGGTGCGGCAGCCAGGCGGTCTGGACGTCCGGAACGTGCGGGGTCGGCAGGCTGCGCGGAATCTTGGCGGCCACCGCGACGGCGGTGTGGCCGCTGCGGCCCGGCACGGACCAGCCCGCGAAGTAGGCGACGGCGCCGGTGACGACGAGCACCACGAGCATGTCGATCTGCGGCCACCCGAAGCGCTGCACCAACCTGCGCAGCAGCACCGCCAGGACGACCGCGCCGGCGCTGAGCGCCAGCGCGCGGTAGTTGTAGTGGTCGCCGTGGAACAGCGTCAGCCACACCCGCCGCAGCACCTGCATGTGGCCGTTGCCCTTGTCGCGGACCCCCAGGGCGTTGCCCAGCTGCCCGATGGCGAGCAGGAACGACGCGGCGGCCATGAAGCCGATGATCACCGACTCCGAGATGTAGCGGGTCAGGTTGCCGAGCTTGAACAGGCTGATCACGATCTGAAACGCCCCGACCAGCACTGCCAGCAGGAACAACCCCTCGAACAGTTCGGTGGTGTTCTCCGAGTCGAGGAAGGCGAGTGCGCTGAACACCAGCAGCGAGATGGCGCTGGTGGGGCCGTTGATCAGGTGTGACGACGACCCGAAAAGCGACGCGACGATCGTGACGACGATGGCCGAGTAGACGCCGAACCTCGGGTCGACACCCGCGATCAGCGCGTAGGCCATCGCCTGGGGGAACGAGATGGCGGCGACGGTGAGGCCGGCGATCAGGTCGTGCCGGCCTTTCACCGCGTCGTAGTTGATCGAGAGGGCCACGGGGTCCGTCTTTCCGCTAGATCCCCGCCGCCGCGGGCGACGCCGAGAGGGTGTCCAGGATGCCGTTCGTGCCGAAGAACTGCTCGCGCGCGTCGCTCCAGTCCTTGGCGATGGCGGTGATCGGGAACAGCGTCAGGGCGGGCAGCCGGTCGGCGTGCTTGGCCAGGATCTCCGGCTTGACGGGGCGGTAGCCGTACTGCGCCGCCTGCTCCTGCCCGTCGGCGGTGAACAGGTACTGCAGGTAGGCCTTGGCGTAGCCCGCCGTCTTGGCGTCGGAGAGGTTGGCATCGACCCACGCGACCGCCGGCTCGGCCAGGATGCTGACCGGCGGGTACACCAGTTCCAGCTCGTCCCTGTTGGCGGCGACCTCGCGCAGCGCCTCGTTCTCCCAGCTCAACTGCACGTCGCCGAGCTTGGCCAGGGTGAAGCTGTCACCGGCGCTGCGCGCCCCCGCGTCGGAGACGGCCACGTGGCGCAGCAACGTGCGCAGGTAGTCGGTCGCCTTGGCCTGGCTGCCGCCGCGGGTGGTGACCGAGCCCCAGGCCGCCAGGACGCTCAGCTGGCCGTTGCCGGAGCTGCGCGGGTTGGGCGTGACCACCGAGACGTCGCTCTTGACCAGGTCGGGCCAGTCGTGGATCGCCTTGGGATTGCCCTTGCGGACGACGAAGACGATGGTCGAGGTGTAGGGCACCGCGTTGTTGGGCAGCCGGCGCTGCCAGTCCGGGTTGATCAGGCCACGCTTGCTCAGGGTCGCGACGTCGCTGATCAGCGCCAGCGAGACGACGTTGGCTTTCTGCGTGCCGTCCAGCACGGTCTTGAGCTGACGGCCCGAGCCGCCGTGGGACTCCTTGATGTTCAGCGTGATCCCGGTGCGCGCCCGGTATTGCGCGACGAACTTCGCGTCGACGGCGGCGTACAGCTCGCGGGTGGGGTCGTAGGAGACGTTGAGGATTTCATTCGACCCGGCCGACGGCATGTTTTTGACGACGATCGCGGTGGTCGCGGCGACGACCGCCACGACGCCGAGGATGTTGAGCCAGGGCAACCGACGGCGCCGTCGGCCGGCGGGCGCCGACAGGCTAGGTGGTAGCAGCCTCACCACGCCGACCCCATCCCCGAGCGCCGATCGAAAAGAGCCATCCGGTCCGGTGACCGAACATTTTTAAGAATGTTAACGATCAGTCCACCGGCCGACAGCCCTGAAAATCAGCCTGACGGAAACGCGCGGCCGAGCAGCTGCCCCGTCTGGGTCGACGGGTGCAGCCGGCCGGCCGTCGTCGTACGGGTCGCGAGGCGCTGGGTCATGGCGCTCCTTCGCCTCTCGGTGCCGGGCAGGACGTCCGAAGCAACGAGGGACGCCGCTCACCCGTTCAGTCGCGCAACCGCTCGAGGCCGGCGACGATCAGCCGCAACCCGAAGCCGAATTCCTCGGTCAAGGGCACCGGCAACTCGTCGGCGACGGCGACGGTCGCGGGATAACGGGTCGCGTCGAGGCGGTGGAACGCGGCCGCCAACTCGCCGTCGCGCTCGCCGGCGGTCGGCCCGGACTGCAACGCGAAGCCCAGCACGTAGCGGGCCAGGGTGGCGTAGGCGTGCGCCGCCGTCGCCCGGTCGAAACCGTTGGCGAGCAACACCGACAGGCACCGCTCGCGATGCGCCAGAGCGTTCGGCCCGATCGGGGTGTACTCCACCAGCAGCGGCGCGACGTTGCCGTGCCGACGCAGGGCCTCGAAAAGGTTCTGCGCCAAGGCCATACAGGCGTCCTGCCAGCGCGGCCCGGGCGTCACCTCCTCGGCCGCACCGAGGATGTGGTCGATCACCATGGACACCAGTTCCGAGCGGTTCGCGAAATGGCGGTACAGGGTGGCCGTGCCCGAGCCCAGCCGCTGGGCCAACGAGCGCATCGACAGCGCGTCGGCGCCCTGCTCGTCGACGATCTGCACGGCGGCGTCCAGCATCCGCTCGACCGCACGGGCGGGGCGGCCACGCCCGCGCGGCGCGGTCGGCCGGTCGGCGGCGGACGCGTCGTTCACTGCCGTCGATCCTTTGCCGTCTTGACACCCACCGCATTAATGGACACACTGTATCCGTATATATCCGCACCGGTCAAGGCCGTTGACAGCGAGGACCCTTCGTCATGCTTCTACCGTTGGCGGCTGCGCCGTTCACTGCCCCGACCGACCGCGACATGCTGCCCTCCGAACGACGGGAGTTCGTGCGCACGCACCGCACCTGCGTCTTCGGCTACCGCCGCCGCAGCGACGGGCCGGCGATGTCGATCGTCTACTACATCCCCACCGACACCGGCGAGTTGTTGGTTTCCACGATGGCCGGCCGCGGCAAAGCCCGGGTCGTCCAGCGCGACGGCAAGGTGAGCCTTTGCGTGCTCGACGAGCGGTGGCCGTTCGCGTACCTGCAGGTCTACGCGGACGCGACCCTCGACGAAGACCCCGCGCTGGCGGTCGACGTGATGATGGCAGTCGCCGGCCGCATGTCCGGGCAACCGCTGGGTGACGAGGCGCGGCCCCACATCCAGGAAATGTCGGAGCGGGAGAACCGCGTCGTCATCCGGTGCCGGCCGTACGCCAGCTACGCGACGCCGCCCCGGCACCTGCACCGCAACGACCAGGTCGACACGCTGAGCCACTGGGTGTCCGGCGTGGTCCCCTGGGACGCCCCCGACCCGGGCGATCAGCCGGCGTAGCGGTCGCGCAGCTTGGTCAGCGTCGCCTCGATGCCCGCGGCGTTGAACTTGCGGGCGCCGATCAGGGTGTAGTACTTCAGCCTGTTCTTGATCTTCCCGGCGTCGCGGAAGTCGAAGGTCTCGGTGACCCTGGTCAGGCCGGGCGCGACCGGCTCGAACTCCCAGCGCCAGCGGTGGCCCACCGGGTGCCGCCACTCGACGACCTCGTGGGGCTTGAGCGCGGTCACGGTGCTGGTGATGCGGTACGGCACGCCGAGCACCTTCATGCTGGTCGAAAACCGCGACCCCACCACGAGCTTGTCGGGCATCACGATGTTGTCGCGGACGGTGCCGGACCCGTCCAACTCGCGGTGGCGGCGCGGGTCGGCGGCCCAGGCATACAGCTCGGCGGCCGGCGCGGCCACCTCCACCGATCGGCTCACCTGGCGCGGCCCCGCGTCGACGACTGTCACCGTCATGGCGCCTCCTTCCCCGCTTCCGGCAGCGTAATGCGGCGACCGGGCCGGACGGCACCCCGCCCGGCCGCTGCCGCGGGGCTGCCCCGCGGCGCCGCGGACCGGTCCCCGCCGCATCCGGCGACCGGGCAGAATGGAGGGGTTGGGGGCGGGTCAGCAAAGGAGTGTCATGGCGACGAGCGAATACCGGGTGAGCGGGATGAGCTGCGCGCACTGCGAGGCCGCCGTCCGGCGCGAGGTCGCCCAGATTCCCGGCGTCGGCGGCGTCGAGGTGGACGCCGACACCGGCCGGCTCGTCGTCACCAGCGCGGCGCCCGTCGCCGCGGCGGCGGTGCTCGGGGCGGTCGACGAGGCGGGCTACGAGGCCGTCCTGGTCGCATGAGTGCGGCCCGACCCGATTCGCCGGCCGCGCCGCCGCACATCGAGCTGGCCATCAGCGGGATGACGTGCGCGGCCTGCGCCGCGCGGATCGAGAAGAAGCTGAACCGGCTCGACGGGGTGGCCGCCACCGTCAACTACGCGACGGAGAAGGCCGCTGTCGCCGTCCCGGCCGGTTACGACCCGGCGGCGCTCGTCGCCGAGGTCGAGAAGGCCGGTTACGGCGCGGTCGTCGCGGCGCGCGCCCGCCGCGCCGCGGCGGCCGATGACGCGGACCTGACGTCGCTGCGCACCCGGCTCGTCGGCACCGCGCTGCTCGCGGCCCCGGTGATCGCCGTCGCGATGATTCCCGCCCTGCAGTTCCGCTACTGGCAGTGGGCGTCGCTGATTCTGACTGTGCCGGTCGTCGCGTGGGGTGGGCGCCCCTTTCACGCCGCCGCCTGGACCAACCTCCGGCACGGCACCGCCACCATGGACACCCTGATCTCGATCGGCACCCTGTCGGCGTTCCTGTGGTCCCTGTACGCGCTGGTGCTCGGCACCGCCGGCCGGCCCGGCCTGCGGCACGGCTTCGATCTGACCGTGCGGCGCGGCGACGGCGCCGCCCACGTCTACCTCGAGGTGGCGGCCGGCGTGACCCTGTTCGTGCTGGCGGGCCGCTACGCCGAGCGGCGCTCCAGGCGGGCGGCCGGCGCCGCGCTGCAGGCGCTGCTCGAGCTCGGCGCCCGCGACGTCGCGGTGCTGCGCGACGGCGCCGAGATCCGCATCCCCACCGAGCAGCTCGCCGTCGGTGACGAGTTCGTCGTCCGGCCCGGCGAGAAGATCGCGACCGACGGGATCGTCGTGTGGGGCTCCTCGGCCGTCGACGCCTCCCTGATGACCGGCGAATCGGTTCCGGTCGAGGTGGGCGCGGGTGACGCCGTCACCGGCGCCACCGTAAACGCCGGCGGTCGCCTGGTGGTCCGCGCGACCCGGGTCGGGAACGCCACCCGACTGGCGCAGCTGGCCCGGCTGGTCGAGCAGGCGCAGTCGGGCAAGGCCCGCGTGCAGCGCCTCGCCGACCGTGTCGCCGCGGTGTTCGTGCCGGTCGTGCTGGCCCTGGCCGCCGTGACGCTGGCGGGGTGGCTCGCCGCGGGCTCGTCGTTCGCCATGGCGCTGACGGCGGCAGTGTCCGTGCTGATCATCGCCTGTCCCTGCGCGCTCGGGCTCGCCACCCCGACCGCCCTGCTGGTCGGCGCCGGCCGGGCCGCGCAGCTTGGCGTGCTCATCAAGGGGCCCGAGGCGGTGGAGTCGACCCGGGCGATCGAGACGATCCTGCTCGACAAGACCGGCACGGTCACCACCGGAACCATGACCCTCGTCGCCGTGTCGGTCGCCGCCGACACCGACCGGGCCACCGTCCTGCGTTACGCCGGCGCCTTGGAGGACGCCTCCGAACACCCCCTGGCGCGGGCCATCGCGCGGGCCGCCGGTGCCGAGATCGGCCGCCTGCCTGCCGCGGCGGACTTCACGGCGGTCGGCGGCTACGGGGTGCGGGGCACCGTCGACGGCCACGCGGTCGTCCTCGGGCGCCCCGCCTTGCTGGCCGAGGGCGGCCTGCGCCCGGACGCCGCGCTGACGGCGGCCGCCGCCCGCGCCGAGGGGGACGGCCACACGGCCGTCGCCGTCGGATGGGACGGCCGGGTGCGCGGTGTGCTGGCGCTGGCGGACGCGGTCAAGCCCACCAGCGCCGAGGCCGTGTGGCACTTCACGCGGCTCGGCCTGACGCCCGTGCTGCTGACCGGTGACAATCCGACCGTCGCGCGTCGCGTCGCCGCGCAGGTCGGCATTCACGACGTGATCGCCGGCGCCACGCCGAGCGACAAGGTCGCCGCCGTGCGGCGCCTGCAAGCCGACGGCAGGGTTGTCGCCATGGTCGGTGACGGCGTCAACGACGCCGCGGCCCTGGCGGCGGCCGACCTGGGGCTGGCCATGGGCGCCGGCTCCGACGTGGCCATCGCGGCCGCCGACCTGACCGTGGTGCGCGGTGACCTGCGCGCCGCGGTCGACGCCGTCCGGCTGTCCCGCCGCACCCTGACGACCATCAAGACAAACCTGTTCTGGGCGTTCGGCTACAACGTCGCCGCGTTGCCGCTCGCCGCGTCCGGGCTGCTCAACCCGATGCTCGCGGGTGCCGCGATGGCGGTGTCCAGCCTGTTCGTCGTCGGCAACAGCCTGCGGCTGCGCGGATTCCGCGGTATCGCCGAGCGCTGAACGGCGACCGCTCACACGCCGCGACGACGGGCGGGCGTGGCGCCCCGGTGTGGGATAGTTGTCCCGACCTTCGACACGACCACGGGTCCGACCCGCGCGGCCACCGATTCAGCAAAGGCAACGACCGTTGGACCAATTCTTCGGACGACTGTCTCTGCTGCACGGGTGGTTCCCCGCCACCGTGCAGGCAGTGACGGTGCTGGCGCTGCTCGTCGCAATCCGGTGGGGCGCTCGGCGCTGGCTCGCGCGGGTGCTGCCCGTGGCCGTGATCGCGGCCGTCGCGGTCACCGCCCTCTCCTACTGGTACATCACGTCGCTCGGCGTGGCCGGGGACCCCGCGCCGCCGGCGCTGTGGTTGTGGATCGCGATGAGCGGCCTGGCCGCCGCCGTGTTCCTGGTCGGCTGGCGCGGCGCGGGCTGGTGGCGTCGCGGGGTCGCGGTGGTGTCCGTCCCCTTGTGCGTCCTGTGCGCCGCGCTGGCGTTGAACGGCTGGGTCGGCTACTTCCCGACGGCGCTCGCCGCGTGGAACCAGCTGACCTCGGTCCCGCTACCCGACCAGATCGACCGGCTGCGGGTCACCGAGATGCAGGTCGCCGGCACCCGGCCGACCAAGGGCGTGGTGGTACCGGTCGACATCGACGACAACGCCTCCCATTTCCGGCACCGGCGCGAGTTGGTCTACCTGCCGCCCGGCTGGTTCAACAGCAACCCGCCGCCCCGGCTGCCCGCGGTCATGATGATCGGCTCGGCGTTCAACACCCCGGCCGACTGGCTGGGCCCCGGCGGCGCGTTCACCGCCATCGACACCTTCGCCGCCGCGCATCACGGGTTCTCCCCGGTGTTGGTCTTCGTCGACCCCACCGGTTCCTTCGACAACGACACCGAGTGCGTCAACGGCACCCGCGGCAACGCCGCCGACCACCTGAGCAAGGACGTCATCCCGTTCCTGGTGTCCAACTTCGGTGTCAGCCCCGACCGCGCCAACTGGGGTGTCGCCGGGTGGTCCATGGGCGGCACCTGCGCCGTCGACCTGGCCGTCATGCACCCGGAATTGTTCAGCGCGTTCGTCGACATCGCCGGTGACCGCAGCCCGAATGTCGGTCCCAAGGACGTGACCGTCGCCAAGCTGTACGGCGGAAACCAGGCCGCCTGGGCGGCGTTCGACCCGGGAACGTCGAACCACCCGGACAGGCCGGTGTAGCGGCCGTGGCGCGTCATGACGGTGATCG
>NZ_LZJC01000089.1 GCF_001666755.1 Mycobacterium sp. E1214 | reverse complement strand
GAACGTTAGCAGCAGCTCCGACGAGCCAGCACCCCCGAGGTTGCGGGCGTGATCCCTTCGGCCTTGTCTCGAGGGGCGGCCGGCCCACCCGGCACCGGCCGCGCCGTTTTCGCCGGGGATTGCGGCGCCGCCGCGACCCGTCGAGGCGCCCGCCCCCGACTTCGGCCCCGAACCGGCGGACCGCGGTTGGCGGCGCATCCTGCGGCTGCTCACGTTCGGCCTGGTCAAGCTGGGGCCGTCCCCGGCGCAGCGCCAGGAGGCGCAGTTCCACGCGGCCATCCGGGCGCGCCTGCACGGCAACCACAAGGTCGGGATCCTGGGCAAGGGTGGCGTGGGCAAGACGTCCGTCGCCGCCAGCGTCGGGTCGCTGTTCGCGGAGCTGCGCCGGCAAGACCACGTCGTGGCGATCGACGCCGACACGGCTTTCGGACGACTCAGCAGCCGCATCGATCCCGCCGCGTCGGGCTCGTTCTGGGAGCTGACGTCCGACAAGAACCTGCAGTCGTTCGGCGACATGGCGGCGCGGTTGGGCCGCAACTCGGCCGGCCTGTACGTGCTCGGTGGCGAGCCGGCCTCCGGCCCGCGGCGGGTGCTGGACCCGGCGATCTACCGCGAAGCCGCGATGCGGCTCGACCGGCATTTTTCGATTTCGGTCATCGACTGCGGATCGACCATGGACTCGCCGCTCACCCGGGAGGTGTTGCGTGACCTCGACGCGCTGATCGTGGTCTCGTCGCCGTGGGCGGACGGGGCGTCCGCGGCGGCCAGGACCATGGAATGGCTGGCGGATCAGGGCCTGGACACGCTGCTCCGCAATAGCGTGGTGGTGCTCAACGATTCGGACGGCCACGCCGACAAACGCACCCGCACCCTGCTGGCCCGCGAGTTCACCGATCACGGGCGCCCGGTCATCGAGGTGCCCTTCGATCCCCACCTGCGGCCCGGCGGCGTCATCGATGTCGGCCGCGAGATGGCGCCCGCCACCCGGCGCAAATTCCTCGAGGTCGCCGCGACGGTCGCCGGGTATTTCGCCGGCCGCCCCGACCGCGCCCCCGGCGGCCGCTAACCAGCGCCGGCGCGCGCGAGCGGATCGGCGATCGCCTCGATCTTGGTGACGCGGCCCGCGCCGACCGTCAGCACCACGACGGCGAACAACCGGCGCTCGGCGTACGCCAACAGCACGGGTTGCCCGGCAGGGCCGCTGACCAGCGTCACGTCCGGGCCTAGGTAGCGCAGCAGGTTCGCCGCCACCGCATCCGGGCCGTGGTTGATCTGCACCGGCGGCGCCGGGTCGGCGAGGACGGTCCCGACGCCCCATACCGTCGGGTCAAGGAGCGCTGTCAGCGCGGCGAGGTCGCCGTCGGCGCACGCCGTGCGGAAAGCCTCGGTGACACGTTGGTGTTCGGCGGTCGCCACGTCGTTCAATTTCGGTTGCGCGGCAGCGAATTTCGCTCGCGCGCGGCGCGCCAATTGCCGGCAGGTGCCGGACGGACGGCCCACTGTCTGCGCGATGGTGTCGAACGGCTCGCCGAACACGTCGTGCAGCACGAACGCCACCCGTTCGCCGGGGCTGAGCCGGCGCAGCACGTCCAGCAGGGCGGTTCGCACCTCGTCATCGAGGGTGACGCGGTCGGCGGGATCGGTCGGTCGCGGTGCCGGTTGGTCCCGCACCGCACCCGGGCGCTCGTAGCGGACGCGGGCCGACCGCACCTGGTCGAGGCAGAGCCGGCTGGCCACGACGGTCAGCCAGCCCCGCACGTCCTCGAGGGCGCCGATGTCGGTTCGCGACAATCGCCAGAACGCCTCCTGCGCAACGTCTTCGGCGTCACCCACATCACCGAGGAGCTGATAGGCGAGGTTGACCAGATACGGATGGTGTCGGCGCCAGGCCTCACCGACCTGTTCGCTGAGCGGATGCGATTCGTTCATGGCTCTTCGACGTTTCACTGCCGCGAAAAGTTACGCGGGGCGCTGCGTAACTTTTCCACGTCTCGGCCCGTCGTTTGTGGAAAAGCACCGATCTTCGAGGAGCTGCCATGACCGATCCGAGGCCGCCGCGTTATCTCAAGCCGATGAACCGCCTGATGATGACCCTGCAACGGTGTGGGATACCGACGGGGCCGGCGATGGTGTTGACCGTGCCGGGCCGGCGGTCCGGCCAGCCGCGAAGCACGCCGATGACACCGTTCGAGTTCGAGGGTGGGCTCTACGTGGTTGCCGGATACCCGGGCGCGGACTGGGCAGCCAACGCCCGCGCCGCCGGCAGCGGTGAGCTCAGCCGCGGCCGGCGGTCGCGCCGGGTGCGCATCGTCGAACTCACCGCCGAGCAAGCCCGCCCGGTACTTCGGGAGTTCCCGGCCAAGGTCCCCGTCGGCGTGACCTTCGCCAAGCGCTCGGGGTTGGTACACCAGGGCACCCCCGACGAGTTCGAGGCACTGGCGGGCCGGTTGGCTGTCTTCCGTTTCGACACCGCTGCCACCGGGTAATCGGCTGCAGGACAAGCAATTTTGCCCTGCCTGGGTCGCTTAGACACGCGACATCGCGCCGTCGGCCGGCAGTTACCGACAGCGGCGGACGGCGCCCCACGCGGGCGCGTCCGAGCATTCGCAGTCTGCGCGACTCGGCGACCGGCGCCACGCGAATCACCAAATCGTCTGCGCCCGTTAGTCAACCACGCCCTCCCCGTTCACCGACCGGCCACCGTCGGGAAACCTTGGCCGCCGAAGGCGCGGCCGGGTAGCCGAATCCGCTGTCTTAACGCACAATTCGTGCATCGGGCACTGCCGATGCGCTGTTAGGCTCGACCTACCGTGCACACGATCAGTGCACGCCCATCGCCGAAGGGAACACTGAGGTGTCTTGGCTTAACGGTGCGTCAGATCTAGCCACGGTAGTGAAGAGCATTTACGGCGGCGGCAGCGCGGTTGCGAAGCAGGACTGGGCCAGCCTCGGCGCCAACCTGGCCACCGCCGCGGGCAAAGCGGCGATCTATGCCAGCAAGCAGAACGCCGTGCTCGCCAAGGCGTTGAAAGACGCCGGCACGAAGGTGCTGCCGACCCCGACGGCGATCGTCGACGCCGCGGCGATCGCGATACTCGTCGTCGACTTCCTCAACGGGTTCGGCACGCCCAACTCGGGAGCCGCCGTCACCACCGCCGGGGACAAGCTCGACCTCTTCATCAAGGACCTGGATCCCGGCTGCGTCCCAAACCCCGCCGACTGGAGTGGCAGCGCGGCGACGGCCTACACCGCGCAGAACGCCGCGCTCAAGGCGTACGCGCAGGCGATGAAGGACCTGGACAAGCAATTCAAGTCCTACCTGAAGAGTCAGGCCGACGAGGTCAACCGGGCCCACATGAACATCACGGTCAATTCGGCCGTGCTCACCGCCGCGCAAGGGATCGCCCTGGCGCTGTATCTGATTCCCATCGTGGGGCCGGAAGTGTCGTGCGCGTGGCAGATCATCGCCGCCTTCGCGTGCTGTTCGGCGGTGCTGGTGATCGAGATGCTCACGCTGTCCAACTCGATGTCGCTGTCCGGCCAAATCACCGCGCTGGGCGCGCAATACGTCAAGCTCGGCCAAGACGTGGAGACGGCCCTGGCCGGGACGTTCGGCCAGATCCGGGGCAAGGTGGCCGAGGAGACCTCGTCGCAGGTCTCCACCTTCGCGTCCATTTCGGGCGGCCTGTCCAGTTTCGTGGCGGCCCCGTCCGTGGCGTCGCTGGCCACCAAGGCCGGCGAGGCGACCTCGGCGGCGCAGCAGGTGCTGATCAGCGCATCCGCCGAGAAGGACACGACCGGCAAGAGCCCCGCCGACACCTCGTCCAAGACGCCGACCGAAAAGACCGCCACCACCCCGGAGTCCTTCACGCCGCCCAGCCTGGCCCAGATGGGTCAGGCCTCGCAGCAGCTGAACACGCTGAGCCAGACCGTCAACCAAGGCATGCAGCAGATTGCGCAACTCGCGCAATCCGCGAAGGGTCAGGGCGCTCCGGCGGCCGCCCAGGAGGTGAGCGATGTCAAGGACGCGCCGGACGATGAGGCCGCGGCCAGGGACGCCGAGGACGGCGCCGCGTCCGGCACCGACGGCGGCGGGCGCGCGCCGATCGGTGCGGCCGCGGCCGGTGCGCAACCCGCCGCGCCTCACCAGGAGCGAGTCCTCTAGCGGCGCGAGTGCTGTAACCACCTGCACGACAACATCATTGATGCAAGAAGCTGAGGAGACAGCCCATGGCGACCGAGTTCAAGGTCTCACCCTCGATCCTCGAGACGTTGGCCAGGAATCAAACCGACGCGGCGAAGGACGCCCAGGCCGCGGCCGACGCGGTGTCCGGGACGGGCAGCGATTGCTGGGTCACACACGGGGTCATCAGCGGAAGCTCGAACGGCGCCTTCGACGCCATCGAGACCAGCCGCAAGGCCGCTGGTTCGGCCCTGGCCAACGCCAGCAGCGGTCTCGCCGCGAAGTTGCGGGCCGCCAAGCAGGCCTACGAGGGAGTCGACGGCGAGCTGGCCGACAACCTCAACAAGCAGATGCTCGACAAGTAGTCATGTCCGGTCCCCTCGCCGCCGGCCACGCGGGCCTCGTCGACGGTGTCGTCGGCGTCGAGGTGACCATCGATGGGATCCTGGTGATCGCCGAGCGGCTGCACCTCGTCGATTTCCCCGTGGCTCTGGGGATTCGGCCAAATATCCCGCAAGAGGATCTGCGCAGGCTGGTCGCCGATCAGGTGGCACGCGATCTCACCGCTCAGGGGGTGCTCGACCCCTACGGCCAGCCGCACCCCGCCGTCGCGGCCATGGTCGACACACTCGGCAGGCCCGACCGCGCACTGGAGGGGCGCTGGTGGCGGCGCGACGCGGGCGGCACCATGGTGCGCTTCGCGGTGTGCCGCAAGGACGACCGCCACGTGATCGCCGCACGTGACGGCGACCTGCTCGTGCTGCAACTCGTCGCGGCCCAGGTGGGGCTCGCGGGAATGGTGACCGCCGTCCTCGGTGCCGCCGAGCCGGCCGACGTCGAGCCGCTGACCGGTGTCGCCGCCGACCTGGCCGATTGCACCGGCGCGGCGGAGTTGACCCGGCACGGGCTGGGGGCGGCCTCCGCCCGCGCCTACGCCGAGATCGTCACGAACCCCAGCGGCTGGGCGGAGATCGTCGCCGCGCAGCGCCATCCCGGCGGAACGTCGACCCAGACCGAGGTGGCGGCCGGGGTGCTCGACTCCGCGCGGGGCCGGTTGGTCTCGCTACCCCGTCGGGTCGGCGGCGAGCTGTACGGGAGTTTCCTGCCCGGCACCCAGGAGAACCTGCAGCGCACCCTGACCAGCCTCGTCGAGTTCCTACCCGCGGGCTCCTGGTTCGATCACGCCGACGTCCCCGAAGCCGCACCCCTGCGCTGACCGGCAACACCGATGCAGAAAGAAGGATCCATGTCGCAGCACGACGACCATGACGACCTCGCCGCCCTGGACTTCTCCGCTCATCGGACGGACCCGGACGACGCCCAGGATTCCGACGCGTTGGACTTCTCGGTTACCGAGGACAACGAAATCGATTCAGCCGTCGATGCTTTCGACGACTTCACGCCGGCCGAGCCCGAGATCGCCGAGCTGGACGCCCTGGCCGCCACCACCGCGCAGGCCGACGCAGCCGGAGACGGGGACGAAGACGACGGGGTTTCGCTGTTCACCGTCACCAATCCCCCGGCCACGGTGTCGGTGTCGGCGCTGATCGACGGCCGGACCCAGCGGGTGCACCTGTCGCCGAAGGCGACCGCCTTGACCGAGTCCGAACTGGCCGACGAGATCCTGGTGCTCGCCGACCTGGCCCGGCAGAAGGGCCTGGCCGGCCAACACACCTACCTCATGGAAAACGCCATCCAGTCGCAGGGCCTGCAGGAACTCGACGAGATCGGCTTCGACGCCAACCAGGTCCTGCGCGACTTCATGGAACACGACATGCACCTGTCGACACCGGAACAGGCCGAGGCGGCGCAGGCAGAGGTGTTCGCTACCCGATACGCGGCCGACCAATGAACGACCAGCTGGCCGGCATGTTCGAGAGCGCGGTCGGCATGCTGCCCATATCCCAGGCGCGGTCGCTCGATCTGTTCACCGAGATCACCGATCACGACGAATCGGCCTGCGACGCCTGGGTCGGTCGCATCCGGTGCGGCGACACCGATCGGGTGACGTTGTTTCGCGCCTGGTACTCCCGAACGCAGTTCGGTCACCTGGCCGGGGCCGCCCAGATCTCGATGAACGCCGTCAACGCCCGCATCGCGATCGGCGGCCTCTACGGCGACATCACCTATCCCGTCAATTCACCGTTGGCCATCACTCTTGGCTTCGCGACAAGCGAGGCGGCACACGGCAATTACGCCGACGCCATGGAGGCGCTGGACGGCGTGACCCCCACCGGGGCCGAGCACCTGGTGTCCTGGGCCAAGGCGGTGGTGTACGGCGAATCGCAGCGCTGGACCGATGCCATCGAGGAGGTGCGGGGCGCCGCCAAATGGCCGGACACCTTTTTGGCCGCCGCCGCGGGAGTCGCGCACGGCGTGGCCGCGGCCAACCTGGGGCTGTTCACTGAAGCCGAACGCCGGCTGACCGAGGCGAACTCGTCCCCGGCGGGCGAGGCCTGCGCCAGGGCCATCGCCTGGTATCTGGCGATGACGCGCCGCGGTCAGGGCAACGAGGAAGCGGCGGTGGCGCTGCTCGAATGGCTGCAGACCACCCATCCTGAACCCAAAGTGACTGCCGCCCTGAAGGATCCGTCGTACCGTCTGTCGACCGTCAGCGCCGAACAGATCGCCGCGCGCACCGACCCCTGGGACGCCTCGACCGTGGTGGCCGACACCTCCGGGCGGGAGACGCTGCTCGCCGAGGCCGAGGCGGAACTGGAACGACAGATCGGGCTCACCCGCGTCAAAGACCAAGTCGAGCGTTACCGCGCCGCCACCCAGATGGCCAGGGTGCGCGCGGCGCGCGGCATGAAGGTCGCGCAGCCGAGCAAGCACATGATCTTCACCGGGCCCCCCGGAACCGGAAAGACGACGATCGCCCGAGTGGTCGCGAACATCCTTGCCGGGCTCGGCGTCATCGGCGAGCCGAAGCTCGTCGAGACCTCACGCAAAGACTTCGTCGCCGAGTTCGAGGGCCAGTCGGCGGTCAAGACGACCAAGACGATCGACCGCGCCCTGGGTGGCGTGCTGTTCATCGACGAGGCGTACGCGCTGGTGCAGGAACGCGACGGCCGGACCGACCCCTTCGGTCAGGAGGCGCTGGACACCCTGTTGGCGCGGATGGAAAACGACCGAGACCGATTGGTCGTCATCATCGCCGGTTACAGCGCCGACATCGATCGGCTGTTGGAGACCAACGAGGGCCTGCGTTCCCGGTTCGCCACCCGGATCGAATTCGACTCCTACTCCCCCGAGGAGATTCTCGAGATCGCCAATGTGATTGCGGCCAGCAATGATTCCGCGCTAAATCGGGAGGCGCAGGACAATCTCCTGCAGGCCGCCAAGCTGTTGAGCCAACGGACGGTGCGCGGCGTGCCCGCCCTCGACATCGCCGGGAACGGCCGTTACGCGCGCCAGCTCGTGGAAGCGGGTGAGCAGTACCGTGACATCCGGCTCACGCGGGCCGTCGACTTCGAGAGCCTCGACGAGGATCGCCTTCGCGAAATCAACGGTGACGACATGACCGAGTCGATCGCGGCCGTGCACGGCCGCCTCAACATCACCGGCTGACGGATGGCGAACCTGCGCCTCACCACCAAAGTTCAGGTCAGCGGCTGGCGCTTCCTGCTCCGGCGGCTGGAACACGCGATCGTGCGCCGCGACACCCGGATGTTCGACGACCCGCTGCAGTTTTACAGCCGGTCGGTCTCACTGGGGCTGGTCGTGTCCGTCCTGATCGTGGTAGGCGCGCTGGCGATGGCCTATTTCAAGCCGCAGGGCAAGCTCGGCAACGGCAACCTCTTCGTCGATCGCAGCACCAATCAGCTGTACCTGAAGGTGGCGGGCCAGCTGCACCCGGTCTACAACCTCACCTCGGCGCGGCTGGTGCTCGGCAGTCCGGCCGTACCGGCGGCCGTGAAATCCAGCGAACTCAACCGGCTGCCCCGAGGCCAATCCGTCGGCATCCCCGGCGCCCCCTATGCGACGCCGGTGTCCTCGGACCACTCCTCCGTCTGGACGCTGTGCGACACGGTGGCCCGGGCCGATTCGGCCAACCCGACCATCCAAACGGCGGTGTTGGCAAGGCCGTTGGTGATCGAAGTGCCGGCGATCGACCCGCTTGCGCCGAACGAGGCGCTGCTGGCCTCCTACGGGGGCAAAGACTGGGTCATCACCGCCAACGGCCGGCACGCCACCGACCTCAGCGACCGTCCGATGACCTTCGTGGTCGGCATCCACGGGGCGGCCAAGCCCGCGCCGCTGTCCACGGCGATGTTCAACGCCTTGCCCGACGCGGGTTCTTGGATGCTGCCCCCGATCCCCGGCGCCGGGGCGCCGAACACCCTAGGGCTCCCCGACCCTCTGGTGATCGGGTCGGTGTTGCAGCTGCGCACCGCGCTCGGCGTGCGGTTCTTCGTGGTGATGCAGGACGGCGTCGCGCCCGTCAACGCCAACACCGCCGCGGCCCTGCGGGCGAGCCAGGCCTACGGGTTGGTGGACCCCCCGGTGCTGCCGACGAACACGGTCCTGCGGGCTCCCGAGGTGGTGTACAGCTCGCCGCTGCCCGACGAGCCGATCAAGATCGTGTCCCGCCCGCAGGACCCCACGCTGTGCTGGACGTGGGACCGCAAGACGGGTGACCAGTCAGCCAAGACCGCCGTGCTGACCGGCCGGCACCTGCCGATGCCGGCCTCCGAGCTGAGCACCGGGATCAAGCAGATCCAAGGCAGCGCAACGGTGTACCTGGACGGCGGCAAGTACGTGCAATTGCAATCACCCGATCCACGGTACGGAGAATCGCTGTATTACGTTGACCCGCAAGGCATTCGGTACGGACTACCCGACCAGCAGACCGCGACGGCGCTCGGCCTCCCGTCGCCCAAGACGGCGCCCTGGGAGATCATCCGGCTCCTGGTCGACGGACCGGTGCTGTCCAAGGAGGCCGCCCTGCTGGAACACGACGCGCTGCCCACCGACCCGAGCCCCCGCAAGCTGCCGGGCGGAGGCGCCTCGTGACCACCCGGAAGTTCACTCCCACGGTCACCCGTGGCCCCCGCCTGACGCCGGGGGAGATCACCGTCACGCCACCCGAGGACCTCGGGGTGGACATCCCCCCGTCGGGCGTGCAGAAGGTGCTGCCCTACGTGATGGGCGTGTGCATGCTCGGCATGATCGCGATCATGGTGCTCACCGGCACCAGGGCACTGTCGCCGTACATGCTGATGATGCCGCTGATGATGATCATGATGTCGCTGAGCATGATGGCCGGCGGGGGCAGCGGCGGCGGCAAGAAGGTTCCCGAGATCAACGCCGACCGCAAGGAATACTTGCGATACCTGGCCGGTCTGCGTCCCCGCGTGACCGCGTCGGCCGCCGCGCAGGTCGCGTTCTTCAGTTTTCACGCGCCACATCCCGACGACCTGTTGTCCATCATCGGCACGTCGCGACAATGGTCCCGGCCCGCCACCGCCGACTTCTACGCCGCGACCCGGCTCGGCGTCGGTGACCAACCGGCGGTGGACCGGTTGATGAAGCCCTCCGTGGGCGGCGAGCTGGCGGGCCCCACCGCGGCACCGCAGCCCTACCTCGAACCCGTCGCCAACATGTGGGTCGTCAAGTTCCTGCGCACCCACGGCCTGATCCACGACTGTCCGAAACTGGTTCAGCTGCGCACATTTCCGACGATCGCGGTCGGGGGTGATGCCACCGGGTCGGCCCGACTGGTGGCGGCGATGATCTGCCACCTCGCGGTGTTTCATCCACCCGACCTGCTGCAGGTGCGGGTGCTCACCGAGGAGCCCGACGACCCCGACTGGTCCTGGCTGAAATGGCTTCCGCACCTTCAACATCCGACGGACACCGACAGCGCGGGCCCCGTCCGGATGATCTACACCCGCCCCGACGGGTTGTCGGACCTGGCCGGGCGCGGACCCCATTCCCCCGATTCGCTGCCGGGCGGCCCCTATGTCGTGATCGTCGACCTGACCGGCGGCAAGGCCGGATTCCCGCCGGACGGACGGGCCGGCGTCACGGTGATCACGCTGGGCAATCACCGCGGCTCCAATTACCGGATCCGGGTGGCCGAGGACGGGACCGCAGACGACCGGTTGCCGGGACAGGCGTTCCGCCAAGTCACCGCGACCACCGACGGACTGTCCCCGCGGCAGGCCGCCCGCATCGCCCGCAAGCTCGCTGGCTGGTCGATCACCGGCACCCTCGTCGACAAGAAGAACTCCGGCGTCCAGAAGAAGGTCGCCACCGAATGGCACCAACTGGTGGGGGCGCACAGCGTCGAGGAGGTTACCCCGGCGCGCTGGCGGATGTTCACCGACAAGGACCGCGACCGTCTCAAGATTCCGTTCGGCCACGAACTCAAGACCGGCAACATCATGTACCTCGACATCAAGGAGGGCGCCGAATTCGGCGGCGGGCCGCACGGCATGCTCATCGGCACCACCGGCTCGGGGAAGTCCGAATTCCTGCGCACCCTCATCCTGTCGCTGGTGGCGCTGCACCACCCGGATCAGGTCAACCTGCTTCTCACCGACTTCAAGGGCGGCTCGACGTTCCTGGGCATGGAGAAGCTTCCCCACACGGCGGCCGTGATCACCAACATGGCCGAGGAGGCCGAGCTGGTCAGTCGGATGGGCGAGGTACTCACCGGTGAACTGGACAGGCGGCAGACCCTGCTGCGCCAGGCCGGCATCCAGGTGGGTGCCACCGGCGCCCTGTCCGGGGTCGCGGAGTATGAGAAGTATCGGGAGCGGGGCGCCGACCTCGCGCCGCTGCCAACGCTTTTCGTCGTCGTCGACGAGTTCGCCGAGCTGTTGCAGAGCCACCCTGATTTCATCAACCTCTTCGACCGGATCTGCCGCGTGGGGCGATCGCTGCGCGTACACCTGCTCCTCGCGACCCAGTCGCTGCAGACCGGCGGCGCCCGCATCGACAAACTGGAGCCCAACCTCACCTATCGCATCGCGTTGCGCACCACGAGTTCTCACGAGTCCAAGATGGTGATCGGTACCCCGGAGGCGCAGTACATCACCAACAAGGAAAGCGGCGTCGGCTTCCTGCGGGTGGGCATGGAGGATCCCGTGAAGTTCAGCACCCTCTACACCGGCGCGGCCTACGTCCCCCCGAACAAGGCCGACGACACCGGCGAGGGCAACGGAGCCGGGCCGCACGCCCGCCCGCAGACGCTACGCATCCAGCGCTTCACCGCCGCTCCCGTTCTGGACGAGGCGCTGCCATGACCGTGGAATCCAAGGGCCGCGCGCTCAGCGAGGTCGTGCTGGACCAGCTGAGCACGACGGAGTCGCGGGCGTACAAGATGTGGCTGCCGCCGTTGAAGGATCCGACGCCGCTCGACGAGCTGGTGGCCCGGGATCAGGCGCAGCCCTTACGGTTTCCGCTGGGCATCATGGACGAGCCGCGCCGGCACCTGCAAGGGGTGTGGGGCGTCGACGTCTCGGGTGCCGGTGGCAATATCGCCATCGGAGGCGCGCCGCAAACCGGCAAGTCGACATTGCTGCAGACGATGATCCTGGCGGCCGCCGCCACGCACACGCCGCGGCAGGTGCAGTTCTACTGCATCGACCTCGGCGGCGGCGGGTTGATTTACCTGGACAACCTGCCGCACGTGGGAGGGGTGGCCACCCGCTCGGAGCCCGACCGGGTCATGCGGGTGGTCGCGGAGGTGCAATCCGTTCTGCGGCAGCGGGAAGCCACCTTCAAAGACCACCGCGTCGGGTCCATCGCGATGTACCGCCAACTCCGCGCGGACCCCGAGCAGCCGGTGGCGGCCGACCCGTTCGGTGACGTCTTCCTCGTGATCGACGGCTGGCCGGCGTTCGTCAGCGAATTCCCCGATCTCGAGACGCCGGTGCAGGAATTGGCCTCGCAGGGGCTGTCGTTCGGCGTTCACACGGTGATCACCACACCGCGCTGGACCGAACTGAAGTCCCGCGTCCGCGACTACCTGGGCACCAAAATCGAGTTCCGGCTCGGTGACGTCAACGACACGCAGATCGACCGCGCGACCCGAGACATCCCGGCGAACCGCCCCGGCCGCGCCATGTCGGTGGAGAAACACCACCTGATGATCGGCGTACCGCGGCTGGACGGTGTCCACAGCGCCGAGAACATCGTCGAGGCCATCACTGCGGCGGTGAATCACATTGCGGCACAACACGACGAACGCGCACCGCGGGTCAGGGTGTTGCCCGAGCGGATTCACCTTTACGAGCTGGACCCGAATCCGCCGGGCCCGGACGCGGACTACCGCACCCGCTGGACCATCCCGATGGGACTCCGGGAAACCGACCTGTCCGTGGCGCACAACCAGATGTACTCCACGCCGCACCTGCTGATCTTCGGGGCGGCCAAATCGGGCAAGACGCGCACCGCGCACGCGATCGCCCGCGCCATCTGCGCGCGCAACAGCCCCAAACAGGTGCGGTTCATGTTGGCCGATTACCGTTCCGGCCTGCTCGACGCGGTTCCCGACAGCCACCTGCTCGACGCCGGCGCCATCAACCGCAACAGCACCACACTCGACGAGGCCATCAAGGCGTTGGCGTTCAACCTGACCAAGCGGCTGCCGCCGGCCGACCTCACCACGGCCCAATTGCGCTCGCGATCGTGGTGGACCGGATTCGACGTCGTCCTGCTGGTGGATGACTGGCACATGATCGTCGCCGCATCCGGCGGGATGCCGCCGATGGCGCCACTGGCACCCCTGCTGCCGGCGGCCACGGACATCGGCTTGCACCTCATCGTGACGTGCCAGATGAGCTACGCGTACAAGGCGACCATGGACAAGTTCGTCGGCGCGGCCTACGGCGCGGGGTCACCCACCCTCTTCCTTTCCGGTGACAAGCAGGATTTCCCCTCGCGGGAAATTCAGGTCAAGCGTCGCCCGCCCGGACAAGCATTTCTCGTGGCACCCGACGGCAAAGAAATTATTCAGGCCGCCTATATCGATCCTCCGGAAGAAGTGCCTCCAGCAACGCCGCAGGGCGGTTAGGATAACGTGGTCGCCCCCGCGGAGAAAGTCGGTGAGCCACAGGGTGATAACGGAGAACGGGCACCTGCGGCGATGTCCGCCCGCCCTGACCGGTCCGCAATCTTCAGCGTTCACGCAAATGTCGATATCCGTTCATACGAATTGAGAGGCGAATTGCTTCGCGGCCGATATCGCGCGCCGCACGACGCCAATAATTAACGCTGTAATTAACCCGAGAGACGCGATTAGCACGAAGGAGGCCAGTCGACGTGTTGTGGCATGCGATGCCACCGGAACTGACCACCGCACGCCTGATGGCCGGCGCTGGTCCCGCACCCATGCTGCAGGCCGCCGCGGGCTGGGAAGCGCTGGCCAGCGCCTTGGCGGCCCAGTCGGTCGAGTTGGCCACGGCGCTGGCCGCCCTGAACGCGGCGTGGACGGGCGCCGGCAGTGAACGCGCGATCGCCGCGGCGACACCGATGGTGGCGTGGCTCAACACCGCGGCGGCGCAGGCGCAGCAGCGCGCCACGCGGGCGATGGCTCAGGCCGCCGCATACACCCAAGCGCTGGCCATGACGCCGTCGCTTCCGGAAATCGCGACCAACCACATCACCCACGGCGTGCTGACAGCGACCAACTTTCTCGGAATCAACATGGTGCCCATCGGCCTCAACGAGACGGACTACTTCGTCCGCATGTGGAACCAGGCCGCCGTCGCCATGGACATCTATCAGGCAGAAACGCTCGCCAACATCGCGTTCGAACCACTGCCGCCGATGAAACCCATCGTCGCGCCCGGGGTGGGCGAGGCGGTGGCCACCGCAGCACTCGCGCGGCTCACCGGGGCAGCGTCCGACGCCGCGCCACGGGCGCTGCGGCTCCTGGCTCAGGAGGCGGCCGATGACGCCGACGACGACATCCCCGCGCCAACGCCCGATATCGGAGTCCGTCCGGGCGAACACATCTCGCAGTATCTGGGACAGATGGGTCAGCTCGGCGCCCCGATGCAGCAGCTGATGCAGCCGTTGTCGCAGCTGATGTCGATGACCGGGCAGAACCCTGGAATGGATGGTGCCGGGGAGGGCCTGCCCGGAGCCGACGCGCTGGCCGACCACGCCGGCGGCGACGCGCTGCCCGGTCAGCTTGGGCTGCTCGGGGCCGGCCCCCTGTCGAGTCACCCGCTGGCAGGGGGAACGGGCCCCAGCGTCGGCCTTGGTCTCATGCACTCCGAGGCGCTGCCCGGTGCGGGTGGTACGTCCGCACGCACCTCCATGATGAGCCAACTCATCGAAAAGCCCAGTGCAGCAGCCCCTTTAGCCAGCGCCGGCGCTGGATCGTCGGCGACGGGTGGTGCCGCCCCGATCGGCGCGGCCGGTCCCGGCACGGGGGCGGGCGGCGCGGCCCGGCCCGGGTTGGCGACGCCCGCAGCGCTCACCGCCGAACACCACGACGACGAACCGTATGAACACGACGACGACTGGTGAGCACCCGAGGAAACAGACTTCCCGGCCGCGCGGGCCGGAAGACTTGCCATCACTTGGCGAGGACGAGCAACACAGAAAGTAGCAAACATGGCAGAGATGAGAACCGACGCCGCTACCCTCAGCGCCGAGGCCGCCAACTTCGACCGGATCTCCAACGAACTCAAGCAGGTCATCGGCCAGGTGGAGTCCACGGGCGGTGAATTGGTCGGCCACTGGCGCGGTCAGTCCGGTGCCGCGGCGCAGCAGGCGCTGACGCGTTTCCACGAGGCGGGCCAGGCGCAGATCAAGGCCCTCAACGACATTTCGCAGAACATTTACGGTGCCGGCATCGAGTACTCGAAGGCCGACGACGAGCAGGCCAGCTCGCTGTCGTCGCAGATGAACTTCTAATCCCCCATCACACTCACGAAGAAACGGAGCTTAAGTCATGAGCGATCAGCATTGGAATTTCGCCGGCATCGAGGCGGGAGCCGGACAGATCCACGGAGCCGTCCAGACCACGCAGGGCCTGCTCGACGAAGGCAGGAGCTCGCTGGCCAAGCTGTCCGCGGCCTGGGGCGGTAGCGGTTCGGAGGCCTACCACGCCGTCCAGCAGAACTGGAACACCACCTCCGATCACCTCAACGAGGCGCTGAAGAACCTGGCCGACCGCATCAGCGAGGCCAGCCAGGCGATGGCCCAGACGGAGTCCGGCGTCACGGGCATGTTCTCCTGAATCGACGCGACGAGCACGGGAACAGGCGAGTCCCACCTGTCGGCAGGCCTCGCCTCTTCTCGCGCCCTTCGCCGTGGACCACTGGCCACGCGCGACGCGAAAGGTATTGATGGCGGCCGATTACGACCGGCTCTTCCAACCCGCCGTGGACGCCGAGGTTGCGGATGCGGCTACTCAGGACGCCGAGTCCCATGGTGAGTATGAGGTTGACGACGGCACGGCGACGCCACCGTCGGACGAACCCAAGGTCGGCGGCACGGCCCCGGCGCCACCGCCGGTCGCTGCCCCCGGTGACACCGGCACCGCAGCCGGGCCTGGCGCTGGGGAGACCCTGCACGCTTCGGATGAACTGCCGCCCATGCTGTTGGCGCGGACCGGCCACGCGGTCCCGCCGCCGGCCGAGCCGAAACCTGCGGCCCCACCGCCCATGCCGGTGAGCGCGCCCGGACTCAACGGCCACCCGCCCAGCAATGGCCACCCGCCGACCAACGGCCACCCGCCTACCAACGGTCGCCCGAGTCCGCCAAGCAGCGACCGCCCGACGCCCCCGGCCGCCGGCCCGCCGCCGCAGGCGCGCCACGCCCGCCACCTGCGCCCCGACCGCCCGGCCGCACCACCGGTCCCGCGCGTCAGGTCACCCCACAGCCACCGCGCCGGAGTGCAGCAACCCAAGCCGGAAGCTGCTGCCGCACAGCCACTGTCCGCCGCACCACCCCAGCCCATCAAGCACAATGGCGCGCCGCCACTCGAGGGCACACGCCCCGCCGCCCCGGCCGCGCGCACCGCCAAACCGCTATCGCGGCAGCGCTGGCGGCGCTGGCTGCACGCGGTCACGCGGATCAACGTCGGCCTGTCGCGAGACGAGCAATACGAGGTGGACTTACGGAACCGTATCCGTCGCGGCATCCGCGGTTCGTACGAGATCGCCGTGCTCGGCCTCAAAGGGGGCACCGGCAAGACGGCCACCACCGCCACCCTCGGCTCGGTGTTGGCCCACGTCCGAGCCGACCGAATCCTCGCCGTCGACGCGGACCCGGTCGCGGGTAACCTGGCCGACCGCGTGGGCCGCAGGACCGATGCCACCATCGTGGATCTGCTTGGCAACCGGGGCCTGTCGCACTACAACGACCTTCGCGCGCACACCAGCATGAACGCCGTCAACCTCGAGGTGCTCGCCGCCGCGGGATACATCGGCGGCGGCCGCACGCTGGTCGCGCAGGATTGGAAACGCGCCATCGCCATGGTCCCGAGGTTCTACAACCTCGTGTTGGCCGACTGTGGTGCCGATCCCGCCACACCGGCCGCGCGCGAGGCGCTCACCGCCGCGTCGGGGCTGGTCGTCGTCTCCTCCGCCTCGGTCGACGGCGCCCGGCAGGCCCTGGTCACGCTCGACTGGCTGCGCGACAACGGCCACCCGCAACTGCTCCACCGCGCCTGCGTCGTCATCAACCACGTGAGTCCCGGCGACGATCGCGGCGCGCCAGGCGAATTGGCGTCGCTGTTTCACCGCCACGTGGCGCCCGACCGCGTCATCAGCTTGCCGTGGGACCGGCACATCGCGGCGGGCACCGAGATTCAGTTCGCCCAGCTGGGCGCGCGCTACCAGCGTAAAATCAGCGAGCTAGCCGCAGCACTGTCCGACGATTTCGACAGGGGTGAACGCCGTTGAGCGCGCCGACCGTCGCCGCCGCCGCGGCCGCAACCACTGAGGCTCCGGCCAAGCCCGCCTCCACCAGGGTGACCGTGCTCACCGGTCGGCGCATGACCGACGTGGTGCTGCCCTCGGTCGCACCGATCGCGGACTACATCGACGACACGGTGAGCGTGCTGGCGGAGCTGCTGGAGGACGCACCACCGGACGTGTTGGCCGGCTTCGACTTCGCCGCGCAAGGGGCGTGGACCTTCGCCCGTCCCGGAGCCCCGCCGCTGCCGACCGACCAGTCGCTCGACGATGCGGGCGTGGTCGACGGGTCGCTGCTGACGCTGGTCGCCGTGAGCAGGACCGAACGCTACCGGCCCCTCGTCGAGGACGTCATCGACGCCATCGCGGTGCTCGACGAATCACCGCAGTTCGACAGGTCCGCGCTCAATCGGCTTATCGCGCTGACAATCCCGATGGTGGCGCTGGTGACCGTCGCGCTCGCCGCGCTGACCTGGGAGCACACCGGGCGCCATGTGTGGTGGGCGGTGGGCCTGGGCGTCGGCGGGACCATCGCGGTGCTCGGCAGCTGGGCCGCCGGGCGGCTGTACCGGAGCGTCGATCTCTCGGAAAGCCTACTGGCGGCGGCGTATCCGTTGCTGGGCATGGCCGTCGCGCTGGGCGTCCCGCGACCGCATCGGATCGACTCCCTCGGTGCCCCGCAACTCGCGGGCGCGGCCGCCACCGTGCTGTTTCTCACGCTGCTGGCACGCGGCGGCCCGCGCCGACGGTTCGAACTGGCATCGTTCGTCGTGGTCGCATCCCTCGCCGCGTTGCTGGCCGCCATCGCCTTCGGCTACGGATGGCAGCGCTGGGTGCCCGCCGGCGCGGTCCTGTTCGGCCTCTTCGTCATCACCAACGCCGCGAAGTTGACCGTCGCCGTCGCACGAATCGCGTTGCCGCCCATCCCCGCACCCGGGGAGACGGTCGAGCACGAGGAACTGCTCGACCCGGTCACCGGTCGCCACACCGATGAAGTCGAAGAAACACGGACCTGGCAGGCGATCATCGCGTCGGTGCCCGATTCCGCCGCCCGGCTCACCGAGCGCAGCCGGCTGGCCAAGCAGCTGCTCACCGGCTTCGTGCTGGCAGGCACGACGGTGCTCGCGGTCGGCGCGGTCGCCGTCGTGGTGCGCGGTCACTTCTTCGTACACAGCCTGACCGTGGCCGCGCTCGTCACCGCGGCGTGTGGGTTCAGGTCCCGCCTGTACGCCGAACGGTGGTGTGCGTGGGCACTAGTGGCGGCGGTCGTGGTCGTCCCGACCGGGGTGACGGTCAGGCTCAGCCTCTGGTATCCGCAGCTGGCCTGGCTGTTGCTGGCCGGCTACCTGGCGGTGTTCCTGCTGGCGCTGATGACCGTCGCCGCGACCTTGCGGATTCGGCGGGTCTCACCGGTGATGAAGCGCCTGCTGGAACTGGCCGACGGCACCATCGTCGCGGCCATCGTCCCGATGCTGCTGTGGATCACCGGTGTCTACGACACCGTCCGCAACGTCCGGTTTTGACAGCCGATGCGCCCGAATGCCAGCGCGTTCAAGGAGATTCGTCATGGTTGAACCTCTGTCGGTAGACACCGCCCGCCTGACGGCGGCGGGGGTGGCGATGCGGGCGGTCGAGTTTCCCGTTGCCCTGCCCGCGTTCATCGCGACAACGGGAGCGGACGCGGTGTCCGCCGCGGTCAGCAAGACCATGTCCGTCATCGAGTCACCGGTTATCGCCGGGTTGCCCGCCGTCGAAACGGCGGTCAAGGCAACGGCATCGAGCATGGTAGCGGCGGCGGGCATCTACGCCGACGCCGATCAGGCGCTCAGTGAGCACGTGGCGCAAGTCGCGTTCCTGGCCGCCCCCGCAACCTCGCCCGCACCGCGACTGATGACAGCGACCGGTGCGTCCGACCTGGCTCAGGCAGCGCACCAGCAGCCCGTTTCGGCGACACCGGATAAGGCGGACAAGGCGGACAAGGCGGACAAGGTGGTCACGCCGGTCACCGACATCGCCTCACCCGGGCAGCTCGCCGGGATGGTGCAGGCGCTGCAACCCGCGTCACAGGGGTTGCAGACCATCATGTCGAGTGTGCAGCAGGCCGCTGGAGGCACGGGTGGGGCGGGCTCGACCCCGGCGCAACTCACCGCCGACCAGGCGGAAAACGAGCGATCCGCGGACGACGAATTGGTCGCACAGACAATGGCATTGGGCGACCCCACGAGCCACCCTCCGCAGGGCCCAGCGCACGCGCCAGCCGAGGCTTCGGCGCCCGCTCGCCCAACGGCCGCGGCGCCGTCGGCAACGGGCCTCTGACCCGGTCAGACGCCCGCCGCGGCGAGCAATTCGCTGAGGTGTTTCCAATACAGCCAGTCCCCGACCGCCGAGCGTTGCGCCGTCAGGTCGGCGGCGGTGCGCGCCTCGCCGAGCGTCACGTCTTCCGCAAGGGCCGCATAGGCCTTGAACGCCCGCAGGTGTGCTGCTCGGCGTCCGCTGGCGCGGCTTGCCAAGGGTTTCATCACCTCGAACCACAACAACGGGCGGTCATCGGACGGCGGCCCCGCGTCGGGCGTATTCCCGGGCGCCGCCGCGGAAGCCGGCGGCAGCAGGTCGATCAGCCGCACATCGGTGGTGGCCGCGAGGCGGTCAAACGCGTGCGGGTTCACCACCGCAAGGCGAGAGCGCCCGGCCATGGCGCCGGTATCCGGAATGTCGTCCGCTTGCAAGATGATTCGGGCGACACCCGGGTCGGACATCGCGAACTGCTCTTCAGTGGCGATGACGGCCCGCAGCTTGGTGTCGTGGTGTTCCGCCCAGCCCTGCACGGCCATCATGGGATAGGTGGCCCACCGGGCGCGTTCCGCGGGCGCGACGGCGTCGTCCGCGCTGGCCAGCTGCACCTGTTCGGGTAACCGCGCACCGTCGGGTATGAATGCCACGCCGTAACTGTTGGCCACCACGATGGCGCCCCCGGTCGTCACGGCGGTGACCCAGAAGAAGCCGAGGTTGATCGTTGCCGGGTCACCCGGTGCGTTGAGCGCGGCGCCGATGCGCCGCGCCATCTGCAACGGGTCGGTGCCGCGGCGACGGGTGGCGTCCGCGGTGGCCGCGTCGGCGATGGCATCCCGCTCGGCCCGCTTCGCCGACACCGGGATAACCACCGGAGGCGCAACGGGATTGGGCGGGTCCGCGGCCTCAGGCTCTTCGGTGGTTTTCGCCCGGGCGGGCCGGGCCCCCGAGCGGGCCGCAGCGGCCGGGCGGGTCGCGGGCTGGGGGCTGGAGGCCTGCGCGACTGGAGCGGCGGACCGCGGCCCGGCCCCCGCGGAGGCGCCCCCGGCCCCCGCCGCCATCGGCGCGGCCGGCATCGTGGTCGCCCCGGCCGGCGCCGTCGACGCCGACGAGTCCTCGGCATGGCCACCGGCCGCGGGCCCAGACGCCGACAGCGACGCGGGGGCCACGCCCTTGCCGGTCGCGCCGCCGGACGGTCCCACCGACGCAGCGGGGCTCAGCGGCACCGCCGGGGTCGCCGGGCCCAGCGGGACCGGCGTACTCGGCGGACTCGACGGAACGGGCGGCGGCGCGGGGATGTTCGGACGGCCGGGCGTCTCCGGGCCCGCGGGCGCCGACGCGCCGGGGGTGGGCGCCGACGGCAGCGGGGGCTGCGCGGGCGAGGCAGGGATCCCGGGCGGGGTCTGCGGGCCGCCGCCCGGGGTGGGCAGTCCGGGCAACGACGGCGCGGGAACCGCCGGCTGCGCCGGCGCGGGGCGCGGCCGGTCTCGTTCCTCCGGGGTGTCTCGTGCACCGTCGTCCGGGGGTGCGGTGCCGTCAGACCCGCCCGGCAAGGTCACCGGGGGCGGCGTCTTCTGGTCCAGTAGGTCGTCGAGCGCGTTGGCCGGGGGTCTCCAGGCTTTGGTCGCCAGGATCCGCTCCGCAGCGCTTTCCATCATGCCGACGTTGGCCACATGCGTGGCAATGACGACGCCGTTGATGGCGTTGGCGCGTTCGGCCGCGTTCATCTTCGAATCTCGCTGCACGGCCGCAATTTGGCGCTGCGCGGCGTCGACGATGTCGGTGATGTCCGACTTGGTCTGCCCGACCGACAGCGCGACGTAGCGGTTCCACGTGATCACGGTCGCCAGACCGTTCTGCAGCTTCACCAACTCGTCGATGTTGGTGCCGAGTTCACCGTTGGCGGCGTTGGCGGCACCGCCGGACCACACGTCGCCGTCGAACAGTTCGGTTCGCTGTTGTTGGCAGGTTTCCAGGACGCCGGTGACCTGCCGCAGCACCTGTGTGTACGCCTGCGCGCGGTCGTAGAGCAGGTCCTCGTCGATCTCCGGCCATCCGCCGGGTTCCAGCATCTGCTCGGCGAATTCGCCCGCGGGCTTGGCGATTGCCATGACCCTCAGCCTAATCGACGTCGGCAGGAAGCGAACGGAGTCGATACCGTTATTTCGTTGCACGCGTGTGGGTTTCGAAACAGTGAACGGTCAAGGCCCGCCGAGTTAACGGGCGATGTCCGCGCCGCGACGCGCGCCTACTTCTCCGGGCCCGCCTTGCGCGGACGATTGCCGATCACGCCCTCGGTCCACTGCCGCTCCTCGGTGTACAGCGATTCTTCCTCGGACTGCACCCGCTTACCCTTGGCCGAATTCTGTTGTCCCTGGCCGCCCATCGGCGCCATTCCGCCGCCCATGCCCCCACCCGCGGCGCCGCCGGCGCCGGGCAGCCCCCGCCCGCCGGCCGCCGCGGCGCCAGCCGGACCCGCTCCCGACCCCGGGCCGGCCGCGGCGGCGTCCGCCGCCGGCTGCAAGGGCACCGACGGCGCACCGACTCCGCCGCCACCGCCGAGCGAAGCGGGTTTGAGCCCTGCCCCGCCGGGCAGCCCACCCTTGCCCTTCAACGCATCCTTCACCGCGTCCTTGACGTCGGCGGTGTTTGCCCCCGGGGTCATCGGCGTTCCCGGGACGCTGGGGACGCTCGGCACACTCGGCGTGGGCGTAGTACCACCGCCGGGGATATCGGCGTCGGGGATGTCGGGCAGGTCGGGGTTGTCCGGGTCGACTGGATCGTCGCTGGGCGTGGGCGGCGGATTGATCACCGTCGCACCCGGCGGAACCTTGGGATTGATCGGGGCCAGCGGAATGCCGGCGTTCGAGACGTACAGGGCCAGCGATGACTCCGACTGCGCTTGCAACCGCTCGTACCACTCGATGGCCCGGTAGGTGTACTCCGGCCACGGGTAGCCGGGACTGGTGTAGCGCTTGTACCAGAAATCGCATTGCGACACTTCGTAACTCGTGGGATGCTCGGCCGGGACCGCGTAGCCCGTGCTCGAGCCCGTCGCGTGCTGGCCCAGCACCCTGGCCTTCTTGTGCGCGTCGACGACCCTCGACGCCTGGCCGCCGAGGGTGACGCACAGCTGCGCCATCATGTAGATCCACTGGCGCTGTGCCTCGAAATTCTGTTCCACCATGGTCCGCGCCTCACCCTCCCAGTTGGTGAAAGGCCGGAAGCGGTACGTCTCACGCTGCAGATCGCGCTGGAATCTGTCCCAATCGGCGGCGAAGGCCTTGAATGCCGTTCCCTGGTCCCCGCTCTCGATGTCCTTGGCCGCCTGCCGCACCTCGTAGTAGGGGTACTCGAACGGCGGCGGGGTGATCACCGGCGGCGGCCGAAACCCGCCGCCGAAATCCTCGTCGGGGTCGCACAGGGCCGACACCCCGCCGTCGGCACCGCCCGGGACCGACCGGCCACCCGGTCCGGAACCGTCGAAGCCCACCGCGTCGATCTCCTCGGCGCCCCCCTCGTCGACCTCTTCGTAGGCCTTGGCGGCGTTGCGCAACGACTTGGCCAGGGTCCGCCATTCCCGTTCGCAGGCTTTGAGGTACAACCGCATCGATTCGGCGGACAGCGCGATCTGGGTGGCGGCGTTGTTGACGAACGACAATGGGCACGGCCCGGGCGGATTGGTGGCCGGTACCGGCGGCAGCGGCCGCTCGATTTCGTCGGCCCGCGCCATCAGCTCCTCGTATTCGACGTTCAGCGTCTGGGGCATGGCCGCTCGTTCTCCTAGCGCAGAGGTCGTTCTCGTGGGTTGGTCGTCGACCCGCGGCAGATCCGCCGTGGCGGCGCGGGAGCGCACCGTCCATGACGAGGGTTATCCTAATCACCGGCCGGACCGCGCGCGCCCCGAATCACGGCCGATGACTGCACGATTCGAGGTGACGCTCGGGTGAAGGGCAAGGAAACGGCGCGCGTCACTTGCCGGAATTAGGCTGACCGCGACCATGAGACTCGACATCCACTTGCAGACCCATTCCGAGCTGAGTGTGCACGGGTCGGATCGGTACGTCGGCGCGCCCAAGAGTGAGATCATGCTGCGCTGCGCGCAATCGCTGGTCGCGTCGATCAACGAGGCCACGGGCGACATCGTACTGCGCGTGTTCGACGACCACTCCAGCCCGAAAGCCGTTTTGGCGCTGCATCGGATACTCGACCGCTGCTCGTGCCCCGTCGAGTTCGTGGCCCTGACCGAGCGCGGTTACAACGCCTCGTGCCTGGCGTCGTTTTCCACGGCGCGCACCGTGGCGCGCGACCTGGTGTACCTCGTCGAGGACGACTACCTGCACACCCCGTCGGCCGTGGCGGAGATGCTCGAGGCACATGCGTTGTTCAAGAAGCGCTTCGGCGGCCGTGAGGTGGCGCTGCATCCCTACGACGATCCGAAGAATTACTGGGGACCGATCTTCAGCCACGAGGACTGCCGCGTCGTGTACGGCAGCGACAGGCACTGGCGGACCAACACGCATACCACCAACACCTGCTGGGTCGAGGCCGAGACGTTGCGCCGAAACTGGCGGCTGTTCGAGCAACTCGCTCTGCATTCGAGCACGCCCTACGGCGTCGAGCAACACATCTTCGAGGCGTCGACGATCAACACGATCTGGCGCGAACAGGCGCTGCTGTTCACCCCAATTCCGTCGCTGGCGCTGCACCTGCAATACGAGGAGCACAGAGACCCCTACATCGACTGGAGTCAGTGGTGGGCCGCTGCCGCGTATTGAGGCACCGTCAACCCTCCCGCCCGTCGAAGAGCGCGCAGCGCTGCCGTTGCGCCGCGGACTTGAACTGCCGGTACACCCCGAACCGGAGCCGACCGCTGCGCAGCGCCGCCAGGTACTCGGTCAATGCGCGAAAGAGGTCGGCGTATTGCTCCTCGAGAACCTCACGACGGGAAGCGTGCTCGGCATCCCGCGCCGTGTGCGCGATCCGCAGCGCAAGGACGGATAACCGATCGACGATCGAGCCGGGCGTCTCGCTTCGCAGCGGCGCGCCGTCGACGGCGGCCGACTCGGCCAGCAGGGTCGCGTCGATGTCCTCGACGGCGGCGTTGCGCCGGGCATTGAGCTCGTCGATGCTGCGCTTGCGGCGCGCCACCTCACCGTCGTCGATGCCGGCCCGGCGCACGGCGTCCTCGTGATGCCACAGCACGAAATTCACGGCGTGCAGGCCCAACGCCCGTGCGCCGGCGTCGCCCTCACCCGGTGGCACCGACGGCGGCTCGTCATGCCACGCCTGCGCCGCGTCGCGGAACCGGAGCACGGCGCCGAGCAGCGGGTCCTCGGCCGGATCGGCTGTCCGGCCGGCCCGTTCGCGTGGCGCCGGTGCGCCGGCCAGGTCGTCCAGCGCGGCGAGCACCTCGGCCACGGTGATCTTTGCCGTCGACGCCCGCTCGACGTGGCGATGCGGCCCGAACCTGAAGCCCCACGTTGCCGCGCGGGTCGGACCGAACAGGCCGACGCCGGGCACCCGGGCCAGATCGGCGGCGTGCAGCATCGACGAGTCCACACCCAAGAACAGGTCGGCCTGTGCGACCAGAGCCATGGTCAGGTCGAGCGGCAACCCGAGACGGGAATAGACGCGCCGGCCCTCTCGCCCGGCGTCGAGGCTCTCGTGGCCCATCCCGACGACCCAGACGACGAAATCGGGGTGGCGCGCCAGGAACTGGTCGAGCAGCGCGGTGAATCTCGTGATCGGCCAGCGCTTGTCCGCCCAGTCCGTGTCGGCGTGCACGACCAACACCTTGGTGCCAGCCGGGACGGCAGCGCGCACCCGGCGGGCCTGCTCGACCACCCGAGGCGGCAGCGGCAACGGTCCGGCGTAGTCCTCGATCCGCAACGCGGGGTCGAACAGGCGCACCAGCTTGAAGCTCAGGTCGGCGGCGTGGCAGTCCTCTTTGGCGATCACGAAGTCGTAGCCGTCGTCGGTGGGAAAGCCGATCGTGGTCGTGGGCGACAGGCGGTGCACCAGGGGACGTATCACCGTGCTCGACAACGCGTTCCACGTCAACGTATCGATGAAGACGTCGACGGGACCGATCCGCGCCGCCAGCGAGTCGTAGTCCACCGCTCGAGGCGCCACGCCCGGCAGGGGGCGGGGGCCGGTCAACGGCAGCCCCGTGGTGTCGACGTGGCGATCGCTGACCTCGCGGAAACACAGGTCGTACACCACCGCCGGGCAGATCAGCGTGAGTGGTTCGGTGAACAGTTCCGCTAAGGCCCGCAGCGCCGGCAGCATCAGCACGGCATCGCCGATGTTCGACAGGAAGCACACCGCGGGCTTGTCGACTCCCAGCAGCGCCCTCGGCGCGGGGGCTACGACGGCTTCCGGGTCGCATGCCAGCGAGCCGGTGTCTCGCCGGCGGGTGGTCATCGGACCGCCCGCGTCGGCGCCGCACCGCCATATCCGAAGCGCCGCGCGAGGGCTTCCACGTGGTCCCAGGCGGGGTCGCCGGCGTCGACGCGGTCACCGGCCGGCCGGTTGGGCAGCAACGGGCGCAGGTTGGCGGCCTTCCACGGCAGGGCGGCGCCGTCCCGGAAGAACTGATGGTCACCTACCGTCTCTGGTGCCGGGTGGGTCAGCGAGGCAACGCCGTTGGCCGGTGTCAGGCCCCACCGACCCAGCGCGGCGGCCAGCGCCGCCGTCGGCCGGGCGGTGAACGCCTCGTAGCGCAGGACGACGACGTCGGCCGCCCCGGAGTGCACCGGTTCCAGGTGCCTCTCGACCTGGGTCAGCGCGTCGGTGACGGTGTCTTTGATCCAGAAGTCGGCGTCGCTGCGCACGGGGGAATCGCGATGTCGCAGGCAGGAATTGACGATCTCCCGCGGGTCACGCAGCACGAACAACACGACGGCTCCGGGAAAGCACCGCCGCAGGGCGGCAAGCCCCGTGGCATAGCGGGGATTTTTTTCGCCCCAGATGGTGCGCGGCCGGGTGACGATGCCCATGACCGAGCGCAGCGCCGCGGCGGGATCACCGGTCTCCCGGGCGCGCCGCTGGTAGGTGTTCAGCACGCCGCGCTCGGCGAGGAAGGCGTGCAAGGTGCCGAGCGGCCGCCCGCCGAATCGGTCGATCTGCAGGAGGTCGATCTCGTCGAAGATCACCACGTCCCGGTGGCGGTTGAGGAACTGGGTGACAATGGTCAGCCCGGAGCGGGGAGGCCCCACCACGAACAGCTGCACGGCCGGTGTCCGCGGGCTCAGCGCCACACCGACGGCACTGCGGCGGAACGTGTTTCGCTCAGGACAGGCTCACCGCGTTTTGCAGCGACCCGACGATCTCGTTCAGCGAGGCGAACAGCTGCGCCTGCTGCGTTTGGATGGCGTCCGACGCGCCGGCCTGGGCCTTGAGCAGCGCCTCGTTGATCCGGTCTTGCACCTCCTCGGCGCCCAGCCGCAGCAGGCCGTCCTCGATCCGCAGGTCGGTGAGCTTGCGGTGCCCGTCGATGGTCACTTCGACGGTCTCGGCTTCGTCTGTCGCCGTGAACGATTGCGTGTTGGTTCGGTTCATCTGGTCTTCGAGGGCCTTGGTGAACCGCTCGAATTCCGCCAACGTCTGGGCCACTTGCGGGTGCGTTTCGGGGTTGCTCATCTGCAGGGATCCTTTACGTCGGTCGCGCCTCGGCAGGCCCTCAGTGTAGGGGCACTGACCGGCCGCGGCGACCGAATGCGGGGGGATGCCCGACGCCGACCACGGGCGCAACCCGCCGCTCCCACAACGTTTGCCATCCGTTCAGCTCAGCGCGGTAGCGCGTTGCGGTAGCGGCTCTCGTCGGGGACCGACAGGGGGCGGATCGGGAGCTGGCGGTGCCGCGGTGTGCTGACGGCGTTGGGCCGCAGGCTGACTCGGGCCACGCCCGGGTGGCGACCGAGGTAGGTGGTGGCATGCGGCCACGCCACCTTGGACTCCGCGCCCACGTGCGCACCGATCAGCGCCGCCAACCGCTGGAATCGCACTCCGAGCGTCACGGTCCCGCCCGCGGCGGCCGCCCGCACGGTGAATTGCAGGAACGCCCGGGCGTCCCCGAACGTGATGCTGGCGTCGACGTCGTCGAGCGGCAGGTAGACGGGGCAGTGGGCGGCTGTCTCGCCGACCAGGACGCCGGCCGACCCGATCGGCAGCTGGTGGTGCTTGTCGGGCACCAGCGTCTGGCCTTGCAGCGCCGCCCGCTGACCACCCGACAGCCGGGTGAAACCCGGTACTTTAGTTGGCTTTTCGGCGGTGGTCAGCAATACCGTCGACTGCGGTGCCCGGCCCGCAACCACCCGGACCCGGGTGACGGTTCGCTCGGCCGGGGCGGACCACCACACATCCGGCCCGCCGGGTGCGGTGTATGCCGCGGTGAAACCGTTGCTGCCCTTAATGTTCGACCACTTCTCGCGTTCGAAGCCGATCTCGGTGGCGTGGTCGTAGTCGTCGAAGCTGCGCCCGCACACGGCGTCGATGCCGTGCGCGGCGAGTTGGTCGGCGATCCGGGTCGCCGACGCCACCAGGTATCGGGCCAGCCCCGCCACCCCGTCGTCGCGCCGCCGGGCCGAGCGGTCCGCGCGGTGCGGCTCGGCCCGTAGCATGATCCAGGTCCGGCGGTGTGCCGGGGCCGGATCGCTGCCGGTCACCTGTCGATACAGGGCGCCCAGCTCCGCCGAGGCGGGCTTGCCCGCTCGGTAGCCGGCCGAGACGACATCGGCCGCCAGATCGGGACAGTTGGTCGACAGCAGGCGTTCCAGTAGGCAGGTGTCCACCACGTCATCGGTGTGGGCCTTGCCGTCGACGATGACGGTCGGGGTAAACGGTCGCGGTACGAGTTCGAGGACAGCGACCAGGAATTCGCCCTCCCAGCGTACGGCGACGTGATCTCCGGGCTGGACCGTGGCGCCGACGGCGGGTTCCGAGGGAATGTCGGGCGGCCTGCGGTGCCGCACCAGCCACGCCCACATCGCCGCCAGCCATCCGGTGAGCCGCCGACCGCGGAAGGTCACCAGGGCCACCAGCGTGGCCACCGCCACCAGCGCCGGCCCGCCCCAGGGATACCGGGTGCCGCGGAACACCAGGACGCATACCGGGGCGACCGCCGCGACAACGAGGGCGTGCCCGATGCCGAATCGTATCCGCCACCCGCTCATGGGGATTCGCGCCTTCGCAGGGCCTGTCGGGTCAGGGCGGCCAGCCCGAGCACCACCAGCATCGCGGCGACGCCACCGACGACGGCGGTGATCGGCCCATGGTCGGGCCCCGGCGCCGGGACCGGCGGGTGAATCCGGTTGACGATCAGTGGCGGAGCGGGCGCCGCAGTCGCGGCCGGGATGTCCCAGGTGAGTGCGGCGATCGCGTCGACCGTGCCGGCACCCACGGCGTCGTCGACGCCACCGCCGGGGTGCCGGGCGCTGGCCGTGATGCGGTTGATGATCTGTGCCGGCGGCAGTTCGGGGAACTTCTGGCGCAGCAGCGCCGCAAGTCCCGAGACGTACGCCGCGGCGAACGACGTCCCGGCGATCGGCACCGGGCCGTCCTTTCCGGGCAGCGCGTCGACGGGCTCGCCTTCGGGACCGAGGGCGACGATGTTCTCCGCCGGTGCGGCGGCTCCGAGCCACGGGCCGTGCATCGAGAAGGGGCTGGGCGCGCCGTTTTGCCCGACGCCGCCGACGGACAACACCATCGGCGTGTACCAGGCCGGCGACACGATCGTCTGCACCTGCTCCCAGCCTCGCGGGTCGCCGGGCCGCGACGGGTCGGGCGGCGGGTTCTGGGCGCAGTCGCCGCCGGTGTTGCCGGCCGCGGCGACGATCACGATGTTCTTCTCGTTGACCGCGTAATTGATGGCGGCGCCCAATGTCGTTTCGTCCACCGGCTTTCGCGCCTGGAAGCAGGCGGCTTCGCTGATGTTGATCACGTTGGCGCCCATGTTGGCGGCGTGCACGACGGCTCGGGCCAGGCTGCGGATCGAGCCGGCCGCGGGTGAGGAATTCGGGTCGTTCTGGTTCTGCTGGCCGTCCTTGGGCTCGTAGGCCTCCGAGGTCTGGCGCACCGAGATCAGCCGGGCGTCGGGTGCCACCCCGACGAACCCGTCGGTGAGGGCGGGCCGGGCAGCGATGATGGACGCGATCAACGTTCCATGAGCGTCGCAATCGGTCAGGCCGTTGCCGTCGGGAACGACGAAGTCGCCGCCCGCCTCGGCCGGCACGCGCGGCGAGGCGTCCACGCCGGTGTCGATCACCGCCACCGTCACACCGGCGCCGGTCGCGAACCGGTGTGCACCGGCGACGCCGAGGTAGGCGTTGCCCCACGGCGGGTCGCGAAAGTTCGTGCCCGGCAATGTCAACGGCGCCTTACAGACGCGACGCTGTTCGAGCGGCTGGTCGGGCCCGGTCACGTCCGGTGGCACGGCGCCCGGATCTATCGACGGCGGCGCGACCGCCCGCACCGGCGGTGCGGTCAACGCCACGAACGTCAGCGCCACCGCGATCGACCAGAGACGGTGCACCGGCGGACACTCCATCCATTCAGCTCGGCGCCGGCCACGCCCGCCGCGTCGTGCGGGGCGACGGCAGCGGGCTCGGCGCCCGGGTGCATCTTAAGCATTGCCGCCCCGCCGACGCGGCGTTTCACCGAGCGGGAGCCGGCCGACGGCGCCCAGGTGAACTGCGCCGAAACGTTTGGTGGACAAGCCGTTCCGTTGCGGTTGCTACCAGACGATGGCGGCCATGTCCCTATTGTCCGAGCACACGCTGCGCACCGCGGACTGGATGTCCGCGGCGGTGATGATCTGCAGGTCCTCAACCGTGACCGGCTGTCCGGCACGTTTCTGCGCGACGACCCGGGTGTCGCGAAACCCCTCGGCGCGTTCGATGACGTTGCGGGCGAATCGGCCGTTCTGCATGGCGTCGATCCCGTGCCGGCCGCCGGGGGTGGTGTAGTTGCGGATGGTCGTCGCGGCGTCCAGGAAGGTCTCGCGCGCGGCCTCGTCGAGCAGGCTGGCGCGCGGTGTCGCGTAGCGGTTCGCGATCTCGACGATCTCGTCCGGCGAATACGACTCGAACCTCAGCTTGCGGTTGAATCGGCCGGCCAGACCGGGGTTCACGGTGAGGAACGCGTCGACCTCGTCCTCGTATCCGGCACCGATGAAACAGAAGTCGAACCGGTGCACCTCCAGCGCGACGAGGAGCTGGTTGACGGCCTCCATGCCGATCATGTCGGGCGTGCCGTCCTGGTGGCGTTCGATCAGCGAGTAGAACTAATACCCAGATCCCTCTTACGACAATCCTGCGTGAATGCTATTGCGGCGCTGGTCAGGTGCCTGCACCGCGGTCCGCATTGCGAAATTAACTATTTCGTCAAAAAATCCGGGGCGCCGATCTCGTCGGGATAACACCGGTGCAATTCCATTTCCGCAATCGCAGCCGATTATCGGGGCTGCGACGGTGGGCCGGTGCGGCTCGAGAGACGCTACGCGGGGCCGCGTCCGTCACCCGCCAGTAACAGCAGCAATCGGGTGCCACCGAGCGGGCTGGTGTACAGCGCCGCGGTACCGCCGTGCAATTCGGCCTGTTGGGCGACCAACGCCAACCCCAGCCCCGAGCCCGAGCGCGAGGCCGTCGACCCGCGGGTGAACCGCTCGAACACCGTCGCGCGCTCGGCTTCCGGAACACCGGTGCCGTCGTCGTCGACGGCGATCTCCACGCCCGCGCCGGAACTGCTGACCGAAAGCTGAATCTTGCCGGCGTTGCCGTGCTTGACGGCGTTGGCGATGGCGTTGTCGATGACCAGCCGCAGCCCCGTCGGCAAGCCCACCATCAGGACGGTCGGCGAGGGCACCAGCGACACCTCGAGATCGGGGTAGATGCGCGGGGCGTCGTGTGCGGCGCGGTCCAGCAGCTCGGTGACGTCGAAGGGGACGAAGTCGTCGACGGTGGTCAGCTCACCCTGGGCCAGCCGCTCCAGCGCCGTCAGGGTGCCCTCGATGCGGCTCTGCGTGCGGATCACGTCACCGATCACCTCGTGGCGCTGTTCGGGCGGCAGGTCCAACGTGGACAGCACCTCGAGGTTGGTGCGCATGGCCGTCAACGGGGTGCGCAGCTCGTGCGAGGCGACCGCCGCAAAGTCGCGCGCCGATTCGAGCGCCGCCTTGGTCCGCTGTTGCTCCTTGCCGATGCGCGCCAGCATGCCTTCGACAGCCTCGGCGATCTCGACGGCCTCCCGCACGCCGCGCACCTGCACCTCGTCGGGGCTGGACTGCGCATTGATGGCGCGCGCCTGCTGGGCCAGCAACAGGAACGGGTTGACCATGATCAACGAGATCACCCAACCGACGACGACCGTGCCCCCGATCACGCTGGCGCAGATCAGCAACACCCGCAGGTGAAGTTCGTTGATCCGGTGCTGCGCCTCGGCCACCGGCGCGGCCAGCGCGATGGACGCCGGGCCCGCGGTGAAGGTCCGGACCCGGTACTGCACGCCGTTGATGGTGGTAGTCGCGTAACCGTTGGGCAGCTCGGGCAGCACGATGTTGGCGGGCACCGACGCCGTCACCCCGGCAAGCCGCACGGTGCGCACCAGGTTGCCGTCCGGCATGGGCCGGTCCGGACTGGTCAGCTCGGCGCCGTTGATCAGCGTGTTGATGTCGCCCAGGCTGCTGACCGAGTCGAGTCGCCGATCGAGTTGGCTGTACTGATCGTTGGTGACACCCACCCACACCCACGTGCCCAGCAGCACCACGAGGGTCATCACCGACAGGGCGGCGACGATGACGATGGTGCGCAGCGATAGCACCCGCATCGGCAGCTGGACATGCGGTAATGCGGGAATGTCGGCCTCCTTCGAGTGCATTGCGATGCGATACGCGCCGGGGAATGCCGACCGCCTCCACACCACCCTCACAGCAATACCGATTGGTCGCCGCGAAGCGCCGGGTGTTTTGCACAGAAATCTAGCGCCCCCGTTCGGCGCACCCCGTCAGGACGACGCGTTTTGCGTCGGACCGCGGTGAGTGAGTACTCTCTCACCATGCAGGGTTCTGGGCGCGACCGGTTGCTGGCAGCCGCGTTGAAGCTGTTCGCCCAGAAGGGCTACGCCGCGACGTCGGTGGCCGACATCCAGCGGGCGTCCGGGCTGGCGCCCGGATCGGGCGCCTTGTACAAGCACTTCGGCTCCAAGCGCGAACTGCTCGAGGCCGCGGTCGCCTACCGGATCGACAGCATCGTGGCCGCCCGCGAGCAGTACGACGCGGACTCGCCGGGGGGCGTCGAGCAGGCGGTGCGCATCGCCGGACAGCTCATCTGGAGCAACCTCAAGCAGGGCGAGGACCTGCTCAAGGTGATGCTGCGGGAGCCCGCCGAACTCGGTGATCTCGACGAAAAGACGTGGCAGGTCATCACCGACAACGCCTATCAGCGTTTCGCCGATGAGCTCGCTGCGTCCAACCGCTCGGGCCGCACGTCCATCCCGGATCCCGAAGCGGCGGCCGCCGTCGCCATCGGGTCGCTGTCCTACGCCGCCACGCTTCAGGCTCTGACGGGGCGCCTGCCGGGAAATATCGACGAAGACCGCTACTTCGAGGCCTGGGTCAGCCAAACCGTCAGCGTCCTCGATCAATACGACAACCGGAAACACCAACCAATTCAGGAGTGAAGCTGTGACGTTTTCACTGCAACTCAGCGACGACGTGGTCGAGGTGCGCGACTGGGTGCATCAATTCGCCGCCGAGGTCATCCGCCCCGCGGCCGCCGAATGGGACGAACGCGAGGAGACGCCCTGGCCGGTCATCCAGGAGGCCGCGAAGGTCGGCCTCTACTCCCCCGACTTCTTCGCGCAGCAGGCGGCCGAGCCGACCGGCCTGGGCATGCTGACCGCGTTCGAGGAGATGTTCTGGGGCGACGCCGGAATCGCGCTGTCCATCATGGGCACCGGCCTGGCGGCGGCGGCGTTGGCCGGCAACGGCACGCCCGAGCAGATCGGCCGGTGGCTTCCCGAAATGTTCGGCACACCAGGCGATCCCAAGCTCGGGGCGTTCTGCTCCTCGGAGCCGGACGCGGGCTCTGACGTCGGCGGCATCCGCACGCGGGCGCGCTTCGACGAAGCGACCAACGAGTGGGTGCTCGACGGCACCAAGACGTGGGCGACCAACGGCGGCATCGCCAACGTGCACATCGTGGTCGCGTCGGTCTACCCCGACCTCGGCACCCGCGGCCAGGCGAGCTTCGTCATCCCGCCCGATGCAAAGGGTTTCAGCCAGGGTCAGAAGTTCAAGAAGCACGGGATTCGCGCCTCCCACACCGCCGAAGTGGTCCTCGACCAGGTCCGCCTCCCCGAGGACGCGATCCTCGGCGGACGCGAGAAGTTCGAGGCCCGCATCGCGCGCGCGAAGTCCGGGTCGTCGACCCGCGGACAGGCGGCCATGAAGACCTTCGAACGCACCCGCCCGACCGTCGGCGCGATGGCCGTGGGCGTGGCGCGGGCCGCCTACGAGTACGCGCTCGACTACGCCTGCCAGCGTGAGCAATTCGGCCGTAAAATCGGCGAATTCCAGGCGGTCGCGTTCAAGCTCGCCGACATGAAGAGCCGCATCGACGCGGCCCGGCTGCTGGTGTGGCGGGCCGGCTGGATGGCGCGCAACAACCAGAACTTCGACGCCGCGGAGGGGTCGATGGCCAAGCTGGTGGCCAGCGAGACCGCCGTCTACGTCACCGACGAGGCCATCCAGATCTTGGGCGGCAACGGGTACACCCGCGACTACCCGGTGGAGCGGATGCACCGGGACGCGAAGATCTTCACAATCTTCGAGGGCACCAGCGAGATTCAGCGCCTGGTGATCTCGCGGGCGGTGACCGGCCTGCCCATTCGGTAACGGTCAGCGCCGGGCCCACTCCTCGGCGAGCAGCTCGTAGGAGCGCACCCGGTCCCGGTGATCGTGGGTGATGGTCGTGACGAGCAGCTCGTCGGCGCCCGTGGCGTCGCGCAGTCGCTCCAACTGATCTGCCACTTCGCTTGCGCTGCCGACGAATTGGGTGTCGACTCGGTCGGCGACCAGGCGACGGTCGGCTTCGGTCCACTTGCGTTCGCGCGCCTGCGCCGGCGTCGGGAAGGGGATGGCACCCTCGCCGGTGCGGATGCTGCGCACCCAGGGACCGTAACCGGCGGCCAGCTCGCGGGCGGTGGCGGAGTCCGCGGCCACGACGACGTCGGCCGACACCGAAACGTAGGGGCGCTCGAGCACCTCCGAGGGTCGGAACGCCGCGCGGTAGGCGTCGGTCGCCTCCAGCACCGCGGACGGGGCGACGTGATAGTTGGCGGCAAAGCGCAGGCCCCGGTTCCCCGCCACGACGGCACTCTCCCCGCCGCTGCTGCCCAGGATCCACACCTGCAGGGCGGCGCCGGCGCCGGGCACCACGTGCGCCTCCTCGCCGTCGTCCGAGTGGTAGGTGTCGGCGAGCAGCGCCAGGACGTCGTCGACCTGTTCGGTGTAGTTCTGCGATTGCGCGCCCGGCAGCTGCAGCAGCGCCTTCTGCAGCGCGAAGCGAGGCGAGCCCAGCAGCGGTGTCGGGTCGAACGGCGGGGGGATGAGCAAGCCGTTCGGGGTGTGCCCGTCGACCAGCTCCCGGCACCCGACCGGCGCCGACGGTCCGCGGGGGGTGCCCCCCGACCGCCCCAGGCCAAGGTCGAAGCGGCCCGGGAAGCGCGCGTCGAGCAGGCCGAACTCCTCGACGGTGGCCAGCGCGGTGCGGTGGCCCATCTGCACGGCACCCGAGCCGAGGCGGATCGAGGTGGTGTGCTCGGCGGTGAAGGCCAGCAGCAGCGCGGGCGACGTGCCGGCGACCCCGGGGTTCAGGTGGTGTTCGGCGAACCAATACCGGGTGTAGCCCAGGGATTCGGCGCGTTGCGCCAGGTCGATCGTGTTTCTGATCGCCTGTGCCGCAGTGGATCCCGAGGAGATCGGGACCAGGTCGAGCACCGCCAGCGGGGTCGTCATGACCGTCAGGAGGCCACGTCGGCCGAGGTGTCCGCGGATCGTCGCGGAGCGGGCAGCGGCGCCAGGCCGAGGTGCTCCCGCAGCGTGGTGCCTTCGTAGTCGGTGCGGAACGCACCGCGCTCTTGCAGCAGCGGCACCACCTGATCGACGAACTCGTCCAGGCCGCCGGGGGTGATGTGCGGCACGAGGATGAACCCGTCGCTGGCGTCGGCCTGCACGAAGTCGTTGATGGTGGCCGCGACGGTCTGTGCCGATCCGATGAACGACTGGCGCCCGGTGACTTCGACGATCAACTCCCGGGTGGTGAGGTTCTCCGCAGCGGCCTTCTCCCGCCATTGGTTGGCGATCGCGATCGGGTCGCGGAACATCCGAACGCTGGCACGGCCCCGGGAGATCGTGTTGTCGCCCACGACGGGGTCCACGGTGGGCAGCGGCCCGTCCGGGTCGTGGTCGGACAGGTCGCGGTTCCACAGCTGTTCGAGGAACTTGATGGCCGTCTGCGGCGACACCTGCGCCAGCCGCACGTCGTGGGCGATCTCGGCGGCCTCGGCGTCGGTGTCGCCGATGACGAAGGTCGCGGCCGGCAGGATGAGTAGGTCGTCGCGGCGGCGCCCGTATCGGGGCAGGCGGCCCTTGACGTCGGTGTAGAACGCCTGCCCTTCGGTCAGCGTGCTGTGCCGGGAGAAGATCGCGTCGGCGGCGGACGCGGCGAACTCGCGGCCCTCGTCGGAGTCGCCGGCCTGGAAGATCACCGGCCGGCCCTGCGGGCTCCTCGGCACGTTGAACCGGCCGTGGATGGCGAAGTGCGCGTCGGTGTGGGCGAACGCCCCGGCATCCGGGTCGGATAGGAAGACGCCGGTCCGCTTGTCCGCGACGATCTCGTCGCCGCGCCAGGAGTCGAACAGCTCCAGCGTGGTCTGCAGGAAGGTCCTGGCCCGCTCGTAGCGTTGGCCTTCGGCCAAAAAGCCTCCGCGGCGGAAGTTCTCGCCGGTGAAGGCGTCCCAGGACGTCACCACGTTCCACGCGGCGCGGCCGGCGGACAGGTGATCGAGCGAGGCGAACTGCCGAGCCACCTCGTAGGGCTCGTTGAAGGTGGAGTTGATGGTGCCGGTCAGCCCGATGCGTTCGGTGACCGCCGCCAACGCGGCCAGCACGGTGAACGTGTCGGGGCGGCCGACGACGTCCAGGTCGTAGATCAGGCCGTTCTGCTCGCGCAACCGCAATCCCTCGGCCAGGAAGAGGAAGTCGAACTTGCCGCGTTCGGCGGTCTGGGCGAATCGCGCGAACGAACTGAACTCGATGTGGCTACCGGCCGCCGGGTCGCTCCACACCGTGGTGTTGTTGACACCCGGGAAATGCGCGGCCAGATGAATTTGCTTTGTCGGCTTGGTCATTGGATAGTTCCTTCGGGGTCAGGCGTTCGCGTAGCGGTTGGCGGGGCGGGCCAACCCGAGCGTTCCGCGCAGCGTGTCGGCCGCGTAGGCGTCGCGGAACGCGCCCCTGCGCCGCAGTTCGGGAACGAGACCCTCGGTGATCTGCACCAGGTCGTGGGGCAGCGCGGCGGGGCGTAGCCGAAACCCGGGCAGGCCCGCGGCGTGCCACTCCTGCAGTAGGTCGGCCAGCTGCGTTGGCGTACCGACGAAACTGGTTGCATCGCTGTCGAATTCGATGCCGGCGGCGGCGTCGAGGCGGCGCCGCCGGGCGTGGGCGGCCGCGGAGGTGTGGTCGAGGAACACCACCAGGTCACCGAAGAGGCGGACCGCGGCGTCCTCGCCGCGCCCGACGGCCCGTTGCAGCGCACCGATCTCCACGACGATGTCGGCGGCGTGCGCGGCGTCGCGCGGGGTGACGAACCCGATGTCCGCGCTGTCCGCGATCAACTGGTAAGACGGGCCGCCGTGGCCCAGGGCCGCGACGATCGGCTGCCCCTGCGGTGGCCGCGGGGTGATCGACGGTCCCTTGACGGAGAACCAGCGGCCCTCGAAATCGATGTAGTGCAATTTGTGCCGGTCGATGAAGCGTCCGGAGGCGATGTCGCGGATCTCCGCGTCGTCCTCCCAGCTGTCCCACAATCGGCGCAGCACCTCGACGTAATCCGATGCCTCGGCGAAGTAGTCGCTGAGCTGTTGCCGGCTCGCCGGGTCGTCGAGGAAGTCGCGGGACAGCTGCGGCAACGAGCGGCGCCCGAAGTGTGCGGCCGCGTCAGCCCTCGCCGCGACCTGCACGCGGACCCCGGCGCGGCCGGTGCTGACGTAGTCCAGGGTGGCGATGGCCTTCGAGACGTGGAACGGCTCGGTGTGCGTCACGATCGCGGTCGGCACGAACCCGATCCCGCGCGTGCGCGGCGCGACGCGGGCGGCGATGAGCACCGCGTCCAGCCGACCGCGGACGCGGTCCGTCCGGGAATCGGGGGACAACGGGTCGTCTGACTGCACCGTTAACGAGTCTTCGATCGTCACGAAGTCCAGCGCGCCCCGCTCGGCCTCGCCGACCAGATCGGCCCAGTAACGAGCTCCGAACACCTCGGCGGGCCGGGCGTCGGGTTCCCGCCACGCCGCGGGGTGCCATCCCGCACCGTCCAGCGCCGCGGCGAGATGCAGTCGCGTTGACGAATCAGGCATCGGCAGGGCTTCTTTCGTCGATGTACAGGAACGACCGCAGGGTGCGAACCTGCCAGCACGCCGTGTAACACAAATTTTAGTGACCGGATTCCTGGTGGCGTTTCGTTGCGCGACCGCCCCGACGGTGCCGCGCGGCGGCGCGACAGGCGATTAACCGGTGGGCCGCCAGGAATCATGCCGATTCCAAAGCCGCCCACACCGGGCACCGGTCCCGCCGGAGATGATGACGGCATGAGCACAGAGATCCGCGTACTCGACACCGAGAGCGACCTGATCGCGGCGGCGAACGTCTTCCGCACCGCCATGATCGGCTTCCCGCCCCTGCCCGAGTTGGCGCCGGGCCAGATCACGCGACTACTGGAACCGGGCCGAACGATCGGGGCCTTCGTCGACGGTCAGCTCGTCGGCACCGCCGACGCCGTCACCAGCGGGCTGACCTTGCCCGGCGGCGCGGTCGTCGGCCACGCGGCGGTCACCCACATCGGCGTTTTGCCGTCGCACACCCGACGGGGCCTGGCCACCGCGTTGATCGACCACCAACTGCGCGACGTCGCCGCGCGCGGCGAGGCGGTGGCGACGTTGCGGGCTTCGGAGGCCACGATCTACGGGCGCTACGGCTACGGCGTCGCCACTGTGTCGCAGTCCGTCGAGGTGGACACGTCGAGGGCGGCTCTGCGTCCCGGCGTCGGGGCCGGAGGCCCCGTGCGGCTCCTCGACGCCGCACACGCGTGGGAGACGTTGCCCCGCATTTACGACGAACACCGTCCGGGCCGCCCGGGCACCATCGACCGGCCGCCGGCGTGGTGGGAGGGCGTGCGGTTGCGCACCCAATCATCGCCGGGCCCAACCTATGTGGCGGTACATGGCAATCCGGGAGCGGAATCCGGCTTCGTCCGTTACCGCCCCGCGGACACCGACCAGTGGTTCGTCAGCCGGCAGCGCAGCATCGTGGTCGAGGATTTCTTCGCGCCCACCGCCGCGGCTTACCTAGGCCTGCTGCGTTTCCTGCTCGAACTCGACCTCGTTGACCGAGTGGTCTTTTGGATGCTCCCCCTGGACGATCCGATGCCCTGGCTCGTCGCCGACCGGCGAGCGGTCCGCGTGACCGCGGTCCACGACGAGACGTGGCTGCGTGTCGTCGACGTTGCGCAGGCCCTGTCCAAACGCCGGTACCTCGGCGCGGATGAGATCACCGTCGCGGTGAATGATCCGCTACTGCAGAGCAATTCGGGCACATACGCAATCACGGGCGCCGGTGCCGAACCGACCGGGCGGCCGGCGGAACTCGAGGTCGACGTCGAGGGGCTCGCCGGGGTCCTGCTCGGCGGCGCGACGTGGCGCGAGCTCGCCCTCGCCGGGCTGGCCCGCAGCGCCGACCCGCGCGCACTCGACGCCGCCGACCGGTTGTTCGCGGTGCCCCAAGCCCCGCACGCCGGGTTCTTCTTCTAGCCGCCCGACCGGCGCAGCGCGAGCCGGATTCCCGCCACCACCAGGTCCGGTTGGTGGATCTGGACGAAATGATCGCTGCCGGTGGCGATCAGGTGCGGCGTCTGGGGACGCAGCCCGATCAGGCTCGCCGTGGCGTCCCGCCACGCCTGCTCCAACGCGGCGCCCTGCTCGGGCGGCACCTCGGGAGGGACGGCGAACGGCTCCGTCCGGCTCAGCACGACGGTCGGTATCGCCGGAAACGCCGGCGCCGCGGCGACCTGCTCGACGCTCTTGTCGATGTCGATCTCCTCGTACACCGACGAGTCGGTGAACTGCGGCAGCGGCCGATCCAGCATCCGGCGGTACGCCGGCCAGTTCGATCCCATCAGTCCGGGAATCTCCACGGCGAACGCGTCGACGAACACCACCGCGCGCACCTGGTCGGGAAAGGTCTGCGCGTAGAGCCTGGCGAACAGTCCGCCCAGCGAGTGCCCCGCCAGCACGTAAGGGCCCGGCACGTGCGCGGCGGCCAGCAGCGCATGCAGGTCCTCGACGACGTCGTGCGCGGTGCGCGGCATCGCGGCCGGCGAGCTGCGGTCGGTGAGTGTGGGTGGGTCGGCGTAGCGCAGCGTGCCCGGCCGGTCGTAGGCGCAGACCCGGTGATCGGCGGCCAGGGCGGGCAGCACGGCGGGGCCGACCGCCGGCACCGCGGCGTCGGACTGGGTCCACGGGTCCGCCGAGTTGTGGTAACCGGACTCCAAAACGATTGTGGGCGCGCCGCTTCCGCGGCAGGTGAGGTAGAGGTGGCGGCCCCCGCCGATGTCGACGGGGCCGGCGACGTCTCCTGAGGCTGCGCCGCGGTCGGAGGGCGCGCCGCAACCACTCAGGGCCACCAGCGTCGCGGCCGCAGCCACGGCGATCTTCCCCACCCGTCGCATCGCCCGCATCGCGCCATTCTGCGGGCATTGCCTACGCTCGGGTCAAGTCGCGGGAGGAGGCCGGGCGGTGCGGGGGGCGATGCTGTGGGCGGTGGCGGCCGTCGGGTACCTGGCCCTGGAGGCGGTCGCCGCCGCGAGCTATCACCCCGCCTACAGCTACGCCCGCAACTACATCAGCGACCTTGCCCTGCCGAGCGGTGCCACGGTGCACGGTCAGGTGATCGATTCGCCGCGCGCGGTATGGCTGCGGGTGGCGTTCGTCGGGCAGGGCGTGTTGTTCTTCCTCGGCGCGCTGCTGAGCGTGCCGGGGCGGCCGCGCCGGAGCTTCGCGTTCGTGGCGGCGGCGGGAGTCAATGCGGCAGGCAATGTGGTGATCGCGACGGTGCACAGCGGCACGGTGCACGTCGTCGGCGCGGTGTTGGCCATCGCCGGTGGCAACGTCGCCATCGCGCTGGGATCGACGGCCGTCGAGATTCAGAACGCGCGGCGCGTCTACATCCGCGCGTCGAAAGCGCTTGCGGCGCTGGGCTTGGCGTGCCTGGCGGTGCTGGCGGTCAGGTCGGTGACGGGGCACCCCGGGGTGTTGGCGGCCGGGGTGTGGGAGCGTGGCAGCGTCTACTCGATCACGTCGTGGCAGTTGCTGACCGGCGGCTGGCTGGTCGCCGACCGGTGGGCTACCCGCGCCGCCGCGCGATCCGGGTCTCCAAAGCGCCCAGGATCATGTCGCTGAGCTTGCCCAGGGCGGCCAGCAAGACGATCGCGAGCAGCATGACGTCGGTGCGTCCGGTGTTCTGGCTGTCGATCAGCAAGAAGCCGAGGCCCTTCGACGAGGCGATGAGCTCGGCGGCGACCACGAACAACCAGGCGTTCGCCAGGCCCAGCCGCAGCCCGTTGACCAGCTCCGGGGCCGCCGCGGGCAGCATCACCGTCGTCAACAACGACCCACCGCGCCGACCGTACGCGCGCCCCACCTCCAACAGGTGCGCGTCGACGTGTGCGAGCGCCGACGCCGTCGTGGTGTAGATCGGGAAGAACGCGCCGATCGCGACCATCAGGATCTTGGGTGTCTCGTCGATGCCAAACCACAACAGGAGCAACGGAACCCAGGCCAGGGACGGCACGGTGCGGAAGGCGGCGACGGTCGGCGCGAGCAATCGGCGCGCAGTCAGCGACAGCCCGACGAGCGAACCGAGCGCGAGCGCCGCGACGGCGCCGGACAGGTAACCGACCAGCACCCGCGACCCGCTCGCGCCCAGGTGCGTCCACAGGTCGCCGCGCCGCAGCAAAACGCCGAGCGCGGAGACGACGTCGCCGGGGGGCGGCAGCTGGCTGGGCGCGAAGTAGCCCGTGACCGCCGTGGCGAGCTGCCAACTCACCAGCAGCAGCACCGGGACGACGAGCCCCACCAGCACCCGCCGCAGCCGCCCCAGCCGCGCCGAGCCCGCGGTCAGTGCGCCTGCAGGATGTACTTCGGCTCGATCAGCGTGTTCAGCGCGTTGTTGCCGGCGTCGTCGGATTTGATGTCGGAGTCGGCCACCGCCAACGGCTCCACCTTGGTCAGCACCGCCCGCTGCGCGTCCCCCGGCACCGGGTTGATGTCCACCAGGGTCCGCGTCAGTTCCTCCTGCGCCACGCTGAGCGGGATGTTCGCCTGCGAGGCCAGCAACGCTGCCAGTTGATCGGGATGCGCCTTCGCCCACTTGCGGGCCTCCTCGTAGCTGTTGACAACCGCCTGCACCGCATCGGGGTGGGCGGCGATGAAATCCTCCCGGGCGTTGAGAAACCCGTAGCTGTTGAAGCTCGGGTTGCGGTAGATGAAACGCGAGCCCGATTGCTGAATCGTCTCGGCGATGAACGGATCCAACCCGGACCACGCGTCGACGTTGCCGCGCTCCAGGGCGGTCTTGCCGTCGGCGTGCTGCAGGTTCACGATCTCGATGTCGTTCGGCGAAAGGCCCGCGGTCGCAAGCGATTGCAGGAGGAAGAAGTAGGGGTCGGTGCCCTTGGTGACGGCAACCTTCTTGCCCTTGAGATCGGCGACGGTGTTGATGGGCGAGTTCTTGGTCACCAGCAGCGCCGTCCACTCGCCACCGGCGTAGAGGTCGATGCTCTTGATCGGCGACCCGTTGGCGCGCGCGACCAGCGCGGCCGAGCCGGCGGTCGACCCGACGTCGAGCGCCTTGGACCGCAGGCCCTCATTGGCTTTATTGCTGCCGGCCGAGAGCACCCACGTGACGTTGTAGCCGCGGTTCTCCAGTAGGTGCTGGTCGCGGACCACCAGGCTCAGCGGGCTGTAATAGGCGTAGTCGAGGTGGATGTCCTTACCGGCGGAGCTGCCCGAGTGCGATCCGCAGCCGGCCGCGGCGATCACGCCCGCGCTCACCGCGATCGAGGCCAGTCGAGCTCGCCGGCCGGGGCGGCCTGTCACCATGCTTGCGTCTCCTCTGCGACGGCGGATCTGACGTTGTCGCTGCCGCGGCGGGGCACCCCGAGCTCGTCGAGTAGCCGCTCGCGCAGCGCGGTGAGCCGCGGGTCGCCGCGGTCGCGCGGTTTGGGGATCGCCACGTCGTATGTCGCCGCGATGCCGGCGCCGCCGGTTTCGTCGGCGCGCAGGATCAGCACGCGGTCGGCGAGGATCACCGCCTCGTCGACGTCATGGGTGACCAGCACCGTGGTGGTGCCCGCCTCCTGCTGCACCGCGTCGAGCAGATCCTGCATGCGCAAGCGCGTCAGGGCGTCCAGGGCGGCGAGCGGTTCGTCCAGCAGCAAGACACCGGGGCGGCGGGCCAGGGCTCGCGCCAGGCCGGCCCGCTGGGCCATGCCGCCCGACACCTGGCGCGGATAGTGGTCCCGGAACGGGGTCAGACCCACGACGTCCAGCCAGTGCCGGACGTCGTCGGAGCCGCCGGCGCGTGGTGTGCCCGGCGCCAGGCCGAATTCGACGTTGCCGGCCAGCGACCGCCACGGCAGCAGGCGCGGCTCTTGAAACACCACGGCGCAGCGCGGGTCGATGCCGCGCACGCCGCGGCCGTCGATCTCGATGCGCCCGCCGCTCGGCTGATCGAGGCCCGCGATGAGGCGCAGCAGCGTCGATTTGCCGCTACCCGACGCCCCGAGAAGCGCGACGACCTCGCCCGGCTCGATGTCGAGGTCGACCTGATGCAGGACCGCGTGGCTCCCGTAGGTCCGGTCGACCCCGCGCAGCGACACCCGTGCCGGCGCGGGACTGGTCGACATCACCCGCGCAGCTTAGGAACCGTGACCGCCGGTCACCAGATTTGGGCTAGGCGAGATTAAAACGGCTGCGCGCGCTCAGCCGTGGGGGGCTTCGGAGATTTTGCTGTCCGGCTTGCCGAGGGTCTGGCAGTAGGTCGTCGCGGACAGCCGCGTCGCCGAGATCTCCACGTTGGTGGGATCTGCGCCGCTCTTGTCCTTAAGCATCTTGCTCACTTCGTCGTTCTGCTTCTTCTCGTCCTGCGAGGTGAAGTCTTTGCACTTGGTGTCGCCGCCGGTGTTGACGATCTGGGAAGCCGAACACGCGCTGGACAGCATGACCGCGATCGCGAGCGCGGCGGCCGCAATTTGCTTCATCGTTTGCCTTCCTGGGTCCGAGTAGTGGTATCAGTACACCAAATCGGTTGGTTTCAAACCCGAGAACGTGACGTGCCCACGGCCGCTTGGAGTTTGCAGCGCCCCCGTCGCAGGGCGGCTGCGGCGTCGCCGGTGCATGGCGCGCCGCCTGGCGGGAATAAGTACCGGGGCGGCGTCGCGTTGTACTGCGTCGGCACGAAAGTGGAGGGGCGAATCGGTGACGTCGAATGCTGTGACGGGCCGCGACCGTCGGCCGGTATCGCAGGCCGCCGGTGACCGGGGGTTGTTCGCGTGCGTCCTGGCCCTGCTGCTGGCGACGGGCTGGGTGGCCAACCACTTCGTCGGTCTGATGCCCGTCATCAGCGATCGCCAGCACCTGTCCACGACGACGCTGGACGCGATCTTCGGCATCTATGCGGTGGGCTTGCTTCCCGGGCTGCTGGTCGGTGGGCGCGTCTCGGACGCGATCGGACGCCGGCCACTGGCGCTGGCGGGCGCCGCGGCGACGCTGGCCGGGACGGCGGCGATGCTGGTTTCCCAGGAGACCGGCGTCCTGTTGGCGGGCCGGCTGATCGTGGGAGTCGGGGTCGGCCTGGCGGTCAGCTCCTGCACCGCGTGGGCGTCGGACCTGCGTGGGGCGGCGGGCGCGGCGACGGCCGGGGCGGTGCTGACCGCCGGGTTCGCCATCGGCCCGTTCGCCGGCGGCCTCATCGCCTGGGCCGGCGGGTCGGGTGTCCGGCTGTCCTTCGGGGTCGCCGCCGGCATCGTCATGCTGGCGGCGGCCCTGACCGCCGCGACGGCGCAGCCCGCCGCGGCGGCGCCGGCGGCCCCGGCGGTCCCGGAGATGTCGGAGGGCCCGGCACCGGCGGCCCCGCAGGGCACCGCACGCGCCCTGAGTTGGGCGATGCCGCTGGCACCGTGGGTGTTTGCCTCGGCCACCCTGGGTTTCGTCACCATCCCGGGCCGCATTCACACCACCCTCGCGGCGCCGATCGCCGCGGGCGTCGCGACGCTGTTGGTCAACGGCATCAGCGGCGTCGTCCAGGTGGTGGCCCGCGCCCTGCGGTGGGGGCCGCGGACGGGAACCGCCGGCGCCGTGCTGGCCGCGCTCGGCTACGCGGTCACCGCGGCGGCGCCGCCCGGCCTGACGCCGGCGCTGGGCCTGCCGCTGTTGCTCGTCTTGGGCTGCGCGTCGGGGCTGTGCCTGCGCGAGGGCCTGATCGACTTGGAGGCCGCCGCCCCGCAGCACCTTCGCGGCGCGCTCACCGGGCTGTTCTACGTGGTGACCTACCTCGGCTTCGGGCTACCGCTGGTCCTGGCGACCACGAGCGCGCCGGTCTCCGCCTGGATCCTGGGTGTGATGGCGGTGCTCGCCCTGGTCGCGGCCGTCGCCCGCGCGCTGCGGCTACGCCGGGATCGACACCGGCAAGCGGCCCGCTAGATCAGGCCGCGCAGAGTCTCGATCAGCTTGACGCGCTCGGCCGACGTCTCGGCGATGGGTGACACGTTGAGCGTGGTGACCCCCGCCTCGCGGAACGCCGCCAACCGCTCCCTGACGAACTCGCGGCTGCCGATCAGGTTCACGTCACGCACCAATTCGTCGGGAACGACCTTGGCGGCGCCCTCCTTGTCGCCGGCCAGGTAGAGCTCCTGGATCCGGTCGGCCTGCGGGCCATAGCCGTATTTGGTCGCCAACGCGTGGTAGAAGTTCTTGCCCTTGGCGCCCATCCCGCCGATGTAGAGCGCCAGGTGCGGTTTGACGAATTCCCGCAGTGGCTCGACGTTTTCACCGATGGCCAGCACGGGCCCGGCGAACACGTCGAGCTCACCCAGCGCCGGGTCGCGCTTGGCCCGGCCGTCGGCCAGCGCCTGACCCCACACGTCGTGGGCCTTTTCCGGCAGGAAGAAGATCGGCTGCCAACCCTCGGCGATCTCGGCCGCCAATTCGACGTTCTTGGGCCCCAGCGCGGCCACCAAAACCGGAATCCGTTCGCGCACCGGCTTATTGATGAGCTTGAGAGGTTTGCCCAGCCCGGTTCCCTGCCCCGCGGGCAGCGGAATGGTGTAGTGCGTGCCCTCGTGCTTGACGGTCTCGCGCCGCCACACCTGGCGGCAGATGTCGATCACCTCGCGCGTGCGGCCGATCGGGGCGTCATAGGGCACACCGTGGAAACCCTCGATCACCTGCGGCCCGGACGCGCCCAGGCCGAGGGTGAACCGACCGTCGGAGACGTAGTCCAAGCCGGCCGCGGTCATCGCCGTCAGCGTGGGGGTGCGGGTGTAGAGCTGCAGGATGCCCGACGCCAACCCCACTCGTTCGGTGCTGGCGGCGAGATACCCGAGCGCGCTGACCGCGTCGAACGAATACGCCTCCGGCACGAACACGATGTCCAGCCCGGCGTGCTCGAGGTCGGCGACTTCCGCGGCCACATCCTTGAATCCGCCCGCGTAATTGATGCCCAAACCGATTCGCATGGTCATTACTATGACGCGCCGCTGAACTGCTCGGCCAACAGGACCGCCTCTTGCTGGATCCGCTCGAATTGCGCCCCCATCGCGGTGGACAGCGCCGTCGCGCCCGACAGCGGCCGCACCATCACCATGAAGTCGTCGATCAGCCCGTCGTCGTCGAAGTGCAGGAAGTCGCAGCCGGTGACGCGAACGCCCGGCGCGCCGGCGATGCCGGTTTCGAACACGAACGCGTGGTCGCGGCCGCCGGCGTCGCGGATCTCGCGCACATAGCGGAAGTCCTCGAAGACCCGCAGCACGCCTCGCAGGATCGCGGCCGTGATCGGCTTCCCGACGTACGGCTTGAAGGCCACCGGGCTGGTGAACACCACGTCGTCGGCCAGCAAAGCCTGGATGCGAGTCTCGTCGCGTTCTTCGACGGCTTTGCGGAAGGGATGCATCAGGAACCTCGCATAGTCAATTTGTTGAATAGTCGAGCCTGACACTAGCTCGGTCGCTGACAGCTGTCCATAGGGTGATTAATCACTTTGTTGACTATCTCGGGGTATTCTTCGCCGGTGTCGCTGCGTGACGCCGTCCTGGCCGCCCTGCTCGAGGGCGAGGCGTCCGGCTACGACCTGGCCAAAGGCTTCGACGCCTCGGTCGCCAACTTCTGGATGGCCACCCCGCAACAGCTCTACCGCGAACTCGACCGGCTGGCCGCACAGGGTCTCGTCGAGGCCCGGGTCGTGCAGCAGGAACGCCGACCGAACAAGCGCATGTTCTCCCTGACCGACGCGGGCCGCGACGCGATCGCGCAGTTCACGGCCAAGGCGCCTCGGGCGTCGGTCATTCGGGACGAACTGATGATCAAGGTTCAGGCATCCGATGCCGGCGACGCGGGCGCCATCGTCACTTTTGTGCGGGAGCGACTGCACCGGGCGACAGCAAAACTGCACCGCTACGAGCGGTTGCGGACACGCCTGCTCGAGGACCGCGCCGAAGACGACTACCTGGCGCACGCCGAGCGGGTGGGTCCCTACCTGACCCTGCTGCGCGGAATCGCGTTGGAGCAGGAAAACATTCGGTGGGCCGAGCGAGTGCTGCCGATCCTCGAGCGGCGCCGGGACCGCTAGTCGCCGCCGGGTTCGGCCGCCCCGACGCGGGAAGCGCCGTTGCCGCCGCCCGGCGGGGGCGTGGTGAGCGCATCACCGGGATGTTGCTGCCCGAGCAGTTCGTCGTGCCCCACCTCGGGCACGGTAGAGTCACCGCCCGAGCCGCCGCGCTTGCCGGGCTTGCGCTTCGGCGCCTTGTGCTCGGCGGGCCCCCCGTCGCTGCGCCGATCATCGACCGCCGTCGCACCCGACGCGATCTCGATGGCCTTCTCGGTGTACACCCGATAGCCGAAGTTCGGCGTATAGCCGTGGATTTCGGGTGTGTCGAGGTCGCGCATGAACTGCAGGATGCCGTGGCTGAACACCTGCCCGGGCACCAGTACCGGGAATCCCGGCGGGTAGGGCGTCACGTACGTCGCCGAGACCACGTCCACGCCGGCGTCCAACCGCTCCTCGATCTGCTGACCGCTGAGGTACTCGCAGTTGGTGTCGTCGTAGGACAGGTAGAACCCGCGGCGCACGTCGCCCTCGGGCGTGGGTTGAGAGCCGGAGTGATCCAGGAAGGCGGGGTGGAAGCCGCTGAAATCCGGCAGCGGCAACGACATTTCGGTAAGCCGGTAGACCGCGCGCTCGAAATGCTCCCGCTCACCGAGGCTCATCTCCGAGATGTTCTGGTCGAGCTCGCGGGCGATGTTGACGAGCACCTCGACCAGGAAGGCGACCGAGCTGCGGGTGGTGCCGATGTTGGTCATGAACAACACGCTGTTGCGCGACGTCTTGTTGATCTGGATGCCGTAGCGGTCCATCAGCTGCTGGCGCTTGAACGTGTCCCCGTCATAACCGGTGTGGCCGATGTAAAGCGTGATCCGCGACGGGTCGAGCACGAATTCGTCGGACTCCCACGCCGCCATCATGTTTCGCAGCCCCGAGCGCAGCGGTTGGGCGATGGCCGACGGCCGGAAGTCCTCCGGGATCAGGTCCGACGTGCGCAGGCACCGCATGTACTTGCTCAGCAACGGGTGGTTGTCGATCGCGTCGCGCAGCTGCATGGCGTTCTCGATCTGCCGTTGCACCAGCTCGACGCCCTCGAGCGCCACCTGGCGGCGGCCGAGGTCCAACGACGCCAGGATCTGGTAATTCGGTGAGGTCGACGTGTGGGCCATGTAGGCCTCGTGGAACGGCTCCGCGACCTTCTGGTCGAAGTCCTGGTCGAAGACGTGGATCATCGACCCCTGGCGCAGGGCGGTCAGCGTCTTGTGCGTCGACTGCGTCGCGTAGACGCGGACCCGCGCCCGCGCCGGGTCGGGACGCAGGCGCCGCTCGAGCAGGTCGTCGTCGCTCGGCTCGTCGCCGCCCTGCCCGGCCAGCTCCTCCTCGTGGCGGCGCCGGTACTCCGGGTCCTGCAACCGCTCCCGCAGCGCGCGCGCCGACGCCATCGCCGTGCGCGTGCGATAGACGGGGTGGAACCGTGCGAACGCGAACCAGGCTTCGTCCCAGAGGAATACGAGGTCGGGCTTGATGGCCAGGCACTCTTCCATCACGCGTTCGACGTCGTAGACGATGCCGTCGAAGGTGCAGTTGGTCAGCGACATCATCTTGACCCGGTCGAGCTTGCCGGCGCGTTTGAGCGCCAACAGCTTGGACTTGATCTCGCGCAGCGGCACGGCGCCGTACATCGAGTACTCGTTGAGCGGATATGCCTCCAGGTACACGACATTCGCCCCGGCGAGCATCATCCCGTAGTGATGCGACTGGTGGCAGTTGCGATCCAGCAGCACGATGTCACCCGGCGCCACCAATGCCTGGGTGACGATCTTGTTCGCCGTCGACGTGCCGTTGGTGACGAAGTAGGTGTGCCGCGATCCGTAGGCCTGCGAGGCGAGCTGCTGCGACTCGCGCAGCGGGCCGGTCGGTTCGAGCAGTGAATCGAGCCCACCGCAGGTGGCCGACGTCTCGGCCATGAACACGTCCAGGCCGTAGAAGCCCACCATGTCTTTGATCCAGTGCGAGTTGACGATCGACTTGCCCTGCGAGATCGGCAAGGCGTGGAAGACGCCGGTCGGCCGGTGGCTGTATTGCTTGAGCGCGCTGAAGAACGGTGTGCGGTACCGCGCGGCGACGCCGTGCAGGATCGACAGGTGCAGCTCGAGCATGCCTTCCCGGGCGTGAAAGACCCGACGGAAGTACTGGCCCAACCGCCCGGCGATGTCCTCCACGTCGATCTCGGTCATCAGGTACAGGTCGAGCTCGGGCCGTAGTTTCGCCAGCTCGACGGCCAGGATCTGCGCGCGTTCTTCGGGGGTCTGGTGGTCGTTGAGTTCGTCGGACACCGCGGCGTCGACGAATTCCGTGAGCGCCGACAGGTCCCGGGTGGACTGGTGGGAGAAGCGCCGCCGGATGACGACCGCCTGCAGGTTCACGTTGAGCCGCGCCGCGATGAGGGCCTCGTCCCCGCTGGAGACCACGACGAGCTCGTAGACGAATTCGTCGTCGGGGCGCCGCCACTTGCGCACCTCGTTGCGCAGCGCCCGCTCCTGGTCCTCGGTCATCTTCTCCACGACGAGCACCTCGAAGTAGGGGCGGTCACGCTGCGACGCCGGCTGGTGCTCGATCAGCTGGCGCGGGTCAGAGGGGAACATGTCGAGCTCGTCGGCACCGGCGTTGTCCACATCGCCCGACCGATACGACTCGGTGGTCAGCGCGCGGTTGATCTGCGCGGCGGCCTGGGCGAACTTGTCATACTGACCGCCGGCGAAAAGGCGTTGCACGCGCGCGAATTGGGGAGCCCCGGGGTAGGCCCAATACGGCTCCAGGGTGCTCAGGCGGCTCAGCAGATCTTGGCAGGCCCCGGCCCACTTGTCCTTGAGGGCACCGGTGGTCGTCGGGCGGGTCAGCCGGTCTGCGGCTTCCTCCAGCCGGCACCATGAGTCACTGCGGACCTGCCACAGGCTGTTGTATGCGCGCAAGTGTTCGGTCATGGCCGCCCTTGTCGAAGGTGCGGGCCGAATCGTTCGACCCGTCGGTCAAGGCTTCCAGAACCAGTGCGCACCACGGTGACGACGAGGCGAACAACCGGCGTCCGTCACGTGACGGCGGCACCCGTCGGTCAGCGCTCGCGGACGGCGGTGAAAAACTTGGTGCGCAGCAGCCGATCGAAGACGGCCGGCAGCTCGGTGAACGGCCGTCCGTATTCGGTGGCCGCCTTGTCCACCAAGTCCACGCCGGTGACGCGCCAACCCCGTTCGCGCAGAAAGGCTTTCGTATCGGTGCGAGGATCGTCATACCAGAGCTCGGCGACGGGCGGCTGATTGGCGTCCTGGCTGATGGTGGGCACGTTGTCGGCGAAGTCCGCGATCTCCCCGGGCGCCGGACCCAGTTCGGCGGCGATCTGGCTGCCGACGGCCGACAACTCGTGCACCTTGTCGAACAGCGCGTCCTGGGCGGCGCCGGGCAGGTACGGCAACAGGCCCTCGAGCGCCCAGGCCGTCGGCCGCCCCGGGTCGAAACCGGCCGCCACGAGCGCCGCGGCCCAATCCTCGCGCAGGTCGGTGGCGATGGTGACGCGGCGGGTCGACGGCGTGGCCGGCTGCGCGTCCAGGACCTGTTGTTTGAACTCGAGGACGCGCGGCTGATCCACCTCGAACAGCGTGTGGCCCGCCGGCCACTCCAATCGGTACCCGCGCGAATCCAAGCCGGCTGCGAGGAGCACCGCCTGCGGCACGTCGGCGCGGGTGAAGAAGTCGTCGAAGAATCGGGTGCGCACGCCAACCCACTGCGCGTTGAAGGCCGCGGGGCTGGTGAGGTCGGCGTCGGCGACCGCGGCGCTCAGGTTCGGCTCGCCCGCGGCGGCGACGAACCCGGCGGCGAAGTCGTCGTGAGCTAGCGGCGGCTCGAGCTTGGCGTCGAGGGCACGGGCGGCGCAGACGGCCAGCGCCGTGAATCCGACACTCGTCACGATGTCCCAGCTGTCACCGGCCGTACGCGGCATGACCGCCTCCCTCATGGTCGTCGCGGGCGCGCGCGGGAAGTGCCCGCACCGCCGGCGATTCTTCGCATTGCTAACGAGAGCGTACGCCGCCGGCGATCAGTCGTGGGCGGCCCCGACCGCGTCGATCCCTAGCAGGCCGCGCAGCTGGGCCGCCGAGTATTCGCCGGCGCCCCGACCGCCGCGCACCGCGTCGCGTGCGGCGCGCGCCAACGCGCCGTTCAGCGGCGCGTCGCCACCGTGCCGGTGGGCCAACCGGACGATCTCGCCGTTGAAGAAGTCCGTCTCGACGTTGCCGGTGTTGCGGCTCAACGATTGCCAGGTGGAGTTGTTGGGGCCGCCGTCCCAGCCGGACACCGGTCGCACGGACGGCCCGTCGGCCCGCGCCGCCGTGGATTTCTCGAACGGCACAAAGTCGATCGCCGCGCGCCGCAGCACCGCCTCGCCTTCGCGGCGCACCGCGTCGACCACATCCGCCGCATCGGTCGCGCCGGCCGTCAGGGCCCCCACCGCGTTGCCCAGGTTGCTCAGCAACTTGTTGTACTTCCACGCAGCGACGTCGTCGACGATGCGCACGAGAATGCCGGCGTCCGTCCAGGTTTCGGCGATCTCCGCGAGCAGCCGCGCGTCCTCGGCCGTGCTGATCGACGCCGGCCAACGGGCGACGTGGAACTGCCCCGCGACGGGCCAGGACCGCGCGATCACCTCCCCGGGCTCGAGGTGCACCGCCGGCAACCAGACGCAGACACCGAACACCCGCCGGAAATAGCGCAGCGCTTTCTCCTCGGCCACTACCCCGTTCAGCGCGGTCAGCGCGGGCAGCAGGTCGCCCGCGGTGCCGAGGACGCCGCCCGGTCCGTGCACCGGTTGATCGGCCCAGTCGGCCAGCGCCGCGTCGAGTTGCTGCGTCTTGGTGGCAAAGACCAGGACGTCGCCGGCGCTCAACCGGACGTCCTCCGGGCGCGACGCCGCCTCGACCGGGGTGATGAAGATACCGTCGGGCGTGCGCAAGGTGAGGCCTACGTCCGCCAGCACGTCGGCGTGCCGGCCGCGCGCCACCAACACGGTCGGGGCACCGGCCCGCGCAAGCACCCCACCGATGGTGCCGCCGATGGCGCCGGCACCGACGATCACGTAGCGGCGCCTCGTTGTGCGCTCACCGTCTGGGTGGCCCCCGCCACCGTCACCCGCGTCCGTCACCGCCGCCTCCCGTCGTCGCGCTTGGGCCCACCGAGCGCGAGCGTACTTCGGGTGGCCCCGACGCGCCGCCGGCGCGAGCCGGGACCGGTACCGTGGGTTGCGACATGAGCGATTACCGTTCCCCCTCCACCGGCCGGCGTGTACGGGCCGTCCTGTTCGACACCTTCGGAACCGTCGTCGATTGGCGGTCGGGAATCGCCGAGTCGGTGCGACAATTCGTGCGGACGCATCAGGTTCCGCTACAACCGTTGGATTTCGCCGACGACTGGCGCAGCCGGTACAAGCCCGCGATGGCCCAAGTGCGCACGGGCAAGCGGGGATTCGTGTCGCTCGACGTGCTGCATCGGGAAAACTTGGAGGCCGCGTTGCGCGACCTCGGCGTCGCCCCCGAGGCGTTGCCCGGCGACGAGCTGGAATCGCTGGCCCGGGCGTGGCGTTGGTTGCCACCCTGGCCGGACAGCGTCGAGGGCGTCACGGTGATCAAGCGGCACGCGATCGTCGGGCCACTGTCCAACGGCAACACCGGGCTGCTCGTCGAAATGGCCAAATTCGCCGGACTCCCGTGGGACGTTGTGCTGGGCAGCGACGTCAGCAGGGCATACAAGCCCGATCCGGCCGCCTACCACGCGCCGGCACGGCTGCTCGACCTCGATCCGGGTGAGGTCATGTTGGTCGCCGCGCACAACTCCGACCTGGACGCGGCCCAACGATGCGGCCTGGCAACGGGTTTCGTGGCCCGGCCCACCGAATACGGTCCGGACCAGGATGACGACCTGACTCCCTCCGGCGCGTGGGACGTCTCCGGGTCGTCCCTCACCGAGCTGGCCGGGCTGCTGTTCGGCTGACGCCGGTTTAGATCCGGGTGCGCGGATGCGCCCGGTGGTGGCACCGTTAGCCGAAGGCCCTCGTATCAAGCATTTTTCGCGCACGCCCACGCCGCCCGGGCCCGCGCATCGTCTCGCCGGCCAACGCCGCCTGCTCTACAGTGAAGCGGTCACGTCACAGCCCGGACGGAGAAACGCATGCCCCTGCCGACGGACCAGCACCTCCTGGAACTGAGCGACCGCATCCTCGCGACCTTCACGAAAATCTTCGGCGAACAGCCCGACATCCGGCCCGCCCACGGCAAGGGGACCTTGGTGACCGGGCACTTCGCACCGTCGGCGGCGGCGGCCGAGCTGTCGATCGCCCAACACTTCGGCCAACCGTCCACACCCGTCCTGGTCCGGTTCTCGGATTCGACCGGCCTGCCGCACATTGCGGACACCGATCCCAACTCCTTGCCCAAGGGCATCGGCATCCGGTTCGTGCTGGGCGAACACGTGCACACCGACATCATCGCCCACTCGATCGACGGGTTCCCGACTCGCACCGGTGACGAATTCCTCGAACTCCTGGAGGCGCAGGCCATCAGCGACCCCGCCAACCTGGCGGGGTCGCCGTTGGAGGCCTTCCTCGGCGCCCATCCGGCGGCGCTGCGGTTCGTGCAGACACCCAAGCCCTTCCCGACCAGCTTCTCCCGCGAGTCGTTCTTCGGCGTCAACGCTTTCGCGTTCACCAACGCGGCGGGGCAGAGCAGCTACGGGCGCTACCGCGTCCTTCCCGAAGCCGGCACCGAATACCTCGACGACACCGCGGTGCAGGCGCGAGGCGACGACTACCTGTTCACGGAGCTGGCCGAGCGCCTCGCCGCCGCGCCGGTGCGATTCACCGTGGCCGTGCAGCTGGCGCAGGACGGCGACGCCATCGACGATGCGACCATTTGCTGGCCCGACGACCGGGAGGTCAGGGAGCTGGGCAGGCTGGAACTCACCGAGCCGGTGGCCGACGACGCCGCACAGCAAAAGCAGGTGATCTTCGACCCCATTCCGCGGTTAGCCGGAATCGATCCCTCGGACGACCCGCTGCTCGAACTGCGCGCCGCGGTCTACCTGCTCAGCGGCCGCAAGCGCAGGGCAGCTTGACGACGCCGTCGGGAATGCCGCGGGGTTTCGCGCGGTTTCACTGAACCGATGCGCGCCCGAAGCGGGCGGATCGAGGAGGCGACGCGTGGCGACAACACCCGGCGCGAATCTCGATGTCCTCGAGTTCGTCGTCGCACGCCAACACGATGCCGTGGCCGCCGCCCAGTTCGAAGGCCTGGCCGCCGAGTACGCCGGCCGCTATGGCGGTGACCCCACGCAGCTGCGCCGGGAGCTGTTCGATTATCCCGCCGAGGAATTCGAGCCCCCGACCGGTGTGCTCGTCGTAGCGCTGTGCAACCAGGAGCCGGTCGCGGGCGGTGCGTTGCGCCGCTACGACTCGAAAACCGCGGAGCTTAAACGCATTTGGACGACATCGGCGCATCGGCGGCGTGGCTACGGCAGATTGGTGGTGGCCGAACTGGAGCGCCGCGCGTTGCTGCTCGGCTACACCCGCGTCTACCTGACCACCGGCTGGCGGCAACCCGAGGCGGTCGCGCTCTACGTGTCGGCGGGCTACACGCCGCTTTACGACCCGCGCATCCCGGCGGCGCAGGTTGGTCCGCACCCCTTCGAGAAACGGCTCACCACCGAGGACGCGGGATGAAATTTCTTCTCATCACCCTGATCACGCACCTGCCCGACCCGGTCACCGGGGAGACCAAGAGCCCCGCCGAACGGTTGCGTGGTGTCGTGGACAAGGCGGTGCTCGCCGAGGAGTTGGGTTTCGACGGCTTCGCGGTGGGCGAACGCCACGAAGATCCGTTCATCTCGTCCTCGCCGCCGGTGGTACTGAGCAACATCGCGGCGCACACGTCGACGATCGGGTTGTTCACCGGTGTGACGACGCTGAGCCTGCTCGACCCGGTCCGCGCGTTCGAGGACTACTCCACGCTCGACAACCTCTCGGGTGGCCGGCTGGAGCTCATCATCGGTAAGGGCAACGGCGCCGCGCAGGCGCAGTTGTTCCACGTCACCACCGAAGATCAATGGCAGCGCAACCGCGAGGGATACGAGCTCTTCCGGCTGCTGTGGGAGAGCGAACGGGTGACCTGGTCGGGCCGCTTCCGGCCCCCGCTGGTCGACGCGAAGGCGCTGCCGCGCCCACTGCAGCAGCGGATCCGGATCTGGCACGGCAGCGCCACGAGCCGCGACTCCGTCGACCTCGCCGCGCGTCACGGCGACCCGATCTTCTCGGCGAACGTCAGCAACACGGTCGAGCCGTACGCCGAGCTGGTCCGGCACTACCGGCGGCGGTGGCAGGAGTATGGCCACCGCCCCGGGGACGCCCTGGTCGGGGCGGGCACCGCCGGGTTTTATGTCGCAGCCACCTCGCAGGAGGCGGTGGCGGCCTACCGACCGGTGGTCGAGGCCCGCCTTGCGGCACAGCGCCGGGCGGGCATTCCGGTGGTGTTCGACTCCGTCGACGATTTCGTCGAGCGCAGCTCGGCCCTGATCGGCAGCCCGGCACAGGTCATCGACAAGGTGGCGCGCTACCACGAACAGCTCGGGCACGAGGTCATGCACCTCAGTGCCGACACGGACGGACTAACGGCTCCCCAGCAGCGGCGCAGCCTGGAACTGTTCCAGTCGGAGGTGGCGCCGACGCTGCGGGCAATGATCCCCAGCCGGCCGCTGGTCGCGCAGGTCGTCGTCGACGACACTGTCGCACAACAGGTTTGACGGGTCGGCTACGCGGCCGCCGTGGTGGAAGCCGACACGGCGGTCACCTCGGAGTGGACGTGGCTGCACACCGTGCAACGCACCTCGTATTCGAGCTTGTTGTCACCGAGATCCAGAAACCGGTACTCCGCCCACGCCATGCACCGCGGGCACCGTGCCCGTCCCCGCTCCACCGTCATCGACCCGCAACCCTTTCACCGCGCTCTAACGCTCGGAGAAGTACCCGGTCCGTGACGAGTCCAATCCTCGAACCGACCCCGACCTAACGCCACGCGAACACGGGTTGCTCGAGGTCGTCGACCGGGTCGTCGCGCCCCTCCAACCCGAGCCACCGCAGTTGCAACAGCACTGCCCCGGTCGGCGCGTGGATGAGGTCGTTGCCCAACGGAATCTGCACGACCGGGCGCGGGCTCTCCGGGATGCTGATGAACCTGGGCGAATCGTCGCGCTGCAGCTGGTGCAGCCCGACGCGGTAGACCGCCACCACCTCGTCGGGCGACGGCCGGGGATCGAGCCGGCCGCCGCCCCAGATCACCACCGGGGTGATGACGTAGCCGGATCGCGTCGGGTAGTCGTCGAGCAGCCCCAGCACGTCCGGCTCGCCCAACTCGACGCCGACCTCCTCGCTCAGCTCGCGCAGCGCGGCGGCCACGGCCGTCTCACCCGGGTCCAGCCGGCCGCCCGGCAGGGCCCACTGCGCCGCGTGGCTCGTGAGCCGAGAGGCCCTGCGGCACAGCAAAAAAGCGGCGCCGCCCGACACGCCCACCATGCGGCCGTCCAGGCCGAAGTCGGGCAGCGGGCGCCCGGCGTTCCACTCCTGGACCGGCGCCGGGTCCACACGGTCCTCCCCCACTTCCGAATCGACGAGCACCACCGCCACCGCCGCGTGCCGCTTGCTCGGGTCCGTCACGGCGCGACGGCGGTGGCCGGCCAGGTGATCGCGGATCGTGTCGCGCAACGCCTCGTCGTACGGGATGGTCACCTCCCGAGCCTAGGCGCACCGGTCGCGGTGTGATCCATCGAACGCGCCCGCCCTGCCCGGCCGCCGACCCGGCTAGGTATAGTTTGCTGTATTCAGAGGTCGGATCGCTGCGTTGCGTCCGACCGATCGGCCGGCTACCCACCACGAGGCGCCCGTGACCATGCGATCATCTCCCCGGCGTTCGGCCGCCACCGTTCTCGTGGTGTCCGCCGCCGCCTTCCTGGCGAGCCTCGACCTGTTCATCGTCAACATCGCCTTCCCCGACATTCGCACCGCGTTTGCCGTGACCGACCTCGGCGCGATGTCGTGGATCCTCAACGGCTACACCTTGGTGTTCGCGGCGTTCCTCAATCCGGCGGGCCGGCTCGGTGACCGTTACGGGCACCGGCGGATCTTCCTGTGGGGTCTGGCGGTGTTCACGCTCGGTTCGGCCGCCTGCGGCATCTCCGGGTCGTTCGCGGCGCTGATCGTCTGTCGCGTCGTGCAGGCATTCGGCGCCGCCCTGCTGATGCCCAGTTCCCTCGCGCTGCTCATGGCCGCGGTTCCGGCGGCGCGGCGGTCCATCGCCGTCAGTACCTGGTCGGCGGTGGCGGCGATGGCGGCCGCGCTCGGACCGCCGGTCGGCGGCCTGCTGGTCGAATTGTCCTGGCGCTGGATCTTTTTCGTCAACCTGCCGGTGGGGCTGGCGGCGCTCGCGGCGGGCCCGTGGGTGCTCGCCAGGTCGGCCGGGGCCGGCACCGGCATCCCGGATCTTCTCGGCGCGCTGTGTTTGGTGCTCGGGGTGGGGGCGCTGGTGTGGGCGCTGATCGAGCTGCCCGCCGCGGGAGGGACGGCGGCCCGGGTGGTGATCGCAGCCGGCACCGCCGTGTGCGCGATGGCGCTGGCGGTGTGGCGTTCCCTGCGTCACCCGACGCCCGCGTTGGACCTGGCCGCGGTCCGGATCGTGCCCATGTGGTCGAGCTGCCTTGCGCTCCTGCTTTTCGCCGCCGCGTTCGGCGCCATGCTGCTGGGCAGCGTCATGCTGCTGACCACCGTGTGGGGCAAGACCCCCGCGGCGGCCGGCCTTTGCTTGTCACCCGGTCCCGTGATGGTGGTGCTCGTGTCGTTGACGATCTCCGGCCGGCTCATCGACCGCGTCGGCGTCGGGGTCGTGGCCGCCGTCGGCGCCGCGCTCTACGCGCTGGGGATCGTGATCTGGTTGTGCCGGGTCACCCCCGAGCCGCACTACGTCGCCGACTTCCTTCCCGGGCAGTTATTCACCGGCGCCGGGGTGGGGCTGGTGATTCCCAGCCTCTCGGCCGTTACCGGGTTGGCGTTGCCGACGCAGCGGTGGGGCGCCGGGTCGGCCCTGACCAACACCGCCCGGCAGCTGGGCACCGTCCTGGGGACCGCGGTGCTGACCATGATCTATCAACCCGGGATCACGCTGGCGGCCATCCGGTGGGGGTGGGGATTCATCGTCGCGGCGGCGGGTACGTCCGCGGTGATCGCCGCGGCGCTCGCGCTGTGGTGGCGAAGCAACGCCGAGGCGCCGCCCGTCGTCGCCGCGCAGGAGTGTGCGATGCGGTAAGGAGGGTGGCATGAAGGTCATCGGGTTCGAGGAGCACTACAAGCTGCCGGCGATCTCCGCCGAACATCATCGCGCGGGGCCCAACCCTACGACCGACCTCCTGCAGGCGGCGGGCTTCGGGACGCCGGACGGGCAAGGTGACTGGCCGCCCGGGATCTACGAGCTCGGCGCGGGCCGCATCGCCGCGATGGACGACGCCGGCATCGACGTGCAGATCCTGTCGCACTCGGTGCCCGGACCCGAGACGCTCGAGCCGACGGTCGCGGCGGCGTTGGCCGGGCAGGCCAACGACGCGGTGGCGGCCGCGGTCGCCCAGTACCCGGACCGGCTGCGCGGCTTCGCCACCCTGCCCATGCGCGACCCGGTCGCCGCCGCAACTGAACTCGAACGCAGCGTGCGCCAGCACGGCTTCGTCGGCGCCCTGATCAACGGCCACGTCAACGGGCGCTACCTCGACGACACCTTCTTCTGGCCGGTGTTCGAGATGGCCGAAAACCTGGGCGTGCCCATCTATCTGCATCCGGTGCTGCCGCCGCAACCGGTGATCGACGCCTGCTACGGCGGGCTCAATCCCCGGGTGTCGGCGCGGCTGGCGGCCGCGGGCGCCGGTTGGCACATCGACACCGGGATCCACTGCCTGCGGCTGATCCTCGGCGGGGTGTTCGACCGGTTCCCCGCGCTGCAGGTGATCGTCGGGCATCACTTCGAAGCGCTCGGTTGGCTGGGCTGGCGGGCCGAGTACGCGTTCGGGGTGGCAGAGACCGGGCTCAAACGCACCGTCGCCGCCTATCTGCGGGAGAATTTCTACGGCGGCATCCTGGCCGGTGACTTCTTCACGCAGGAGCCGGGCGCGGTGGATCCGACGTGGCGCCTGTCGCTGGCGGCCTACCAGGCCATGGTCAGCGTGGTCGGCATCGACCGCATCGTGTTCACCGCCGACTTTCCCTACGGCAATGCCCAAGCAAGCCGCCGATTCCTCGATCAGATGCCGATCAGCGAGGACGACAGGGCCAAGATCGCCCACCGCAACGCCGAGCGCCTGTTGCGTCTGTGACGCCTTGGTCGGGGCCGGTGTCAGTGGTTGACTGCGACCATGCGTAGAGAACCTGTGTTGGCCCGACGCTTCTTCGATCGCTTCGAGCCGATCCACGCCGTCACCTACTTCGCGCCCGAGGCGAGGGCGGCGTTGGACGCCCTGGGCTACCGCGGATTCTGGATGGGCTACTTCGCCGCCCGCTCGGCGCCGCTGGGAGCCGTCGCGCGCGAGGTGGTGGCCGCGCTGTTCTACAACTTCGCCCCCGAGCGGGTCGCCAAGGCGTTGCCGGCGGCGTGGGAGATCGCCGGACCCGACGCCGCGCTGCGGGCCCGCCAGGAATCGGCGGTATCGGCGCTGCGCCGTTACGGGCTGAATTCGGCGGAAACCCTGGACGTGGCAGTCGAACTGGCCGGCAAGGCCGCGCGCAGCGCGCCCCTGGACGGGCGCCCGCTGTTCGCCGCGAACCTGGCATTGCCGTGGCCGGAGGAACCGTTGGCGGCGCTCTGGCACGCGACGACCCTGCTGCGCGAGCAGCGCGGTGACGGCCACGTGGCGGTGCTGGCCGCGGCGGGAATCTCGGGTCGGGAGTGCAACGTGCTGCACGCCGCCGCCGGCCGGGTGCCTCGCGAATATCTCGCGCGAACCCGCGACTACGACGAGGCGGCGTGGCGCCGCCACGAGCAGAGCCTGGCCGACAAGGGCTTGCTCGACGCCGACGGCTCGCTCACCGCGGCGGGCCGCGACCTGAAGCACCACATCGAAGAGACGACGGATGCGCTGGGCCTGACGGCGCTCGAGGCGCTCGGCGATGACGAGGTCGAGGCGCTGTTCGCCGCCCTCACGCCGCTGACTCGCGCCGTGGTCGCCGGCGGCGACGTGCCCGCCCTCACCCCGATGACGTTGCGCCGCGACGAATTGCACGACGACAGCGCGCATCTGGTCGCAACCTAGCGCGCTGATTGCGCGGCCCCGTCCGGGGTATTGCGGTTGGTGACCGAGGAGGACCGATGGCACCCGACGAACGCGTCAGCGTGGTCGTGATCACCTACAACCGCTGCGCGGAACTGGACCGCACCCTGCGGCGGCTGGCCGAGCTGCCCGAACAGCCGACCGTGATCGTCGTGGACAACGCCTCCTCCGACGGCACCGCGGACATGGTCCGCTGCCGGCATGCCGATGTCACGCTGGTGACGCCCGGAACGAATCTCGGGGCGGTAGGCCGCAACCTCGGTGTGTTGCTGGCGGATTCGCCGTACGTGGCGTTCTGCGACGACGACACGTGGTACGACCCGGGCGCGTTGCGCCGGGCCGCCGACCTGCTGGACGCCCACCCAAGTCTGGGTGTGGTGACGGCCAGCATCACCGTCGAACCCGACGGCCGGCTCGACGCCATCTGTTCGGAAATGGCCGAATCGCCGTTGGATCGCACGCCCGGCATTCCAGGACATCCCCTGCTCAGCTTTCTTGCCGGCGTCTCCGTCGTGCGCCGCAGCGCGTTCCTGGCGGCCGGCGGCTTTTCCAGCCGGCTGTGGCTCGGCGGTGAAGAGGAACTGCTCGCCTCCGACCTGGCCCGCGCCGGGTGGCAGATGAGTTACGTCCCGGAGATCGTCGCCCACCACCACGCCTCCCGCCTGCGCGACGCCCACCTGCGGCGCCGGCATGGCATCCGGAACACGTTGTGGTTCACGTGGCTTCGCCGGCCCCTGCCCAGCGCGACGCTGCGCACCGCGCGGTTGCTGCGCCGCCTGCCGCGTGACCGGGTGACGGCGCTGGGGGTTGGCGACGCGATCCGTGGGGTGCCGTGGGTGCTGCGCGAGCGCAATCCGGTGCCGCCGCACGTCGAGCGCGGCTACCGGTTGCTCGAGGACTCGCAGCTCAACGGCAAGGCCCGCAACTACGTGTCGTGAGGGCCCGGCACTACGCTGGGGCGCATGCCCGGTCAGCGAGTGCCCGGCGGGGTGGTGCACAAGCTCCCCGCCGACCTGCGCGCGTCGTTGACCGCGAACGCCGACGCGCTGGCGGCCTGGCACGACATCACGCCGCTGGCGCGCAACGAGTTCATCTGCTGGGTGTGCGACGCCAAGCAGGAGGCCACCCGCCAGCGTCGCATTCGCCGAACCGTGGAAGAGCTCGAAGAGGGCAAGCGCCGCCCCTGCTGCTGGCCGGGCTGCAAGCACCGCGAGCGCACCGGCGCGTAGCGCGGGTGCGCTCAATGAATGTTGCTGCGGCCGTTAGGGATTCAGCCGTCGATAGAAAACCAGCGCGTTGCCCCTGGTGTCACTGACCACGGCTCGCCGCTCGTGGGCGCCGTCGTAGGGCGCCCTGACGATCTTGCCGCCACTGGCTTCGACCGCCTTCGCCGCCGCGTCGACGTCAGCGGTCTTGATGCCGACGACCACCTGTCCGGGCGCGGGGTGGTCCGCCGGTGTCGCCAGCGCCACGGTGATCGACCCACCGTCGAGGGCGGCGTAGTGATCACCGTCGCGGAACTTCAGCGCCATTCCCAACGTCTCGCGATAGAACCGGATCGACCCGTCGAGGTCGTCGGTCGACAGGATCACCATCGTGACTTGGTGATCGCTCACGGCAACCCCAGCGCGCCGATCACCTCGAGTCAGGCGCGGCCGGCCGAAACCACTTGACCGTCAAGTGAATCCATGGGCGGCCCGTCGCCGTGTCCCTGGTCGCGGTCGGCCACGGTCGTGGCCAGGGCGGTGCCGTCCTCAATGGTCCCGACGATGTCGACGCGGTCGTTGACCGTGAAACGCGTTGCACCGATGGCCCGTTGGCTGGCGCCGTGGCTGATCACGGTGGTGTCGGGGGTCACTCGATAGGTCTGGGTGTACCCGTTGGCGCTGCGCGCCGTCACCGAATCGGCTGTCACGGCGATCACCGTGCCCTCTTGGCTGACGGGTTGCGAAACGGCGGGCGGCTCCTGGCTCGCCGTGATCGTGCGCCGCTCGGAGTGGGCTGTGTTGAGCACCAACGCCGTCACGCACGCCGCACACAACACCGACGCGGAGACCACGTCGCACGCCGCGGCGACCCCGGAAGCGCGGCGCCGAGTGCCGCGGCCGATCGACGGCCAATGATGTTCGGCTGATTCGGTCATGCGATGTCTGGCGCTCACGGTCTTCCCCTCCTGCGGAACCGCACCGAAAGGCCATCGATGCTTACCGAATCAGGTCGTTGCGGGGGAATTACCCTGGCTGCCGCCGCGATAAACCGCGGCGCGGCTCAGCCCTTGGCGAGGGTGAACTGCGCGACGTCGGTGTAACCCTCCCGGAACAAGTCCGCGCAGCCGGTGAGGTACTTCATGTAGCGGTCGTAGACCTCTTCGGACTGCACCGCGATCGCCTCGTCCCGGCGCGACTCGAGCGCCGCGGCCCAGGTGTCCAGGGTGCGCGCGTAGTGCAGCCGCAACTGCTGAACCCGCTGGACGCTGAAGCCGGCCCGCTCGGCGTGCTCGACGACGTTCTTGGCCTGCGGCAGGTCACCGCCCGGGAAGATCTCGTCCATGATGAATTTCATGAACCGGATCTTCGTCATGGTGATGGGCAGGCCCCGTTCGGCGAATTCCTCGTCGCTGGGCTTGATGATGGTGTGCAGCAGCATCACGCCGTCGGCGGGCAGCGCCTCGTAGGCCATCTTGAAGAAGTCGGGGTACCGGTCGCGCCCGAAGTGCTCGAACGCGCCGATCGACACGATCCGGTCGACCTTCTCGTCGAACTGCTCCCAGCCCTGCAGCAGCACGCGCTTCTCACGGGGTGACGGATGTCCGTCGAGGCGCCGCTGGACGTGCGCCTGCTGGTTGCGGCTCAGCGTCAGGCCCACGACGTTGGTGTCGTACTTCTCCAGCGCGCGCACGATCGTGGTGCCCCAGCCGCAGCCGATGTCGAGCAGCGTCATGCCCGGCTTCAGGCCGAGCTTGCCCAGCGAGAGGTCGACCTTCGCGATCTGCGCCTCCTCGAGGCTCAGGTCGTCGCGCTCGAAGTAGGCGCAGCTGTAGGTGCGCGTCGGGTCGAGGAACAGCGCGAAGAAGTCGTCGGACAGGTCGTAGTGCGCTTGTACGTCCTCGAAGTGCGGTTCCAGGCTCGCGGCATCGCTGGTTTTGTCGGACAAGAGCACAACCTTTGGCTTGATTGACAGCGGGTCGGCACCGGCCGGCCGGAGCCGATCCACGTGCTGGCGAGCCAGTGTATCCGCCCGGTGGCGGCCGTCGGGGCGGCACTTGGCGATCCGGCGGCCACCGCTCACCGGCGCCGACGGCCGCGGCGGGTTGACCCGTCAGGCGGCGTGGGACACGATGGGCCGCAAACCGTGGCGGTCGGGGAGAGGCGGGAGTCGCAATGGCGGACATCACCATGCTGATCCTCGCCGACCACGACTGGTTCCGTGAACAGTTCGCGCGCCTGGACTACCTGCAAGCGCAGTCCGCCACCCAGGCCGCGCTCGACCGGGTGTGGCGCCCGCTCGCCGACAAGCTCGACGTGCACGCCTACATCGAGGAGAAGATCTTTTACCCGCAGCTTCTCAAACGCGGCAGCGGCGAGGCCGAGGGTGAGACGCTCGACGCGATCGGCGACCACAACGACATCCGCGACGGCGTGCGCGCGGCCGACGCGGTCCGCACCGGCACCGCGCAGTGGTGGGCGGCGATCGGCCGCACCCGCGAGGCCAACGACGACCATATGGGCGAGGAAGAGCGCGAAGGCCTCTCCGATTTCCGGCGCAACGCCCCCGCCGGCCTGCGGGAGTCCCTCGGTCGGCAGTACAGCGACTTCATGGCCGCGCACCCCACGACGAAGGGGCTGTCGATCGAGGACCGCGACCCCGAGGGCTACGTCGAACAGGTGCGGCAAGCACCGGACAGCAAACCCCAGGATTTCTCGCTGCGGATCGGCAGCCTCAAGGGCCAGTGACGGGCCGTGCGATGGCGCGCGCAGGGTCACGTGACGCGGATAACCAACCCCGGCCGGGCGGCCCGGGGGCGCCCCCGGGGCGTCTGCCCCGCCGAACGCCGCTGACCAGGCCGTTGTCCGTGTCGTCGGCGAAGTGTCGGGGCCGGGCGCAGGCCGGCGGACCGGCTGCGGAACCGGCGGCGGGGGCCGCGGCGGGCGTGTCCGCGGGTTCGGCCCCGCAGCGTTGTGGGTACGCGATCTGGCGATGAACACTCGACGCCGCCGGCGGAAATGGAAACGCAAGGACATCAGGGTCGCCGATGCAGCGATGCGCCAGACCATCATGGGCACCGCCATCGGCAACTTCATGGAGTGGTACGACTTCGGCGTCTACGGCTACATCGCCACCACCATCGCGCAGGTGTTCTACCCCGGCAAGAGCGTCAGCGGCGTCCATCTGCTCGCCACGTTCGGCACGTTGGCGGCGGCGTTTGTGGTGCGGCCCCTCGGTGGCTTCATCTTCGGGCCGCTGGGTGACCGCATCGGCCGACACCGGGTCCTGGTGGTCACCATCCTGATGATGACGGTGAGCACCACCGCGACCGGCTTGCTGCCGGGCTATAGCTCCATCGGCATCTGGGCGCCGATCCTGCTGGTCATCGCCCGTATCTTCCAAGGCCTCTCCACGGGCGGCGAGTATGTCGGCGCCATGACCTATCTGGTCGAGCAGGCGCCCGACAACAAGCGCGGTCTGATGGTCGGGTTTTTGCCGATGGGCAACCTCGTCGGGTTCGTCATGGCCGGGATGCTGGTGACACCGCTGCAAACCTGGCTTCCGGAGTCGGACATGTTGGCGTGGGGCTGGCGGATCCCGCTGCTGCTGGGCGCGCCGTTCGGCCTGGTGGCCCTGTTCCTGCGGCTGCGGCTCGAGGAGTCCTCCGCCTACGAGAAGGCAACCGAGGGCTCGCACTCTTCCGGCGGGCAGGGCAAACAGCAGATCTGGCGCACGATCGTCGAGCAACGCAAGGGTTTGGTGATCTGCGCCGCGTTGGTGCTGACCTCTCAGGTCGCCGACTTCATGCTCACCGGGTACCTACCGACATACCTGAAGCTGTTCGTGCGGGTGGGGCACACCGCCGGGCTGGTCATGATCGTGGTGACGCTGGCGATCCTGATGGCCACCGTGGTGCTGGTGGCCGGCCTGTCCGACCGCATCGGCGTCAAGCCGATCATATGGACGGGTTGCGGGCTGCTCATCGTGGCGTCGGTCCCGGCGTTCCTGCTGATGCGCTACGGCGGGATCTACCCGATCATCTTCATCGGCGTCCTGCTGATCGGTCTGATGGAGCTCTGTTTCGACAGCACCGCGCCCGCGATGTTGCCGGCGCTGTTCCCGACACGCGTCCGGTACGCGGCGTTGGCCGTGTCCTACAACATCGCGATCTCGGCCGTCGGCGGCACCACCCCGCTGATCGCTCAGGCGCTGGTGTCCGGCACGGGTAACGCCATGGCGCCGGCCTACATGCTCATCGTCGGCGGCGTGGTGGGCGCCATCACGCTGCTGTTCACCCCGGAGGTGGCCGGTAAGCCGCTGCCGGGTTCCGGGCCCGCCGTCGAAACGGAGCAGGAAGCCCGCGAATTGGCCGACGACATCCGTTGACGCAGCCTGGGAGGTTTATTTCCCGGCGCCCGGCCTATCCGTAACGCATGAGAAGCGCCTTTCACCAGCAGCTCGGGATGTTGACCGAGCGGTTGGTGGACATGTGCGCCATGGCCGCCGGCGCCATCACCGACGCCACCGACGCGCTGCTGGGGGCCGACCTGATGCTGGCCGAGCAGGTCATCGCCCGGCACGCGGACGCCGTCGCGAGCGAGGCCCACGTCGAGGATCTGGCCTTCGCGCTGCTGGCCCTGCAGGCGCCGGTGGCCGCGGACCTGCGGGCCGTGGTGAGCGCCCTGCGAATAGCCGCGGATGCCCAACGGATGGTCGGGTTGGCGGTCCACGTCGCGGAAATCGCCCGCCGGCGCCACCCGCAGCATGCCGTGCCGGAGGAGATCAGCCGATACCTCGCCGACATGGGGACCGTCGCCGAGGGACTCGCCACCGGCGCCCAGGAGGTGCTGCGCGCGCAGGATCCGCGCCGCGCCGCGCAGATCCGGCGTGACGACGACGCGATGGACGAACTGCACCGCCGGTTGCTGGCCGCGCTGATGCAACCCGACTGGCGTTTCGGCGTCACGGCCGCGGTGGACGCCACGCTGCTGGGCCGCTTTTACGAGCGCTTCGCCGATCATGCCGTGGAGATCGCCCGGCGCGTCATCTTCCAAACGACGGGCCACTGAGCCAGCTGGGCCGCGCGTAAACCGTTGCCCGACAACCGCATTGCCGGCCGCGGTGTGAGAACTCGCGGCTCGGGTATACCAGCCGGTGTGATCACGCGTCGAGGCCGGCTGGGCGGCCCCACCGGTGTCCTATCCATTCAACCGGGCCGGGCACGCTGATGGCCCAACCGAAACCGGTGCCCGACGACCTGCGCCGGTTGACCGCCGCGCACGGGGTCGCCACCTCCTACCGCAACGAGCGTCGCGAGCCGGTCGAGGTCGATGCCGACGTCGTGATCCGGGTGCTCGGGCTGCTCGACGTCGACGCCTCCGACGAAGCCGCCCGGCGTCACGAGCTGGACAAGCTCGCCGAATTGGACCGCGCCGGCGCGGTGGCCCCCACCATCGCAATACGGGTGGGCGAAGGGCCGAGGCCGCTCGAGGGGGCGACGGCGCTGGTCGGCGAGGACGGCGAGCGGATCGAGGTCCGCGACGAGCTGCCGGGCGATCTTGCGGTGGGCTGGTACCGACTGCACCTGCGCGACGGTCAGGAAGCGACCCTGGTGGCCGCGCCACCGAAGGTGCCGGCCACCCCCGCGACGTGGGGCTGGATGCTGCAGCTCTACGGGCTGCGGTCCGAATCGTCCTGGGGCGCCGGCGATCTCGGCGATCTGCGGGACTTCGTGAAGTGGACCGCCGCCACGCACGGAGCCGGCGCGGTGCTGCTCAACCCGCTGCACGCGCCCGGGCCGACGCACCCCGTGCAGCCCTCGCCCTACACGCCGTCGAGCCGGCGATTCTCCAATCCGCTGGTGCTGCGCATCGAGGACCTGGCCGCCTACCAGCGCGCCGACGCGGACACCCGCGCCGAGATCGACGCGCTGCGCGTCTCGCCGGCCACCGAACGCATCGACTACGACCTCGTGTGGGCGGCCAAACGCGCCGCGCTGGAGCTGCTGTGGCGGTGCGAGGGCCGACCGAGCCCGCTGGACGGGTCCCCGGCCACCCAGGGCTTGGCCGACTGGGCCGCGTACTGCGCGCTCGCCGAGCGGCACGGCGGGCGCTGGACGCACTGGCCGGAGCCGCTGCGCGACGTCGCCGGGGCCGCGGTGACGGCGGCCCGGCGGGAGCTGGCCCCGCGGGTCGCCTTCCACGCGTGGGTCCAGCAGCAATGCGCCGAACAGCTCGCGGCCGTGCGGGCCACGGCCCGCGACGCCGGCATGGCGCTCGGCGTCCTGCATGACCTGCCCGTCGGCGTGGACGCCGACGGGGCCGACGCCTGGGCGCTCGCCGACCTGTTCGCGACCGGGGCCAGCATCGGCGCGCCGCCGGACAACTTCACCCCCCGCGGCCAGGACTGGGGCCTGCCGCCGTGGCGTCCGGACCGGTTGGCCGCCACCGGGTACGCCGCCTTCCGCGACATGCTGCGGGCGGTGCTGGCGCACGCCGACGGGCTGCGCATCGACCACGTCGCCGGGCTGTGGCGGCTGTGGTGGATTCCGCCGGGCGACGGGCCCGACCGGGGGACGTACGTGCACTACGACGCCGAGATCATGCTGGCGGCGCTCGCGGCCGAAGCGCACCGCGCCAACGCCACCGTGGTGGGCGAGGACCTGGGGACCGTCGAGCCGGAGGTCACCGAGGCGCTGGCCGCCAACGAGATGCTGGGCTGCGCGGTGTCCTGGTTCACCCGCGACGAAGCGGCACCCGAGCAGCCCCTGCTGCCGTCGGCGGCGTGGCCGTCGCGCGCCGCCGCCAGCCTCTCCACCCACGACCTGCCGACCGCGGCCGGTTTCCTGCGCGGCGACCACGTGCGCGTGCGGGCGGAGCTGGGGCTGTTGAAGGACGTGCCCGCCGAAGAGCGGGCCGCCGCGAAGGAACGCGAAGAGTGGTTGGCGCTGTTGCGGTCCGAGGGCCTGCTCGACGGGGACGACCCCGACGAGTCGGCGATCATCGTCGCGATGCACCGCTTCCTCGCCGCGACCCCCAGCCGGTTGAAGCTGATCTCGCCGTACGACGTGCTCGCCGAGCCGCGCCAGCCGAACCTGCCCGGCACCGTCGACGAATACCCGAACTGGCGGCTCCCGTTGACCGAGACCTTCGAGCAGCTGCGCGCCGACCCGCGGGTCGACGAGGTGGTCGCCGCCTTCGCCCGGAACGCCGCCAAGGGTTAGCCGAGCGGCCGCGCAGCGGACCGCGCATTTCGGGTGTGAGCTACGTCCGGTTTGGCTATTAGGAAGTAGATCGTCTCGCAGGTGGGCGGCGCGGCCGGAAGAAAACGAGGGCACCAACATGGAAGCGATATCCCCAATCGACGCGTTGTTCCTCGTCGGTGAATCACGCGAGCACCCCATGCATGTCGGTTCGCTGCAGCTGTTCGAGCCGCCCGAGGACGCCGGGCCGCATTTCGTGCGGGAGTCGTATCAGGCCATGCTCGAGCGCACCGACATTCAGCCCACCTTCCGCAAGCATCCGGCCTTCCTCGGCGGCGTCACCAACGTCGCCTGGTCGCTCGACAAGGACGTCGAGCTCGACTACCACCTGCGCCGGTCCGCCCTGCCCGAGCCGGGCCGGGTGCGCGATTTGTTGGAATTGACGTCCCGCCTGCACGGCAGCCTGCTCGACCGGCATCGGCCGATGTGGGAGGCGCACCTCGTCGAGGGTCTGCAGGACGGCCGGTACGCCGTGTACACGAAGTTCCATCACTCCCTCATGGACGGCGTCTCCGCGATGAAGCTGATGCACCGCGCCTTCACCCCCGACGCCACGGACGACGAGGTGCGGGTGCCGTGGGAGATCGGGCCACGCAAGCACCAGCCCAAGCAACGGCCGTCGCTGCTGTCACAGATCGGGGGCACCGCCAGCTCCGCGCTCGCGCTGGCGCCGTCGACCGTCAAGCTCGCGCGGGCCGCCCTGCTCGAACAGCAACTGACGCTGCCATTCCGGGCGCCTCGCACCATGTTCAACGTCCGCATCGGCGGGGCCCGACGGGTGGCGGCGCAGTCGTGGTCGCTGGAGCGGATCAAGGCGGTCAAGAAGGCCGCCGGGGTGACGGTCAACGACGTGATCCTGGCGATGTCCGCGGGCGCCCTGCGCGCTTACCTGATCGAGCAGGACGCCCTGCCGGACGCCCCGCTGACGGCCATGGTGCCGGTCAACCTCCGCAAGGAGGACGACGACCGCGGGGGCAACAACGTCGGCACCTTCCTGTGCAACCTGGCCACCGACCTCGACGACGCAGGCAAGCGCCTCGAGGTGATCAGCTCGTCGATCCAGGACACCAAGGAGGTGTTCTGGCAGCTGCCGTCGGTGCAGCAGCTGGCCCTGTCCGCCATGAACATCGGCGGGCTGTTCTTCGGCCTGCTTCCCGGTTACCTCTCGGCCGCGTCGCCCCCGTTCAACATCGTCATCTCGAACGTTTCGGCGGGGCGTCCGGAGCCGCTGTACTGGCGGGGTGCGCGCCTGGACGGGAACTATCCGCTGTCGATCCCGCTCGACGGGCAGGCGGTCAACATCACGGTGACCAACAACGCCGACAATCTCGACTTCGGGCTCGTCGGCTGCCGGCGCAGTGTTCCGCACTTGCAGCGGCTGCTCGGCCACCTGGAGACGTCGCTGAAAGACTTGGAGCGCGCAGTCGGCACCTGAGCCACGCCCCAGGCAATTCCCCGCGAACCACGCGCCGAACGGCGCCATCCATCTAGGTATTGTGTACTATACCCAGCATGGTCGACAGACTTCCGGCGCGACTGGCGGAGCACCCGACGGTGCGCAAGGTGCGGTCCCGGCGATCGCAGCGACCCGGGACCATCGACGCCGGGTGGTTGCGGGAGCTCTGCCTGGCCGCCGGCGCCGACGACGTCGCCTTCGCCAGCGTGGACAACGCCGCGCTGGCGTCGGAGGTCGACCACGTCGAGGCGGCACTCCCCGGTACCCGCAGCTACATCGCGCTGGTCGTCAAGATGAACCGGGACAACGTGCGGTCGTCGGCGCGCAGCGTCGCCAACCAGGAGTTCCATCGCAGCGGCGAGTTGCTCAACGAGGCGGCGTACCGCATCGTCCGCCAGTTGCAGGACGCCGGCTATCGCGCGCTGAACCCGTCGGCCACGTTCCCGATGGAGATGGATAACTTCCCGGGCAGGATCTGGGTGGTCGCGCACAAGCCCGTCGCCGTGGCGTCGGGGCTCGGCGTCATGGGCATTCACCGCAACGTGATACACCCGAAGTTCGGCAACTTCATCCTGCTGGGCACCATCCTGGTGGACGCACCCGTCAGCGACTACGGCGAACCGCTGGACTACAGCCCCTGCCTGGAATGCAAGCTCTGCGTCGCCGCGTGCCCGGTCGGCGCGATCGGCAAGAACGGCGAATTCGACTGGCAGGCCTGCTCGGTACACAACTATCGCGAGTTCATGGGCGGCTTCACCGACTACGTCCAGACCATCGCCGACAGCGCGGACAAAACCGACTTCCGGTCGCGGGTCAGCGATTCGGAGAACGCCTCCATGTGGCAGAGCCTGGCGTTCAAACCGAACTACAAGGCCGCCTACTGCCTTGCCGTGTGCCCGGCCGGGGAGGACGTCATCGAGCCCTACCTCGACGACCGCAAGGGCTTCATGGACCTGGTGCTCAAACCGCTGCAGGACAAGAAGGAAACGCTGTACGTGCTACCCAACTCGGCGGCCGAGGCCCACGCCCGGCGCCGGTATCCGCACAAGCGGGTCAAGGTCGTCGACGGCGGGATGGGGGCGCGCTGACCCCCGCGGCTCAGGACGCTTCGGCCTCGGCGCGTTCCTCTTCCAGCCGGTCCTTGCTGCGCAGCAACCGCAGCAGCGTCACGAACAGCAACCCCCCGATCACGTTGCCGACCACCGCGTAGCCGAACCAGCCCAGCCAGTCGAGGTATCCGAACGGCGCCTTTCCGGTGGCGAGCGCCCCGAAGATCAGCAGCGAATCCAGGATCGAGTGGAACAGCCGCAGCCCGGCGAGCAGGAACGCCGCCGCGACGGCCGCGGCGATCTTGGCGGGCACCGAGTCGGTGCCGTGCTGCATGCGGGTCATCAACGTGATCACCATGCCGCCGAGCACCGCCAGCGACATGCTCTGCCACGACAGCGGCGCCGTGGCGAAGTGGGTGCCCGATTCGATCATCTGGGCGTGCAGTTGCGGGAAACCCGTCGCGATCAGCGACATGATGACCCAGCCGCCGACCAGGTTGGCGAACATGGTGCCGCCCCACAGCTTGAGCAGCTGGGCGGCGCTCGCCCGCTTGGCGGCGACGGTGACCACCGGGATGATGAAGCCCTCGGTGAACAGCTCGCTGCGGCCCAACAACAGCGCGAGGAAGCCGATCGAGAACGCCAGACCGGCCAGCAACGGCTGATGGGTGGCGTCCAGCACCGCCAGATAGGCGAGCACCCCGAGCGCCACCTCCGTGCCGCCGAAGAACCCGGTGACCAGGACGCCCCGCCAGCTGCGGTGCAGGCGCTGGGTGCCCTCGGTCAGCATCCGGGTGAAGGCGTCTTCGAGCTCGTCCTCGATCGGGCTGTCGGTCTTGCCGAGCTGCCGCTGGATGGTCTGACTCATGGTTGATCCCTCGCGTGTGTGCGGCCGACGAACCGCAGCTATACCCGTTTCTGGCGTGCCGGCAGCATGATCTGCGCCGTTAGTCTGGCCACAGCGCGGGCCCAGTCGTCACAGCGCCCGGCGGGGCGCCTTCACAGCGACCGCTCGGCCACCGCGTCGGGTTCGGTCGCGTAGTCGAGGTAGACGCTCGTGCCGTTCGGCCGGGCGTGAATGGTGCAGTGGTCGGCGAGGCCGTGCATCAGCATGATGCCGCGCGAGGCGCGGGGGTCGTTGGCTTTCTTCGGCGAGGGCCGCTGCCAGTTGCCGCGGTCGCTGACGCAGACGCGGATCGACTCCGCGCGAGGGTCGTAGCTGGCTTGCAGCTTCATGACGCCGATTCCGGCGTGATACGCGTGCTCGACGCAATTGGCCAGCGCCTCGTTGACTCCCAGGACGACGTCGTCGAGCACCTCAGCCGACATCCGCACCTCGTGGCGCAGCCACCGCTGCAGGGCCCGGCGCCATTCCGCCGCGGTGTCGGGACTGGCGGGTCCGGCAAGCGTCAACCGCAGGGCGGTCTCGGACGTTAGTGGGCTCATGGCAAGCCGCATACCCAGTTGGGGACAGGCCATTAACGTGATCGGCGTATCGCTTCGGCCACAACACTATTGCCGTACCGACTCCACCGCGCTGCCCGCGCCCATGGCCCCAGGGATCGCGCCAGCTCAGACCGCCTGCATCGCATACGTGATATAAATCCGGGCATGCAGGACGGACCGGGCGCCGGCAGCGTCGACGCGATCTTCGGGGTGATCGACGCCGGTAACGACCTGACCTGGCGCTACCTGCTGCCGAATCGCAAGGACCTCAGCCCGAGCGCGGTGCTGGTGCTCAACCGTGTCACGCGAGAGGGCCCCATGCGGCTGACCGCCCTGGCGGCCGCGGAGGACACCAGCCAGCCCGCCATGACGCAGCTCGTGCAGCGGATGGAACGCCAGGGTCTGTTGGAGCGTCTGCGGGATCCCGACGACGGCCGCGCCGCCTTGGTCGCGATCAGCAAGTCGGGCGAGGAACTATGGGCGCGGCGCGCCGAGGGGCGCCGCGAACGCCTCGCCGAACTGCTCACGCGGTTGTCCTCGGAGGACGAGCTGGCACTGTGGCTGGCGGCGCAGGTGGCGCTGCCCATCCTGCGGCGACTGGTGCAGATCGCGACCTCGCCCGAGCAGTGACGCGGGAGCCGCCGCCTCAACCGCGCGGTCGCAGGACCGGTGTCACCAGCTCCCCGGTGTCCAGGTAGCTCTCGAGATTGCGGATCGTCAGCAACGCCATCGCGCGCCGGGTGCGCCCCGTGGCACTGCCGATATGGGGGAACAACACCACGTTGTCCAGGTCCAGCAGCTCGCGGGGCACCTCGGGTTCGTCGGCGAAGACGTCCAACCCGGCGCCGGCCAGCCCGCCGCCGGCGAGCAGTTCGACCAGAGCGTCCTGGTCGACGACGCTGCCGCGCGCGATGTTGATCAGGTAACCGTCGGGGCCCAGGGCGCGCAGCACGGCCCGGTCGACCAGGTGGTGGGTATTGGGGCTGCCCGTGGTGGCGACGACGAGCACGTCGACGGACTCGGCCAGCTCGGCCGGCGACTCCGCGTAGCGAAACGGGGACCCGTCGACGCGGTGCCGGTTGTGGTAGGCGATGGCGCAGTCGAAGCCGAGCAGCCGGGTGGCGATCGCCGAGCCGATGCGGCCCAGTCCGAGGATGCCGACCTGCAACCCGCTGACGTCGCGGGCGTAGGGGAACGGGCCGTCGCGCACCCAACGGCCCGCCCGCACGTACCGGTCGGCCGCGCCGAAGCGCCGCAGCGTCATGAGGACCAGGCCGACGGCCGTGTCGGCGACGGTGTCGGAGAGCACGTCCGGGGTGTTGCTCACGCCGATGCCGTGGCGGCGCGCGGCGGCCAGGTCGATCTGGTCGACGCCGGCGCCGTTGTTGACGATCACCGCGAGGTTGGGCAGCGACGCCATGGTGGCCGCGTCGACACCCGGCGACCCCGAGGTCAGCACCGCCCGCACGTCCTGCGCATGCGCGGCGAGGAACTCGGCGCGTCCCGGGCCGTCGGGCAGCTGCGCGATCTCGTAGCGCGCCGTCAGCTCCGCCTCGAGCGTCGGCTCCAGGGCACCGATCCGCAGCACATCGTCGAGCCTCTGCACCGTCACGCATCCATCATTCCGCACCGAGCGAGCGGGGGCGGTCACAGCACCGCGTCGGCGAGGCGGTCGACCTGGTCCAGCGATGCGACGGTGGGGTGGAACAACAACCGGTCGAACCCCAGGTCCCGGTACGCCTGGACGGTGTCGCGCGCGTCCTTGGCCGAACACACGAGGTCGGCGACGTTGAGCGCGGCGTAGTCGGGCTTGAATCCGTAGTAGCGGGCGACATGCTCGCGGCCGGCTTGGGTGACGTCGGCCCCGCCCAATGCGAAGTTCGCCGCCGCGTGGAACCGGGGTTCGCCGGCGCGGCCGGCCTTTCGCCAGCCGGCCCGGATCTCGTCGGCGAACGCCGTTTGCATCGGGTAGTCGCGCAGCGCGCCCGCCACCCAACCGTCGCCCATGGTGATCGCCCGCCGCACCGTCGCCCGCGCTCGGCCGCCGAAGAGCAGCGGAATGTCCACCGGGGCCGGGCACAGCGCGGTGCCGTTGCCGACCGGCTCCCCGGTCCAGACCCTGCGCAGCACCGACACCTGTTCGTCCAGGACGCGCCCGCGCTCGGTGTAGGGCACCCCGGCGGCGACGTAGTCGTCCTCTCGGGAGCCGACGCCGATCCCGACGACCAGCCGGTTGCCCGCCGCGTCGGCCAGGCCGGCCAGCTGCTTGGCCAAGACCAGCGTCGGGTACAGCGGCGTCAGCAACACGTTGGTCACCAGGACCAGCGCGGTGCTGGCCGACGCCGCCACGGACAGCGCGATCACGGAGTCGATGCTGGGATAGACCAACCGGTCGATGGTGGTCACGGATTCGAATCCCCGCTGCTCGGCTCGGCGTGCCCAGTGGGCGAGCATCGGCCCCGGAACGCCGGCGATGTGATTCGGCAGACCGATTCCGATCTTCATGGCGGTGCCCCTTCGGGTGGTGCTTCGTGGACCATCCCAGGGTCGCCGCGGCCGGCGACCGGTGGCCAGTCTCACGGCCCATGTGTGTAGTAAACGGCGATGCGAGTGCCGACTGCGTACCGTTATCGTCATGATGGAGCCGTTGGACGGCCAGATTGTGCACGCCCTGCAGGTCTCTCCACGGGAATCGTTTCGGCGGATCGCCGACGTCCTGTCGGCGCCGGAACAGACGGTCGCCCGCCGCTACCGCAAGCTGCGCCGCGACGGGGTGTTGCGGGTGGTCGGCGTGGTCAACCCACTGGTGTACAGCGAGTGCCAGTGGGTCGTTCGCCTGCACGCCAAGCCCGACGACCTGCCGCGCCTCGCGGAGGCGCTGATCCGCCGGCCGGAAGTCACCCACGCCAACGTGCTTTCCGGATGGACCGAACTGGTGTGTGTGGTGCGGGCACCGCTGGCCGAAAGCAGTGACGGGCTGCTGCAACGGCTGCCGCGGACGTCGTCGGTGCTGCGGATGGATGCGGATCTGGTGCTGCATGCGTTCGGCGGTCCGGCCGGGACCTTCTGGACCGGGTACGGCGACACCCTCACCGCGGGCCAGGTCGCCGCGCACCTCAACCTGGTCGCGGCGGGCCCGCGCCCAGCCAC
>NZ_LZJC01000088.1 GCF_001666755.1 Mycobacterium sp. E1214 | reverse complement strand
CCGGCGCCGCTGACCTGCGGTCTAACGTGGGCCGATGCCGACGCAGGCGAGCGCAGGGCTGCAGCTCAGCGCGCACCGCTTCTGGCTGCGCCGCCTGGAATGCGCGCTGCTGGGTGAGGCCGCCGGGCGCGCGCGGGCGCGCTTCACGGCGCTGGCGGTGGGCGCCGCCCTGACCGCGATGGCCGTGGCCGGGTGCGCGCTGAGCTGCAGCCCTGCGCTCGCCTGCGTCGGCATCGGCCCACGTTAGACCGCAGGTCAGCGGCGCCGGGTGCGCTCATCCCCAGGTTCGACGAAGTTTCGATCGCGCAGCGTTACAGGTAAGGTAACGACGTGATTACTCACCGCTTAGGTCGCTGCGCCGGTCTCGGGGCGGCTGCGCTGGTGACTGGCGCTGGCCTGCTGCTTTCCCCCGCGCCCACCGCCCGGGCCTTCGACTGCCCGGACGTCGAGGTGATTTTCGCGCGCGGCACCAACGAGCCCGCCGGCCTGGGCCGGGTGGGCGACGCGTTGGTGGACTCGCTGCGCCAGCAGACCGGGCTCAACATCCTCCCCTACGGCGTGAACTACGCCGCCAGCAAGCTGCAGTTGCACGGCGGCGACGGCGCCAACGACACCATCGACCGCGTCAAGAAGAGCGTGGAGACCTGCCCCAACACCAAGATCGTGCTGGGCGGCTACTCGCAGGGCGCCTCGGTGATGGACATCGTGGCCGGAGTCCCGATCGGCGGCATCAGCTGGGGCAACAAGCTGCCCGAGCAGTACGCCAACAACATCGCCGCCGTCGTCACGTTCGGTGACGTGGCCGACCGCGCCGGTGGCACGTTGCCCAGCCAGAGCGCGCTGCTGGGTTCGAAGGCCGCGGACTACTGCAACCCCAACGACCCGATCTGCCACGCCGGGCCGGGCAACGAGTGGACCGGGCACACCGAGGGTTACGTGCCCGTCTACACCACCCAGGCCGCGGCGTTCGTCGCCCAGAAGCTGCAGGGCTCGGGGTCATCGACGCCCGCGTTCGGGCCCCCGTTGGGGCCCGTGCCGCCCGGCTACGGCCCGCAGCCGTCCCCGCTGGGCGGGCAGGTGCCGCCGGGGTCGGGTTCGTCGATCCACGGTGGCCCGGACACGGCGCCGGGGCCCGCGACGGTGTCGCCGCAAGCGCCGCTGGTCTGAATCTTTACTTTTGCCCCACCAGCACGCCCCGTAACATCGTCGTGTGCGTCTGATACCTCTGGCCGTCGCGGGAGTCGCGGCGGCTGCGCTGTGGGTCGCCTCGCCGCACCTGCCGCACGCGTGGGCGTCCTGCCCGGACGTCGAGGTGGTGTTCGCGCGCGGCACCGACGAACCGCCCGGCGTCGGCAAGGTCGGCGGGGCCTTCGTCAGCGCGCTGCGCGCGCAGTCGGGCAAAAACGTCGGCTCGTACGGCGTCAACTATCCGGCCAGCAAGGACTTCCTGGCCGCCACCGACGGCGCCAACGACGCCAGCGGGCACATCCAGCAGATGGCCGGCAACTGCCCCGACACCAAGCTGGTGCTCGGCGGGTACTCGCAGGGGGCGGCGGTCGTCGACATCGTCACCGCCGCGCCGCTTCCCGGCCTGGGCTTTCACCAGCCGCTGCCGGCCGACGCCGCCGACCACGTCGCCGCGGTGGCGTTGTTCGGCAACCCGTCCGGCCGGGCCGGCGGGCTGATGAGCGCGCTGTCGCCGGGATTCGGCGACAAGACCATCGATCTGTGCAACCCCGGCGATCCAATCTGCTCCAACGGCGATCAGTGGCAGGCCCACCTCGGCTACGTGCCGGGGCTGACCACGCAGGCCGCGAAATTCGTTGCGGGCAAGGTCTGACGCCCCGACCGCGTTCAGCGGGTCCGGATGTCGCGGGTGATCAGGTTGCGCGCGGCCAGCTGACCCTCTGGCGGGTAGTCGACGCGGACCAGGGTCAGCCCGTGCGCGGGGGCCGCCGCGAAGTCGCTGGAACGCGTTGCGGCGGAGAGCAAGTCGCGACACCACGACGCGGGGCGCCGGTGCTCACCGACGGCCAGCAGCGCGCCCACCAGTGAGCGCACCATCGACCAGCAGAACGCGTCGGCGCTGACGTGCGCGGTGATCAGGTCGCCGTCCCGGACCCAGTCGAACCGCTGCAGATCGCGAATGGTGGTGGCGTTCTCGCGGTGCCGGCAGAAGGCGGCGAAGTCCTGCAGCCCCAACAGGTTTCGTGACGCCGCGGCCATCGCGTCGACGTCGAGGTCGCGCGGCCAGGCCGTGATGTAGCGGGCCTGCAGCGGCTGCACGCCGTACGGCGCCGTCGACAGCCGGTACTCGTAGTGCCTGCGAAGCGCCGAGAACCGCGCGTCGAAACCCGCGGGCGCGCGGCTGATGTCGAGGATGCGGACGTCGGTCGGCAGGAACCGGCCGAGCCGACGCAGCAGCGGCAGGAACTCGGGCTCGCCCACCCGCGGCGCGCGCGGGTAGGCGTTGGGCAGGGCCTCGACCGGCACGTCGACGTGGGCCACCTGCCCGGTGGCGTGCACCCCGGCGTCGGTGCGCCCGGCGGCGCGCAACCGCACCGGAATCCGGAAGACGGTGGTCAGCGCCTCATCGAGGACACCGGCCACCGTACGCTGGCCCGACTGAGCCGCCCAACCCGCGAAACCGGTGCCGTCGTAGGCGATCCCGAGCCGCAGGCGGACGTCGTCGCTAACTCTCGTCGGCCTGGTCGTCGGCCTCGGCCTCGGCTTCGGCCCGCGCGGCGACAGCCTTCTCGGCCGTCTCTTCGGCCTGGGCCTGCGCCTCGGTCGGCGCGGCATCGGCCGTGGTCTCTTCGGCCCCGGCGGCCGCCTCGTCGGCGGTCGGGCCCACGGTTTCGTCCGGCTCGACCGCCGCCTGCGGCGCCGCCGCGGCCGCCACCGGGGCGTCGCCGCCCTCGGACGCCTTCTTCGACGACTTCACCCGCCGGGCGCGGTCCGCCTCGGAGGTCACCGTCTTCTCCCGCACCAGCTCGATGACCGCCATCGGGGCGTTGTCACCCTTGCGCGGCTCGACCTTGATGATGCGGGTGTAGCCACCCTCCCGGTCGGCGAAGAAGGGCCCGATCTCGGCGAACAGGGCGTGCACCACGTCCTTGTCGCGGATCTTCTTCATCACCTCTCGGCGGTTGTGCAGCGCACCCTTTTTCGCATGCGTGATCAGCTTCTCCGCATACGGCCGCAGCGCACGGGCCTTCGGTTCGGTCGTCTTGATGCGGCCGTGCTCGAACAGCGACGTGGCCAGGTTGGCCAGCAGGGCCTTCTGGTGGGCAGACGACCCGCCGAGGCGGGGGCCCTTGGTGGGCTTGGGCATTGCGCTATCTCCTTGTGGGGCCGGCCCCCGTATCAGGTAGGGCCGGGACGGACTTCTTCTTCGAAGCTGCCCGGTTCCTCAGCGGCCTGGTGGCCGCCGAGGAACTGGACGGCCGTTACAGCTGTTCGGTTTCGGCGTAGTCCTGGTCGTCGTAGGCGCCCTCGGTCGACCAGGTGCCGGTCGCGACGTCGTAGCCCGCGACCTGCGACGGGTCGAAGCTCGCCGGGCTGTCCTTGAGCGACAGGCCCAGCTGGTGCAGCTTGACCTTGACCTCGTCGATGGACTTCTGACCGAAGTTGCGGATGTCCAGCAGGTCGGACTCGGTGCGGCTCACCAGCTCGCCGACGGTGTGCACGCCCTCGCGCTTGAGGCAGTTGTAGGACCGCACGGTCAGGTCGAGGTCGTCGATCGGCAACGCGAACGACGCGATGTGGTCGGCCTCGGCCGGCGACGGCCCGATCTCGATGCCCTCGGCCTCGACGTTGAGTTCCCTTGCCAGACCGAACAATTCGACCAGCGTCTTACCCGCCGACGCGAGCGCGTCGCGCGGGGTGATGGAGCTCTTGGTCTCGACATCGAGCACCAGCTTGTCGAAGTCGGTGCGCTGCTCGACGCGGGTGGCTTCCACCTTGTAGGTCACCTTGAGCACCGGCGAGTAGATGGAGTCGACCGGGATGCGGCCGATCTCGGCACCGGACGCCCGGTTCTGCACGGCCGGCACGTAGCCGCGGCCGCGCTCGACGACCAGCTCGACCTCCAGCTTGCCCTTGTCGTTCAGCGTCGCGATGTGCATCTCGGGGTTGTGCACCGTGACGCCCGCGGGCGGCACGATGTCACCGGCGGTGACCGCACCCGGGCCCTGCTTGCGCAGGTACATGGTGACCGGCTCGTCCTCCTCGGAGGACACCACCAGGCTCTTGAGGTTCAGGATGATCGCGGTGACGTCTTCCTTGACGCCCTGCACGGTGGTGAATTCGTGCAGCACCCCGTCGATGCGGATGCTGGTGACGGCCGCGCCGGGGATCGACGACAGCAGCGTGCGCCGCAGCGAGTTGCCCAGCGTGTAGCCGAATCCGGGCTCCAGCGGCTCGATGACGAACTGAGAGCGGCTGTCGGTCAACACTTCTTCCGACAGTGTGGGTCGCTGAGAAATCAGCATGGTGTTCTTCTATCTCCTTCTCGGCACCCGCTATTTGATGCCGTTTCACTCATTCGCGCCGACCCGCTGCGCCCGGCTTCGCCGCGCTTGCGATCGCCGCAACCCGCGCCGGGTTCAGCGCGGGGGGTCTTACTTCGAGTAGAACTCGACGATCAGCTGCTCGGTGAGCGGCACGTCGATCTGCGCGCGCTCGGGCAGCTGGTGGATCAGGATCCGCTGGCGCTCCCCCACGACCTGCAGCCAGCTCGGGATGGGACGGTCGCCCGCGGTCTCCCGCGCGATCTGGAACGGCACGGTGTTCAGCGAGCCCTCGCGCACGTCGATGATGTCGTACTGCGACACCCGGTAGCTCGGGACGTTGACGTGCACGCCGTTGACGCTGAAGTGACCGTGGCTGACCAGCTGGCGGGCCATCCGGCGGGTGCGGGCGAGGCCCGCCCGGTACACGACATTGTCCAGCCGGCTCTCCAGGATCTGCAGGAGGTTCTCGCCGGTCTTGCCGGAGTGGCGCACGGCCTCTTCGTAGTAGCGGCGGAATTGCTTTTCCATGACGCCGTAGGTGAAGCGGGCCTTCTGCTTCTCCTGCAGCTGCAGCAGGTATTCGCTCTCCTTGATCCGCGCGCGGCCGTGCTGGCCGGGCGGGTAGGGGCGCTTCTCGAAGGCCTGGTCACCACCGACGAGGTCGGTGCGCAGCCGGCGCGACTTGCGGGTGATGGGTCCGGTGTAACGAGCCATGATCTATTTCCCTAGACCCTTCTCCGCTTGGGCGGACGGCAGCCGTTGTGCGGCTGGGGGGTGACATCGGAGATGGCGCCGACCTCGAGGCCGGCGGCCTGCAGCGACCGGATCGCGGTCTCGCGGCCCGAGCCCGGGCCCTTGACGAACACGTCGACCTTCTTGACGCCGTGCTCTTGGGCCTTGCGGGCGGCGTTCTCCGCGGCCAGCTGGGCGGCGAACGGGGTCGACTTGCGCGAGCCCTTGAAGCCGACGTGGCCCGACGACGCCCAGGCGATGACGTTGCCCTGCGGGTCGGTGATGGTCACGATCGTGTTGTTGAACGTGCTCTTGATGTGCGCGGCGCCGTGCGGGATGTTCTTCTTTTCCCGGCGACGAGTCTTCTGTCCCTTCTTGGGGCCCGACGCGGCTGCCTTCTTGGCTGGGGGCATGGGGGGTTACCTGGCCTTCTTCTTGCCGGCGATGGTGCGCTTGGGGCCCTTGCGGGTCCGCGCGTTGGTCTTGGTTCGCTGGCCGCGCACCGGCAGGCCGCGGCGGTGCCGCAGGCCCTGGTAGCAGCCGATCTCGATCTTGCGCCGGATGTCGGCCTGCACCTCGCGGCGCAGGTCACCCTCCACCTTGATGTTGGCTTCGATGTAGTCGCGCAGTTGGGTCAGCTGGTCATCGGTGAGGTCCCTGGTCCGCAGGTCCCGGTCGATGCCGGTGGCCGCGAGGATCTCGTTCGACCGCGTGCGGCCGACACCGAAAATGTAGGTCAGGGCGATCTCCATCCGCTTATCGCGCGGCAGATCGACGCCGACTAGTCGTGCCATAGGTGGCGTTTCCTCTTTTTCTCGGCGGAGGTCTTTTCCCAGCCCGTTCCCGAAGTTTCGGGGCCCGGCCTCCGTCCGGGCGTGGCTGAGCGACGTATTCGCTCAGTGGTGCTGGGAGGTCTGCATTCAGTTGTGCTCGCGCGATGGATCGTGGCGACCCGCTGCGCCCGGCTACGCCGCGCTGGCGATCGCCTCGATGGATCGTGGCGACCCGCTGCGCCCGGCTACGCCGCGCTGGCGATCGCCACTAGCCCTGGCGCTGCTTGTGGCGCGGATCAGAGCAGATCACCATGACCCGCCCGTGCCGACGGATCACCCTGCACTTGTCACAGATTGGCTTGACGCTGGGGTTCACCTTCACGGCTGTTCGATCCTGTTCTTGTCTGTCGGTTTGTCGGGGCTCTGCGCTGGCTTACTTGTAGCGGTACACGATGCGGCCGCGGGACAGGTCGTAGGGAGAAAGCTCCACCACCACCCGGTCCTCGGGCAGGATGCGGATGTAGTGCTGCCGCATCTTGCCGCTGATGTGGGCGAGCACCTTGTGGCCGTTCTCCAGCTCAATGCGGAACATCGCATTGGGCAGGGGCTCGACCACGCGGCCCTCGACCTCGATGGCGCCGTCCTTCTTGGCCATAACTTCTTCAGCGTCCTCGTCTTTTAGGTGTCTTCTAGTGTTTCGTCTCGTTCACGGCTGCGGCCTTGCGCGGCGCAACACGCAGCACCGACTTAAAACGTGAGCCGGTGACAGGAAATTCCTCGGGACTTGGCACACCAAAAAGCCGGCGCGGATGCCGCACCGTTGTTCCACAATACCTGGTTGTTCGTGCTGGCCAAAATCGCTGCGGGATGACTCCGAGCCTACCCGCCGAACCTCCCGCACCGCCGCTGACAAGCGCATACTTAACGCCGATGACCACGCCCACCTCCCCAGCAACCGCCGGCTCACCCATCGCCCAGCGCAAGCCCGTGATGCTCACCGTCGACGACGATCCGTCGGTGTCGCGGGCCGTCGCGCGAGACCTGCGCCGCCACTACGGCGAGAACCACCGAATCGTGCGCGCCGAGTCGGGCCCCGACGCCCTGGGCACCCTCAAGGAGCTCAAGCTGCGCGGCGAGACGGTCGCGATGCTGATCGCCGATTACCGGATGCCGCAGATGAGCGGCATCGAGTTTCTCGAGCAGGCCATGGACCTGTACCCGGCCGCGCGGCGGGTGCTGCTCACCGCCTACGCCGACACGCATGCGGCCATCGACGCGATCAACGTCGTCGACCTGGACCACTACCTGCTCAAGCCGTGGGACCCGCCGGAGGAGAAGTTCTACCCCGTCATCGACGCGCTGCTCGACGCGTGGCGGGCGGCGCCCGAGCACCCCATCCCGCACACCAAGGTGATCGGCCACCGCTGGTCGGCGCGGTCGTGGCAGGTGCGCGACTTCCTGGCCCGCAACGGCCTCTACTACACCTGGTTCATGGCCGACGAGCCGGCCGGCGAGCGGCTGCTCAGCGCGGCCGGGGAGGACGGGCGGCGGCTGCCGGTCGTCATCACCGAGCGCGGCAAACCCCTGATCGAGCCGAGTGACGCCGAGCTCGCCGACACCCTGGGCCTGACCACCACGCCATCGCAGGAGTTCTACGACCTGATCGTCATCGGCGGCGGGCCGGCCGGCCTGGCCGCCGCGGTGTACGGCGCGTCCGAGGGGCTGCGCACCGTGCTCATCGAGCGCACCGCGACGGGCGGCCAGGCCGGCCAGAGCTCACGCATCGAGAATTATCTCGGGTTCCCCGACGGGGTGTCGGGCGGGCAGCTGGCCGACCGCGCGCGCCGGCAGGCCGAGAAGTTCGGCGCCGAACTGATCACCGCCCGCAAGGCCGTCGCGCTCGAGGTGAACGGCCCGAAACGCACCGTGCGGTTCGCCGACGGCGGCTCCATCGACGCGCACGCGGTCATCCTGGCCACCGGCGTCGCCTACCGGAACCTCGACGCCGAGGGCTGCACCGAGCTGACCGGTTGCGGCGTCTACTACGGCGCGGCCGTCTCGGTGGCGGCGGAATGCCAGGACGAGGAGGTGTACGTGGTCGGCGGGGCCAACTCGGCCGGCCAGGCCGCCATGTACCTGTCGCGGCACGCCAAGTCGGTGACCATCGTGGTCCGGGCCCCGTCGTTGGAAGCGTCGATGTCTTACTACCTGATCCAGCAGATCGAGCAGAACCCGAAGATCACCGTGCGCACCTGCACCGAGGTGCAGCGGGCCAGCGGCGATGACCACCTGGAGAAGCTGACCCTGGTCAACAACCGCACCGGTGAGCGGGAGGAGGTCGCCTGCGCCCGCATGTTCATCTTCATCGGCGCCGCGCCCCGCACCGACTGGCTCGACGGCGTGCTGGCCCGCGACGACCACGGCTTCATCCTGACCGGCCCGGACCTGCGCAACGTGTGCGGCTGGACGCTGGACCGCCCGCCGCACCACCTGGAGACCAGCGTGCCGGGGGTGTTCGCCACCGGCGACGTGCGCGCCGAATCCGCCAAGCGGGTGGCGGCGGCGGTCGGCGAGGGATCGATGGCCGTGATGCTGGTGCACCGCTACCTGGCGGAATCGTGACCACGAAGACGCCCTGCCAGCCCGACGAGCTGCGCACCCTCTTCCTGTTCGAGGCGCTCAACGACGAGCAGCTGGCGACGCTGTGCAGCAGCGGGCACATCGCGAACTACGAGCCAGGGCCGATCTGCGTCGAGGGTGAACCCGCGACCTGCTTCTACGTCCTGATCGAGGGCGAGCTGACGATGTCTAAGCTCTCCGGCGGCCAGGACATCGAGACCAACCGCACCTCGCAGCGCGGCGTGTACGCCGGCGCCTGGCGGGCGTTCACCGGTGGCAACCAGAAGAGCTACGACGCCTCGGTGCACGTGACGAAACCGTCGCGGTTCTTCGTCATGGACGCGCCGGTGTTCGCCCAGTTCATGCGCGACCAGTTCCCGATGGCCGTGCACCTGCTCGACGGCATCGCGGTGGGCACCGACCGGACCCGGCGCATTATCGACAACCGGGAGAAGCTGCTGGCGCTGGGACGGTTGTCGGCCGGCCTGACTCATCAGCTGAACAACCCCGCGGCGGCCATCGCCCGGGCGGCGGCCGATCTGCGCGGCCGGGTCGCGGGGATGCGGGGCAAGCTGGCGAAGCTCGCCGACGGCACCGTCAGCCCCGAAGCGCTCAGCGCGCTGGTCCGCCTGCAGCAGGGGGTCGCCGAGCAGGTTGCGAAGTCGGCCTCGGAGCACCTGAGCGCCCTGGAGACCGCCGATCGCGAGGATGCCGTCGGCGAGTGGCTGGAAGACCACGGCATCGAGGGCGGCTGGGACATCGCGCCGACCTTCGTCGAAGGCGGCATCGACACCGCGTGGTTGGAGCGGATTTCCACGGTCAGCGAGGAACTCGCGTCCACATCGTTGGAGGAGGCGATCCGATGGATCAACTACACCATCGAGAGCGAGCTGCTGATGAATCAGGTTCTCGAGGCGAGCAAACGCATTTCGGCGCTGGTCGCCGACGCCAAGCAGTATTCGCAGATGGACCGGGCGCCGTTCCAGGTGGCCAACGTGCACGAGTTGCTGCGCAGCACGCTGTCGATGTTCGCCGACCGGCTCGGACCGGGCGCCAACATCACCGTGGTGAAGGAACTGGACAAGTCGCTTCCCGAGATCCCCTGCTACCCGGGTGACCTCAACCAGGTGTGGACCAACATCATCGACAACGCCGTCGCCGCGATGCGCGACACCGGCGGCACGCTGACCATCCGCACCTGCCGGGAGGGCGAAAACATGGCCCGCGTCGAGATCTGCGACACCGGCCCCGGCATCCCGGACGGCGTGCGCGAACACATCTTCGAGCCGTTCTTCACCACCAAACCGTTCGGCGAGGGCACCGGGCTGGGCCTCGATCTGGCCTGGAACATCGTCGTGAAGAAGCACCGCGGGGACCTGCGGGTGGAATCCGAGCCGGGCGACACTCGGTTCATCGTCTTGCTCCCCCTGGAGCTGCCCCCCGCGGTGGACGTCGAGCAGCCGGAATAGCAGTCGTGGGGCCGCGGTTGGGAACGACCATGACCGATGCTCAGACCAGCAAGCCAGATCTCGGCCGATTCGGCGTGTTCGGGCGCGGCGTCTCGCCCGAACAGGCGCAGGCGATCGAGTCCCTGGGATACGGGGCCGTCTGGGTGGGCGGGTCGCCGCCCGCCGAGCTGGCCTGGGTGGAGCCGCTGCTGGCGGCGACGAGCACCCTGCAGGTGGCCACCGGCATCGTCAACATCTGGACCGCGCCCGCGGCGCCGGTGGCCGAGTCGTTCCACCGCATCGACCGGGCATATCCGGGCCGCTTCCTGCTCGGCATCGGGGTGGGGCATCCCGAGGCCCACACCGAGTACCGGAAGCCCTACGACGCGCTGACCGACTACCTGGACCAGCTCGACGCGCACGGCGTCCCCCCGCACCGCCGGGTGGTGGCCGCGCTGGGGCCGCGGGTGCTGACGCTGTCCGCGCAGCGCGCGGCCGGCGCGCACCCATACCTGACCACGCCGGAGCACACCGCGCGGGCCCGCGAGTTGATCGGCGCGGACGCCTTCCTGGCGCCGGAGCACAAGGTGGTGCTCACCACGGACGCGGAGAAGGCCCGCGCGGTGGGCCGCAAAGCCCTCGACGTGTATTTCAACCTGGCCAATTACCGCAACAGCTGGAAGCGGCTCGGCTTCTCCGAGGATGAGGTCACCCGACCGGGCAGCGATCGCCTGGTCGACGCGGTGGTCGCCTACGGCACGCCCGACGCGATCGCGGCGCGGCTGACCGAGCACCTCACGGCCGGCGCCGACCACGTGCCCGTGCAGGTGTTGACGAAAGATGACAACCTGGTGCCGGCCCTGACCGAGCTGGCGGGGCCGCTCGGGCTGACGCAGCGCTGAGCCGAACGGACGGGGAGGGACGCCGATGACCGAGGTAGCGGGGCTGAAGCCGGAGCTGGGCCGTTATGGCGTGTGGCTGCCCAACCGATCGCTGACCCCGGAACTGGCCGCGGGCATCGAGGCGCTGGGCTACGGGGCCGCCTGGGCCGGCGCCTCGCCGGACGCCGAGCTGGCGTGGGTGGAACCCGCCCTGGCGCAGACGACGTCGCTGCAGCTGGCCACCGGGATCGTCAACGTCTGGAACGCGCCGGCGCCGACCGTCGCCGCGTCCTTCCAGCGTATCGAGGCCGCCCATCCGGGCAGGTTCGTGCTGGGCGTCGGCGTGGGCCACCCCGAGCACACGCAGGAGTACGTCAAGCCCTACGACGCGCTGGTCAACTACCTCGACGCGCTCGACGCTGCGGTGGTGCCGACGAGCCGCCGGGTCCTCGCCGCGCTGGGGCCGCGGGTGCTGCGCCTGGCGGCCGAGCGCAGCGCGGGCGCGCACCCGTACCTGACCACGCCCGAACACACCGCCAAGGCGCGCGAGTTGCTGGGCGGGACAGTGTTTTTGGCGCCGGAGCACAAGGTTGTCCTGACCACCGACGCCGATGAGGCGCGCGCGATCGGCCGCAAGACCGTGGACTTCTATCTCGGGCTGAGCAATTACGTGCACAACTGGCTGCGCCTGGGATTCACCGAGGCCGACGTGCGCAAGCCCGGCAGCGACCGGCTGATCGACGCGGTGGTGGCCTACGGCACCCCCGAGGAGATCGCGCGGCGGCTGAACGAACACCTGGAGGCGGGCGCCGATCACGTGGCGATCCAGGTGTTGGGCGCCGGCGACGAGCAGGCCATGCTGGCGGGGTTGGGTGAATTGGCGGGACCGCTCGGGTTAACCCCCCACGCCTGACCGACCCGCTCGGTTAGGGTTTCACCCATGCGGCTTCTGGTCACCGGCGGCGCGGGCTTCATCGGCGCCAATTTCGTGCACAGCACCGTCCGCGAACACCCCGAGGATTCCGTGACGGTGCTCGACGCGCTGACCTACGCGGGCCGGCGCGAGTCGCTGGCCGACGTCGATGACGCCATCGAGCTGGTGGTGGGCGACATCAGCGACGCCGAGCTGGTGTCCAAGCTGGTCGCCGATTCCGACGCCGTCGTGCACTTCGCGGCGGAGAGCCACGTCGACAACGCCCTGGACGATCCGGCGCCGTTCCTGCATACCAACGTCGTCGGCACGTTCACCATCCTGGAGGCGGTGCGGCGCCACGGCGTTCGGCTGCACCACATTTCGACCGACGAGGTCTACGGCGACCTGGAACTCGACGACCCCAAGCGGTTCACCGAGGCGACGCCCTACAACCCCTCGAGCCCGTATTCGGCGACTAAGGCCGCCGCCGACATGCTGGTGCGGGCCTGGGTGCGGTCCTATGGCGTGCGCGCCACCCTGTCGAACTGCTCGAACAATTACGGGCCCTACCAGCACGTCGAGAAGTTCATCCCGCGCCAGATCACCAACGTGCTCACCGGCCGGCGTCCCAAGCTGTACGGCAGCGGGGCCAACGTGCGCGACTGGATTCACGTCGACGACCACAACAGCGCCGTGCGCCGCATCCTGGAGAAGGGCGAGATCGGCCGGACCTACCTGATCAGTTCCGAGGGCGAGCGCGACAACCTGACCGTGCTGCGCACGCTGCTGAAGAAGATGGGCCGCGAGCCCGACGATTTCGACCACGTCACGGACCGCGTCGGCCACGATCTGCGTTACGCCATCGACCCGTCCACGCTCTACGACGAATTATGTTGGGCACCAAAGCATACCGACTTTGAGGAGGGGCTGGATGCCACCATCGACTGGTACCGCGCCAACGAATCGTGGTGGCGGCCGTTGAAGGACGCCGCCGAGGCCCGTTACGCGCAGCGGGGCCAGTGACGTGAAAGCACGCGAATTGAAGGTCCCCGGCGCCTGGGAGATCACCCCGACCATCCACGGCGATTCGCGCGGGCAGTTCTTCGAGTGGCTCACCGACAAGGGTTTCAGCTCGTTCGCCGGCCACAGCCTGGACGTCAAGCAGGCCAATTGCTCGGTGTCGTCGGCGGGCGTGCTGCGCGGCCTGCATTTCGCACAGCTGCCACCCAGCCAAGCCAAATACGTGACCTGCGTGAGCGGGTCGGTGTTCGACGTGGTGGTCGACATCCGCGAGGGCTCACCGACGTTCGGTCAGTGGGACTCGGTGCTGCTCGACGACACCGACCGCAGGACGATTTACCTGTCCGAGGGCCTGGCGCACGGCTTCCTTGCCCTGCAAGACAATTCAACAGTCGTCTATTTGTGCTCGGCGGAATACAACCCGGGTCGCGAGCACACCATCCGCGCCACCGACCCGGCGCTGGCGATCGAGTGGCCGCTGGTCGACGGCGCACCGCCGACGTTGTCGGAGCGCGACGCGGCGGCACCGAGTTTCGACGACGTGCGGTCCTCGGGGCTGCTTCCCAGCTGGGAGGACACCCGGGCCTTCATCGACGGCCTGCGCGCCTGAAAGACGCGATCCCGCAACGGTTGGGGCCGGTGCCGCCTCCGCGACAGCGAACGCGCGGCGCGAAACGACGGGCGAGGGGTCCACTCCGGCTATTTACGCCTCGACGATCGCTCGGTTACCGTAAACTCGCCCTCTTTGGCTCACGGTGACTATAAGATGACGCCGATAACGAGCCCTGCGCACTGACGGGGGAGGCGATGAAGCTCGGGCAGGTGTTCGATCCGCGCAACAATGCGTTGAACGCGTGGCGGCTTGCCCTGGCCGGCGAGGTTGTCTTCTGGCACACCTACCCTATTCACGGCCACCTCCCGAATGTGCGGACGGTGTTGCAACTGCTGCTGTGCGGCGGGGTGGACGGCTTCTTCGCGATCTCCGGTTTCCTGATCACCGCGAGCTGGCTGAGCAACCCGCGCCTGCGGGAATACCTGGCCGCCCGCGCCCTGCGCATCCTGCCGGGCTTCTACGTCTGCATGATCGTCACCGCCTTCGTCTTCGCGCCGCTCAGCGTCGCGATCCAGGGCGGCTCCGCTCTCAAGCTCGTCCTATCCGGGGCGCCGCTCGAATACGTCGCGGAGAACGCCGCGGTCGCCTGGCTCAAGCCCGATGTCGGTGGCACGCCGCACGGTATCCCCAACGCGGGAATCTGGAACGCGTCGCTGTGGTCGCTGATCTGGGAAGTCATGTGCTACCTGGTCGTCGCGCTGATCGGGGTGGCCGGGCTCGCCAACCGCCGCTGGGTGTCCCCGGCGATCATGGTCGCGGCGGCGCTCGGGGCGGCGACGCTGCCGGGCATCAAGTTCCCCGACGTGCTGCACCACCAGGAGGGGGACGTGCGGACGGCGCTGTTCTTCCTGGCGTGCCGCTCGGCCGTCATGTTCGCGGCCGGGGCGCTGCTGTATCAGTGGCGCGACGTGATCCCCGCGCGCTGGTGGCTGGTGGCGGTGAGCGTGGTCATCGTCGTCGCCGCCGGCCAGCTGCCCGACTACCGCGTGGTCGGCGCCCTCCCCCTCGCCTACGCCGTCGTGGTCTCTGGATCGCTGGTGCGCAACCGGCGACTGTGGCTGCGTACCGATTTGTCCTACGGCATGTACATCTACGCCTACCCGGTCCAGCAAATCCTGGCCGTCTGCGGGTTGGTCGCCCTGAGCCCGTTGCTGTTCAGCGGCGTGGTGGCGGCGGTGACGGCACCGCTGGCCGCGGCGAGCTGGTTCCTCGTCGAGAAGCCCGCCAGGTCGTTGAAGAAGCGTTTCAAGGGTCACCCGCTGAGCACCCAGGACCCGCCTGCGGTGGCGCGCCCGCCGGAAGTTACGGGCGCCACCTGAATTGGTGGACGCCACCTGATCAAGCCGCCCCGCGCAGCGGCCCGTACCCGATAGCATGACGCGGGAGCACGGGGGTGCCGGACGGGGCGGAGGCTGAATGAAGCTTGAGCAGGTTTTCGATCCACGGAACAACGCGTTCAACGCGTTTCGGTTGGCGCTCGCCGCCGAGGTGATGCTGTTCCACTCGTGGCCCGCCACCGGCCACCAGGTGCCGAAACCGATCTTGGAGCTCTTCTTCTCGGTCGGCGTCGACGGATTCTTCGCCATCTCCGGCTTCCTCATCACCCGCAGCTGGCTGTGCGATCCGCGCGTGCGCGACTACCTGACCGCCCGGGCCCTGCGCATCCTGCCCGGTTTCTACATCTGCCTGGTCCTCACCGCCTTCGTCTTCGCGCCGCTCAGCGTGGCGATCGAAGGCGGCTCGGTCAGCAAGCTGCTCGCCTCCGGCGGGCCGATCTCCTACGTCCTGAAGAACGCCGCGGTCGCCTACCTGCAGCCCGGTATCAGCGGAACGCTGAGCCACGTCCCCGGCGGACCCGCGTGGAACGGCTCGATGTGGTCGCTGATCTGGGAGTTGCTGTGCTACTTGGTCGTCGCCGCCATCGGCGTCGCGGGACTGGCGGACAAGCGCTGGATTTCGCCCGCCATCCTGGCGGTGGGCGTGGTCGGCGCGTTGCTGCTCCCGCCGCTGACTTTCCCCGGCACGTGGACAATTCCCCAGCTGGCGGTGCGCTCGGCGATCATGTTCGCCTCGGGGGCCATCATGTACCAGTGGCGGGACGTGATCCCGGCGCGGTGGTCCTTGGTCGCGGTCTGCGTGGTGATCGTGCTGGCGGCCGGTCAGTTGCCGGACTACCGGGTGGTCGGCGCCCTGCCGCTGGCCTACGCCGTCATCGTGTCCGCCTCGCTGATCCACAACCCGCGGTTGCGGTTGCGCACGGATCTGTCCTACGGCCTGTACATCTACGCCTTCCCCGTCCAGCAGTTGCTCGCCGTGTGCGGTGTCGCGCGCCTGCACCCGGCGTTGTTTTTTCTCGTCTCGGTGGCGGCGGTGTTGCCCGTGGCCGCCCTGAGCTGGTACTTGATCGAGAAGCCGGCGATGTCCTTGAAACGCCGGTTGCGGCGCAAGTGGGCGGCCCCCGTCGCCTCGAGCTCCGACGAGCCGCTGGACACCAGCAGCGCCCAGGTCGTTGCCGAACGCGGGGCTCCCGACGTCCCGGATCCCGCCTAGGCCGCGCTTCGACGGCGGCGCGCGACAAGGACGGCGGCCCACAGCGCGACGGTGCCGGCCTCCGCGGCCACGCTGAGCGCCGCGTGCGGCGCCGGTTCCCAGCCGTGCTCGGAGAAGCCGAGCAGCCCAACGGTTCTCGAGGCAACGAAGGCGGCCAGGGAGGCGCCGGCGACCGCCGCGCCGGCCCAGCCCAGCCACGCTGGGCCACCCAGCAGGATCGACAGCGCGAGTGCGAACGACAGGCTGGCCTGCACCAGGAATCCGGCTCCGACGTGTGGGACGTGCTGGTAGCCGTGGACGTACAAGTAGGCGTGGCTGTACGCGGCCGCCGCCAGCGACGCGGCGTAGCCGCACCGGATCAGGGCGGTCGCCGGCGTCATTGCAGCGGCCGTTCTTTCAGCGCCAGCACGGTCTCGCCGCTGGTGTAGCTGACCTCGCGAACGCCCAGCGCGTCGCGCAGCCGGCCGGCCGGCAACGTCACCGGCTTGGGCGCTGGACCGTCACCCGGGTGGGGCAACGGGTAGGCCGTCGTCGTCCCGCTGTAGAACGTCACGTTGCCCTCGGTTTTCGAGAAGAGTTGGTGCACATGGCCGTTGAGGCAGGTAACCGAGGAGAACCGGCGCAGGTAGCTCAACGCCTGGGTGGCGTCGTCGGTCCCCCAGCCCCACTCGGGATACATCGCGAACAGCGGGATGTGACTGAACACGATGATCGGGGTATCGCTGGACAACCGCGCGACGTCCTTGCGCACGAATTCCAGTTGATCGGCGCCCAGGTGGCCTAGCTTGCGCATATTCAACGTGTTGACCAGGGCGATCACGTGCACGCCCGCGATGTCGAAGCTGTACCAGCCGTCACCGGTCGACCCGGCACCGAATGCGGCGCGGTACTTCTGCCCCGCGTCGTCGACGGAGTCGTGTTCGCCCGGCACGGTGAACACGTGCGGCGTCTTCAAGGAGCTCATCATCTGCTTCACCTGGTCGAACTGCGCGGGGCTGGACAGGTGGGTCAGGTCGCCGGTGTGGATGACGAAATCCGGTGTGTAGCCGAGAGTGTTGATCCGGTCGATCGCGTGGCTGAAGGTCCCGGAGACGTCGGGGTTCGGTGCGCCGGTGAACCCGATGTGGCTGTCGCTGACCTGCGCGAAGCGCAGGGCCGGTCGCTGATCCGCGTGCCCGGCCGCGGCCGCCCCGGCGACATGGGAGATGACTTCGCCCCCGGTGACCGCGAAACCGACGGCGGCGCCGAACCAGGCGGTGTGCCGCAGCAATTGGCGGCGGCTCATTGGCATCACGGCGTCACCACCACGGAGCCGTGCATCATCGGGTGGATCGAACAGACGTAGTCGAAAGTGCCTGCGCTGCTGAAGGTGTGGGTGAACGTCGCGCCGGTTCCCATGCCGGGCGAGTGGAAGGTGCCGTCGCTGGCGGCCACGGTGTGCGGTTCCTCGTCGCGGTTGGTCCAGGTGACGGTGGCGCCCGCCTTGACGGTCACCGTCTCTGGCGCGAACGCGAAGTTGTCGATGGTGACCTGATCGCCACGCACCGGCGGCGCGGTGACCGACACCGACGGGGTTGTTTTCGGCACGTCGGCGGCCGGCGCCGGACGCGACGCCGAGCACCCCGCGAGCAGCAGGGGCGCTACCGCGACCGCGGCGAGGGCTGTTCCAGGTTTGGCGATTCTCATGCCTAGGGATAGGCCCGAGGGTTACACCTTCGGCGCGAACACCTCGATGACGCCGTTGGACTCACGAACCATCAACGTGGGCAACGGGTTTGGTGCGATCGGCAGCTGGTGGGTGCGCACCTCACCGGTCGGCGCGAACGACGTCGAGTGACAGGGGCAGCGCAGCGTGTCGTCGGGCGCGTCGAACCACAGGCGGCAACCCTGGTGTGTGCACACCCCGGAGACGGCCTGGGGCCTGCCGTCGACGCGCCGGACGAACCCGGTGACGGTACCGAGGTCGAAGGGACGCATCGTCGCGTCAGGCACCTCGTGGCTGGCGGCGACGCGCTGCCAGCTACCGGCGTTGGGCGTCAGTTCGGCCGCGACGGCGGGACCCCCGGCGCCGGTGCCGATCACCGCGCGGTCCACGGAGACCGCGGTGACCGCCGCCGCCGCGGCGGCCGAGGTGCCGACGATGACCTGGCGCCGGGTGCTGCTCGGGCGCGGCGCGGGCCCCGCCGGTGCACTCGACATCTGTTCGGCCAGCCGGCGGTGCAGGTCGTCGACGAAGGCGGGATCCGGGCCGTCGACACCCCTGCCCGCGGCGCGCAGCTCGATCGCCGTACGGAGCTGCGCCGCCTCGAAGTCGTCGGGCGCAAAGGGTTTGGGCCGCCGACCCCGCAGCAGATCGTCGACGTAGCGCCGCAGCCCCCGCGCGTTCATGGCCGGTCCCTCTCGTTGACTTGGGCCGCCAGCCGCAGCGCGCGGTGTTGCAGCACTTTGGCGTTGGCGACGCTGATGCCGAGCTGCACGGCCGACTCCTTGATCGAAACTCCTTGCAGGAAGCGCAGTTCCAAGATTCTTCGGTACCGGTCGGGCAGGGTGTCCAGCACCTCGGCGACACGCTGCGGCGCGGTGCTGATCGCGTCCTCGCTCTCGGGCGGTTGTTCGATGTCCTCGATGGAGGTTATCTCGCGGCCCAGGGTCTCCCGCCAATGCGCCGCCAGTACCGTGCGCGCCGTCGCCCGCAGGTAGGCCCGCACCTCGGCGACGCTGGCGGTCAACCGCAGGGGCCGCAGGGCGGCCAGGAACACCTCCGCGGTGAGATCCTCCGCGTCGGCACGGTTGCCCACCCGCGCGAACAGCGTGCGATAGACCCAGGTCGCGTTGTCCTGGTAGACCGCTTCCCAGTCGGGGTAGCCCGCAAAGCCAGAGTCGGGCACCGCGCGCAGGGGTCGCGGGTCGATGGGGTCGCCTTGTGCCGCCACGTGCCTCCTTCACCCGATCAATAGCGGCTCGGGTTACACCCGGCTCAGGGTGCGGCGAGCGAAGCCTGGTCGACCAACAGCTCGTCGAGCTTCGCGGCGGTGGCCGACAGTACCGACGTGGCCACCCCCAGGATTCGGTCGCGCACCCGCGGCTTGGCCGACGCGGGCGGCAGCAGCTGGCCCACGAGGTGGCCGAAGAGGTCCAGGCGGACGGTCGCCAGCCATGCGCTCAGCTCGGGGTCGCCGAACCAGCGCAGCTGGTTGCCGTAGTCGGCCCGCGCGAGGCGTATCCAGTCGAGGTCAGTGTCGGGGTGCGGTAACGGCACGCACAGCGCGTTGCGGGTCGCGTCGTCGGCGTAGGCCGCCTCGACGTGCGCGATGAGCGCGGAGCTGAAGATCTGCTGGCAGCCGCGCACGCTTTGCAGCGTGATCCGTTTGTCGTCGAAAATTGGCGTGGCGGGCCGTTTTTCGGCGCCGTCGGCGGTGCAGTCGACATAGAGGGCGGGCCCGGGCACGCGGATCTCGCCGCCATCGAGGACCATCCGGTCGGGTTCGATGCGCCGCAGGTGGCCGAGGCGCACGACGTCGTCGATGCGGCGCAGCTGCTCCAGCTCGGCCCGCGTGACGGTGGCGCAACGGTACATGGTGGGCCGCACGCGCGGGTCGATCCGCAGCAGCGACCCGGCGTTCTCGAGGCGGTCGAACAGGTCCTCGGGTGACGTGGCGTCCCGGATGGCGCGCAGCTGAGCGATGAACCCGGCCTTGATCGTGGCGGCGAACGCCGCGCCGGGCTGCATGGTCGCGCGGTCCAGCAGCCAGGAGTCGCGCGGCATGATCCAGGTCAGCCGCTCGGGTGCGACACCGTGGCCGAGCAACCACAGGCACGCGTCGATGCCGGTCTTGCCGGCGCCGACAACGACGAAGCGCTGGTGGGCCGCCCGCGAGGGCAACGCGTTGGGCGGGACGCACTCGACGCCGGGTGCCACCGGGTAGGGCGGCGGCCGCATCGACGGGACCGTCACCCGCATGTAGCCACCGTCGACCACGCGGCGCGTCACGGTGACGGCGTACTCGGCGCCGCCCAACGTGGTGAAGCGGCCGTCGCCGTGATACTCGCTCATCGGGAAGTAGCTGACCCGCCCGGTGGGCAGCAGCTGCCTGCGCATCACGTGGTCGTAGTAGGCGCACACCTCAGCGGCGCTGGCCAGCTCGTAAAGCCCTTCGTTCCAGCCGGATTGGTCGATCGTGTCGGTTCCCAACCGCAGCGAGTTGACACCGTAGAAGGCCGACGGCTGGTGCAGCCGGACGAACGGGTAGGCGGTGGTCCAGTGCCCCCCGGGCTGGTGGTTGCGGTCGACCACCACCACGCGGGCCCGCGTCTCGGTCACCAGCGTGTCGACGAACGCCATGCTCATGGCGCCGGCCCCGACCACCAGGTAGTCGGCCTCGATGGTGTCCATAGGGACCCCAGGCTAGCCCGTCCGGCGTCAGCGGTCCTCGCCTTCCACCCGCCAGCCGCCCAACTGGTCGTGCCACTGTGTCGGGAACTCCGGCGACATGAAGTCGTTTACGTACGCTGAACAGCCCACCGTGCGGCCGATGTCGAGTGCCGGATCGACCAGATCGCTCAGGTCGACGCCGGTTCCCATCGGCATTATTTGAACGACGCAGTTGCCCACAACGGCGCGCAGGTGCCCGAGGTAATACAGAACGAAAACGTGTTCACCTGGCCGCGGCCCGATAACTTCGTAGGCCTCGGCATTCGGTGTGTGCAGGTCTACCCCCGGCGGACATTCCTGTCGAATCGTCTCCCGGATTTCGTGCACTCTTCGTTCACCGTCGGCCGTCCGGTACAACGAGACCGAGAGGTTGCGTTTGCGCCCCGTTTCCTGGTCCGCCCAGCTGCATACAAGTGAGTTATCCCAGAATTTTTCTACACTTTCCGAGGTCGGCCTCTGGTTGCTCGGAAGCATTTCACTAATCCGAAAATACGGTTCCAATATTTTCGCAATGAGGTCGCGGCGGCCAGTATAGCTATCCAATGGCTCAACGCTTCCGCTCACTCCACTTATCCCTTCGTCTGCGGGAACGCTGTAACGGTCTTCCCGTCACTTGCCGAAATGACGACACGCGTCGTAAAGACGTAACTGCCGTCCGCACTCGAAATCCTGCGATAAAGCGCGAATGTGTCGTTGTTTTGGTTGTACTCCACCCGATCTGGTTTGGCCAACGTCTGAGCTATCGAGTAGTCGGCGAGATATCGCCAATTACCGGCGGTGGGCCAACGCGTGTTGGCGATCTGATCCCACTGGTCGCCGTGCTCCCTCTCGATGTGCATTAACCCATACTTGTCGTTGCCACAGAATAAAACCGAGTCGCCGCCAGGGAGTGAGCGGTAACCTGCGCTAACCGGGGCGCGATAGAACGTGCGGACGACTTTGTCGGGATCCTGACCTCGCAATCGACACGCTGCCCAGACCTTGGGTTGATAAGGAGGGAATGGTACGGGCGCCGGAGGCGGCTCCTCGGGCAAGGTGTCGTATCCGACGGCCTGATAAGACGGGGCGAGCGATCGCAGCGTTGATGCTCCCGCTTGAGAATCCGCCGCCGTTTGGGCCACCAGTCGGTTGATGTCTCTTGTCTTGGCATTGAGGAATCTCGAGAAATTGGCGGCACCCGCCGCAGTGTCCAGAGCCAGTTCCTGCTGCTTAGCTACAGCCGTTTCAATGTCGATTTCGATAGCCTCGAGCTGTCGCCGTCCCCGAAGAGCACTTTGATAGGCGGTACGCAACGCGGGGCCTACAGCCCGGTCGGCGGCAGCTGGTACCCGCGCAGCCTCGGCCAATTTCGACTCACGGCCGCGTGCTGCATCCGCGCCCTGCCCCGTCTCCTCCGACACGCTGAAACGGTATTTACGGCTCTTGAGCGGGACAAGTCACCCTCCTTGCCAACGCCCGACACCGGTTACTAGGATATCCAAGTAACCCCGTCAACCACACCCGAGGGCACCTCATGACCACACAGATCCCGCACTTCGTCGACGGGAAGCGCACCGCCGGCCAGTCCACCCGCACCGCGGACGTCTTCAACCCGAGCACCGGGCAGGTGCAGGCCCAGGTGCCGCTGGCCGGCCAGGCCGACATCGACGCCGCGGTGGCCTCGGCGGTCGAGGCCCAAAAGGGTTGGGCCGCATGGAATCCACAGCGCCGCGCCCGCGTGCTGATGCGGTTCATCGAGCTGGTGGCCAAGCACAACGACGAGCTGGCCGAGCTGCTGTCCCTCGAGCACGGCAAGACGCTGGCCGACGCCAAGGGCGACATCCAGCGCGGCATCGAGGTGATCGAGTTCTGCCTCGGCATCCCGCACCTGCTCAAGGGCGAGTACAGCGAGGGCGCCGGCCCCGGCATCGACGTGTACTCGCTGCGCCAGCCCCTGGGCGTGGTCGCGGGTATCACCCCGTTCAACTTCCCCGCCATGATCCCGCTGTGGAAGGCCGGGCCGGCGCTGGCGTGCGGCAACGCCTTCGTGCTCAAGCCCAGCGAGCGCGACCCCTCGGTGCCGGTGCGGCTGGCCGAGCTGTTCACCGAGGCGGGCCTACCGCCGGGCGTGTTCCAGGTGGTGCACGGCGACAAGGAGGCCGTCGACGCCATCCTCAACCACCCCGACATCCAGGCCGTCGGGTTCGTCGGCAGTTCCGACATCGCGCAGTACATCTACTCCGGAGCCGCCGCCACCGGCAAGCGGTCGCAGTGCTTCGGCGGCGCCAAGAACCACATGATCGTGATGCCTGACGCGGACCTCGACCAGGCCGTCGACGCGCTGATCGGCGCCGGATACGGCAGCGCCGGCGAACGCTGCATGGCGATCAGCGTCGCGGTGCCCGTCGGTGAGCAGACCGCGGACCGGTTGCGCGCCCGGCTGATCGAGCGGATCAACAACCTGCGGGTGGGCCACAGCCTGGACCCGAAGGCCGACTACGGCCCGCTGGTCACCGAGGCCGCGCTGACCCGGGTGCGCGACTACATCGCCCAGGGCGTCGAGGCCGGCGCCGAGATCGTCATCGACGGCCGCGACCGCGCCAGCGACGAATTGGCTTACGGCGACGCCTCTCTCGAGGGTGGCTTCTTCATCGGGCCCACGCTGTTCGACCACGTCACCCCGGACATGACCATCTACACCGACGAGATCTTCGGACCGGTACTGTGCATCGTCCGCGCGCACGACTACGAAGAGGCGCTGCGCCTGCCGTCCGAACACGAATACGGCAACGGGGTCGCGGTATTCACCCGCGACGGTGACGCGGCCCGCGACTTCGTGTCCCGCGTGCAGGTGGGCATGGTCGGCGTCAACGTGCCGATCCCGGTTCCGGTGGCCTATCACACCTTCGGCGGCTGGAAGCGCAGCGGCTTCGGCGACCTCAACCAGCACGGGCCCTCGTCGATCATGTTCTACACCAAGACCAAGACGGTGACGTCGCGGTGGCCGTCCGGCATCAAGGACGGTGCCGAATTCGTCATCCCCACCATGGATTAAGGCCATGTTCGCCCTGAACGACGACGAGCGCGTCATCACCGAGACGGCGGCCGCGTTCGCCGCCAAGCGACTGGCCCCGTACGCCCTGGAATGGGAAGCCGCGCAACACTTTCCGGTTGACGTGCTGCGAGAGTCCGCCGAGTTGGGGATGGCCGCCATCTACTGCCACGAGGACGTCGGCGGCAGCGGCCTGCGCCGCCTCGACGGGGTGCGGATCTTCGAGCAGTTGGCGGCGGCCGACCCCACCACCGCGGCGTTCCTGTCCATCCACAACATGTGCGCGTGGATGATCGACAGCTTCGGCACCCCCGAACAGCGCAAGAGCTGGGTTCCGCGGTTGGCGTCGATGGACGTCATCGCGAGCTACTGCCTCACCGAGCCCAGCGTCGGGTCGGACGCCGGCGCGCTGAGCACGCGCGCGGTCCGGGAGGGCCCGGAAAAAAACGCGGACTACGTGCTCGACGGGGTGAAGCAGTTCATCTCCGGCGCGGGCGCCTCGGACGTCTACGTGGTGATGGCGCGCACCGGCGGCACCGAACAGCCCGGCCCCCGCGGCATTTCGGCGTTCATCGTTGAAAAGGGCACGCCGGGACTCAGTTTCGGGGCGTTGGAGGAGAAGATGGGCTGGCACGCCCAGCCCACCGCGCAGGTCATCCTCGAAGGGGTCCGGGTGCCCGCCGACGCGATGCTGGGCGGCGCGGACGGGCTGGGCGCCGGCTTCGGCATCGCGATGAACGGCCTCAACGGCGGCCGGCTCAACATCGCCGCCTGCTCGCTCGGCGGCGCGCAGGCCGCCTTCGACAAAGCCGGCGCCTACGTGCGGGACCGCCAGGCGTTCGGGTCCGCCCTGATCGACGAGCCGACCATCCGGTTCACCCTGGCCGACATGGCCACCGGGCTCGAGACGTCGCGAATGATGTTGTGGCGGGCCGCGTCCGCCCTGGACACCGGCGATCCCGACAAGGTCGAGCTGTGCGCGATGGCCAAGCGCTACGTCACCGACACCTGCTACGACGTCGCGGACAAGGCGTTGCAGTTGCACGGCGGCTACGGCTACCTGCGCGAGTACGGTCTGGAGAAGATCGTGCGCGATCTGCGGGTGCACCGAATCCTGGAAGGCACCAACGAGATCATGCGGGTCGTCGTCGGGCGGGCCGAGGCCGCACGGTTCCGAGCAACCGCATAGGAGGGTCGAAGATGACTGAGGCGTTGACCGTCGCGTTCCTGGGCCTGGGCAACATGGGCGCGCCCATGGCGACCAACCTGCTGACCGCCGGCTTCGGTGTGCGCGGGTTCGACCCGGTGCCCGCCGCGGCGGCCGCCGCCGGCGCCAACGGCGTCGCCGTGCTCGACAGCGCCGCCGACGCGGTGGCCGGGGCGGACGTGGTCATCACCATGCTGCCCAACGGTGACATCGTGAAACGCTGCTACGCCGAGGTGCTGCCCGCCGCCCGCGCCGGCGCGCTGTTCATCGACAGCTCCACCATCTCGGTCACCGACGCCCGCGAGGTACACGCGCTCGCCGAGTCGCGGGGCGCGGTCCAGGTGGACGCGCCGGTCTCGGGCGGGGTGAAGGGCGCCGTGGCCGGCACGCTCGCATTCATGGTGGGCGGTGACGAGGAGGCGCTGCAACGCGCCCGGCCCGTCCTGGAGCCCATGGCGGGCAAGGTCATTCACTGCGGGGCGGCGGGGGCCGGGCAGGCTGCCAAGGTGTGCAACAACATGGTGCTGGCGGTGCAGCAGATCGCCATCGGTGAGGCGTTCCTGCTGGCCGAGAAACTCGGCTTGTCGGCGCAGTCGCTGTTCGACGTCATCACCGGCGCGACCGGCAATTGCTGGGCCGTGCACACCAACTGCCCCGTGCCGGGGCCGGTGCCGACGTCGCCCGCCAACAACGGCTTCAAGCCGGGTTTCGCGACCGCGCTGATGAACAAGGACCTGGGCCTGGCCATGGACGCCGTCAACGCGACCGCGTCGTCGGCCCCGCTGGGCCGGCACGCCGCCGAGATCTACGCAAAGTTCGCCGCCGAGCACGCCGACCTCGATTTCAGCGCGGTCATCGAAGCGCTGCGCTGAGCCTTCGCAAACTCAGAAGTCACCGGCGTTGCGCCGCAGCGTCTCGATGGACGACACCAGGCCCCGCGCTTCGGCGTCGGTCATGCCGATGTCGGCGAACACCTGCTCGTTGAGGGTGACGGTGGCGTCCTCGACGGTCGAGCGGCCCAGCTCGGTGATCTGCACCAGCGTGGTGCGCCCGTCGGTGGGGTGCGGCACCCGCTGCACCAGGCCGTCGGCCTCGAGGCGGCGGATCGCATGGGTCACGCTCGTCACGTGGACTTGCAAGCGGTCGGACGCCTTGGTGATGGGCAGCGCACCGGTGCGGCTGAACGCCAACAGGCGCAGCAACTCGAACCGCGAAAAGCTCAAGTCGTAGGGACGCAGCGCGGTCTCGACGCGCGCCAACAGGATCTGGTGCGCGCGCATTACGGAGGTGACCGCCATCATGCCCTGCGACACCTCACCCCAGCCCGCGCGCTCCCAGTTGGTGCGCGCCGCGGCGATCGGGTCGGGTTTCGGTTTCGAGGCGGCCACGCCCCTTCTTACCGCACCGCCCCCGCCGGCGGGTGGACCTCACAGCGAGCGTTGCAGCAGTACCTGCCCGTTGTCGGCCCCGACCACCTGCACCGCGGCGATCTGGTCGACCGGGGTGGAGATGCTGGCCGCGGGCGTCGCCGTGTGACCGGGCACGGCCACCCAGGTGGCCAACCGGGTCTGACTTCCGTCGCGGCCCACCACCACCAGCGCCAGCGTGTCGTGATGCGCGTTCAGCGGGGCCAGGCAGACGCAACTCAGGTTGATCGACGTCCCCCAGTGCTGGCTGGTCACCGCGACCGAGGAGGTCAGCAGGTTGGTGCCGACCTGCGACATCTGCTGCGACGCGGCCTGCGGCGAGTGCTGGGGCGGCTGGGTGACGTACCCCTGCACGCCCGCGAACACCCCGAGCCCCAGGACCACGGCCGCGGCGGCGGAAGCCACCCAGGTCACCATTCGGGTGCGGCGGCGCCGCCAGCGCACCGTCGCCAGCAACGCCGGCAACAGTTGCGGCGACATCTCCGGCGGCTCCGGCAACTCCGCGCCGCGGGTGTCGATCCCGGCCACGTCCTCGCGGCTCAGCTGCGAGAGCAGCGCAGGCACTCCGCTCAGATCGGCGACCGCCTCGCGGCACGCCGGGCACTGCGCCATGTGCGTCTCGAATTCCCGACGCTCGGCCGCGGACAAGGAGCCCAGAACGTATGCGGCGTCCCACATCGCGTAGCGATCATCGGGAGTACCGACACCCAGCACAGGCGTCCTCATTTCCTTCATGTCCCCATCACCCCCAAGTCTGCGGAGCCCCTCATCGGGTGACTCCGAGTTCCTGCAGAGTGAGTCGCAACGCGCGCACGGCATAGTGTAGTCGCGACTTCACCGTTCCCTCGGCGATGCCGAGGTCTGCAGCAATCTGTGCGGTGGTCCAACCGCGGTAGTAGGACCGTTCGATGACGGCCCGGTGCTCCACCGACAGCTGGACCATGGCGTCGGCGATCAGCAACCGGTCCAAGGCCGCGTTGACCTCGTCCGGCGTGGACTGCTCCGGGGCGCCCGCCTCGTCCGTCGAGCCGACGACGTTGCGATAGCGCGCGCTGCGCCGATCGTCGATGATCATGTTGCGGGCCACCGTGAACAGCCACGCCCGCGCCGACCGCTCCGTGTCGCCGATCACCTCGGGATGCTGCCAGGCCCGCAGCAGCGTCTCCTGGACCACGTCTTCGGACTGGCTTGCGTCCCCCGTCAGTCGCAAAGCGTAGCGCCACAGCACCGCGGCGTGTTCGTCGTACAGCGCCTTCATCAGAGCGGCTTCCGCAGCCCCAGACGCCCTCCATGTGCCGGCAACCCGAGCCACTCGATCACCTCCGACTACTGAAACGAGTCGAACGGCTGGTCAGTTCAGTTCGGCGCCCAAGGTCAGGATGCGCGGCCCGGAGTCGGTGACCGCAACCGTGTGTTCCCAGTGTGCCGCACGCGAGCCGTCGGTGGTGGTGACCGTCCACTCGTCGTCGAGCACCACGGTCTTGCCGGTGCCCAGGGTCAGCATCGGCTCGATGGCCAGCACGGATCCCGGCGCCAGCAGCGGGCCGCGCCCGGGTGCACCCTCGTTGGGCAGGAAGGGGTCCATGTGCATGTGCCGGCCGATGCCATGGCCGCCGTAACCCTCCACGATGCCGAACGCCCGGCCGTAGCGCTCGGCGGCCGCGCGGGTGCCGGTCTCGATGGCGTGCGAGACGTCGGTCAGGCGGTTGCCGGCGACCATCGCCGCGATGCCGGCCTCCAGCGACTCCCTGGTGGCCCGCGACAGGACGTCGTCGGCCTCGCTCAGCGCGCCCACCCCGAAGGTGATCGCGGCGTCGCCGTGCCAGCCGTCGAGCACCGCGCCGCAGTCGATGGACACCAGGTCGCCCGGCGTCAGGGTTTCGGCCGCCGAGGGGATTCCGTGGACCACCCGCTCGTTCACCGAGGAGCAGATCGACGCCGGGTAGCCGTGGTAGCCCAGGAACGACGGGACGGCGCCCGCCTCGCGGATCACCGATTCGGCGATCTCGTCGAGGCTCAGCGTCGACACCCCGGCGATCGCGGCCGCGCGGACCGCGTGCAACGCCGCCGCGACCGCCACGCCCGCCGCGGCCATGGCGTCGAGTTCACCGGCGCTCCGCTGCGGCACGACTTTGCGGCTGCGCAGCCGCGCCAGCGTCACGATTACTGGCCCAGCGCTTGCAGCGCGCGGGCGAAGACCTCGTCCATGGTTCCGACGGCGTCGACGGTCTTGAGCTCGTCGCGGTAGTAGTCCAGCAGCGGCGCGGTCTCGTCGCGGTAGACCTTCATCCGGTTGATGATGATCTCCTCGGTGTCATCGGCACGCCCGCGGCCCTTGAGCCGCTGCAACAACTCGTCCTCAGACACCCGAAACTCCAACACCGCATCGATGTCCCCACCCCGGCGCTCGAGCATGCCGTGCAACGCCTTGGCCTGCTCCACCGAGCGCGGATACCCGTCCAGGATGAACCCGTTGGCGACGTCGGGATCATCGAGACGGTCCGCGACGAGCTGATTGGTCAACTCCGAGGGCACCAAATCACCGGCATCCAGGTAACGCTTGGCCTCCAGCCCCAACTCGGTGCCGTTCTCGATGTTGCTGCGGAACAGATCACCGGTGGACAGATGCGGGATCCCCAACTTCTCGGAGAGCTTTTGAGCCTGCGTTCCCTTGCCCGCCCCGGGAGGCCCCAGCAAAACGACTCTCACTTGAGGAACCCTTCATAGTTGCGCTGCATCAGCTGACTCTCGATCTGCTTGACCGTATCCAAGCCGACGCCAATCATGATCAAAACCGCGGTACCGCCGAACGGCAAGTTCTGCACCGCTCCGCCGTTGCCGATCTGCAGGAAGAGGTTCGGCAACACCGAGATCGCGCCGAGGTAGATCGAGCCCGGCAGGGTGATCCGGCTCAGCACGTAACGCAGGTAGTCGGCGGTGGGTTTCCCCGGCCGGATGCCGGGGATGAACCCGCCGAACTTCTTCATCTCGTCGGCCCGCTCGTCGGGGTTGAACGTGATCGAGACGTAGAAGTACGTGAAGAAGATGATCAAGCCGAAGTAGATGCTGATGTAGATGGGGTCGCTCGGGTCGGACAGGTAGCTGCCGACGAACTTGTCCCACCAGCTGTTGCCGACGCCGCCGCTGCCGCTGCGGATCAGCTGGGTGATCAGGTGCGGAATGTAGATGAGCGACGAGGCGAAAATGACCGGGATGACGCCGGCCTGGTTCACCTTGAGCGGCAGGTACGTCGACGTCCCGCCGTACATGCGCCGGCCCACCATGCGCTTGGCGTACTGCACGGGGATGCGGCGCTGACCCTGCTCGACGAACACCACGCCGACGATGATGAGCAGCGCGGCGACGCACACCGCCGCGAAGATCGCACCGCCGCGGCTGTCCAGGATGGACTTGCCCTCGGCGGGGATGCGGGCGGCGATGCCGACGAAGATCAGCAACGACATGCCGTTGCCGATGCCGCGCTCGGTGATCAGCTCACCCATCCACATGACCAGGGCGGCGCCGCTGGTCATCACCAAGACGATGACGACCAGCGTGAAGATGCTCTGGTCGGCGATGATGTCCAGCGAGCAGCCCTGCAGCAGCCCGCCGTTGGCGGCCAGGGCCACGATGCTGGTGGCCTGCAGGATGGCCAGCGCGATCGCCAGGTAGCGGGTGTACTGCGTCATCTTGGCCTGGCCGGACTGGCCCTCCTTGCGCAGTTCCTCGAACCGCGGGATGACGACCGTGAGCAGCTGCACGATGATGCTGGCGGTGATGTACGGCATCACGCCCACCGCGAAGACCGTGAGCTTGAGCAGCGCCCCGCCGGAGAACAGATTGATCAGCGAGTAGATCTGTCCGGCCGCGCCGCCGCTGGCCTCTTTGATGCACTGCTGCACGTTGGGGTAGTTGACGCCGGGCGACGGCAGCGCGGCGCCGACGCGGTAGAGGACGACGATGCCAAGCGTGAAGAGGATCTTCCGTCTCAGATCGACTGTCCGCAGCGATGAGATGAAAGCCGAAAGCACTCTTCCTCCTGCGCAGCCGGGGTGTGATCCTGCAATTACGCGCCCAACACTCGCAGGCCAGGACGTACGGCGTCGCGCGTCAAACCGTGTACGAGACTAACAGCTGACCGGGACGGCTCCGGTCAAGGGCCGTCTAGCAGCCCGCGCCGGCCGCCGCCACGCGCCCGCGCCGCACCCGAAAAGGTCACAGGAAATGCAAAGCGAATAGGCGTAAAGTACGAGTCGCTCGTTGCTTTTGCTAAATATTTGAAACAGGAGCAGCATGACACGCACCGATCAAGACACCTGGGACTTGGCCTCCAGCGTCGGCGCGACCGCCACCATGGTCGCCGCGGCACGCGCGCTGGCCAGCGAGGGCCCCCACCCCATCATCGACGACCCCTTCGCCGCGCCGCTGGTGCGCGCAGTCGGGCTGGAGTTCTTCCGCCGCCTGGTGGACCACGACATCGAGGCCGGCCCCGACGGCGGCGAGCAGGACCTGCAGCTCGAAACCGACTCGATCGCCGTGCGCACCCGCTTCTTCGACGACTTCTTCCTCAACGCCGCCCGCGACGGGATCCGCCAGTCGGTGATCCTGGCCGCCGGCCTCGACGCCCGGGCCTACCGCCTGAGCTGGCCGGCCGGGACCGTCGTCTACGAGGTGGACCAACCGCAAGTGGTGGAGTTCAAAAGCACCACGATGGCCGGCCTGGGCGCCACGCCCACTGCGGAGCGGCGCACGGTCAGCATCGACCTGCGCGACGACTGGCCGGCCGCCCTGCGGGCCGCGGGGTTCGACGTGTCCCAGCCGAGCGCCTGGAGCGCCGAGGGCCTGCTGATGTACCTGCCGCCCGAGGCGCAGGACCGGCTGTTCGACAACATCACCGCGCTCAGCGCCCCGGGAAGCAAGCTGGCCACCGAGTACCACGGCGACTCCGGCCGCACGATGAGCGAGCGCGCGAAGCAGTTCAACGAGCGGTGGGCCAACATCGGGTGCGACATCGACCTGTCGGGGCTGTTCTTCGACGGCGAGCGCAGCAACGTCGTGGACTATCTCGGCGGCCTGGGCTGGCACGTGAGCACGCGGGAGCGGCGCGAGTACTTCGCCGACTACGGACTGGCCTTCCCGGACGACGAAACCTCGCAACTGCGCAACATCGTCTCCGTCGTCGCCACGCTGGGATAGGGGCGCCATGACCACCAACACCCAGCGTTTCGACGGCGACACGTGGGATCTGGCGTCCAGCGTCGGCGCCACCGCCACCGCGGTGGCCGCCCGGCGGGCGCTGGCCTCCAAGGGCCCCGACCCGCTGCTCGACGACCCTTACGCCGAACCGTTGGTGACCGCCGTCGGCGTCGACGCCTTCATCCGCATGATGAACGGTGACATCGAGGTCGCCGAGGACGACCCCGCGTTCACGGCCCGGCGGCTCAGCGAGGGCATGGCCGTGCGCACCCGGTTCTTCGACGCGTTCTTCCGCGACGCCACCGACGCCGGTATTCGTCAGGCCGTCATCCTGGCGTCCGGGCTTGACACCCGCGCCTACCGGTTGCCGTGGCCGGCGGGCACCGTGCTCTTCGAGATCGACCAACCGACGGTCATCGAATTCAAGACCCGCACCCTGGCCGATCTGGGCGCGAGCCCGGCCGCCGACCGCCGCGCGGTGGGCGTCGACCTGCGCGACGACTGGCCAGCCGCCCTGCGCGACCACGGGTTCGACGCGGCGCGCCCGACGGCGTGGATCGCCGAAGGGCTGCTCGGTTACCTGCCGCCCGACGCGCAGGACCGCCTGTTCGACAACATCACCGCGCTATCCGCCGCCGGGAGCCGGATCGGCACCGGCTACGTCCCGGACATCCGCGACCGCATCGAGAAGCGGGGCCGCGACATCAGCCAGCGCTGGCGGCGGCTCGGGCTGGACCTGGACTGGAAGGACCTGGTGTACGCCGGCGAACGCCACGACGTGGTGGCCTACCTGGCGGAGCGCGGGTGGGAATCCACCGCGCACGGCACCCCGGAGCTCTACGCGCACAACGGATTCGATTTCCCACAGGACTCGACGGCCGCTTTCGGGGACATCAAGTACGTGACGGCGACGCTGACCGAGAAGGGCGCAGGATGACACGCACCGACCAAGACACCTGGGATCTGGCCTCCAGCGTGGGCGCGACGGCGACGTGGGTGGCCGCCGCCCGGGCGCTGGCCAGCAAGCGCGCCGACGCGCTGATCGACGACCCGTTCGCCGACCCCCTGGTCCGCGCGGTGGGCAAGGAATTTTTCATCCGCGTGCTCGACGGCGAGATCACCGACGAGACCGGCGGCCTGGAACCCGACGCCGACCACGACGTCGAATACAACCTGCAGCGGATGGTCAACATGATGGCCACCCGCACCCGCTTCTTCGACGATTTCTTCACCGACGCGACCGCCGCCGGCGTCGGCCAGGCCGTCATCCTCGCCTCCGGACTCGACTCACGCCCGTACCGCCTGCCGTGGCCGGCGGGGACGGTCGTCTACGAGGTCGACCAGCCGGCGGTGATCGAGTTCAAGTCCGCCACGCTGGCGCGGCTGGGCGCCGAGCCCACCGCGGACCGGCGGACCGTCGCGGTCGACCTGCGCGACGACTGGCTGACGCCGCTGCGCCAGGCGGGCTTCGACGAGTCGCGGCCCAGCGCATGGAGCGCCGAGGGATTGCTGATGTACCTGCCGCCCGAGGCGCAGGACAAGCTGTTCGACGCCATCACCGCGCTGAGCGCCCCGGGCAGCCGGCTGGCGACCGAATACCACCGCGACGGAATGCCACTGCTGGAACGACGGACCAAGGCGATGGCGCGCCGCTGGGGGCCGTACGGGTTCGACGTCGACGTGTCGAACCTGGTCTATTACGGCGAGCGCACCCCCGCGGCCGACTACCTTAGCGCCCGCGGGTGGCAGGTGTCGACGCGCACCCGCGCGGACATGTTCGCCGAGGCCGGGCTCACGATTCCGCCGGGCGACAGCCTGGAGTCGCTGCAGAACAGCATCGCCGTCACCGCGGTGCTGCAATAGGGAGTCAGCGCGGGTTGGCCGCCGGCGCGCGGACGACCATCGGCACCGCCGGGAAACACCACGCCATCTCCGAGCGTGACTTGCGCAGCGCGGCGGTGCCGTAGCCCCGCTTGCGGTGGTCGGGGTGGATCCAGATGCGTACGGAGACCTCGCCGTGGGCCAGCTCGCCGAACACCATCCCCACCTTCTGCCCGGAGTCGACGGCCACGAACCAGGCGGCCTCTTCGTCGTCGACGCGGTGCAAGGCGGCGCTGATCTCGTCGTCGAGGTTGCCGGCCGGGCCGCCGGAACCGTCGCCGGCCGCTCCCATCTCCTCGGTGCGGACCGCGAAGATGTCGCGGTCCTCGGTCGCCGAGAACGGCCGCAGCTCCAGGGTGTCCCCCGAACTCGCCGGGCGCTCGCCCAGGGTGAAGCTGAGCTGGGCGTTGAGGTCTTCGAGTTCGGCGAGGATCTTGCGCCGCGAGTCGATGGTGAGCTGATCGAACGACATGCTCATCACCGCTTCGGCGGCCGCCGCGTTGGTCTCCAGCAGGGCGGCGATCGCCGCGACCGCCGCCGCCAGGTTCTCGGATTCCACGACGGCGTCGGCGATTTCGTGCCGCCGCTCCACGGCTTTGGACAGGGCGTCGGCGATCTCGCGGCGGGCGGCTTTGCGGTCGTGGTCGGTCATTGCATCAGCCTAGAACGCCGGTGGGCGGATCGCGCTACATCCGACCGTAACTTCGTCGCGGCGTGCGGGTGGCCGCGCGACGACGTCTGGCGGTTGCCCGCACCGCCGGGAGGCGTAAAGTGGTGGTTATATCGGCTAATTATTAACTGAGGACGACTAACTATTTTGTGAGGGGCGGTTCATGAGTTCGACGAGGTATGACGGCGACACCTGGGATCTGGCGTCCAGCGTGGGCGCGACCGCGACCATGGTCGCCGCGGCGCGCGCGATGGCGACCCGCGCCGAGCGGCCGCTGATCGACGATCCGTTCGCCGAACCGCTGGTCCGCGCAGTCGGGGTCGACCTGCTGACGAAGCTCGCCAGCGGCGAGCTGGACCCCGGCGAACTCAACGACGTGCACGACGGCGCGACGGGGTCCACCGGCGCGATGTCCCGGATGGCCGACAACATGGCCGTCCGCACCAAGTTCTTCGACGAGTTCTTCCTCAACGCGACCAACGCGGGCATCGAGCAGGTGGTCATCCTCGCCTCGGGCCTGGACGCCCGGGCGTACCGGCTCGCCTGGCCGGCCGGCACCGTCGTGTACGAGGTGGACCAGCCCGAGGTGATCGAGTTCAAGACCCGCACACTGGCCGAGCTCGGCGCCCAACCCACGGCCGAGCGCCGCGTGGTGGCGGTCGACCTGCGCGACGACTGGCCGGCCGCGCTGCGCGCCGCCGGCTTCGACCCGGACCGGCCGTCCGCCTGGAGCGCCGAGGGCCTGCTGGGCTACCTGCCGCCGGAGGCGCAGGACCGTCTGCTCGACACGATCACCGAACTCAGCGCACCGGGGAGCCGGCTCGCCACCGAAAGCGCGCCCAACCCCGAACCGGGTGAAGAGGACAAGCTCAAGGAGCGCATGCGCGCGATCTCCGAGCGCTGGCGCGCGCACGGCTTCGACCTGGACATGGCCGGGCTGGTCTACTTCGGTGAGCGCAACGAGGCGGTACCGTACCTCGGCGCCCAAGGCTGGGAGCTGACCAGCGCCAGCATCCGAGACCTGTTCGCCGCCAACGGTCTTCCGCCGTTCGACGACGACGACATGCGGATGGGCGAGATGCTTTACACCAGCGGCACCCTGACCAAGAACGCGGAATAGGAGCGCGGCCGATGACTGCCAACACTGGACGAACCGAGGGTGACAGCTGGGATCTGGCGTCCAGCGTGGGCGCGACCGCGACGATGGTCGCGGCGTCTCGTGCGCTCGCCTCCCAGGGGCCCGACGCGCTGCTCGACGACCCCTGGGCCGATCCCCTGGTGCGCGCCGTGGGGCTGGACCCGTTCATCCGGATCATCGACGGCGACCTCGACTTCGACGACGACCCGCTGCTGAACCGGCGCACCCGGATCGAGCAGATGACCGTGCGCACCAGGTTTTTCGACGACTTCTTCACCGGCGCCGCCGGTGCGGGTGTCCGCCAGGCGGTGATCTTGGCGTCCGGCCTGGACACCCGGGCCTACCGGCTGGCCTGGCCGGCCGGGACCGTCGTCTACGAGGTGGACCAGCCGCGGGTGATCGAGTTCAAGAGCACCACGCTGGCCGGGCTCGGCGCCGAGCCGACCGCCGAGCGCCGCGCCGTCGCCATCGACCTGCGCGACGACTGGCCGGCGGCGTTGCGCCAGCACGGCTTCGACGTCGACCAGCCGACCGCGTGGAGCGCCGAGGGGTTGCTGCCCTACCTGCCGCCGGAGGCGCAGGACCGGCTGTTCGACCACATCACCGCGCTCAGTGCGCCGGGCAGCCGGCTGGCGACCGAACACGTGCCAGACCCGAACGCGTTCACCAACGAGCGGATCCAGAGCATCACGGAGCGGTGGCGCCGCGCCGGGTTCGACCTCGATGCGGCCGACCTGTTCTACCAGGGTGAGCGCAACGTCGTGGTCGACTACCTGAGCGAGCACGGTTGGCAGGTGACCGCCCACCCCGCCAAGGAGCTGTACGCGCGCAACGGATTTGAGTTCCCGGAGACCGAGCTGGCGGCCTTCGGCGACCTGCACTACGTCGCCGCGACCCGCGACTGATCCGCTCGGTAGGGTTTGTCCCATGCCTCGCACGCACGACGACGAGTGGGACCTGGCCTCCAGCGTGGGGGCGACCGCGACCATGGTGGCGGCCGGCCGCGCGATGGCGACCAAGGACCCCCGCGGCCTGATCGATGACCCGTTCGCCGCGCCGCTAGTGCGCGCCGTTGGGCTGGACTTCTTCACCAAGATGATGGACGGCCAGCTCGACCTCGACGCGATCGACAACATGTCGCCCGAGCGCCTGCAGGCCATCTCCGACGGAATGGCGGTGCGCACCAAGTACTTCGACGATTACTTCGCCGACGCCATGGCCGCCGGGGTGCGTCAGGCGGTGATTCTGGCCTCCGGACTGGACGCGCGCGCCTACCGGTTGCCCTGGCCGGCCGGCAGCGTGGTCTACGAGATCGACCAGCCGCGCGTCATCGAATTCAAGACCGCGACGCTCGCCGAGATCGGCGCCGAGCCCACCGCGCAGCGCCGCACCGTGCCCATCGACCTGCGCGCGGACTGGCCGGCCGCGCTCAAGGCGGCCGGTTTCGATCCGGCGGCGCCGACGGCCTGGCTGGCCGAGGGGCTGCTGATCTACCTGCCGCCGCAGGCCCAAGATCGGTTGTTCGACGACATCACCGCGCTCAGCGCGCCGGGCAGCGCGATCGCCACCGAATTCGTGCCCGGCATCATCGATTTCGACGTCGATCGGGCCCGCGAGCTGTCCGAGTCGTTCCGCCGGCACGGCGTCGACATCGACATGGCGTCGCTCGTCTACACCGGCGAACGCCATCACGTCGTCGACTACCTGTCCGGTGCGGGCTGGTCCGCGGAAGGTGTTACCCGCGCAGAACTGTTCGCCCGCAACGGGATTGAGCCGCCCGCCCCCGACGAGGACGACCCGCTTGGCGAGATCATCTTCATCAGCGGCAGGCTGGCCGGGTAGCGCCTACAGGCGCTCCCGGCCCACCCACAGCACGCTGGCCCCGGTCACCGATCGCTCCACTTCCGCCACCGCGCCGGCGATCACGCGACTCAGGATCGCGCCCACGGCGTCCGGCACGGAGGCGGCGGCCGGTTGCGAGGAGGCCCGCGGCCGCACGAAGTCCATCAGCGACGCGCTCGGGTAGCTGACGATTCGGACGCTCGCGTCCTCGTCCAGCCCGGCGAGCACCTTGGCCCGGCGCACTGCGGTTCGGAACCCGCCGAGTTCGTCGACCAACCCGCGGTCGAGGGCGTCCGCGCCGGTCCAAACCCGGCCCCGCGCAACCCGATCCACGGCGTCGGTGGTCAGGTTGCGGCCCTCGGCCACCCGGTGCACGAAGTCGTCGTAGACCAGGTCGGCCTCCGCCTCGCGGTGGGCGCGCTGCTCGGGCGTGAACGGCGCGTCGATGGCCCAGGCGTCGGCGTTGGCGTTGGTGCGCACGGTGTCCGAGCCAACGCCGAGCCGCTCGAGCAGGTCGCGGATCACCAGCTTGCCGGTGATCACCCCGATCGAACCGGTGATCGTCGCTGGGTTCGCGACGATGGCGTCGGCCGCCGCCGAGATGTAGTAACCACCCGAGGCGGCGACCGTGCCCATCGACGCCACCACCGGCTTGCCGCCCGTGCGCGCCCGCTTCACCTCCCGCCAGATGGTCTCCGACGCGGTGACCGAACCGCCAGGACTGTTCACGCGCAACACGATCGCGGCAACGTTCTCGTCGGCGGTGGCTTCCCGCAGCGCCGCCGCGATCGTGTCACCGCCCACCGTGCTGGACCCGAACGGCAGGAACTGCGGGCCGCCGCGGCCGTCGACGATCGTCCCGTCGACGTGGACCACCGCGAGGACCGGCTTGGCCCGGCGACCCGGGACCGACGGCACCGGCGGGGCCAGCCGCGGGCGCGCCGCACCGGCGTAGCGCGCCAGGTACAGCCGCGGCGGCTCGTCGTCCGAGGGGTCATCGGAGGAAACAGCTTCGACGCCAGCGAGTTCCGCGATCCGCGCGTAAGCCTCGTCGCGGAATCCGATCCGGTCGACCAGACCCGACGCGACGGCGTCGTCGCGCAGCAGCGGGGCGCGGTCGGCCAGGGCGTCGAGCGCGGCGCGGTCGAGCTTGCGCGATTCGACCACCGCCTGCCACACCTGTTCCTGCAGGCTGTCGAGCATCCGGGTGACGGCCTCGCGGTGCGCCTCGGTGAAACCCGGCTCGGTGAAACGGTTTGCGGCCGACTTGTATTCGCCGCGCGCGACGAATTGGGCTTCGATACCGGCCTTGTCGAAGGCGTCGCGCAGGAAGGTGGCGTTGCTGGCGAACCCGACCAGGCCGACGCTGCCCGACGGCTGCATCCACACCTCGCCGAACGCCGACGCCAGGTAATACGACAGCGTGCCCGGGTAGGTCTCGGCCCAGGCCAGCGACGGCTTGACGGCGGTGAAGGCGGCGACGGCGGCGCGCAGTTCCTGCACCGCCGCGGACGGCGAGGCCGCGAGCTGGACGCGCGCGATGAGCCCGGCGACGCGCGGGTCCTCGGCGGCGCGGTGAATGGCGGCGACGGTGTCGCGCAGCGTCGCCGGCCGATTGCCGCCGGCGATGAGCGCCAGCGGATCGAAGCCCGTGGTCTCCGGCGGCACCGCCCGCAGGTCGAGTTCGAGGACGACGCCGTTGGGCACGCCGTGGTGGCGGGCGGTGTCGACGCGGTCGGCCAGCGCGCGGATATCGCTGACGCCGGGCAGGGCAGACAGGAAGGCGAACATGTTCTGCAGCGTACCGATCGGGCGCCGTAGGGTGAGCCCGTGAGGTTTTGCATCGCCATCCCCCAGTTCGACTACGACGAATTCGACGCCGACGGGCTGCGCGCGTTCCTGACGCGCGCCGAGGAACTGGGCTTCGAGGGGGCGTGGACGCTCGAGCAGACGATCGGCGAGGCTCCCTTGCTGGCCCCGCTGGAGTTGCTGTCGTTCTGCGCGGGCTGCACCGAACGGCTGCGCCTGGGCGTCGCGGTGCTGGTGACGTCGCTGCACGAACCCCTGCAGCTGGCGTCGGCCGTCACGACGGTGGACCGGATCAGCCGCGGCCGCCTCGACGTCGGCGTGGCGCCCGGCGGCGGCGGGCGCAGCTTCGCCGCGTTCGGCGTCGACAAAAACACTTTCATCTCGTACTTCACCGAAGGCCTGCAGTTGATGAAGGCGGCCTGGTCCGACGAGCCCCGGGTGACCTACCACGGGCGCTTCCGCGACGTCGACGACCTCCCCTTCGCGCCCAAGCCGGTGCAGCGCCCCCACCCGCCGATCTGGTTCGGCGGTCTAGCGCCCAAGGCGTTGGCCAGGGCGGTCCGTCACGGCGACGCGTTCATGGGCGCCGGCTCGTCGACCACCGAGTCCTTCACCAAGGTGGTGCCGATCCTGCGCCGCGAGCTCGACGAGCAGGGCAAAGACCCGGCGCGCTTCACCATTGGGAAGCGGGTCTACCTCATGGTGGACGACGACGCGGCGCGGGCCCGCGAGCGGGTCTTGAAAGGGTTGGACCGCATCTACGGCAACGTGATCCCGGGAATCGAAGCCGTGCCGGTCTGCGGCACCCCCGACGACGTGGTGCTGGGGCTACGCGAGGTCATCGACGCCGGGGCGCAGCTGCTGCTGCTCAATCCCGTCGGCGTCGATGTACCCGAGAACCGCGAACAGATGGAACGCCTTGCCGCAGAGGTCATTCCGCGGTTGAGCTGATCACAGCTCGGTGGCGCTGCCCCCCGCGGCGGTGATCTTCTCGCGCGCGCTGCCGCTGAACTTGTGCGCGGACACCTCGACCGAGACGGTCAGCTTGCCGTCGCCGAGGACCTTGACCAGCGAGTTGCGGCGCACCGCACCCTTGGCCACCAGGTCGTCGACGCCGATCGAGCCGCCCTGCGGGAACAGCCGGTTGATATCCCCGACGTTGACCACTTCGTACTCGGTGCGGAATCGGTTGCGGAAACCCTTGAGCTTGGGCAGCCGCATGTGGATCGGCATCTGCCCACCCTCGAAGGTGGTCGGCACGTTCTTGCGGGCCTTGGTGCCCTTGGTGCCGCGGCCCGCGGTCTTACCCTTGGATCCCTCACCGCGGCCGACCCGGGTGCGGGCGGTCTTCGACCCGCGCGCCGGCTTGAGGTCGTGCAGCTTGATCGTCATTTCGTGCTACCTCCGCTGCCGGCGGCTGTCGCCTCGGCCGGCTCCACCTCGACGAGGTGGCTGACCACCGCGATCAGACCGCGGATCTGTGGGTTGTCGTCGCGGACCACCGAGTGGCGGATCCGCCGCAGGCCCAGGGTGCGCAGGCTCTCGCGCTGCTTCCAGCGGGCGCCGATGGTGCTGCGCACCTGGGTGATCTTCAGTTGGCTCATTGCGGTGTCGTTCCCTCTCGCGCGGCACTGGCGGCCAGCGCGTCGCTCTCGCGCCGCGCCCGCAGCATCCCGGCGGGGGCGACGTCCTCGATGGGCAGCCCGCGCCGGGCGGCCACCTCTTCGGGGCGCTGCAGCAGCTTGAGCGCGGTGACGGTCGCGTGCACGACGTTGATCGCGTTGTCGCTGCCCAGGGACTTGGCCAGGATGTCGCGCACCCCGGCGCATTCCAGCACCGCACGCGCCGCGCCGCCGGCGATCACACCGGTACCGGGGCTGGCGGGGCGCAGCAGCACCACACCGGCGGCCGCCTCACCCTGCACCGGGTGCGTGATGGTGCCGCCGATCAGCGGAACGCGGAAGAAGCCCTTGCGGGCCTCCTCGACACCCTTGGCGATGGCGGCCGGGACCTCTTTGGCCTTGCCGTAGCCGACGCCGACCATGCCGGCGCCGTCACCCACGATGACCAGGGCGGTGAAGCTGAAGCGTCGACCACCCTTGACCACCTTGGACACGCGGTTGATCGCGACGACCCGCTCCAGGTAGTTGCTCTTGTCGCCGTCGCGGTCGCGGCCACGGCCACCGCCGTCGCGCCGACCCCGGTCACGGTTGTCGCCGCGCGAGTCGCGGTTGTCGCCGCGGGCCTCGGGGCCGCCGGCTGACTGTTCCGCCATTATGCGGTCCTTCCGGTCTTGTTCAGGCTCTTGCTCATCTAGAAACTCAATCCGTTCTCGCGGGCGGCATCCGCCAGCGCCGCGATCCGTCCGCCGTAGGTGTAGCCGCCGCGGTCGAACACGACGCTGTCGATTCCGGCGGCCTTGGCGCGCTCGGCGATCAACTGGCCGACCCGCACGCTGCGGGCCTTCTTGTCACCGTCGAGGCCGCGCACGTCGTCCTCGATCGAGGACGCGGCGGCCACCGTGGTGCCGTTCTCGTCGTTGACCAGCTGCACATGGATGTGCCGCGACGACCGGTTGACCACCAGGCGCGGACGCTCCGGGGTGCCCGCGAGCTTCTTACGCAGCCGCGCGTGCCTGCGCAGTCGGGAGACCCGGCGAGTCGCGGAGATGTTCTGGCCCACCGGCTTACGCGCGGCGGCGTCACCTTGTGATTGCGCCATGATTACTTACCTGTCTTTCCGACCTTGCGGCGGATCTGCTCGCCCTCGTAGCGCACGCCCTTGCCCTTGTAGGGGTCGGGGCGGCGCAGGCGGCGGATGTTCGCCGAGATCTGGCCGACCTTTTGCTTGTCGATCCCGGAGATCGAGAACTTCGTCGGCGACTGCACCGCGAAGGTGATTCCCTCGGGCGCCTCGATCACCACCGGGTGGCTGTAGCCCAGCGCGAACTCCAGGTTGGCGCCCTTGAGCTGCACGCGGTAGCCGACCCCGAAGATCTCCATCTTGGTCTCGTAGCCCTGCGTCACACCGGTGACCAGGTTGGACACCAGGGTGCGGGACAGCCCGTGCAGCGAACGGTTGCGCCGTTCATCGTTGGGACGGGCGACCACGATCGCGCCGTCGTCGTTACGCGACACCGTGATCGGCTCGGCGACCGTCAGGTTCAGGGCGCCCTTGGGCCCCTTGACCGAGACGTTCTGGCCGTCGATCGTGACGTCGACCCCGGTCGGAACCGGAACCGGCTGCTTACCAATACGTGACATATCTATCCCCTCACCACACGTACGCGAGGACTTCGCCGCCCACGCCCTGTCTGGCTGCCTGACGATCGGTCAGCAGGCCCGAGGAGGTCGAGATAATCGCCACGCCCAGGCCGCCGAGAACGCGCGGCAGGTTGGTGGACTTGGCGTACACCCGCAGGCCGGGCTTCGACACCCGGCGCAGGCCGGCGATGCTGCGCTCCCGGCTGGGGCCGTACTTGAGCTGAACGATCAGTGACTTGCCGACCCGAGCATCCTCGGTGCGGAAGTCGGTGATGTAGCCCTCGCTCTTGAGGATCTGGGCGATGTTGGCCTTGATCTTCGAGTGAGGCAACGTCACCTCGTCGTGGTACGCCGAATTGGCGTTGCGCAGACGTGTCAAGAAGTCTGCGATCGGGTCCGTCATTGTCATGACAGCGTCTATAACCTTCCTCGCGATGGTTCCCGGACGGGCCTGTCGCGCACCTGTTCTGGGTTGGTCTCGGGTTGTCCTGGCTTACCAGCTGCTCTTCTGCACGCCGGGCAGTTCACCCGCGTGCGCCATCTCGCGCAGGCAGATCCTGCACAGGCCGAATTTGCGGAAGACCGCACGCGGACGCCCGCACCGGTTGCAGCGGGTGTAGCCGCGCACCGCGAACTTCGGTTTGCTGTTGGCCTTGTTGACCAGTGCCTTCTTCGCCATGCTCAGTTCTCCTTGAACGGAAAGCCGAGGGCCCGCAACAGCGCTCGTCCTTCGTCGTCGGTCGTCGCCGAGGTGACGACGTTGATGTCCATGCCGCGGGGCCGGTCGATCTTGTCCACGTCGATCTCGTGGAACACCGACTGCTCGGCGAGCCCGAAGGTGTAGTTGCCGACGCCGTCGAACTGCTTGGGCGACAGCCCACGGAAGTCGCGGATACGGGGCAGCGCGATGGAGGTGAGCCGGTCGAGGAACTCCCACATCCGGTCGCCGCGCAGCGTCACCCGGGCGCCGATCGGCATGCCCTCGCGCAGCTTGAACTGGGCGATCGACTTGCGCGCCTTGCGGATCTCGGGCTTTTGGCCGGTGATGAGCGTCAGGTCGTTGACGGCGCCGTTGATCAGCTTCGCGTCGCGGGCGGCCTCGCCGACGCCCATGTTGACGACGACCTTGGTCACCGTCGGGATCTGCATCACGTTGGCGTAGCCGAACTGCTGCTGCAACGAGTCACGAATCTCGCTGCGGTAGCGCTCTTTCAGCCGCGGCTGAACCTTCTCAGCAGTAGTCATCAGATGTCCTTGCCGTTGCGCTTGGAGATGCGGACGCGCTTGCCGGTCTCCTCGTCGACCCGGTAGCCGACTCGGGTGGGCTTGCCGTCGGAGTCGACGACCATCACGTTGGAGGCGTCGATCGGGGCCTCCTGGGTGACGATCCCGCCCGACTGCGCGCCGCGCTGGTTGCTCGACACCGCGGTGTGCTTCTTGATCGAGTTGACGCCCTGCACCAGCACCCGGTTGCGCTCGGGGTAGACCTTGAGCACTTTGCCCTTGGCGCCCTTGTCCTTGCCGGCGATCACCAGGACGGTGTCATCCTTCTTGATCTTCATCTACAACACCTCCGGGGCCAGCGAGATGATCTTCATGAACCGCTTCTCGCGCAGTTCGCGGCCGACCGGCCCGAAGATGCGCGTCCCGCGGGGGTCGTTGTCGGGCTTGATGATGACGGCGGCGTTCTCGTCGAACTTGATGTAGCTGCCGTCGGGACGCCGGCGCTCCTTGACCGTCCGCACCACGACGGCCTTGACCACGTCACCACGCTTGACGTTGCCGCCCGGGATGGCGTCCTTCACGGTGGCGACGATGACATCCCCGATGCCGGCGTAGCGTCGCGACGAACCGCCGAGCACCCGGATGCACAAGATCTCCTTGGCGCCGGTGTTGTCGGCGACCTTCAGCCGCGATTCCTGCTGAATCACTCGATCTCCTGACCTGGTTACGTGTGCACGGCAGGAGACTCACCGGTGATGAGCGTGCGGCGGGCATGACCCACCAACAACCTGACGTGCGCGGTCTTGTTGCCGAAGGGCACGCGGGGCCGATTCGCACCGGCCGAGGTCTGCCCAAGGCAACCCCTAGAGTCTAGGGGACGACCAGCTCAGAGCCAAATTCGCGGAACGGGGCCTCTAGAAGGGTGGCGGATCGGGGTCAGCGGCGCTGGGCGGTGCGGGTACAGCGGCGCTGCGGGGTGCGGGTACAGCGGCAGGAACCCGACGGGCGGCGCGGTTGTGGTGACGTTCGGTGGCGACGCGGCGGGCGCGATCCTGGCTGCGGGTGCGGCGGCGCTTCGGCATCATGGCGCCGCGCTGGTCGCAGTAGTCGGGGCGCGCGGCGGGGTCGGCCGTCAGGTGGCCGGTCGGGGTGCACAGGTGCGGAAACAGCAGGGCACTGCCAGGGGTGGTGACGTAGGTCTGGCCGCCGGGCAGCGTCCAGATCACCGTGCCATCGGGAAGCTGCCGGTCGTCCCAGCCCCAGAACGTCTTGAGGAGATGGTGGGTGCGGCATAACGCTTTGAGATTCGACGCGTGCGTGGCCCCGCCGCGGCCGTAGGGCACCGTGTGGTCGATGTCGCAATCGGTGGCCGGGCGGTCACACCCCGGTGCCCGGCAGGTCATGTCCCGGCAGCGAACGAAGTCGGCCAACGCCTTCGAGGGTAGGTAGCCGGCCTCGGGCGGCGCATCGGCCGGATGCGCGAGCGGGACCCGCTTCGCCGACTCGGCCAGCTCGGCCACCAGCTCGGGTGGCAACAATCCCTCGCTCCCGAGCTGCGCCCCGGGCGCCGTGCCGGAGCCGTCGAGCGTCGCCTGCTCGGCGATCACGTGGACGACGACGGGCCCCGCTGTACGACCGACCGCGGCGCATTCTCGGCGCCCGCACCGACAACCCATTCGATCCGCCCCGGCCGCCAACACCCCCAGGGCATCGGCGCGGCGCTGCTCGCGAGTCCGCGGGTCGTGCACGCACACCGTGGCGGCCAGCGCGTCCAGGCGCGCGTCGAGCGCGCGCCCGTCCGGGCTCAACAGGCTGCCTTCGATACGGGCCAACCCATCCCCGCCGTCGCCGATCCAGATCTCGCGGCCCGCGGCGCGCTCGCGGCGGCGGCGCACCGCGTCGGCGTCCGCCCGGCACACCACCCGGTCCACCGCGGCGGCGAGGCGACCGTGCGTCATCGACGGCCAGCGCGCTGCCCGCGCGGCCAATTGCCCGTCGACCGCGGCCAACACCTGGGCATCGGTGATCAGATCGGTGCGGAACACCACCGTCTGGAACGTCCGGTAGTCGATGTCCCCCGCGGCGAACACTGCCCCTACCCGCGGCAGCCGCTCGCGCATCGCCCGGGCATAACGCAGCCGGCTGGCCGCCAAGCCCAGACTGATTCCCAGCGCCGCGCCCACCTCCGCGGCCACCGCCGCCTCGGTGTCCACAGCCCAGTCCTCGGTCTCCGAGCACCGCGCCAACCGGTAGGCGAACAACTCCCCGATGGCCACCAGCTGCGCGGCCGCCGCCCGGTTCTCCGCCCGCCCCGCCGCGCCGATGCGTCCCAGCAACGCGGCCGACTCCGCCGTGGGCGTCGGGCAGTGCCGCTCGACCATCTCGTCGAACCGCGTTCGGACATCTTCGAACATAAGTTCGATTATGCCGGACGCCCCCGACAACCTTCGGACCGTCAGCTGGAGTGCCGATACCACGCGGCGATGTAGAGGACCAGGGCGGTGGCGAGGGCGATCAACACCCAGATCACCACCGACTGGTCGATCCAAGATCCGGCGGGCGGGGTGCCGGGCAGGATGTTGCGCAAGGGCACGACCGCGAACAGCATCGCGGCGTACCAGGTGGAGAACGGTGGCAGGAACTGCCGCCGGCCGGTCAGCATCTGGATCGCGACGAACAAAGCCAGCGTCGGCAGGGTGATCAAGACCAGGCAGATGCCGAGGTCGAACACCAACGGGCCCTTGGCCCGACGCAACGTGATGATGATGTTGTCGGGGCGATCGGGATCGTTCTTGTTGCGCACCACGCGATTCGCGGTGACGTCCCACCCGTCCAGCGAGCCGGTCACCTCCACGCGCCCGGGCCGATACTCGCGGTTCTCACCGGTGCCCACCAGCACATCCGCCTGGATGGTGTCGGTGCGGTAGGAGTCGAAGGGCCAGTCGCCCGGATCACCGTGCGCTTCGATGGTGGTCGCCACCATCGCCGGCATCTTGCCCACCGGATACTGCAGGTCACCCAGGTCGTTCTGCGGGAAGAACCGCACCGAGGTGTCGGTGTTCAACACGTTGAGCCGCTTGTCGATCATCGAATCCTGCGGAATGACAAGCACTTTGACGTCCAGGCGATTCGCCACGGGATGCAGCTGCTCGAACCGCACCAGGACCACGGTGCCGTCGGCGGTGTTCACGTCCGGCGCGGGCAACGGCCCGGGCGTGGTCGCCAGCCAGTGATAGCCGAACAGGGACAACAGATAGATGACGACGACGCCGAGGATGATGGAGAGGTCGAGGACGAGATGCCGGCGGCGCGCCTTCTTCGCGGTGGTCGCGGACTTCTCGGTGGCCGCGGGGGCGGGCGGCGCCACGGCCGCGGCGGCGGGCCGAAACATCGCCACGTCGGGTCGAAGATCGGCCGCCACGCTGACGTCCCGGTGCACGGTCACGAAGGCAGATGCTAGCAAGGCAAATGTTTGCCAGCAGCCCCAGAAGTCCTGCGCTACACGTTCTTAACATGCTCCGCGACCAGCGTTAACACGCCGCGGCCGCACCATACCTGTAAGGGTCAGTCGCCTTGCCGGATCCAGGCGAAGATGTACAGGCTCATCGCCGTCACCAGCGCGATCAACACCCACTGGACGATGGCCTGGTCGATCCACGATCCGGGTGGCGGCGCGCCCGGCAGGATGTTGCGCAGCGGCACGATGGCGAACAGGTTCGCGGCGTACCAGGTGGCGAACGGTGGCAGGAACTTGCGTCTGCCCAGCGCCATCGGAATGGCAACCAGCAACGCCAGGGTGGGCAGGCTGACCAGGACCAGGCAGATGCCCAGGTCGAAGATCAACGGCCCTTTCGCCCGTTTCAGGGTGATGACGACGTTGCCGTTGTCGACCGTGCGCGACGTCGGCAGCGCCGCCGGGTCGTGCACGCGGTTAACGGTGATGTCCCAGCCGTCCAGCGATCCGGTCACTTCCACCCGGGCGGGCACCTTCTTCAGGGCGTCACCGGACCCGACGAACGCGTCGGCGGCGATCGGCTCGGTGCGGTAGGAGTCGAACGGCCAGTCACCGGGATCGCCGTGCGCCTCCACCGTGGTCGCGACCTGGGCGGGCGCCTTCCCTTTGGGGTAATGCAGGTCGCCGAGGTCGCTGGTCGGGTACAAGCGCACCGCGACGTCGGTACCCAGCACGTCGAACCTGTTGTCGTAGGCCGAGATTCCGGGATAGACGAGCACGTCCACCGACAGCCGGTTGGTGACGGGCTTCAACTCCTCGACCCGCAGCTGCACGATCGTCGCGTCACCCCCACCCTGGCTGAGATCCAGCGGGGGCAGCGGGCCCTCCGACTTCTGCAGCCAGTGCACGCCGAACAGCGACAGCACGTAGGCGGTGAGGACCAGAGCCAGCACCACGACGCCGATCACGAGGCGCGGCCGTCGCGCCGGTTGTCTGTTCGCCGCGGGCGTCGGCGGCGTCATGTCGGGCGGCGGCGGGGCCGATGTCACGGGCGCCTCGGTGGTCGTGGCTGACCCGCCGGTGTTATCCGGCTCGTCCGGGGGTGGCACGTGGTCAGATGCTAGCGAACCCACACCGGCCCCGCGCGGTGACGAAAATGCCGTCATCCGCCGTCCATTCGGCGGTAACCCACCGGTCGCTTTCCCCGCGCGAAGTGCGACGAAAATCGAACGATCCGTTTGCTGGCGACCGGGCCTAATCCGACGTTCGGTCGGCCGCGCAGCGAAATCCGATGTGGGTGGTCGCCGTGTCCTGTGACTGCGGCGACCGCGCGGCGGGCCGGTAGCGGTGGCAGTACTCCGGCGCGCACAGATGCGAGCCGCCCTTGAGCGCCTGACTCACTCCTGGGTTCGCCGGGCCCACCGGCGCGCAGCAGGATTTCGGCGGCCGATCGGGGCGGTGGTGCGCGGTGAACTCGGTGGCGGTCCACTCCCAGACGTTGCCGATCATGTCGAGCAGCCCGAACGCGTTGGGCGGGAACATGCCGATCGGCGACGTGCCCACCCATCCGAGGGCGCCGTCGTTGCGGTAGGGGAAGCTGCCCTGCCACGTGTTGGCCATCAGGCGGCCGCCGGGGCGCGTCTCGTCCCCCCACGGGTAGGTGGTCGCGGCGCCGCCCCTGGCCGCGAACTCCCACTCGGCCTCGGACGGCAGTCGCCGCCCGGCCCACCGCGCGTACGCCGCGGCGTCCGGGTAGGCCACCTGCGTGACGGGGTGGTCGGCTCGGCCGGTGAGGTCGCTTTCCGGGCCGAACGGGTGGCGCCACTGGGCGCCCGGCACCCAGGTCCACCACTGCCGCCAGTCGCGCAGGTCCACGGGGCCGGCGGTCGAGCGGAACGCCATGGCGCCCGGGCTCAGGTCGTCCGGGTTGGCCCCGGGGTACAGCGCGGGATCGATCGGTTGCTCGGCGACGGTGACATAGCCGGTCGCCGAGACGAATTGGGCGAATTGGGCGTTGGTCACGAGATGCCGCTCGATGGCGAAGGCGGCCACCGTCACGGTGTGCACCGGCGCTTCCTCGGGGTAGAAGCTGGTCGAACCCATGCGGAAGGATCCGCCGGGAAGATCGACCAACTCGCTGTGCACCCCGTCCAGGGTAGGCCGATCGCCGCGCCGCCAACCCGCCCGGCCGGGATCGGCAGCGCACCCGTTCATCCGCCGTTTGTTTGCCAGTTAATTCGGTACCGGTAAAAGTCGACGTACGTCGAGATCGGCGTGGCCCCCGCCGCGCCGGACACCGAGCTCGCCGCCGACGCCGGGCATCCTCGCGGTCGACGAGGCCCAGCCGTCTAGGAGGCAACAACGTGAAGCGCAACCGCCCGCTGGCAGCCGCCGGCATGGTCGCGGCCGCGGCGGTACTCGCTGCCTGCAGCGAGGACGCCCACCCGGCCCTGGCCTACACCGCCGGCGCCAAGGTGGACTGCGGGGGCAGGCAGACGTTGGCGGCCAGCGGCTCGACCGCCCAGGCCAACGCGATGACCAAGTTCATCGAGGCCTACCGCAAGGCGTGTTCCGGGCAGACGCTCGACTACAACGCCAACGGCTCGGGCAACGGTGTCAGCGACTTCCTCGCGGGCAAAACGGATTTCGCGGGCTCCGACATACCGCTGAGCGGCGACCAGTACGCCGCCGCCAAGCAGCGCTGCGGCGGCGCCGACGCCTGGAATCTGCCCGTGGTGTTCGGCCCGATGGCGATCACCTACAACCTCGGCAGCGTCGACTCACTGGTCCTCGACGCCCCCACGATGGCCAAGATCTTCAACGGCACCATCACCCGTTGGGACGACCCGGCGCTGACCGCCCTCAATGCGGCCATGCCGGCGGAGGACATCCACGTCGTCTACCGCAGCGACGCGTCGGGCACCACCGACAACTTCCAGGCCTACCTGCAGGCGGCCTCCGGCGGCGCGTGGAAACAGGGCGCCAGCAAGAACTTCAACGGCGGCGTCGGCACCGGCTACGTCGGCAACAAGGGCACCGCCGGCGCGGTGAAGTCCACCGAGGGCGCCATCAGCTACAACGAGTTGTCGTTCGCGCTGCAGCAGGGGCTCTACGCCGCCGAGATCAAGACGCCGGCGAGCCGCAGGTCGTTGCGCCCGGTGCGGATCGGCACCGACACGGTCGGCAAAACCATCAAGGGCGCCAAGATCATTGGCGCGGGTAACAACCTGGTGCTCGACATCTCGTCGTTTTACAACCCCGCGCAGCCCGACGTCTACCCGATCGTCCTGGCGACCTACGAGATCGTCTGCTCCCGCTACCCCAACGCCGACGAGGCCAACGCGGTGAAGGCCTTCCTGCAGGCCGCCATCGGGCCCGGGCAGATCGACCTCGCCAGGAACGGGTACATCCCGCTCTCCCCCGAATTCCAGGCGCGGGTTTCCAGCGCCGTCGACGCCATCAGCGCCGTGGGTGGGCAGAACCCGGAGTGATTCCGGGCTCGGTCCACCGCGGTCGCGTCGAAAGTGGTTGACCTCAGGTCTTTTTCGGCGTTTTTCGGTCGCGATGTCGCCACCAGGCGGTGATGAAGATGGTCATCGCGGCGACCAATCCGATCAACACCCACAAGACGATGGCCTGGTCGATCCACGAACCGTACGGCGGGCTGCCCGGCAAGATGTTGCGCAACGGGACGATGGCGAACAGCATCGCGCCGTACCAGGTGATGAACGGCGGAATGAACGACGTCCTGCCCAGCGCCATCGGGATGGCCACCCACAGCGCCAGCACCGGCAAGGTGATCAGGACCAGGCAGATGCCGACGTCAAAGATCAACGGCCCCTTGGCCCGGTGCAGCGTGATGATGATGTCGTCCTTGACGTCTGGGTTGGCGTCGTCGGAGTCGTGCACGCGGGTGACGGACGCGTCCCAGCCGTCCAGCTTCCCGGTCGCCTCGAGGCGGGCGGCGGCCTTCTCCCGGTTCTGGCCCGAGCCGGTGAACACGTCGGCGGAGATGACCTCGGTCTGGTAGGTGTCGAACGGCCAGTTCGCCGGGTCGCCGTGCGCCTCCAGCGTGGTGCTGACCTGGGCCGGCGCCTTGCCGACCGGGTACTGCAGGTCACCCAGGTCGTTGTCGGGATACAGCCGCACGGCCGTATCGGCGGTCAGCACGCCGAAGTTCTTGTCGTACAACGTGTCCTTGGGGTAGACGAGGACGTTCACGGTCAGGCGGTTCGCCACCGTGTCCAGCTTCTCCAAGCGCACCTGGACGACGCTGTCCTCGGCTTCGACCTTGCTCAGGTCGACCGCCGGGAGCGGCGGAGCCGACTTCGCCAACAGGTGCACGGCGATCAGCGAGAGCACGTAGATCACGATGAGCGAGGCGACGATCCCGAAGGCGATCGCGATTTGCCGTCCTCGGGCACCGGGGGCCGCGGGGGCAACCGGGGGCGCGGCGGTCATTGAGGCATCACGGGCCAGATGCTAGCAGTGCAGGGCGGCCTTTCGGTGCAAAATCGCCCCGCCGAAACGTGGCCGCAATCCGGATCGGGTGGGGCCCTCGCCGATTTGCTGGGGTCGGCCCTTTCCGACCTGCCGACTCAGTCGCGCGAGAACGCCAACGCGATCTCGGTCTCCACGTCGGTGTACGGCCGGCCGGACAGGTCCACCGTCACGTGGGCGATGCTGCCACCGGTAAAGGTGAACGGCGCCTTGTACTTCGAGGACACGCCCGATCCGCCGTTGCGCCCGACGGTGATGCCGGCGCCGGCCAGCCCGAAGGTTCCCGGGTGCGTCGTGACGCCGGACAGGGTGCCGACGACGGTGTCGTCGACAAACAGTGTCACGTCGCCCAGCGGCGTGTGGCTGTTCTCAACGGTGCCGGTGCGGGTGTAACTCGCGCCGAACAGGTGCCGGCCCAACGGAACAGCGTCGGCCGACGCGACTTCTTGCTGGCGCTCGCCGAGGAAGTTGTACACGTAGTGCAACCGCCCGTCCTGGATGAACAGCACGTGCCCGCCGTGCGCGCCGCCCTGCTTGAACAGGACTCCCTCGGCGCCGGTGGTGTCGACGGTGACGTCGGCCAACACCGAGAAGGAGCGGCCGCGCAGCTCGGCGGCCGCGCCGATGCCCACGTCGGCGCAGTCCGGGTAGTAAACGTAGCTGGTGCGGTCGCCCGCAAGGTAGGGCCGCGACCGCGTCATGGTTTCTAAGATGTTCAGGTCCGACAACGGCAGCCCGTTGTACTTGGCCGCCTCCGAAAACCACAGGGCCTTCAGCTCTTCCAGTTTGTCCGGGTTGTCGGCGGCCAGGTCGTGACACTGGCTGCGGTCGGCCTCGATGTGGAACAGCTCCCAGCGGTCGGCCTCGAAGTGCGACCACCCCGCGGGGGTGGCCGCGTGCACGGTGTTGGCGAACCAGCCCCGATGCCAGATCCCGCGAGTGCCCAGCATGGTGTAGAACTGCGTCGCCTTGCCGGTGTCGGCGGCGGGATCGTCAAGCGCCGCCTTGAAACTCACGCCGTCGAGCGGCTTCTGGGCGATGCCCTTCACCGTCTCGGGCGGCGTCATGCCGAGCAGGTCGTAGACGGTCGGCGTGATGTCGCAAACGTTGACGTAGGTGTCGCGGGTCTCGCCGTGCGCGGCGATCCCGTTCGGCCAGGAGATGATGGCGGTGTCGGCGATGCCGCCCTCGTGCGACGCGTAGCGCTTGTACAGCTTATAGGGGGTGTTGAACGCCATCGCCCAGCCGATGGGGTAGTGGTTGTAGGTCTGCGGCCCGCCGAGGTGGTCGAACAGCTTCATGCTCTCTTCGACGGTGTCGATGTAGCCGTTGAAGAACTTGCCCTCGTTGACCGACCCGTTGGGGCCGCCCTCACCGCTGGCGCCGTTGTCGGAGATCACCACGATGATGGTGTTGTCCAGCTGGCCCGACTCCTCGAGGTAGTCCAGGATGCGCCCGATCTGGGCGTCGGTGTAGCTCAAGAAACCGGCGAACACCTCGGCCATTCGCGAAAACAGCTTCTGCTCTTCGTCGTTCAGCGAGTCCCACGGCCGCACGGTGTCCTGCGCGGGCCACGGCTCGCCACCCGGCCCGCGCACGTCGGCATACGGGTTGATCGGCGAGAGCTCGGTGTCCGCCGGGACGATGCCCAGCGCCTTCTGCCGCTCCAGCACGATCTCGCGGTACCGCTCGTAGCCCATGTCGAACGTGCCGGCGTATTTGTCGGCCCACTCGGCGAAGACGTGGTGGGGCGCGTGGCCGGCGCCGGGGCAGACGTAGCTAAACCAGGGCTTGTCGGGGGCGATCACCTTGGCGTCGCGGATGAATTCGATGGTCTTGTCCGCGATGTCCTTCGACAGGTGGTAGCCGTCCTCCGGCGTGGCCGGCGGGTTCACGGGATGGTTGTCATAGACCAGGTCCGGGTACCACTGGTCGGTCTCGCCGCCCATGAACCCGTAAAACCGTTCGAAGCCACGGGAATTCGGCCAGTGCCGCTTGGTCGACGCCAGGTTCGACTCCTCGAGCGGCGTCAGGTGCCACTTGCCGACACAGTAGGTGTTGTAACCGCGCTCGGCGAGGACCTCCGAAAGCAGCGCGGTGTCGAACGGGATGCGGCCGTTGGCGTTGGGGAAGCCCTCGGTGAACTCCTCGATGGTGGCCATGCCCACCGTCGTTGCGTTGCGCCCGGTCAGCAGCGACGCCCGGGTCGGCGAACACAGCGCGGTCGTGTGGAACTGCGAGAGCCGCACGCCGCGGTCGGCGATGCGGGTCATCGCCGGCATCTTCACCAGGCCGCCGAAGCAGTCCCAGGTGGCGATGCCGGTGTCGTCCCATACGAGGTAGAGGACGTTGGGCGAATTCTCCGGCGCCGTCGGCGCGGCGAAGGGCCCCCAGTCCGGTTCGGAATCCCGGATGTCGAGCTCGATCTTGCCCGTGAACTGCCCCGAACCAGTCGCCATCGCCAGCTCCACTCTCGTCGCGGACTTACCCGCGCAACATCGCGTGAAGACTACACCCGGGACGGGGCGTTAGGGTGCCTCTTCTTCGAGGCCTTACTTGGCCTTTTCCAGGATTTCGACGAGCCGCCAGCGCTTGGTCGCCGACGTCGGGCGCGTCTCCATCAGCGAGACGCGGTCGCCGATGCCGGCGGTGCTGTTCTCGTCGTGGGCCTTGACCTTCTTGGTGGTGCGAATGATCTTGCCGTACAACGGGTGCCGAACGCGGTCTTCCAGCTCCACGACGATGGTCTTCTGCATCTTGTCGCTCACGACGTAGCCGATGCGCACCTTGCGGCGGCCGCGGTTCTTCGGGCTGGCCGGGGTGTGCTTCGGGCCTTTCGCTTCTGCCATCACGCTTCCTTACCGTCTGGGCCCGAGGCGAGGCCGAGTTCACGTTCGCGCAGCACCGTGTACACGCGCGCGATCTCCTGACGCACCGTGCGCAGGCGGCGGTTGTTGGTGAGCTGCCCGGTCGCCATCTGGAAACGCAGGTTGAACAGCTCTTCCTTGGATTCGCGCAGACGCTCGGTCAGCTCGTCCTCGGTGAGCTCACGCAGTTCGCCAGGCGAAGTTCCGACTGCCATCAGAACTGCTCCTCTCGGGTCACGATGCGGGCCTTGATCGGCAACTTGTGGATCGCGCGGGTGAGCGCGGCGCGGGCGATCTGCTCGTTGGGGTAGCTCAGCTCGAAGAGCACCCGGCCGGGCTTGACGTTGACCACCCACCACTCCGGCGAGCCCTTACCCGAACCCATCCGGGTTTCGGCGGGCTTCTTGGTCAGCGGACGGTCGGGGAACACGTTGATCCACACCTTGCCGCCACGCTTGATGTGCCGGTTGATGGCGATACGCGCCGATTCGATCTGCCGGTTGGTGACGTAGGCGTGCTCCAGGGCCTGGATGCCGTAGTCACCGAAGTTCACCGCCGTGCCGCCGCTGGCGATGCCGCGCTGGCGGGGGTGGTGTTGCTTGCGGTGTTTAACCCTGCGGGGAATCAACATGATTCAGCTCTCCGTGGTTTGCGGTTCTGCAGCGGCCTCGGCGGGCGCGGCGGCCGCGGTGTTCTCTTCGGCGCTCGCGGCGGCGCGGCCCGCCTCGGTGCTGGTCGCCGTGGTGCCCGACGCGCCACTGCGCCGCGGACGGGTGCCCGACGGGCGCTCGCGGCGCGGCCGGTCGGCGCCCGCGGGGGCCGCGGCGGCCAACTCGCGCTTACCGCCGACGATGTCACCCTTGTAGATCCACACCTTGACGCCGATCCGGCCGAACGTCGTCTTGGCCTCGTAGAGGCCGTAGTCGATGTCGGCGCGCAGGGTGTGCAGCGGCACCCGGCCCTCGCGGTAGAACTCCGAGCGGCTCATCTCGGCGCCGCCCAGGCGGCCGGAGCACTGCACCCGGATGCCCTTGACGTTGGGCTGGCGCATCGCCGACTGGATGGCCTTGCGCATGGCGCGGCGGAACGCCACGCGGTTGCTCAGCTGCTCGGCAACCCCCTGGGCCACCAGCTGCGCCTGCGACTCCGGGTTGCGCACCTCGAGGATGTTGAGCTGAACCTGCTTGCCGGTCAGCTTCTCCAGGTCCGCGCGGATGCGGTCGGCCTCGGTGCCGCGCCGGCCGATGACGATGCCGGGGCGCGCGGTGTGGATGTCGACGCGAACCCGGTCGCGGGTGCGCTCGATCTCCACGTCGGCGATGCCGGCCCGCTCCAGGCCGGTGGACAGCAGCTTGCGGATGGCGACGTCTTCCTTGACGTAGTCCGCGTACTGCTTGTCGGCGTACCAGCGGGACTTCCAGTCCGTGGTGATACCCAGCCGGAAGCCGTGCGGATTGATCTTCTGGCCCACTACTCTGAGCCTCCCTTCGCGTCAGAAGTCTCAGCAGTCGTGGCTTGCGCTTTAGGTGCGGCCTTCTTGGCGGGCGCCTTGTTGGCGGCCGCCTTCTTGGCGGGAGCCTTCGCGGCCGCCTTGCTCGCCTCGGCGCGACGGGCGCGGGTCGACTTCGCCGACCGCTCGTCCTTCGCCGGGCGGCTCTCCACCACGACCGTGATGTGGCTGGTGCGCTTGCGGATGCGGAACGCGCGGCCCTGGGCGCGCGGGCGGATTCGCTTGGCGGTCGGGCCGCCGTCGGCGTAGACCGTGGCCACCACCAGGGTCGCCGGGTCCAGCCCGTTGTTGTTCTGCGCGTTGGCGGCTGCGCTGGCGATCACCTTGGCCACCGGCTCGCTGGCGGCCTGCGGGGCCCAGCGCAAGATGTCGAGCGCGTCGGCCACCGACTTGCCGCGCACCAGGTCGATGACCCGGCGCGCCTTGGTCGGCGACACCCGCACGAACCGTGCGACGGCGGTCGCCGAAGGAAATTCAGTGGTGGTGGTCATCGCCGTTTGGCCTTCCGGTCGTCCTTGATGTGTCCCTTGAAGGTGCGAGTGGGCGCGAACTCACCAAGCTTGTGACCGACCATCGACTCGGTGACGAACACCGGGACGTGCTTGCGTCCGTCGTGCACGGCAAAGGTGTGGCCGATGAAGTCCGGGATGATCGTCGAACGCCGCGACCAGGTCTTGATGACCTGCTTGGTGTTCTTCTCGTTCTGGACGTCCACCTTCTTGAGCAGGTGGTCGTCGACGAACGGACCCTTTTTCAGGCTGCGTGGCATGTGTTACTCCTACCGTCCGTGCTTCTTGCCGGTGCGACGGCGCCGGACGATGAGCTTGTTGCTGGCTTTGTTCGGGTGGCGGGTGCGGCCCTCGGGCTTGCCCCACGGGCTCACCGGGTGGCGACCACCGGAGGTCTTACCCTCACCACCACCGTGCGGGTGGTCCACCGGGTTCATGACGACACCGCGGACGGAGGGGCGCTTGCCCTTCCACCGCATCCGGCCGGCCTTGCCCCAGTTGATGTTCGCCTGCTCGGCGTTGCCGACCTCGCCGACGGTCGCGCGGCAGCGCACGTCGACGCGGCGGATCTCACCGCTGGGCATGCGCAGCGACGCGTAGGTGCCTTCCTTACCGAGCAATTGAATGCTCGATCCGGCCGACCGCGCCAGCTTGGCGCCACCGCCCGGCCGCAGCTCCACAGCGTGGACGACGGTACCGGCGGGGATGTTGCGCAGCGGCAGGTTGTTGCCCGGCTTGATGTCGGCGTTCGCGCCGGACTCCACCACGTCGCCCTGCGAAAGTCCTTGCGGCGCAATGATGTAACGCTTCTCGCCGTCCAGGAAGTGCAGCAGCGCGATGTTGGCGGTCCGGTTCGGGTCGTACTCGATGTGCGCGACCTTGGCGTTGACGCCGTCCTTGTCGTTGCGACGGAAGTCGACCACCCGGTAGGCGCGCTTGTGGCCGCCACCCTTGTGTCGGGTCGTGATGCGGCCATGCGCGTTGCGGCCACCGTGACCGTGCAGCGGGCGCACCAACGACTTCTCGGGCTCCGAACGAGTGATCTCGCCGAAGTCGGAGACGCTGGAGCCGCGGCGGCCGGGGCTCGTCGGCTTGTACTTACGAATTGCCATGTCTAATCAGCTCTTCCTCTCGCGCGGCTACGCCGGCGCCCCGAACAGGTCGATCGGCTTGCTACCGGGCGCCAGCGTGACGATGGCGCGCTTCGTGCTCTTGCGCTGGCCGTAGCCGGTGCGGGTGCGCTTGCGCTTGCCCTGCCGGTTCGCGGTGTTCACCGACGCGACCTTGACGGCGAAGATCTTCTCGATGGCGATCTTGATCTGCGTCTTGTTCGAGTCGGGGTGCACCACGAACGTGTACACGTTGTCGTCGAGCAGCGAGTACGACTTCTCCGAGATGACCGGAGCCAGGATGATGTCGCGGGGGTCCGTTACGGTCGCCATCTAAGCCGAAACCTCCTCGGTGCTCGCCGTCCCGCTGTGGGCGGCGATATAGGCGTTGAGCGCCTCAACGCTGAACACCACGTCGTCGGAGCGCAGCACGTCGTAGGTGTTGAGCTGGTCGGGCGCCAGGATGTGCACACCCGGCAGGTTGCGCACGCTCTTGACGCCGGCCTCGTCGCTGCGCCCGATCACGACCAGCACCTGCTTGCGCTCGGTGAGCGTGCCCAGGAACGCCCTGGCGTTCTTGGTGGACGGCGTCTGGCCGGACACCAGTTCGGTCACCGCGTGGATGCGGCCGTTGCGGGCCCGGTCCGACAACGCGCCACGCAACGCGGCGGCGATCATCTTCTTGGGCGTGCGCTGGGCGTAATCACGCGGCTGCGGGCCGTGCACCACGCCACCACCGGTGAACTGCGGGGCCCGCGTCGAACCCTGACGGGCGCGACCGGTTCCCTTCTGCCGGTAGGGCTTACGGCCACCACCGCTGACGTCGCCACGCGTCTTGGTGGCGTGCGTGCCCTGGCGCGCGGCCGCCCGCTGGGCGGTCACCACCTGGTGCATCAGCGCGATATTGGCCGGGGCGTCGAACAATTCGGCCGGCAGCTCGATGGAGCCGTCGGTCTTGCCGTCCGGCGTCTTCACGTCAATTTTGAGAGCCATTACTTCTCACCTCGTTTGACCGCGCTGCGGACCACCACGAGTCCACCGGTGCGGCCGGGGACCGCGCCCTTGATGAGCAGCACGCCGTTCTCGGGATCAACCTTGTGCACCACCAGGTTCTGAACCGTCACCCGGTCGTTGCCCATCCGGCCGGCCATCCGCGTGCCCTTGAACACGCGGGCCGGGGTGGCACAGCCACCGATGGAGCCCGGACGACGGTGCACCGCCTGGGCGCCGTGGCTGGCGCCCTGACCGCGGAAGCCGTGCCGCTTCATGGTGCCGGCGAAGCCCTTGCCCTTGGACGTGCCGGTGACGTCGACGTAGGCGCCGTCGGCGAAGATCTCCGCCGTCAGCTCCTGGCCGACCTCGTACTCGGCGGCCGCCTCGGGGTTCTCCAGGCGCAGCTCGGCCAGGAAGCGACGCGGGTTGACGCCCGCGGCGGCGTACTGACCGGTGACCGGCTTGTTGACCTTGCGGGGGCTGATCTCGCCGTAGGCGAGCTGCACGGCGCTGTAACCGTCGCGCTCGGGGGTGCGGATCCGGGTCACCACGTTGGGTCCGGCCTTGACCACCGTCACCGGGACGACCCTGTTGTTCTCGTCGAACACCTGCGTCATGCCCAGCTTGGTACCCAGAATGCCTTTTCTTGCCATGAGTATCTGGATCTCCTACTGGATGTTGACGTCGACACTGGCCGGAAGGTCGATGCGCATCAGCGCGTCGACGGTCTTCGGCGTCGGGTCGAGGATGTCGATCAGCCGCTTGTGCGTACGCATCTCGAAGTGCTCGCGCGAGTCCTTGTACTTGTGCGGCGAGCGGATGACGCAGTACACGTTCTTCTCGGTCGGCAGCGGCACCGGACCTACGACACTGGCACCCGTTCGGACGACGGTCTCGACGATCTTGCGCGCCGACGCGTCGATAGCCTCATGGTCGTAGGCCTTGAGCCTGATGCGGATCTTTTGTCCCGCCACGCTTCTCCTACCCTCACTCCACTTGATGTCCGTTTCCGGACCTGGTGCCACCGGCCCGCGATCGAATCGGCCCGCTTTCGGGCCGTTCGAGCGTCGCGCCGGATACTGCGCCGCTGTTTACCTGTCGTGGTCCACCGGCCCCCGCGGTCGGGTGTGTCACCCTCACGCAGCCTCATCCCCGACCGAAATGTGTCGCGCTCAAGGATGTGACCGGACGCGCCCGTGTGGGCGCTGGTCGTATGCCCGGCCAGGCGCAAACCTCGCCCAAGGCAACCCGAACAGTATGCCCTAGATCAGGGCCCGATCAAAATCTCGCTGCCACGGGCTTCCGGGGCCTCAGGCGCCCGCGGATTCCACCCCCGCCGCGCCCGCCCGAGCGGCCGCCCGCTGGACGTAGAGGAAGCCGTCGACCGACGCGAGCGCGCACTCCCGATAGTCGAAATCCGGCAACGTGGACAGCCGGCCCAGCACCAGCGGTCCGATCAGCAGGGCGATCGCCCGCGACCGGTCGACCTCCCCCAGCTCGGCCGCGTCGGGACTGTCGAAGATGGCGTCGAAGGGTGCCGCGTACTGCTGGGCGATGCGTTCGCGCAGCGTCGTGATCGCCGAGCTGTCGGCGGCGCTGTGTTGCGGTTCGGGAATCCCGTCCAGGTCTCGGCCCAGCGCCAGCCACGACATCGCCGTCATGACGGCGGGCGCCTGGGCGACCGCCTCGGCCTGCGCGAGCACCACCGCGACCAGCCGGTCGCGCAGCGAACCGGCCGCCGGCGGGGTCGGCGACGGCGGGATGAGGCTGTTGAAGGCCGCTGCCAGCAGGTCGTTGCCGCTGGGGAAGTGCCGGTACAGGGTCGCGCGGGCGACGTTGGCCGTGCGCGTCACCGCGTCGACGGTCACCGCGCTCGGGCCGCCCGTGCGCAGCAACGCGACGGCGGCTTCGAGCAAACGCGCCTGCGAGCGCGCTGGCCGCGGATCGGTGGTCCCGCCGGTAGTCGTTTCGCACCTCCGCGTTTGAAAACGAGACTGTCGGTCTACCTACAAGACTTATGGTCTCGAAACTTCGCACGCCCCGAGGAGGCGCACCTCATGGTCGAAACCCTTGCCCGGCCCGACCAGCGTACTGACGGAATCGGTCTGGGCGGTAGCCCCCGGGCGCGCGCCTGGACCCTGACCGTCGCCTGCATGGGCGTCGCCCTCGTCGTCGCGTCGATGACGGCGCTGAACACCGCGCTCGGCGACCTCGCGGTGGCCACCTCGGCCACCCAGACGCAGCTCACCTGGATCGTCGACGGGTACACGCTGGCCCTTGCTTGCCTGCTGTTGCCCGCCGGCGCCATCGGCGACCGTTACGGGCGGCGGGGCGCACTGCTTTCGGGGCTGGTGGTGTTCGCGCTCGGCTCCGCGGCGCCGGCGGTGCTGCACCATCCCGCCCAGATCATCGCCGGCCGGGCGGTGGCGGGGGCCGGCGCCGCATTCGTGATGCCGGCCACGCTGTCGCTGCTGACCGTGGCGTACCCGAAGGAGGACCGCATCAAGGCCGTCGGCATCTGGGCCGGCACCGCCGGCTCCGGCGGGGTGCTGGGCATGCTCGGGTCGGGCCTGCTGCTGCGGTTCTGCGACTGGCACGCCATCTTCTGGGCGCTCGGCGCCGCGGGCCTGCTCATCTTCGCCCTCGGGTGCACCGTGGCGTCGTCGCGGGAGACCGACGCCCCGCGGGTCGACTGGCTCGGCGCGGTGCTCATCGGCTCGGCGGTAGCGATCGCGGTGTTCGCGATCTTGGAGGCGCCCTCGCGGGGCTGGGCCGACGCCCTGGTGTGGGGCGGACTGGTCGCCGGGGCCGTCATCACCGTCGCATTCGGCGTGGTCGAATTCCGCCGCCCGCAACCGCTTTTGGACGTGCGGCTGTTCAGCGACCCGAACTTCGCCACCGGCGTCGCGGCCATCGTCGTGCTGTTCGGCGCCACTTTCGGGTTCTTCTACCTCGGCATGCAGTACGTCCAGCAGATCATGGGGTTCTCGGCGCTGACGACGGCGCTGTCGTTCGGCCCGTTCATGGTGCCGCTGGGCATCTTCTCGGCACTGTCGTTCTGGTACGTGCCGCGGCTGGGGCTGCGGGTGGTGCTGTTCGTCGGCATGCTCTTGATGGCGGTCGGATTCGCCTGCATGTACCAGCTGGACCTGCATTCGTCGTTCATCGACTTCACCTGGCCCACCTTGATACTCGCGACGGGCATCGGGTTCTGCACGGCGCCAACGACTTCGGCCATCATGGGCGCGGTGCCCGACGAGAAGCAGGGCGTCGCGTCCGCGGTGAACGACACCTCGCGCGAAATGGGCGGCGCGCTGGGCATTGCCGTAGCCGGTTCGATTCTGGCCGGGCGCTATTCGCACGAATTGGCGCCGCGGCTGGCGGGCCTGCCCGCGCAGGTGCGTGACCCGGCCGGCGACTCGTTGGCCAGGGCGGTCGAGGTGGCGCACCGGATGGGTCCGCAGGGCGCCCAACTCGCCGAGGCGAGCAAGGCCGCGTTCCTGACGGCGTTGCACGCGTCGACGATGGTGATGGCGGTGATCGTGGCGGTGGCCGCCGTGGTGATCGGGCTGTGGGCGCCCGGGCGTGACGGCCGCCAGCTGCGACCGGTGCGGCGGTTGCTGGCGCGCCGCTGACCGGCCGCCGTGGTTGCGGCCAATACCCTTGTCCGCCAGAACATTCGACCTAGGGAAGTCTTGCGGCGGCGCGCCGATTCTGGTATCACCGAATCTATATCGACAGATACAAATCATCTCTGCACGGCGAGGTGGATGTGGTGTTGATGGGCGTGACGAGCGTGGACGAGCTGGCATGCGCGGCGATCAGCGAGGCGGCGGCGATCGTGGAGGCCGAGTGGATCCGCCTGCGCCGGCCGGGCATGCCGGTTCGCCACCCGGCAGGCGAGTTGCCCGCCGCGCGGGCGCTCCCGAGACACACCGCCACGGCGATCGGCACCATCGCCCCGCGCCGCACGGCCTCGACGCGCTCGCGCGTCAGCCGGGGCCGCTGGCCGGCCGCGCCGATATGGGCGCGGCAGCGTTCACCTCCGCGCCGGCAAGGCTTTTCGCGGATCGACGAAAGGGGGTAACTGACAGAAACACGCACGAAGCCGTCGGACAATGAGATGGCGGTCGTGCCGTCCACGAATATTGCGACGCATTGTCCGCGCGACGCACTCCTGCGCGCGCCCAGCCACTTGTCGTGGCCATCTACGTGGACCGCATGATGCCGCCACCGCTTCGGGCGGGCCGTTGCGGGGTCGATGCTGGCAGTCACCCCGCGGCGGTCCGCCCGCGTTTCGGCCTTCAGCCGACGAACCCCGCCGCCCGGTGCGCGATCATCACGATGGTCGCGTGTGGCCCACGGCTGGTGACCGCCGGCAGAACGGAACCGTCGATCACCCAGAGGTTTTCGATGCCGTGCACGCGGCACCGGGTGTCGACGACCGCCAGCGGGTCGTCGTCGCGGCCCATCGGGGCACTGCCACACAGGTGCTGCGACGTCGACCAGGCAGGCTCGGCCACATGTGCTGCGGCACCGGCCAATTCGCGCGCCAGTTCACTGCCCCGGCGCAGCGCCGCGACGTCGTCGGGTTCGCTGTCGTAGCGGTGCTCGACGAGCGGCGGGACGTCCGGATCGGCGGAGGCCAGCCTGACACGGCCACGGGCCCGCGGCCGCATGAGTGCCACCCCGAGGTGCGGCCAGTCCGGGTGCCCGGCGGTGCCGTCACCGGTCATGGCGACGAAACCACCTGTGTAGGGCCGTATTTCGAGACCGTCGGCCGTACCGAGCACCACCTCGAGCACCGGACGGCCCGGCGCCACCGCCCAATCGGTGGGCAGCACCCACTCGGGATGGTCGCTGACCGCGGCGCCCACGGGCAGCGACGCCTGCACCGGCACCCCCGCCGCCGTCAGCGTATCGGCGTCGCCGACGCCGGACAGCATCAGCAGGTGTGCGGTCTCGATCGCGCCGGCGCACAACACGATTCGGTCTGCGGTCAGCAGCACCGCGCCGTCGGGTCCGAGCGCCTCGGCGCCCACCACCGTCCCGCGGGCGAAGCGCAACCGCAGCACCCGGGTCCGCGCGTGCAGGGTCAGGTTGGGGCGGTCCAGCGCCGGAAGCAGGAAGGCGGCGCCCGGCCCGCGGCGCACACCGTCGACGATGTTGAGCGGCACGGCGCCCACGCCCGGGGCGGCGTGCGGGCCGCAATCGTTGAGGTCGGCGATCCAGCCGAACCCGGCCCGCTGCGCCGCGGCGATGAAACGCTCGGTGGTGCCAGTCATGTCGCGGGTGCGCCGCACCAGGATGGGGCCGTCGCGGCCGTGGGCGGGCCCGTCGAAGTCCAGGTCGGTTTCGATGGCGCGGTAGCTGTCCAGGACATCGGCCCAGGCCCAGCCGGGCAGCGCCAGGCGGTCGAAGTCGGCCGGCAGCGCGCGGCAGAAGTAGCCGCCGTTGACCGCCCCCGAGCCCCCCACGGTGGCCCCCCGCACGATTGGGTGGTGACGGGCCGGCGCGTCGGTGAGGCGGCTCTGGTAGCGCTGCACCAGCGGGCTGCCGACGCCGATCGGCAGCTGCAGACCGTTCGCGGTCTGGGCCAGCAGCCCGGGGTCGTCCAACGCCGGTCCCGCCTCGACCACGCTTACCGCGCACCTCGAGTCGGCGGAAAGCCGCTCGGCGACAACCGATCCGGCGCTGCCGGCACCGACGATCAGCACGTCGCTGTGCGGGGCGGCGGCGGTCAAGGTGCTGGCTTAGTTCCGAATCTGTGGTTTGAGGGCGCGGACGTTACGTTCCCGCAGCACGCCCCACCATAGCCCCAGGCCGTAGGCCAGGTCGTCGACCCGTTTGAGCAGCAGATAGGTCGGCAGCCCGATCGGCTCGACGTCGTCGCCGATGGCATCGCGGCGGCGCAGCCAATCCACCACGCCGTCCATCACCGCCGCGACCAGCAGCACCCGCCGGCAGTGGCGGGATGCCAGCGCGGCCAGCAGCGCCAGCGGCCAGTAATGCCGGCACAGGGCGGACGCCAGCTGCAGCGCCGCCGACCACAGGCCCCGCGCGGCGATCAGCACCACGTCGGTCAGCGACGTCTCGGCGCACCGCATCGCCCTGGCGATCCGCCGGCCGGTCAGCACCGCGAGCACCAGCGATGCCAGCTGCGAGAGGCCGGTGCCGAACGCCATCAGGATCCACGTCATCAGCGCCCACCCGGAGATCACCACGGGCGCCGTCTTGTCCGGGTGTCGCACCGACAGCGGGGCCGCCGAGCCACCGTAGAAAGCCTTGCGCGCCAGCCAATCCCGCAGCTGGGTGCGGTGATCGTGGGCCACCAGCGCGATCGGCTCGTAGCGCAACCGGGCGCCGGCCTCGATGAGCCGCCAGCACAAATCGACGTCTTCACCGGAATGCAGGGTCTCGTCGAACCCGCCGACCTCGCGCAGCGCCGAACAGCGGCAGATGATCGCCGCGCTGGGCACATACGAGACCGTGCTGTGCGGCAACACCGGCGCCTCGCGGCCACCCAGGTCCAGCGAGGAGTGCACCGCCTCGTAGCGGGCGACCGCGTTCTCGCTGTGCGACAGGCCGACGATGCGGGGCGCCGCGACGGCGACGGTGGGGTCGCAGAAGTGCCCGAGCAGTGCTTCCAGCCAGCCTCGGCGGGGCGCCACGTCGGAATCCAGGAACGCGACGAACTCCGTCGCGCACGCGGCCAGGCCGGTGTTGCGGGCCGCGGCCGGCCCCCGGCTGCGGGGGTGACGCAGCACCTCGATGTCACAGTGGGCGCCCACGAAGTCCTCGGGCTCGATCGGCGGGAACGAACCGTCGTCGACCACGATGACACGCAACCCGCGCAGCGAGCTGACCAGTCGGCGCACGCCGGAGATGTTGTCCCGCACCGGGATTACCACCGTGACGTCGCGGTGCGACGGGCCACCCGCCGGCCGGGGGTGCGCCACCGTGGCGTCCAGCAGAGTGCGGGCCAGCTGCGCGCTGACGTCGTCGCGAACCTTCAGCCGACCGTCGCACAGCATGTCCTGCGCGGCCGGGGCCAGCTTGAGCAGCCGGGTCGGCGACCCGCCGAGCAGTGCCGACCCGTCGCCGAGCACCCGCACGCGGCGATCGACCTGAACGGCGAAGCCGTCCGGCAGCCGAGGTTGGCTCATGTGAGCATCCCGTCCGGCCCGGGCAACCAGCGGGCCACCCGGCGCACGCACCCGTCGACCATCTCGGCGAGGATGCGCCGGCCGTCGACGGCGGTCGCGGTGGTCGGGTCGCCGAGCACCCCCACCGGGCTGACCGCCGCCACTCCCCCGCGCCGCATCGACCCGAGCAGCTCGGGCAGCGGCGACTGGTTGCCAGGCAGCCACCGGTCGGTCAACACGGCGGTCGGCGAGATGTGCAGCAACACCGACGTTTCGGTGTGGCCGGCGTGCGCGTCGCCGCCGGCGGCCGCGCAGGGGCTCCAGCCGGCGTCGCGGCCCTCGGACCGCAGCCGGCTGACGGCGTCGCGCAGCGCGGTGACGTTGCCGCCGTGACCGTTGACGAAGACGAGGCGCCGGGCCCATTGTGCGGCCGAGCGGCCGTACTCGACCAGCAGGGTCGTCAGCGCCTCGGTGCCGATCGAGATGGTGCCGGCGAAACTCTGGTGCTCCCCGCTGGCGCCGTAGGCGATGGCCGGCGCGACCAGCCAGTGCGGCTCGAGGCGCAGCGCCGAACCGCGGGCGACTGCGTCCGCGATGCGGGTGTCGGTATCCAGCGGCAGGTGCGGACCGTGCTGTTCGGTCGACCCCACGGGGACCATTATCGACGGCGACATAGCCGATAGCTGGCTCGACGTCGCCGTTCCTAATTCGCCGAGTACGGGCACTCGGTGATGGTAGGCCGAATTAACCTGTAGTGCACCAATTGTTGAATAGTGAAAACAAATTTTTTCCCGGCCGATTCACAGCGCGTTCGAATATCCAGGCTCGTCCGTCACGGTTGCCCCGCCAGTACCAGGAGTTGCCCGGCCGTCAATTCCCGGCGGGGCCCGCTCCCAGGGCGCGGACGAAGTCCGGCGGCACCAGGATGTCGTCGGGGCCGAGGTCGTGCACCGAGGCACGGCCCAGGCCCATCAGCGCCGAGTCGATGCCCCCGCGCAGGATGTCGAGTACGTTCTCCACGCCGGCCTGGCCCGCCGCGGCCAGGCCCCACAGGTAGGCGCGCCCGATCATCACGGCCCGCGCGCCCAGCGCCACGGCCTTCACCACGTCGCTGCCCCGGCGGATGCCACCGTCGAGCAGCACCTCGATCTCGTCGCCGACGGCGGCCGCGATCGCGGGCAGCGCGCGGATCGAGGCCGGGGTGCCGTCCAGGTTGTTGCCGCCGTGATTCGACACCGAGATGGCCGAAACCCCGGCGTCCACCGCCCTTTTGGCGTCGTCCACCCGCATCACGCCCTTGAGCATGAAGGGGCCGCCCCACAACTCGCGGAGCCAGGCGATGTCCTCCCAGGTCGGCGGCGGCGTGGACATCCACTCCCCGTAGGCCTGGAAGAAGGGCGGGCCGGGCTCGCCGCGGCGCCCCTGGTTGGGCACCCGCAGTTCGGGCGGATGCAGGGTCTTGCCGAACTGCCAGAGCCAGCGGGGACGCGTCACCGCCTCCGGGGACAGCCGCAGGATGGTCTTGAGGTTCATCGACTCGGGGATGGCGGGGCTGCCCCAGTCGCGGCCGTGCGAGAAGCTCCAGTCGGTGGTCACGATCAACCCGACCGCGCCGGCCTCGCGCGCCCGTTGCACGCGGGCGGCGATGGCATCGCGCCCGCCGAGCCAGTACACCTGGAAGAACACTTTGGGGTTGGCGGCGATGACGTCCTCGATGGGCTTGCTGGCGAACGAGGACAGCCCCATCGCCGTTCCCCGCGCCGCCGCCGCCCGCGCCACGGCCACCTCGCCGTCGGGATCGACGGCCTGCACCCCGGTCGGCGAGATGAGGACCGGCAGCGAGATGTCCTGGCCCAGCACCGTCGTCGACAGGTCCCGCTTCTCCTGCGCGCCGACGACGTGCGGCGCGAAGCCGAGTTCGCTGAACGCCGCCACGTTGTCGGCGACCGTGATGCCCTTCTCGCTCGCCGAAATGAGCGACGAATACACCGATTTCGGGAGCCGGCGCTTGGCGCGCTGCTGGGCGATGGCGACCGTTTCGAACCAGGCGGGCATGACTACACCGGGCTTTCGTTACACAGGCGGGCCGGCGGACGCAGGGACAGCGTCAGCGGCACCGGCGCGCTGATGGGGCGACCGCGGGAGTGGTCGGCGCGGGGCCGCGGGGTCTCACGCTGGGCGGCCAGCGCCGCGGTGCTGTGCCCCTGGACGCACTCGGGGTCCGGCCCGTCCAGCGGCAGGCCGGTGAAGAACTTGGCCGCCATGCAGCCGCCGCGGCAACTGTCGTAGTGCCCGCAGCTGCCACAGGCACCCGCGGACTGCGGCTCGCGCAGCTCGCGGAACAGCGGGGCGTTCTTCCAGACGTTGTCGAATCCCCCGTCGCTCAGTATGTTTCCGGCCAGGAAGCGGTCGTGGATGGCGAACGGGCAGGCGTAGACGTCGCCCACCGGGTCGATCAGGCACACCACGCGCCCGGCCCCACACATGTTCAGGCCGGCCAACGCGCCGGACGAGCCCAGCGGCGCTAGGTGGAAAAACGAGTCGCCGGTGAGCACCCGCTCCCCCTTGGCCACCAGCCAGTCGTACAGCGTCACCTGCTGGGCCGGGGTGGGGTGCAGTTCGTCCCACACATCGGCACCGCGGCCCGATGGGCGCAGCCGGGTGATCCGCAGGGTGGCGCCGTAACGGCTTGCCAGCGCGGCGAATTCGTCGAGCTGGTCGACGTTGTGCCGGGTGACGACGACGGAGATCTTGGCGTCTTTGAAGCCCGCCGCCGCCAGGTTCTCCAGCGCCCGCACGGCCATCGCGAACGACCCGGGTCCGCGGACTGCGTCGTTGACCTCGGCGGTGGCGCCGTCGAGCGAGATCTGCACGTCGACGTAGTCGCTGGCGGCCAGCCGGGTGGCGACCTCCGGGGTGATCCGCACGCCGTTGGTGGAGAACTTCACCCCGACGTGGTGCGCGGTCGCATAGTCGACCAGCTCCCAAAAGTCCGGGCGCACAGTGGGTTCGCCGCCGCCGATATTGACGTAGAACACCTGCATGCGTTCCAGCTCGTCGATGACGTCCTTGCATTGACGCGTCGTCAGCTCGCGGGGATCGCGCTTGCCGGACGACGACAGGCAGTGCACGCAGGCCAGGTTGCAGGCGTAGGTGAGCTCCCAGGTCAGGCAGATCGGGGCGTCCAGGCCCAGTTCGAACTGTTCGATCAGGCGGGGTACGGCCACGGTCATTGACGGTCCTCCTGCGGCACTAGCATGTGGGAATCGGCCAGCACGCCCAACGCGTGCAGGTACGGGCCCTGCTCGGCGTCGTCGACTCCCGCCGCGCGGCAGGCGGAGCGGACATCGGGGTGGTCGGCCAGCGAACGCACCACGGTGAGGATGGTGCGGTTCTTCAGAAAGGACAGCTTGCGGGTGCCGAAGTGGTACAGCAGCGCGCCGAAGGGTTCGGGCCGCACCGCCACCTGCGGGTGCACCCGCCAGCCGCGATCAACGTCGAACACGGCGGGTCAGTAGACCCCGCACATGCCGTCGATCGACACCTCTTCGACCAGGCTCTCGGTGACGAGCTCGGTGCCGGTTTCGGTTTCGTTCTCCATGGGCCTTGCCTTTCGTCGGGTCTTGACAACGATGAGTCTCAGGTCACAATCGTGGACAGAATATGGCATCGAGTGCCGAAACGGAAGGGCGGAATCGATGGGACCGCAGCCGCGGGTGGGTCGACGCCGTTCCACGACTCCGCTTCAAATCACCGATGTCGCGCTCGCGCTGTTCGCCGCCCACGGATTCGCCGAGGTCAGCGTCGACGACGTCGCCCAGGCCGCCGGCATCTCCCGCCGAACGCTGTTTCGTTACTACGCGTCGAAGAACGCCATCCCCTGGGGTGATTTCGACGATCACCTGGCGCACCTTCAGGACCTTCTGGACCACGTCGACCCGCGGGTGGGCCCCGGCGCGGCGCTGCGCTCGGCGCTGTTGGCGTTCAACACCTTCGACGAATCGGAGACCGCGCGGCACCGCCAGCGAATGCGGGTCATCCTGCAAACCCCGGAACTGCAGGCATATTCGATGACAATGTATGCCGGCTGGCGGGAGGTGATCGCGGGCTTCGTGGCGCATCGCTTCGGCCGCAAGACCTCTGATCTCATGCCGCAGACGGTGGCCTGGACCATGCTGGGGGTGGCGCTGTCGGCCTATGAACACTGGCTGTCCGACGAGTCCGTCCCGCTGCCGGTCGCCCTCGGCAACGCCTTTGACGTCGTGGGCGCCGGGCTCGATCGGCTCGCCTCGTGACCGCCGGCCACCTGGTGCACACCCTGCGCTCGCAGGGCCGGTTCTGCGCGGCGTCGGGATCGCCGATGTACGGCGAACTCCTCGAACTGGTGGCCGGCGACTTCGAAGCCGGCGGCGTGTTCGCCGCAATCCTGGCGGACCACGAAGACGCCCCGGCGGGTCAGGCGATGCCCCTGCGGCTGCTCGGCGGGCTGCACCGGCTGGCGCTCGACGGGCGGGCAGCGGCGCTGCGGCGCTGGTACCCGAGCACGGGCGGTGTGTGGGACGCCGGTGCGGCGTGGCCCGAGATCCGCGCCGCCGCGGCGGATCACCTGTCCGCGCTGCGCGCCGCACTCGAACAGCCGCCGCAAACCAACGAGGTGGGCCGGGCGGCGGCCCTGATCGGCGGGCTGCTGCGAATCAACAGCGAATTCGGTTATCCGATACGACTTTTCGAGATCGGGTCGAGCGCCGGGCTGAACCTGCGGGCGGACCGCTACCGTTACCTGTTCACCGGCGGCCTGTGGGGACCTGCCGACTCGCCGGTCACCGTCGACGACGCCTGGCGCGGCGCCCTACCGCCGCAGGGTCCGCTGCGCATCGTCGAGCGGTGCGGCTACGACATCGCGCCCATCGACGTCGGCACGCCCGACGGAGAGACGACGGTGTTGAGTTACGTCTGGCCGGACCAACGCGCGCGGCTGCAGCGGCTACGCGGAGCCATCGCGGTCGCGCGCGAGGTCCCCGCCCGGCTGCAGCGGTGCACGGCGGCCGACGCGGTCGCCGGCCTCACCGTTGCCGACGGCGCGCTGACCGTGCTGTGGCACTCCATCACCTGGCAGTACCTCCCCACGCACGAGCGGGAGGCGGTGCGCGCGGGCATCGACGCGCTGGCCGCGCGGGCCGACGCACGGTCCCCCTTCGCCCACCTCACCCTGGAACCGGCCCGCGACGAGTCCGGCGGCCCGATCAGGTTCCTGGTGCGGGCGCGCACCTGGCCCGACGGCGAGCGCGCGCTGCTCGGCGAGTGCCACGCGCACGGCCCGCCGGTGAATTGGCAATAGCCGCCCAGCCGTTCGGGGCGCAGCCGGTCAGCCGAGCACGTCGGTGATCGGGGCGCCGGCGGCGATCTTGGCGCGCGCCTTCATCACCTTGCCGGGCAGGCCGCCGCCGACCACACCGACCACCACGCCGTCGCGCTCGTAATAGGCGAGGAACTTGCGGCCGTCATCCTCGACGAGGTGCACGATGTCCTGCGCCTCCGGCTCCCCCAGGCACTGGATCTTGACATCGTACTGATCGCTCCAGAAGTACGGCACCACCACGACCGACGACGCGTCCTGCCCCAGCATGGCGGGCACCACGGCGCGGGCCTGGTCGGCGACGTTGCTCCAATGTTCCACGCGCGCTTGATGTCCGGTGGCGTCGCGCCAGGACGCGACGTCGCCGAGTGCCCACACGTTGGCGACACTGGTGCGGCCCGCCTGGTCGCAGATCACGCCCTTGTCGGCGCTGTCAACCTCTACGCCGCTGCCCTCGAGCCATTCGGTGGCCGGCCGCGACCCGATGCCGACGACCACCAGGTCCGCCGCCAGCATGGTGCCGTCGCTGAGCACCACCGCCTCCACGTGCCCGTCGCCACGCACCTCGGCCACGCCGACGCCGAGGCGCACGTCGACGCCCTCGGCGCGGTGCAGCCGCGCCACCAGCTCGCCGATCTGCTCGCCGAGCACCGACGCCAGGGGCGTGCGCTGCGGTTCCACCAGGGTCACCGGCACGCCGAGGGAGCGCAGGCTGGCCGCGACCTCGCAACCGATGAACCCGGCCCCGATGACGACGGCGCGCTGCGCCGAGGATGCGTGCTCGCGCAGCGCCAGGCTCTCGTCGAACGACCGCAACACGCGGACGCCGTCGAGGTTCGGGAGGTTGGGGATGCGCCGTGGCACCAGGCCGGTGGCGATCACCAGTTCGTCGTAGCCGAGGACGGTGCCGTCGGCCAGCGTGACCGTCTGCGCCGCGGTGTCCAGACGCGTGGCGGCGGCGCCCAACCGCAGGGTGATGTTGTGCTCGTCGTACCACTCGCGCGGTTTGAGCGCCGTCTCGTTGACCTCCTTGCGCAGCACCTCTTTGGACAGCGGCGGGCGGTCGTACGGTAGGTGCACTTCGTCGCTGACGATGGTGACGGGTCCGGCGTAGTCCGACCGGCGCAGCTGCTCGGCCGTTCGGGCGGCGGCGAGCCCGCCGCCGACGATGACGATGCCCTTGCCGGGATGCCCGACGCCTTCGCTACTGGTCACGTGGTGTTCATACACGATCGCCGGATCAGTACTTCAAGGCACCCTTGTCCACGGGAATCTGCGTGCCCGTCACCGTGCCGGCGCCGTCACCGGCGAGCCACGCCACCACGTCGGCCACCTCGTCGGCGCTCATAAAACCGTTGGGTTGCAACGGCATTGGCGGGAAACTGTGGATGAAGCTGCCGTGCGTGGCGAAGAGCTTCATCATGGCCTCGGGCTCGATCATCGGCGTCTCCACCGAATACGGGTGGATGGAGTTGACCCGGATGCCGTATTCGCCGAGCTCGATCGCCAGAGTGTTGGTCAGCGCGGTGAGCCCGTGCTTGCTGGCCGAATAGTGACCGTTGCCCGGCGTGGCCTTCACCCCGGCCGACGAGCTGACGACCACGATCGAGCCGCCGTTGGCCGCCTCGATCATCGCGGGAATCGTCGCGCGCAGCGTGCGCCACGTGCCCGTGAGGTTCACGCCGATGACGGTGTCCCACTGCTCATCGGTCAGTTCCCAGACCCGTCCCCAACTGAGCACGCCGGCGTTGGCGACCACGATGTCGAGCCGGCCGAACTGCTCGACGCCGTCGGCGACGAGGGCGCGCAGCGCGGCGTCGTCGCGGATGTCGACCTCGCGGGCCAGCACCTTGCGTCCCTCGTTCTCCACCAGGCGAACGGTCTCGCTGAGGTCCTCCGGGGTCGCGGGCGGGTACGTCACGCTGGGCGACGCGGCAGCGCAGATGTCCAGCGCCACGATGTCGGCGCCCTCGCGGGCGAGCCGCACCGCATGCGACCGCCCCTGCCCGCGCGCGGCGCCGGTGACGAAGGCGACGCGTCCCTGCAGCGATCCTGCCTGTCCCATGAGGCCTTCCCTTCCGCACAGTCGACCCGAAGAGTCGACCCGCCGAGTCGACGAAGTCAGGTTAGCAGCGGAACTGGAACGTGTTCTAAATCAGATCTCGGAGATGATCTGAGCGCGCCGGCTCTGGTATTCCTCGTCGGTCAGGACGCCGCCGGCGTGCAGGGCCTTGAGCTCGTCGAGCCGCTGCGCGACCGACGCGGGTGCCGGGGCGCCGGGCCCGCCGGCCTGCGCCGGCTGCGCCTGCGGCTGGGCCGCCCGGCGCACCACCGCCTGAATCTGCCCGCGCAATGCCGGGTTGCCCCGGATGTCGACCATGCGATGCAACGGCACGTTGTTGGCCTTGAGGATCCGCAGGATCTCCAGCAACGGGCCGGCCTGACCGCTCAGGTCGTAGGTCCGGTTGTCCTCGGCCACGGTGAACTGCGCGGGCACCAGGCCGTTCACCAAAGCGCTGCGCTCCCAGTCGATTCGGTACTCGCCACTGGTGGGGTTGACCAGCACCACCACTTTGCGGGCGCTGAGGTTGCCCAACCGGGTGACGCTGGCGATGACGCGGTCCTCGCTGTCGAACGGCACCAGCCCGGGACCCGAGATGTGCAGGCGGACCTTGACGACCTGCTGGTTGTTGATCCAGGTGCCGGTCTCGGTCACGCCGGTGATGGTGGCCAGGGCGAGGACGCCGTTGTGCTCCAGCGCCGCGTTCTTGGCCGCCGACTTCGCCCCGACGTTGGCCAGGGCCAGCGCGACCAAGATGTCCGCCGCGGTGACGATCAACCCGGCGTAGAACATCCACTGCAGCAGGCTCCCGTAGCCGAGGGAGAAGTACACGATCAGGAAGATCGGCCCAACCAGCCCGCCGCACAACAAGACGATCAGCTGAGCCTTCAGGTAGCGCGCCAACATGTGCCGCTCCTCCCGCGCCGGGATTCTGCGTGTCAGATTAACGCCGGAGTCGGCGCGGCGAGCGACTTCCGCGCAACTTTGCTCAGCGCTGTGGCGACGGCGGTGTCAGCGCGGGCCGCACGCCGGTCGGCGTCGCGTGGGACGCGGAACCCGAAGAGGAGGCGGCCTTTGCCGCGGTGACGGGCGGGGCCGCCGACGCGGGCGTCGGGGGCGACACCGGCAATCCCGGCGGCGCGGCGGCCTCCGGGGCTTCGGGCGGCGCCGCGGCAACCGGCGCGCTCGCCGGGGCCGCGGGTTGGGTGGTGGCCGGAGCGTACGCCGGCGGCACCGCGCGCGCGGGCGTGACGGTGCCGCTGGCCGTGGTCAGGGTCGCCGACGCCGGGGCCGCCGCGATCGGTGTCCCGGCCGGCGCGGGCACCGGGGCCGCTACCGAGGCCGGCGCGACCGCCGACGCCAGGGGCGCGGCGGGCGCCGCGGGCACCGCACTCGTCCCGGCCGTCGCGGCCGGCACCTGCGCCGCCATCGTGGCCGGCCCGGCCGCGGTCTGCAGCGGCGAGGCGTTGGCGGCCTCGGCCAGGGCGTACTGTGTCGCGCCACCGTTCATCAGCTGCACGAACTGCGTGTGGAACGCCGCCGCCTGAGCGCTCAGCGCCTGGTAGACCTGGGAGTGCGCGTCGAACAACGCCGCGATGCTGGCCGATACCTCGTCGGCGCCCGGCGCCAGCACGCCGGACGTCGGGCCCAACGCCAGCGAATTGGCCGACATGATCGTCGAACCGATGTTCGCTAGGTCCGTCGCCGCAGCGGCGACGTACTCGGGTGTCGCGTATACGAACGACATCGGCACCTCCCCTGGCCAGCGTTGGCCATCGGTCCGCTATTGACTCGAGTGTAACGGAGCAGGTGGGCTCACCGCGCGCTTTACCGCCCTACCGCGACCGCGCACACGACAAAGCCCGGACCGCGAGGCGGCCCGGGCTTCGTCGATTGCCGGAACTACTTGATGATCTTGGTGACCCGGCCGGCGCCGACGGTGCGGCCGCCCTCGCGGATCGCGAACCGCAGGCCGTCGTCCATGGCGACGGGCTGGATCAGCTTCACCGAGATGTTGGTGTTGTCACCGGGCATCACCATTTCGGTGCCCTCCGGCAGCGTCACCACACCGGTCACGTCCGTGGTCCGGAAGTAGAACTGCGGGCGGTAGTTGTTGAAGAACGGCGTGTGCCGGCCACCCTCGTCCTTGGACAGGATGTAGACCTGGCCCTCGAACTCGGTGTGCGGCGTGGTGGTGCCGGGCTTCGTGACGACCTGGCCCCGCTCGACGTCCTCACGCTTGATACCGCGCAGCAGCAGCCCGACGTTGTCGCCGGCCTGGCCCTGGTCGAGCAGCTTGCGGAACATCTCGACGCCGGTGACGGTGGTCTTGGTGCTGGTCGGCTTGATGCCGACGATCTCGACCTCCTCGTTGACGTTGATGATGCCGCGCTCGACGCGGCCGGTCACCACGGTGCCACGACCGGTGATGGTGAAGACGTCCTCGACGGGCATCAGGAACGGCTTGTCGGTCTCGCGGACCGGGTCCGGAATGGACTCGTCGACGGCGTCCATCAGCTGCTCGACGGACTCGACCCACTTGGCGTCACCCTCGAGCGCCTTGAGCGCCGAGACGCGGACCACGGGGGCCTCCTCGTCGAACTCCTGGGCGGCCAGCAGCTCGCGGACCTCCAGCTCGACGAGCTCGAGGAGCTCCTCGTCGTCGACCATGTCGGCCTTGTTCAGCGCGACCAGGATGTAGGGCACGCCGACCTGACGGGCCAGCAGCACGTGCTCGCGGGTCTGCGGCATCGGGCCGTCGGTCGCCGCGACCACCAGGATGGCGCCGTCCATCTGCGCGGCACCGGTGATCATGTTCTTGATGTAGTCGGCGTGACCGGGGGCGTCCACGTGGGCGTAGTGCCGCTTCTCGGTCTGGTACTCGACGTGCGAGATGTTGATGGTGATACCGCGCTGACGCTCTTCGGGCGCGTTGTCGATCTGGTCGAAGGCCCGCGACTCGTTCAGGTTGGGGTACTTGTCATGCAGGACCTTGGTGATAGCCGCGGTCAGCGTCGTCTTGCCGTGGTCAACGTGACCGATGGTCCCGATGTTGACGTGCGGCTTCGTCCGCTCGAACTTCGCCTTCGCCACTTCTGTGTCCTCCTGGACTTGTTGGTGCTTGTTAAAGCAGTGTTGATGTTTTCCGTTGTGCCGCGGTCGTGACCGGGCAAGGTTACTCCGAAGCGATGACTATTGACCCGTCGCCTTCGCGATGCACGATTGCTCGGCTCCGTGCCAGTGAGTTGGCACTCACTGACCCGTCGCCTTCGCGATGCACGATAGCTCGGCTCCGTGCCAGTGAGTTGGCACTCACTGGCCCGTCGCCTTCGCGATGATCTCCTTCGACACGTTCGCCGGAACCTCGGAGTACGAGTCGAACACCATGGAGTAGTTCGCCCGGCCTTGAGTCTTGGACCGCAGGTCGCCGACGTAGCCGAACATCTCCGACAGCGGCACGTGCGCTTTCACCACGCGCGCACCACTCCGCTCCTCCATGGCCTGGATCTGGCCACGGCGGGAGTTCAGGTCGCCGATCACGTCGCCCATGTAATCCTCGGGCGTGGTGACCTCGACGGCCATGATCGGTTCCAGGATCACCGGCTGCGCCTGCTGTGCGGCCTTCTTCAGCACCTGGGAACCGGCGATCTTGAACGCCATTTCCGACGAGTCGACCTCGTGGAAGGCGCCGTCGAGCAGGGTGACCTTCAGGTTCACCAGCGGGTAGCCCGCCAGCACGCCGTACTGCATGGCGTCCTGGGCGCCGGCGTCCACGGACGGGATGTACTCCCGCGGGATGCGGCCACCGGTGACCTTGTTCTCGAACTCGTAGGTCGCACCGTCCTCGCCGGTGAACGGCTCGAGGTTGATGATGACCTTCGCGAACTGGCCGGAACCACCCGTCTGCTTCTTGTGGGTGAACTCGACGTTCTCCGCCTTGCGACGGATGGTCTCCTTGTAGGCCACCTGCGGCTTACCGACGTTGGCCTCGACCTTGAACTCGCGGCGCATGCGGTCCACCAGGATGTCCAGGTGCAACTCGCCCATGCCGCCGATCACGGTCTGGCCCGTCTCCTGATCCAGGTGCACCTTGAAGGTCGGGTCCTCCTCGGCGAGCTTCTGGATCGACAGCGACAGCTTCTCCTGGTCGCTCTTGGTCTTGGGCTCGATGGCCACCTCGATGACCGGGTCCGGGAAGGTCATCGACTCGAGCACGATCTGCTGGTTCGGGTCGCTCAGGGTGTCACCGGTGGTGGTGTCCTTCAGCCCGATCACCGCGTAGATGTGCCCGGCCGACGCCGTCTCCACCGGGTTCTCCTTATTGGAGTGCATCTGGAACAGCTTGCCCAGCCGCTCCTTCTTGCCCTTGGTGGAGTTGATCACCTGGCTGCCGGAGTCGACCTTGCCCGAGTAGACCCGGACGTAGGTCAGCTTGCCGAAGAACGGGTGCGTGGCGACCTTGAACGCCAGCGCCGAGAACGGCTCGTCGGTCGACGGCTTGCGCGTGATCAGCTCGTCTTCCTTACCCGGAACGTGGCCCTCGGCGGGCGGCACGTCCAGCGGCGACGGCAGGTAGTCGATGACCGCGTCCAGCATGGGCTGCACGCCCTTGTTCTTGAACGCGCTGCCGCACAGCACCGGGTAGGCCTCCGAGCTGATGGTCAGCTTGCGGATGGCTGCCTTGATCTCGGCGACGCTGAGCTCTTCACCGCCGAGGTACTTGTCCAGCAGCGCCTCGTCGGTCTCGGCGACCGCCTCGAGCAGTTTGGTGCGGTACTCGTCGGCCCGCTCCTGCAGGTCGGCCGGGATGTCGACCACGTCGTACTTCTCGCCGAGCTTGGCCTCGGAGCTCCACACCTTGGCCTTCATCTCGACCAGGTCGACGACGCCCGCGAAGTCGCCCTCGGAGCCGACGGGGAGCTGAATCGGGATGACGTTGGCGCCGAGCCGGTCCTCCATGGTTTTCACGGAGAAGTAGAAGTCGGCGCCGATCTTGTCCATCTTGTTGACGAAGCAGATCCGCGGGACGTCGTACTTGTCGGCCTGCCGCCACACCTGCTCGGATTGGGGCTCGACGCCCTCCTTGCCGTCGAACACCGCGACGGCGCCGTCGAGCACGCGCAGGCTGCGCTCCACCTCGACGGTGAAGTCGACGTGGCCGGGGGTGTCGATGATGTTGATCTGGTTGTCGTTCCAGAAGCAGGTGGTGGCGGCGGAGGTGATGGTGATCCCCCGCTCCTGCTCCTGCTCCATCCAGTCCATGGTGGCTGCGCCATCGTGGACCTCACCGATCTTGTAGCTGATACCGGTGTAGTAGAGGATGCGCTCCGTCGTCGTCGTCTTGCCGGCGTCGATGTGCGCCATGATGCCGATGTTGCGGACCTTCGTCAGGTCGGTCAGCACGTCCTTCTGTGCCACAGAAGTCTTCCCACTCTTTCGGTTGCTTGGTTGCTGTCTTACTGGCCTCCGGCGTGACCGCCGGGGCGGTCACCAGCGATAGTGCGCGAAGGCGCGGTTTGCCTCGGCCATCTTGTGGGTGTCCTCGCGTCGCTTGACCGCGGCACCCAGGCCGTTGCTGGCGTCCAGGATCTCGTTCGCCAGCCGCTCGACCATGGTCTTCTCGCGACGCTGCTTGGAGAAGCTGACCAGCCAACGCAGGGCCAGCGTCACCGAGCGGTCCGGACGCACCTCGACCGGAACCTGGTACGTCGCACCGCCCACGCGGCGGCTCCGCACCTCGAGGGAGGGCTTAACGTTGTCCATGGCGCGCTTGAGGGTGATCACCGGATCCGTGCCGGTCTTGTCCCGAGCTTGTTCGAGCGCACCATAAACAATGCGCTCAGCCAGCGATTTCTTCCCGTCCAGCAGAACTTTGTTGACCAGCTGGGTGACCAGCTGCGATCCGTAGACGGGGTCGTTGACCAGCGGACGCTTCGGCGCGGGGCCCTTGCGCGGCATCAGCTCTTCTCCTTCTTGGCGCCGTAACGGCTGCGAGCCTGCTTGCGGTTCTTCACGCCCTGGGTGTCGAGCGAACCGCGGATGATCTTGTAGCGCACACCAGGCAGGTCCTTCACCCGGCCACCACGCACCAGCACCATCGAGTGCTCCTGCAGGTTGTGGCCCTCACCCGGGATGTACGCGGTGACCTCGACCTGGCTGGTCAGCTTCACGCGCGCGACCTTGCGAAGCGCCGAGTTCGGCTTCTTCGGGGTGGTGGTGTACACGCGGGTGCACACGCCACGACGCTGCGGGCTGCCCTTGAGGGCCGCGGTCTTGACCTTCGCGACCTTGTCGCGGCGACCCTTGCGGACCAGCTGCTGAATGGTTGGCATCTACCGGCTTTCTTCCTCTATGTGCAAAGTCTTCTGGTCTTGCTGGCGTTATTCACGTCTCGGTACTGCGGTTTTGTCCGGCCGCGCTACCCCGCGTCCGGGTGTGTCGCACGCGCCGGGCACCGGACGAAAGTCCGAAGCATCGTGGACATGCGAATTCGCCCGGCATTCACTTCCTTACGGTTAGGCGCCGTAAGCCGCCAGGCACGAGCCCCCACAATACCCGCCGCCGGTCACGCAGGTCAAAGCGGCGTCGACGCCGGACCCGGCCCGGGCGGGGTCAGCCCGCGGCGCCGTTGTGCGCGGTGCGCCGTTCCACCCCGGCCGCCAACCGCAGCACCATGTCGGAGAACAACGCGTCGGTGTCGATGTCGTCCATGACGCCGGTCATCTCGAGCAGCACGAACCCGTGCAGGGCCGACCAGAACTCCAGGGCCGCGTAGAACGCCGCGTCGCCGTCGAGGCCGTAGGAGGACAGCACCGCGATGACCGGCGCGGCGGCGCCGCGGGTCGCCGCGGTGTATTCGGGGTCGTCGCCGCCCAGCGGCATCCGGGTGAAGGCGGAGTAACGGCCGGGGTGGTGGTGGGCGTAGCTGCGGTAGGCGCCGGCCATCACCAGCACGGCGTCGTCGCGGGCGCGGCCCTCGCCGACCCGGTTCAGCATGGTGATGATGTCGTCGATGACGCGGATCCGCACCGCCCGGCGCAGGTCTTCCAGGCTGTCGACGTGGTTGTACAGCGACGGCCCCTTGGTGCCCAGCTGCGTCGCGAGCGCGTTGATGGTGAGCGCGTCCCAGCCCTCGCGATCCAGAAAGGTCAGGGCGCCGTCGATGATGCCGTCCCTGCTCAACTTGGCGGGACGGGAGCCGGCGCGGCCCGAGCGCTGGCGCCCGGCGGCCGCCGGCTGTCCCGGCTGAGCTGCCATGGCGATCGCCCTTCGCGTCGAGGATGGTTGGGTTAACTAATGACTCTAGTTGACGGCGGCCACGCAATTACTAAGGTCTTCAGTCAAGGCTTGTTCGCGCGTCCTGAAGGGGGCCACCGTGCAGTGGACAACCGTCGCCGGATCGCTCGCCGCGTGCATTCTCGGATGCGCCGCCGTCGCCGCGCCACCGGCCGCGCACGCGAAGAACGGCGACACCCACATCATCGGGCAGGACCTGCAGCAGACGGTGGACTGCAACGACGCCACATTGCTGGTCAACGGTTCCGGCAATTCGGTGACCGCGCTGGGCAACTGCTACGCGGTGACGGTGATGGGATCGTCGAACACCATTGTCGCCGACTCCGTTTCGCACGACATCACCGTCTACGGCTATGACCAGACCGTCTTCTACCACAGCGGCCAGCCGTTCATCTGGGACCGCGGTCGCGAACTGGGCATGGTGAACCGGCTCCAGCAGGTGCCCGGCTGAGCGACGCCCCACCCCACCGGAATCGAAGAGATCGAGGATCAATGCACGCTGCCATCAGTGACCGCTCGTTTCGTGTCGCCCTGCTCGCGGTGACCGCCGGCCTCGCGCTGGCCGGTTGCAGTTCGACGGCGAATCCGCCGGGCGGCTCGTCGACGACCGCGACGACCTCCTCGACGACCAGCGCGGGCGCCGCGCCCACGACCGGCACCAGCGCGCCGACCACCACCGCGTCACTGGAGATCGGCAACACCTTGAACTACGGGTCGATGGGCACCACCGCCACCCTGGACTGCGCCGACGGCAAATCGCTGAACGTCGGCGGATCGGACAACACACTGACCGTCACCGGCAGCTGCAAGACGGTCAGCGTCACCGGCACCAACAACAAGGTCACCTTCGACAAGGTGACCACCCGCATCACGGTGCTGGGCGCGAACAACACCATCACCTACAAGGACGGCGACCCCAAGGTCGACAAGGTCGGGTCGAGCAACACCATCAGCAAGGGCAGCTGACGGCGGACTCAGCCGGCGGGCGCGCCGTGCCGTCCGGCCCCCGCGGCGAACCGCCCGGCGCCCTCGTTCGCCTCGGCCGCCACCCGCGAGATGCTGGCGAACTCGAAGTCGAGCGCCTCGGATTCCGTTGCGCCCCATTGGTGCAACGCCGAAAGGCGATCCGAGCGCAGGCATTGCTGCGGTAGGGCGGCCAGCTGCGCCGCCAGCTCCTCGGCGGACTGGCGGGCCTGACCCGTGGCCACCACCCGATTCGCGAGGCCGATGGCAAGCGCCTCCTGGGCGGGTACCGCGCGGCCGGTGAGGATCATGTCCATCGCCCGGCTCTGCCCGATCAGGCGCGGCAGCCGCACGGTGCCGCCGTCGATGAGCGGCACCCCCCAGCGCCGGCAGAACACCCCGAACACGGCGTCCTCCTCGACCACCCTTAAGTCACACCAGATCGCCAGCTCCAGGCCACCGGCCACGGCGTAACCGCTGACGGCGGCGATCACGGGCTTGGACAGCACCATCCGCGTCGGCCCCATCGGGCCCGGTCCGGTGCGGTGCACCGCGTTGGCGTCGGGCGTGCCGAACGCCTTCAAATCGGCTCCGGCACAGAACGTCCCGTTGTCGCCCCACAGGACGGCGGCCGACGCGGTGTCGTCGCGCTCGAAGTCCTCGAACGCCGCGTAAAGCGCGGCGGCCGTCGGGCCGTTGACCGCGTTGCGCGCGTGCGGGCGGTCGAGGATGACCGTGGTCACCGCACCGTTGCGCTCGACGCGTACCGGGTCGCTCATGTCGCCTCCACGAGTGGGGTGGGGTCACGTCGCCGCACCAGTTCGTCGGCGAAGTCATGGTAAGCGGCCCGCAGCCGGGCCCCCGGCCAATCCCCGGGCAGCAGTTCGGCCGGCAGCATCGGGTCGGTGAGCAGATGGCGCACCATCGCCGCGGCCACGACGAACCGGCCGGGCACGTCGGTCGCGGCGCGCATCTCGGCCAGCAGCCGGTGCCCGGTGTCGGCCCAGGCGGGCAGGTCCCAGAGCTGGCCGGCCAACTCGGCGGGCGCGTCGTCGCGGGCGGTGAGCAACCGCGCCCGCGAGGTCACCTCGGTGCCCAGCTCGACGTCGAGGTTGTCGGGCCGCATCCACACCCCCTCGCGTAGCTCGCCGAAGCGGTTGTCGTGCATGGTGTTTCGCAGCGATGCGCGGGTGCGGGCGTCGGTCCCCACGCTGGTGACGACCAACACCAGCCAGTTATCCCGCCACGGCCGGGTCCGCGGGCGCATCGCGTCGTCCTGGCGGCGTTGACGGGCCAGCAGGCGGTCGGAGAGGCGATACCCGTCGGCGGAGCGGACCAGGTCGCCACCGCTGACCATACGGGTCAAGGCGACCCGCAGCGTGGCCTCCTTGATGCCGAATTCCGTTGTCATGGCGATCAATTCGCTGGCGCTGGCCCACGCGGGGTGGGTGCCCAGCAGCATGCTGAGCACCACCGAGCGGGCCGTCATCTCCGGCATGGACTACACCCCGGAGGCGCGCCGGCCGTGGTCGCCGAACGGCTCGTCGCGGTGCCGTACCGCCTCCCGGAAGCCGTGCTCGACGGCGTCGGCGACGAAGGCGTGGCCCTCGGGGGTGTGCCGGGCGACACCGTCGAAGACGGTGCTGACCATCCTGCTGGTGGCCACACCCTGTTGCAGCAGCGCGGAATTGAGCGCGAGCTTGACCATGATCAGCTGGTTCACCGGCACCGCGGCGATGCGTTCGACCAATCGCTCGGTGCGCTCGTCGAGGTCGGCCGGGTCGGGTGCCTCGACGGCCAGCCCCCACTCGGCGGCCTGCGCGCCGGTGATGCAGTCGCCGGTGAGCAGCAACCGTTTGGCGCGCTGATCGCCGAGCCGGTGCGCCCACAGGCCCGCCGCCGGGACGCCCCACACCCGCGTCGGCGGGTAGCCGATCTTGGCGTCGGCGGCGGCGATCACCTGGTCGGCGTGCAGCGCGATGTCGGTGCCGCCGGCCACGCAGTACCCGTGGATCTTGACCACCGTGGGCTTGTCGGCGTGCAGCAGGCTGGAAAAGCCCCGCACGAAACGGCTCATCATCTGGTAGTCGATCATGGGGTCCCACGGCTGGTCGGGCCGGTGGTTGACGCCCTGGGTCTTGCCGTCGAGGACGGTGCCGCGGTAGGCGCCGGTGCCGCCCGCCGAGCCGCTGCGGTCGGCGTAGGCGCTCAGGTCGAAACCGGCGCAGAACCCCTCGCCGCGGCCCGACACCAGGATGACGTGCACGTCGGGGTCCAGATCGGCGCGCTCCACCAGGGCCGAGAGCTCCAATGGGGTGTCGGCGACGATCGCGTTGCCCTTCTCCGGCCGGTTGAAGGTGATCCGGGCAACCCGATCGGTGACCTCGTAGGTCATCGTCTTCAGGTTGTCGAAGTCGACCGGCCTGATCGCGTGAGTCACCCTGCGGCTCAGCCCTTTACCAGCGCACGGTCGATGATCGGCGCCAGGTCCAGGCCGTCGGGCATGGTGCCGAACGCGCCGCCCCACTGCCCGTCGATGCGGGTGGTCAGGAACGCCTCGGCGACGGCGGGGTGCCCGTGGCGCACCAACAACGAGCCCTGCAGGGCCAGGCAGATGTCCTCGGCGACCTGGCGGGCGCGGTAGGCGATGTTGTCCAGATCCGACAGTTGCTTTTTCAGGCCCTCGACGTGGACGGCCAGCCGGGGGTCCTGGTTGGCGCTCTCCGCCAGCTCGGTGAACAGCACCTCGACGCACTCGGGCCGAGTGGCCATGGCGCGCAACGTATCCAGCGCGCTGACGTTGCCCGAACCCTCCCAGATGCCCATCAGCGGCGCCTCCCGGTACAGCCGCGGCATGCCGGAATCCTCGACATATCCGTTACCGCCGAAACATTCCAGCGCCTCGGCGGCGTGCGGCGTGGAGCGCTTGCACACCCAGTACTTGCTGGCGGCCAGCCCGATCCGGCGCAGCAGCGCCTCGGTGGTGTCGCCACGCACCGCCTTGTCGGTGGCGCCGGCCATCCGCATGGCGACGATGGTGGCGGCCTCGGCCTCGACGGCCAGGTCGGCCAGCACGTTGCGCATCAGCGGCTGGTCGATCAGGTACGCGCCGAACGCCTTTCGATGCTGGGCGTGATGGACCGCGCGGGTCAGGCCGGTGCGCATGCTGGTCGCGCTGCCCAGCGTGCAGTCCAGCCGGGTGAGGTTGACCATCTCGATGATGGTCGGCACCCCGCGGCCCTCCTCGCCCACCAGCCACGCGGTGGCGCCGTCGTACTCGACCTCGCTGGAGGCGTTGGCGTGGTTGCCGAGCTTGTCCTTGAGGCGCTGCAGGAACATCCGGTTGCGGGTGCCGTCGGGCAGGACCCGCGGCAGCATGAAGCAGGACAATCCGCCGGGCGCCTGCGCCAGCACCAGGAAGATGTCGCACATCGGCGCGGAGGTGAACCACTTGTGGCCGGTCAGGCTGTAGGTGCCGTCCGCGTTGGGGGTGGCCTGCGTGGTGCCGGCGCGCACGTCCGAACCGCCCTGCTTCTCGGTCATCGACATGCCCGCGGTGATGCCCGGCTTGGTCACGGCCAGCTTGAGTTCCGGGTCGTAGTCCCGGCTGGTCAGCAGCGGCTCGTACACCTTGGCCAGCTCGGGGTTGAACCGCAGCGCCGGGACGACGGCGTAGGTCATGGAGATCGGGCAGACGTGGCCGGGCTCGACGGTCCAGGCCGACGTCTTGGCGGCCCGGACCACGTGCGCGCCCGGCCGGTCGTCGGCCCACGGGGCGGCGTGCATGCCGTGGGCGATGGCCGCGCGCATCAGCTGGTGATAGGCCGGGTCGAATTCGACCTCGTCGACGCGGTGCCCGTACCGGTCGTGGGTGTGCAGGACGGGCCGGTTGCGGTCGGCCAGCTCACCCCAGCGCTGGGCCTCGGGGCTGGCCGAGAGCGCTCCTACCGCGTTGACTTCGTCCAGCCCCCATTCGCCGCCCTCGCGGATCAGGGCCTCGATGAGCACCGGGGACGTCGCGGGGTTGTGGTTGTCCAGCGGCGGGACCTGATTGGTGACGACATGGGTGTCTGGCATGGCACCAATATTACAGTTTCACGACAACCGCACAAGAGGTGTAATGCCGGCGGTCAGTCGCGGGTGCGCTCCCGCAGCAGCGCGATGTCGTCCTTGCGGCCCTCGTCGGCCGTCTCGCAGATGACGGGTGCGCCGGCCGCCTTCACCGCCGCGACGAGCAGCTCGGTGTCGATCTGGCCGCTGCCCAGGTTGGCGTGCCGGTCCCGGCCCGAGCCGGCCGTGTCCTTGCTGTCGTTGCAGTGCACCAGGTCGATGCGGCCCGTGATCGCCTTGATCCGGTCCACGGCGTCCACCAACGCCTCGCCCGCCGCCCAGGCGTGGCACGTGTCCAGGCAGAAACCAATTCCCTTGTCACCGATGACGTCCCACAGCCGCGCGATGGTGTCGAAGTGCCTGGCCATGGCGTGATCGCCGCCGGCGGTGTTCTCCAGGTACACCGGGACGGTGGTTTCCAGCCGGTCGAGCGCCTTGCCCCAGCGCTCGAAACCCTCGTCGAGCTCGTCGTCGGCGGTGACGTGGCCGCCGTGCACGATGACCGCGGCCGCGCCGATCGCGGCCGCCGCGTCGCAGGTCTCCTGCAGGATCTTGCGCGACGGGATCCGCACCCGGTTGTTCGCCGAGGCCACGTTGATCAAGTAGGGCGCGTGCACGTAGATCGGCAGCGCGGCGGCCTTCAGCCGCTCGGCGTCCTCGCGGGGCTTGGGCGCCTTCCAGCTCTGCGGGTTGCCCAGGAAGATCTGCACGACGTCGGCGTTCTCGGCCTCCGCCGCGGCCAGCGGGTCGGTGGGGCTGACGTGGGAACCGATGAGCACGCGGCCAGTCTAGTGAGCGGTACCGACGGCGGCCGAGCGCCCGGCTGGACTGGGTTTGCGCCCGCGCCGAACGTGAAGCTAGGCGCACGTTCGGCGTCGAACGTGAAGCTGGGCGCACGCTCGGCGCATTAGGAGCCCACCGCACGAAAAAGCCCCGGGCCGAAGCCCGGGGCTTTTCTCGTGCGCCGATCGGTAGCGGGGACCACCGAATGGTCTACCGGTAGTCGGAATACCCGTAATCGTCCAGCGGCACCGCGGCGCCGGTGGCCTGGCCGAAGTCCGGGCTGTAGTACTGATCCTCGTACGACGGGATCGTGTACGCCGCGGCCCGGGCCTCCTCGGTCGGCTGCACCGCGATGTTGCGGTACCGGTTGATGCCGGTACCGGCCGGGATCAGCTTTCCGATGATCACGTTCTCCTTCAGACCCTGCAGCTTGTCGCTGCGGCAGTTGATCGCCGCATCGGTCAGCACGCGCGTGGTCTCCTGGAACGACGCCGCGCTCAGCCACGAGTCCGTGGCCAGCGACGCCTTCGTGATACCCATCAGCACCGGGCGACCGGCGGCGGGCTCGCCGCCCTCGGCCACCACGCGGCGGTTCTCCGCCTCGAACTCCGCACGGTCGATCAGCGAGCCGGGCAGGAACTCCGTCGCACCCGAGTCGATGATGGTGACGCGGCGCAGCATCTGGCGGACGATCACCTCGATGTGCTTGTCGTGGATCGACACACCCTGCGCCCGGTAGACCTCCTGGGTCTCCCGGACCAGGTGGATCTGCACCTGACGCGGGCCCTGCACGCGCAACACCTCGTGCGGGTCGGCCGAGCCTTCCATGAGCTGCTGGCCCACCTCGACGTGGTCGCCGTCGGACAGCACCCGCTCGGAGCCGTCGTCGTGCTTGAACACGCGCAGCCGCTGACGCTTGGAGAGCTTGTCGTACACGACCTCCTCGCTCCCGTCGTCGGGAACGATTGTGATCTTGTAGAAGCGCTCACCCTCCTCGAGCTGCACCCGCCCGGTGACGTCGGCGATCGGCGCCTTGCCGCGCGGGATGCGGGCCTCGAACAGCTCCTGAACCCGGGGCAGACCGCCGGTGATGTCCTCACCGACACCACCCTGGTGGAAGGTGCGCATGGTCAGCTGCGTGCCGGGCTCACCGATGGACTGCGCCGCGACGATGCCGACGGCCTCGCCGATGTCGACCAGCTTTCCGGTGGCCATCGACCGGCCGTAGCAGGTCGCGCAGACGCCGGTGCCCGTGGTGCACGTCAGCACCGAGCGCACCTTGACCTGCGTGATGCCGGCCGCCAACAGCGCGTCGATCTGCGGGTCCCCGAGGTCCTCGCCGCGCGCGACGACGACGTTGCCCGCCTCGTCCACCGCGTCGGAACCCAGAGTCCGTGCGTACGCCGAGGTTTCGATGTACGGGTCACGGATCAGGGTGCCGTCCGGCTGACGCTCGGCCAGCTCGACGGTGATGCCCCGCTCGGTCTCGCAGTCGTGCTCGCGCACGATCACGTCCTGGCTCACGTCCACCAGACGACGGGTCAGGTAACCCGAGTCGGCGGTACGCAACGCGGTGTCCGCCAAGCCCTTTCGAGCGCCGTGGGTGTTGATGAAGTACTCCAACACGGTCAGGCCCTCACGGAACGAGGACTTGATCGGGCGCGGGATGAACTCACCCTTCGGGTTGGTCACCAGGCCCTTCATGCCGGCCAGCGTTCGGGTCTGCGTGAAGTTACCCGTGGCACCCGAGTCGACGATCGTGATGATCGGGTTGTCGCTGGGGTAGTGCTCGCGCAGCGCCTGGCCGACCTCGTCGGTGGCTTCCTTCCAGATCTCCACCAACGCCTCGTTGCGCTCGTCGTGGTTCAAAGCGCCACGCTGGAACTGCTTTTCGACCTTCTCCGCGCGCTCCTCGTAGGCGTCGAGGATCTCCTTCTTACGCGGCGGCACCAGCACGTCGGCCATCGACACGGTGACACCACTGCGGGTGGCCCAGTAGAAACCGGCGTCCTTGAGCTTGTCGACGGTCTGCGCGACGACGATCATCGGGTAGCGCTCGGCCAGATCGTTGATGATCGAGGCCTGCACCTTCTTGTGCATCTGCTTGTTGACGAACGGGTAGCCCACGGGCAGTAGCTCGTTGAACAGCACCCGGCCCAACGTCGTCTCGGCCATCCACGCGTCACCCGGCTGCCAACCGTTAGCGCCGAACAACTCCGCCTCGATGTCGGCGGGCGGACGCAGCTGCGTCAGCCGGACCTTGATCTTGGCCCGCACCGAGAGCACGCCACGGTCCGAGGCCATGATGGCCTCCGCCGGCGAGGAGTACACGCCGACCTCCGGCTCGTCCCCGGCAGCCGCCCGGAACTCGCCCTTGTCGCCCTCGACCTCGGTGGTGAGGAAGTACAGGCCGGTGACCATGTCCAGACGCGGCATGGCCAGCGGGCGTCCCGACGCGGGCGACAGGATGTTGTTGGACGACAGCATCAGGATGCGTGCCTCGGCCTGCGCCTCGGCGGACAGCGGCAGGTGCACCGCCATCTGGTCACCGTCGAAGTCGGCGTTGAAGGCCTCACACACCAGCGGGTGCAGCTGAATTGCCTTGCCCTCCACCAGCATCGGCTCGAAGGCCTGGATGCCCAGCCGGTGCAGGGTGGGCGCGCGGTTCAACAACACCGGGTGCTCGGCGATGACCTCTTCGAGGACGTCCCACACCTGGGGCCGCTGCCGCTCCACCATGCGCTTGGCGCTCTTGATGTTCTGCGCGTGGTTGAGGTCCACCAGCCGCTTCATCACGAACGGCTTGAACAGCTCGAGGGCCATCAGCTTGGGCAGGCCGCACTGGTGCAGCTTGAGCTGCGGGCCGACCACGATGACCGAACGGCCCGAGTAGTCCACACGCTTACCGAGCAGGTTCTGGCGGAACCGGCCCTGCTTGCCCTTGAGCAGGTCGCTCAGCGACTTCAGCGGGCGGTTGCCCGGCCCGGTGACCGGGCGGCCGCGGCGGCCGTTGTCGAACAGCGCGTCGACGGACTCCTGCAGCATCCGCTTCTCGTTGTTGACGATGATCTCGGGCGCGCCGAGGTCGATCAGCCTCTTGAGGCGGTTGTTGCGGTTGATCACGCGGCGGTACAGGTCGTTGAGGTCCGACGTCGCGAAGCGGCCACCGTCGAGCTGCACCATCGGCCGCAGTTCCGGCGGGATCACCGGGACGGCGTCGAGCACCATGCCCATCGGCGAGTTGCCCGACTGCTGGAACGCCGCGACCACCTTGAGGCGCTTGAGGGCGCGAAGCTTCTTCTGCCCCTTGCCATTACGGATCACGTCCCGCAGGATCTCGGCCTCGGCCTCGATGTCGAAGTTCTCGATCAGCTTCTGGATCGACTCCGCACCCATGGCGCCGGTGAAGTACTCGCCGTAGCGGTCCACGAGTTCCCGGTAGAGGTTCTCGTCGACGATGAGCTGCTTGGGGGCCAGCTTGGTGAAGGTGCTCCAGATCTCCTCGAGCCGGTCCAGCTCACGCTGGGCGCGGTCGCGCAGCTGGCGCATCTCCCGCTCGCCGCCGTCGCGGACCTTGCGGCGCGCGTCGGCCTTGGCGCCCTCGGCCTCCAGCTCGGCCAGGTCGGCCTCCAGCTTCTGCGCGCGGGCCTCCAGGTCGGCGTCGCGCTGGTCCTCGATGGCCTTGCGCTCCACCATCATCTCGGCCTCGAGCGTGGACAGCTCGTTGTGCCGCATCTCGTCGTCGACCGCGGTGATCACGTAGGCGGCGAAGTAGATGATCTTCTCGAGATCCTTCGGCGCCAGGTCGAGCAGGTAGCCGAGGCGTGACGGCACACCCTTGAAGTACCAGATGTGCGTGACCGGCGCGGCCAGCTCGATGTGGCCCATCCGCTCGCGGCGCACCTTGGCGCGCGTCACCTCGACGCCGCAGCGCTCACAGATGATGCCCTTGAAGCGCACGCGCTTGTACTTGCCGCAGTAGCACTCCCAGTCGCGAGTCGGTCCGAAGATCTTCTCGCAGAACAGGCCGTCCTTCTCGGGCTTGAGCGTGCGGTAGTTGATGGTCTCCGGCTTCTTGACCTCGCCGTAGGACCACTGGCGGATGTCCTCCGCGGTGGCCAGGCCGATGCGGAGTTCATCGAAGAAGTTGACGTCTAGCACGTAACTCCCTTTCCCCTTGCGGGTTTAGATACCAATAAGAGGGCTGGCTGGCACGATGCCGCTATGCCAGGTCCTCCACAGACGCAGATTCGTTGCGCGACAAGTTGATTCCGAGGTTGGCCGCAGCCCGTTCCAGGTCTTCGTCCTCGCCCTCGCGGAGCTCGATCGCGGCGCCGTCGCTGGAGAGCACCTCGACGTTGAGGCACAGCGACTGCAGCTCCTTGAGCAGCACCTTGAAGGACTCGGGGATGCCCGGCTCGGGGATGTTCTCGCCCTTGACGATCGCCTCGTAGACCTTGACCCGGCCGACGGTGTCGTCGGACTTGATGGTCAACAGCTCCTGCAGCGTGTACGCCGCGCCGTAGGCCTGCATGGCCCAGCACTCCATCTCACCGAACCGCTGGCCACCAAACTGCGCCTTACCACCCAGCGGCTGCTGCGTGATCATCGAGTACGGCCCGGTGGAGCGGGCGTGGATCTTGTCGTCCACCAGGTGGTGCAGCTTCATGATGTACATGTAGCCAACGGTCACCGGGTACGGGAACGGCTCCCCGCTGCGGCCGTCGAACAGCACCGCCTTGCCGTCCCCGTTGACCAGCACCTCGCCGTCGCGGTTGGGCAGCGTCGAGGCCAGCAGGCCGGTCAGCTCGTCCTCCTTCGCGCCGTCGAACACCGGGGTGGACACGATCTGGTTCGGCTCGGCGCTGAGCAGGTCCTCGGGCAGGTTGGCCGCCCAGTCGGGCGTCCCGCCGGCCACGTCGATGTTCCAGCCGGCCTTGGCCACCCAGCCCAGGTGGGTCTCGAGGATCTGACCGATGTTCATCCGTCGCGGCACACCGTGGGTGTTCAGGATGATGTCCACCGGCGTGCCGTCCGGCAGGAACGGCATGTCCTCCTGCGCCAGGATCTTGCCGATGACGCCCTTGTTGCCGTGCCGTCCGGCCAGCTTGTCGCCGTCGGAGATCTTGCGCTTCTGGGCGACGTAGACGCGGACCAGCTCGTTGACGCCGGCCGGCAGCTCGTCGTCGTCCTCACGCGAGAACACCCGGATGCCGATGACCTTGCCGGACTCGCCGTGCGGCACCTTCAGGGAGGTGTCGCGGACCTCGCGGGCCTTCTCACCGAAGATCGCCCGCAGCAGCCGCTCCTCCGGGGTCAGCTCGGTCTCCCCCTTCGGGGTGACCTTGCCCACCAGGATGTCGCCGTCGCGGACCTCGGCGCCGATGCGCACGATGCCCCGCTCGTCCAAGTCGGCGAGCACCTCGTCGGAGACGTTCGGGATGTCCCGGGTGATCTCCTCGGCGCCCAGCTTGGTGTCGCGGGCGTCGATCTCGTGCTCCTCGATGTGGATCGAGGTGAGCACGTCCTCCTCAACCAGGCGGTTGGACAGGATGATCGCGTCCTCGTAGTTGTGCCCCTCCCACGGCATGATCGCCACGAGCAGGTTCTTGCCCAGGGCCATCTCGCCGTTCTCGGTGCACGGCCCGTCGGCGATGACCTGGCCGGCCTCGACCCGCTCACCTGCGTCCACGATCGGCGACTGGTTGGCGCACGTGCCGTGGTTGGACCGCTCGAACTTGCGCATCCGGTAGGTGTGCCGGCTGCCGTCGTCGGCCATCACGGTGATGTAGTCGGCGGAGACCTCCTCGATCACCCCGGCCTTGTCGGCGACGACAACGTCGCCGGCGTCGATGGCGGCGCGCAGCTCCATGCCGGTGCCGACCAGCGGCGCCTCGCTGCGCACCAGCGGAACCGCCTGGCGCTGCATGTTGGCACCCATCAGGGCCCGGTTGGCGTCGTCGTGCTCGAGGAACGGGATCATCGCGGTCGCGACCGACACCATCTGGCGCGGCGAGACGTCCATGTAGTCCACCTCGGACGACGGCACGTACTCGACCTCGCCCGCCTTGCGGCGGACCAGGACGCGCGCCTCGGCGAACCGGCCGTCACCGTCGATCGGCGAGTTGGCCTGCGCCACGACGTGGCGGTCCTCCTCGTCGGCGGTCAGGTAATGGATCTCGTCGGAGACCACACCGTCGACCACCTTGCGGTACGGCGTCTCGATGAACCCGAACGGGTTGACCCGCGCGTACACCGACAGCGAGCCGATCAGACCGATGTTCGGCCCCTCCGGGGTCTCGATCGGGCACATGCGGCCGTAGTGCGACGGGTGCACGTCGCGGACCTCCAGGCCCGCGCGCTCCCGGGACAGACCGCCCGGACCCAGCGCCGACAGGCGGCGCTTGTGGGTCAGACCCGACAACGGGTTGTTCTGGTCCATGAACTGCGACAGCTGGCTGGTGCCGAAGAACTCCTTGATCGCGGCGACGACCGGCCGGATGTTGATCAGGGTCTGCGGCGTGATGGCCTCGACGTCCTGCGTGGTCATCCGCTCGCGGACCACGCGCTCCATGCGGGACATGCCGACCCGGATCTGGTTCTGGATCAGCTCGCCCACGGTGCGCAACCGGCGGTTGCCGAAGTGGTCGATGTCGTCGGTCTCCACCGGCACCTCGGTGCCGCCGGGCACGGTCATCACAGCCGGCTGGCCGTCCGTGCGGGCGTGGTGCAGGCGCACCAGGTACTCGATGGTGGCGACGACGTCTTCCTCGGTGAGCGTGGACGACGTGATCGGCTGCCCGACGTTGAGGCCGAGCTTCTTGTTGACCTTGTAGCGACCGACGCGGGCCAGGTCGTAGCGCTTCTCCTTGAAGAACAGGTTCTCCAGCAGGGTCTGCGCCGACTCCTTGGTCGGCGGCTCGCCCGGACGCAGCTTGCGGTAGATGTCCAGCAGCGCCTCGTCGGTGCCGGCGGTGTTGTCCTTCTCCAGCGTGCTCATCATGATCTCGGAGAAGCCGAACCGCTCGTGGATCTGCTCGTTGGTCCAGCCGAGCGCCTTGAGCAGCACGGTGACCGGCTGGCGGCGCTTGCGGTCGATGCGGACGCCGACGGTGTCGCGCTTGTCGACGTCGAACTCCAGCCACGCACCGCGGCTGGGGATCACCTTGACGCTGTGCAGCAGCTTCTCGGTCGACTTGTCGATGGTCTCGTCGAAGTAGACGCCGGGCGAGCGCACCAGCTGGCTGACGACCACGCGCTCGGTGCCGTTGATGATGAAGGTGCCCTTCTCCGTCATCATCGGGAAGTCACCCATGAACACCGTCTGGCTCTTGATCTCACCGGTGTTGTTGTTGATGAATTCGGCCGTGACGAACAGCGGGGCCGCGTACGTCATGTCCTTGTCTTTGCACTCCTCGACCGGCGCCTTGACCTCGTCGAAGCGGGGGTCGGAGAACGACAGCGACATCGAGCCGGAGAAGTCCTCGATGGGCGAGAGCTCGTAGAGCACCTCTTCGAGGCCGCCCACCGGGGAGGTCTCGCCGCGGCTGGCGGCGATCTCGCGCCAGCGGGGCGAGCCGATCAGCCACTCGAAGGAGTCGATCTGCACGTCGAGCAGGCCGGGAACCTCCAGCGGTTCGCGGAGCTTGGCGAAAGAGACTCGATTGGGGGCTCCGGGCACGGAGCCGTTTGAGGAACTACCGTTTAAAGAACTTCCGTTAGAGGAACCTTGTGGGCGATCCGTTTTGCTCTGGCGGAAATCAGCCAAGATGCATCCTTCCAGCACCTCGTGCGACTCACGAAGACCGGTAGGCCCGGCCAGCTCGCCGCGAATTGTGTCGGTTAGGCCGGCGGACGATCTGCCCGGATCTCACGCGCGCAACTAGAGAGCTAAGCCGCTCAACGAGGCTCAGGCTTAGTCCACAGTGTCATGTGGCGGGTGAGGTGGGCAGGAGGTAGCCAGCGCAACGTCCAACAATAGCGCAGGACCGCGCATTCCTCAACTGCCCAGCATGACTAGCCCAGAGACATCGGCGCTGGCTGGCGACTCGACTTTCCGCTCGATACATGCTGCCCAACAGATTGACCCGTTTACCGCTCGTCGTCAAGAGGGCGGGCCGCCGAGTTACCCCAAGTTTTCCGGCTGGTCGGCGGCGGGCCGGGCCGGCGTCCTAGTCGCCGACTTCGTGCGCCCGGTACTTGTGGGTCCCCTCCATGTCGTCGATGATCGCGGCCTGGGCCTCCTTGGGCAGGGTGTGCAGGATCTCGCGCACCCGGGCCTGGCGCCGGGCGACGGCCTTGCGCTCCGGCATGCCGGGCGAGGCGACGATCTGCGGGGGCACGCCCTCGATCTCCTCCACACCGCCGGCGTGCTGGCCGGCTTCCAGCGCGGCCTGCTCCTCGGCCATGGTGGCCTCGTCCTTCTCCTCCGACATGCCGATCGGACCGATGCGGCGGCCGTTGAGGAACTGCCGCACCACCGGCTCGTCGCTGGTCAACAGGACCTCGCGGGGGCCGAACATGACCAGTTTGCGGCGGAACAGCATGCCCATGTTGTCCGGCACGGTGCGGGCGATGTTGATGTTGTGCGTGACGATCAGGACGGTGGCGTCGATCTGGGCGTTGATGTCGAGGATCAGCTGGCTCAGGTAGGCGGTGCGGACCGGGTCCAGACCCGAGTCGGGCTCGTCGCAGAGGATGATCTGCGGGTCCATCACCAGGGCGCGGGCCAGGCTGGCGCGCTTGCGCATACCACCGGAGATCTCACCGGGGAACTTCTTGTCGTCGCCGCCCAGACCCACCAGTTCCAGCTTCTCCATGACGATGTCACGGATTTCGCTTTCCTTCTTCTTGGTGTGCTCGCGCAACGGGAAGGCGGCGTTGTCGTAGAGGTTCATCGAACCGAACAGCGCGCCGTCCTGGAACATCACGCCGAACAGCGTGCGGATCTCGTAGAGCTCCTTGGCCGAGCACTGCAGGATGTCGGTGCCGTCGATGACGACCGAGCCGCGCTCCGGGCGCAGCAGACCGATCAGCGACTTCAGGAACACCGATTTGCCGGTACCCGAGGGGCCCAGCAACACGCTGACCTCCCCGGCGGGGATCTCCAGCGTCACGTCTTCCCAAATTCTCGAGGACCCGAAGGACTTCGTGAGTCCGTTCACCTCGATAGCGACGCCCATGGGGATTCCTTCCGTTCACGCTCACGCCCGCCACCTGCCCTTTTGTGTGGCTTGAGTCACTGTAGCGCACGCTTCACGCGCAAGATCAGCGTTGCACGGCACAGCCGGGAAAAAGTGGCCGTCCCGAGATCGCGTGGAAGCCCCGGCGGCTCAACTTATTTGACGCGCGTGTTAGCCAGGCGTCAAGCGGACGGCACCCAGTTGCCGTGGAAGCCCATCGGCACCCGCTGCGGCAGGTGGACGGTGGCTACCGGCTCGAGCGTCTGCGCGTCCAGCAGCAGCAACTGCCCCTCGTCGCGGTCGCGGTGGTAGCCGAAACCCATCAGGATGCCGTCGTCCTCCGCGGCCGCGCCGGGGTTGGGCACAAACGACATCTCGCCGAGTAAAAGGCCCGCATCCAGCGGCGCCACCCGGCGCGATCCGGTCGCGTAGTCGTACTTGAACAGGCCCGGGCCGCCGCCGGCGAACTGGGCGCCGACGGTGTAGCCGAAGCGGTGCCGCGCGCCCAGCAACTCCTCGTTGATGCGGGGGAATTCCTGGGACTGTTCGTCGCGGCATTCGGTGCGCACCGCGCCGGTGGTGAGGTTGACGGTCCAACGGTCCAGGACCGGGGTGCTCTCCCCCGGGCCGCGCCGGTCCCGGTCGAACATCCGGTCGTAGCGCACCACGTCGAGCACCAAAACCTCGGCGTCGCCGCGCATCTCGGAGTAGGCGTTCAGCGGGTGGTAGACGTAGCACGGTTCGATGTCGAACCAGCGCACGTCGTCGTTGCCGCCCTCGCGCGGCATGACCCCGATGCGCGCCGGGTAGCGCGGATTCCAGGCATACGGCATCCGGTCGGAGTGCCGGGCGTCGCGGTTCATCCGCGCGTTGATCGGGCCCGGCACCCGCACGCGCCCGATCAGCGACTGCAGCACCAGCCGGGCGGGCAGCGTCAGCCAGGGCGGCATGCGCTGCGGGAGCACCTGCACCGGGTCGAAGGTCACCGGCAGGTCGTAGATCACCACGTACTTCTCGGTGAGCGAGAAGTCGTGCATCATCGGCGAGCCGCCGACCTCGATGTCGACCGTGCGGCGGGCCCGACCCTGGGTGTCGATCACCGAGTACTGCACGGTCCGGCCGCGCGCGAACGAGTAAGAGACGGCGTGCAATTCGCCGGTCCGGGGGTCGCGGTGCGGGTGCGCGGTGTAACCCCCGGCCAGGGTGCCGTCGAAGTCGCAAGTTCCGACGGTGTCCAGGTCCTCGGTGAGTTCGTAGTTGGCGACGCCGCCCTCGACCAGGGCCAGGGTGCGCCCGGCGTGGCTGAGCGCGTTGGTGTTGGCGCCCAGGCTCAGCATCCCCGCGCGGCCGTCCAGCCGGCCCGGCGGCCGCTTGCCCAGCGCGTCGCTGACCCGCGGGCTGCGCACCCACCGGTTGCGGTACCAGCGGGCCTGCCCGTCGCGCAGCGCCACGCCGTGCACCATCCCGTCGCCGCTGAACCAGTGGTAGATCGCCGGGTCGACCTCGGCGGCCGGGTTGGGGCCGTTGCGCAGGTACCGCCCGTCGAGGTGTTGCGGGATGTGGCCGGTGACCGGCAGGTCGTGGGCGGTGACTTCCGCGGCGACGGGCGCCAGGAAGCCTTCGAGATACGGGTTGGGCGGTTTGCGGGTTTCCACGGTCGTCATCGCCGAGCTCCTATAACATCGTTATTTCAACGTTATTGGGACGGTACGCCACCGATGAGAAGATGACAAGGATGACTTCGGAAATGGCGGGCACCGTCCGCGACGACATGCTGCACGCCGCGGTCGGCCTGCTCGACGAGCACGGGCCCGACGCGCTGCAGGCCCGTAAGGTCGCCGGCGCGGCCGGCACCTCGACGATGGCGCTCTACACCCACTTCGGGGGGATGCGCGGGCTCATCGCCGAGGTCGCCGAGGAGGGGCTGCGCCAGTTCGACGCCGCCCTGACGGTGCCGGCGACCGATGACCCGGTCGCCGACCTGCTCGCGACCGGGGCCGCCTACCGGCGGTACGCCATCGAGCGCCCGCACATGTACCGCCTGATGTTCGGCAGCACCAGCGCGCACGGCATCAACGCCCCGACCCACAACGTCTTGACCCTCGCCGTCGCCGAGATCGAGCGGCACCACCCGAGCTTCGCGCACGTGGTGCGCGGGGTGCACCGGTGCGTGCTGGCCGGGCGGATCGGCGCGGCGGGACCGGCCACCGACGACGCGGCGGTGGTGGCCACCGCGGCCCAGTTCTGGGCGCTCATCCACGGTTTCGTGATGCTCGAGCTGGCGGGCTACTACGGCGCCGACGGCTCGGCCGTCGTGCCGGTGCTCAGCTCGATGACGACGAATCTGCTGATCGCGCTGGGTGATTCGCCGGAGCGGGTGGCCCGGTCCCTCGCGACGGCGACGCGAGATCTCCCGGAAACGCGACAAACCCCCGCGAGCCGGTGACGGCCGCGGGGGTTGTCGCGTACGGGCTTACTTGACGGTGACGGTGGCGCCGGCGGCCTCCAACTTGGCCTTGGCCTCGTCGGCGGCCTCCTTGGCGACCTTCTCCAGCAGCGGCTTGGGAGCGCCGTCGACCAGGTCCTTGGCCTCCTTGAGGCCCAGGCCGGAGACGATCTCGCGGACCACCTTGATGACGCCGATCTTCTTGTCGCCGGCGGCCTCGAGGATGACGTCGAATTCCGACTGCTCCTCGGCGGCCTCGGCGGGCGCGCCGCCACCGGCGGGGCCGGCCGCGGCCACGGCGACCGGGGCGGCCGCGGTGACCTCGAAGGTCTCCTCGAACTTCTTGACGAAGTCCGAGAGCTCCAGCAGGGTCATTTCCTTGAAGGCGTCGAGCAGTTCGTCGCTGGACAGCTTGGGCATGGTGTGGGTCCTTCCTGAATTGGGTTGGGGTTATTCGGCTTCGGCCGGGGTTTCCGGGGCCTCGGCGGGTGCTTCCGAAGCGGGTTCTGCGGCGGGCTCGGCGGCGGCCGCCGCGCCCTCTGAGCCTGGTTGAGAGGCCTTCTTCTCCTGCAGCGCGGCCGCCAGCCGGGCCACCTGGGAGGCCGGGGCGGCGAACAGGCCCGCCGCCTTGGCGAGGTTGCCCTTCATGGCACCGGCCAGCTTGGCCAGCAGCACCTCGCGCGACTCCAGGTCGGCGATCCGCTCGACCTCGGCGACCGACAGCGCCCGGCCGTCCATGTAGCCGCCCTTGATGACCAGCGCCTTGTGGTCCTTGGCGAAGGTCTTGATCGCCTTGGCGGCGTCGACCGGCTCGCCGGTGACGAACGCGATGGCGGTGGGGCCGGCGAACAGCTCGTCGAGGCCCTCCACGCCGGCCTCCGACGCTGCCCGCTTGATCAGCGTGTTCTTGGCGACGGCGTAGGTGGCGGACCCGCTCAGCGAGCGGCGCAGCTCCGCCAGGTTGGCGACGGTCAGACCCCGGTACTCCGTGATCAGCGTCGCCGACGATTCCTTGAACTGCTCGGTGATATCCGCAACGGCGGTGGCCTTGTCAGCCCGGGCCATGCCTACCTCCTGATGTGAACGCGTCTGGAATCCCCCGCGAAACGACGAACGCCCCGGCGCAGGATGCGGCCGGGGCGTGAATATCGCCGGCGCGAGCCGGCGCTGTTGCTGCCTCGTCCTCCTGCGTGGGCCGCCGGGATGCTCCCGGACCTTCAACCGATTGCTCGGTGACCGACGGTCTTCGGTGGATCGGCCACCAGAATAGCCTCACCTCGGCGGTCGACCAAAACGGCGGTCAGCGCAGGCCCGCGAGCCGGGCCGCGCCGAGCAGGCCGGCCGTGGCGCCGAGCTCGGCCGGCAGCACCCGCAGACCGGCCAGGAAGTCCAGGCCGGCATACCGGGCGAGCTGCGCGCGCAGCGGGTCGAAGAGCACCCCGCCGGCCTGGGCCACGCCGCCGCCGACGACCACCACGTCCAGGTCGCAGACCGCCGCGACCGAGGCGATGGTCGCGGCGAGGGCGCCGGCACCCCGGCCGAACGCTCCGGCGGCGACCGGGTCACCGGCCGCCGCGGCGGCCGCCAGCTCCCGCGCGCCCGCGGCCCGCGGAGCGGACCAGCCGTGCTCCCGCGCCCAGCGCACCAGCGACGGTCCGGAGGCGACGGTCTCGACGCAACCGTGGCCGCCGCAGGTGCAGGGCCGGCCGTCCTGTTCCACCACGACGTGGCCGACGTGTCCGGCGTTGCCGGTGCGACCGCCGTAGGGGCGCCCGTCGAGCACCAGGCCGCCGCCGACACCGGTGGACACCACCATGCCCAGCAGGAAGCCCGCGTCGGCGGCCCGCCCCGCCCCGCGCCACTGCTCGCCGAGCGCCATGCACAGGCCGTCGCCGCCCAGCGCGACCGGCACCCCCGGCACCGCCGCCGCGACCCGGTCGCGCAGCGGAAAGCGGTCCCAGGAGTCGATGTTGATCGGGCTGACCGTCCCGGTGGGCAGGTCGACGGGGCCCGCCGACGCGACGCCCACCGCCCCGATCGGGCCGTCGGCGGCGCCGGCCGCGTCGGCGATGGCCGCGGCGACCGCGGCCCACACCTCCTCGGCCGAGGGCGCCGCGGCCGGGGTGGGCCGCACCGCCGTGTACACCAGTGCGCCGGCGGCGTCGACCAGCCCGGCGGCGATCTTGGTGCCGCCGATGTCCAGGCAGAGGGTCGGCACGGCGTCAGTGCCGGTGGGTGTTGTCGGGCTGACGAGGGTCGCCGGGGTGCTCGTAGCCGGGCGCGAACCGCACCCGCTCGGCCAGCCGCGCGTCCAGCCACAGCCGGAAGGCGCGGCGCCGGGCGGCGCCGCGCAGCTGAGCGGCGATCGCGGCCCGCACCTCGGCCAGCGGCGGGGCGGCCACCGCGGGCGCCCGCCAGCCGTGCGGTTCGCCGCGCGGCGCGGCGAACCGCAGCGGGTTGCGGGCGTGGTAGCCGGCGACCTCGTCGTCGGAGACGTCGAGGCCGCCGGTCAGGTCGGCGAACAGCGCCCGCGCGGGCGCCGCGGCCAGCACGGCCGCGGCGACGCTGCCGATCTCGAGCCGGGCCGTCGCGTCGGGCAACAGCTCGGCCTCGCCCGGCGCGCCGCGCGCGGCCTGACCGCGCGCGGCGGCTTCCGCGGCGACCAGCCGCTGCGCGACGATCAGCTGGGTCAACCAGCGGCGCAGCTGTCGGCCCTCGCTGGTGCCGGCGACGGGCAGCGCCGCCGCGCCCGGCGCGGCGCGCAGCCGGGCCTCGGCGGCGTCGACCTCGGCGGCGAAGACGGGTTCGCCGCCGACGGCGGCGACCGGGTGGGTGGCGCTCATGCGACGGTCACCCGCGCCGCCGGGGTGTAGAGCAACCGCCCGGCGCACGCCACCCGGACCAGGGCCCACCATTGGCCCGGCCGCACCCGCGGCGGCGGGGCCACCCGGAAGCGCAGGTCGACCGCGCCGGCGGCGGGGAGCACGGCGCCCAGCGCGGCCGGTCCCATCCACTCCCAGGTGCCCCACGGGCTGATCAGGTGCGCCTCCACCGCCAGGGCGGCCCGCGCCGCGGTGCCGACGGTGACGGTCAGGGTCGCGCTTTCACCGGCGGCGAGCGTGACGTCGGCGGGACCGGCGACGAGGTGGATCGGGTCGGCGTCCCGGCACTGCCCGACCGTGACCAGGCACACGTCCTCGACCACCTGCCGCCAGGCGGCCGGCGTCTCGGCCCCGGTGAGGGCGAGCTGCGCCCGGACGGGGTAGAGCCCGGCGGGCGCGCCGGGCGGGACGGACACCAGCACGTCGGCGTCGCGGTGCTCACCGCTGGGCAGGGTGAGGGGCAGCGCCGCGGGCGTCGCGGACCAGCCGTCCGGGCACAGCAGGCGCACGGCGCCGTCGAGCGTGGCGTCGCTGCAGTCGCTGGCCGCGGTGAGGCGCAGCGCCACCTCGTCGCCGGGTTCGGCGGCGACCAGCGTCGGGTGTAAGTGCGCGACGGCGGGCAGCCCGCCGAGCGGCGCGGGCCCCCGGTTGTGCAGCCAGTAGCGGGCGTACAGGGGCTGGGCGGCTTCCGCCTGCGGTGCGAGCGGCGCGGGGTCCCCGGCGGCCCGCGGCAGCGGCAGCCGGGCGAGCAGCGTCGCCACCTGGTAGCCGTGCAGGTCGAGCGCGTCGACGGGCTCGCCGGCGGTTTCGAGCAGGTCGGCGCTCCGCAGGTCGGTCAGCGGCGCCAGCGGGGACTCGAGGGTGACGCGGGCGTCGGCGCCGGTGGTCTCGACCAACCGGACCGCGACCGCGTCGGGCCGCGGCGCGCGGGCGCTGCCGGCGGGCAACGGGTTGCCGGCCGCCTTGAGCGCCGCCAGGTGCACCGACGCGGCCGGCTCGACGCGCAGCAGCGACCCGGTCGGCGGCAGCGCCGCGCCGCCGCCGCCTGCGCGGACGGCTAGCAGCGGGTGCGAGAACTGGGCGCTGCGGGCCGGCAGCTGCGCGCGCCGCCAGTCGCCGTCGCCGCAGACCAGGGCGTAGTCGAAGTCGTGGGTCCAGTGCTGGAGCTGGAAGTTGGAGCCGTCCGGGGCGGTGCGGCGCGGCTCGTCGATCCAGATGCCCGACGGCCAGCCGGTGCACGAGCGCAGCAGGGCGGCGTGCAGCGTGCCTTGGGTGTTGACGGCGAAGCTGGGCACGCCGCGGTTGAGCAGCGCGACGGTGCGGTCTTCGAAGGCCTCGCCGGGCGGTGCTGCGTGCCGCTGGGTCACGTCGATCTCGGCGTCGGTCAGGTCGGCCACCAGCGCCGCGACCGCCGCGGACAGGTCGCGGCCGTCGATCACCAGCACCGGCAGCGTCCGCGGACCGCGCAGGTCGGCGCCGGGCACCCACACGGCCGGCAGCGGCGCCTCGGCGGGCACCCAGACGCGGGCCTGCCCGGTGGCGGCCAGTTGCCGGTCGAGCTCGTCGGCGTAGCCGCGGCCGGCCAGGGTCAACAGCTCCCGGGTGAACGCGTTGCGGTCCGGCCCGCCCAGGGCGATCCGCAGGTCGGGCAGGTTGGAGTCGACGTCGAGGTCGCCGTAGCGCGCCTTGCCGGCCGCGCCGCAGGTGGCGGTGACGCCCGCGCGGACCAGCGCGACCATGAGGTCGCGCGCCAACGGGCCGGACAGCTCCTCGGCCGGGGACACCACCTCGGCGACCGACACCGCCCGCACCACCCGCTGCCCGACGCGCACCCGCACCGCCGAGGACAGCCCGAACCAGCCGAAGGCCGGGTTGTCCAGCGTCCACAGGTGCTCGGCGGTGTCCACCGAGCGCGTCTCGTCGGCGTGCAGCAGCGCGAATCCCCGCCCGATGACGGCGTCGCCGACCTCGCTGACCGGCGTGGCGCCGGGCACCGGGCAGGGCCAGCGCAGCCGCACCAGCCGGTCCGCACCGGTGAACTCGTCGACCGTGGTGCGGCAGTCGACCCGCGGCACGCCCCGCCACAGCGTGAGGGTCTGGGTGTAGCGCAGCGCGCCCTCGATGCGGCCCTGCACCACCAGCCGCTCGCCGAGCGGGCCGCGGTAGGCCCGCACCTGGGCCGGCCGCTCCGACGAGCACACCACCGGCCCCTTGGGCAGCAGGTGCCACGGCCCCTCGCCCTGCGTCGGGTGCGCGGGGTATTCCTCGTAGACGGCGAGCTCGTTGCCCACCTTTCCGGCGGCCAGCAGTTCGCGGCCGCCGTGCCGCAGCGACGCGACTCCGCCGCCGCGGGCCGGATCGACTTCCAGCCGGTAGTGCTGGTTCGCGATCGCGGCGCCGGACGTCGGCGCCCACCCGTCCGCGGCGGCGGCCGGCGCCAGCCGGTAGGCCCGCCAGCCCAGCGACGGCACGTCGCTCGCCAGCCACCGCACCGTCCGGCCGCCGTCCTCGACGTGGGCGGGGAGCTCGGCGCCGGCGGCGTCGAACACCCGCACCCCGGCGCCGACCGGCGCGTCGAGCCGCGCCGTGACGATGTCGGTGCGCGGCTGGGCCAGCGGGTTCCACACCACGACGTCGCCCGGGGCGGCCGCGACCGCGCCGGTCAACCGGGCCAGCGAGGCGTCGCGGGCGCCGCGGCCGAGGTCCCAGGCGTCGCGCCAGCCGGTCAGCAGGTCGAGGTAGACCTGGTCGGATTCCGACCCGGTGATCGCGTCGTGGTGCGCGCCGTACGCCAGCTGCACCCACGCCTTGGCCAGCGCCGCCTGCGGGTACTCCGCGCCGGTCAGCCCCGCCGCGAACACCGCGAACCGCTCGGCCTGGAGCACGGCGTTCTCGGCGGACCGGTTGGCCTGCTTGGTGTCGATGTACGACACGTCCTTACCGGTGTAGATCGGGTTCATGTCGCGGGTCTGCGGCGACGGTTGCGCGCCGCGCTGCGCCAGCTCGGCGCGCACGGCGGCGAAGAACTCGCGCGGCGTCGCGCACACAAAACGTGGCCACGTGTACCGCGCCGCCCAGTCGCGGTGGATCGCGGTCACCCACTTGTTGGGCGGCGTGTAGTCGGTGCCGACGGGCAGCAGCACGTTGCGGGTCAGCGCGACGGCGGCGAGCTGATCGAACAGCTCGAACGTGGCGGCCTCGGCGTCGGCCAGCGAGGTCGCCGAGTCCATCCACCAGCCCGCGGAGTAGTGCGCGGGCATGTAATGGGTCAGCAGGCCGCGGCCCGAGGGTGCGATCCACTCGAACTCGCTGCTGAACTGCATGCGCTCGAACCCGGGCTCGCCGGGCCGCCCGGGACCAGGACCCCACTGATGGTGCGGGCCGCGCGCCCAGGAACTCGACGTCAGGCCGGCGTCGGCGGCCATCCCGGGGAACTGCGGGTCGTGGCCGAACACGTCGAGCTGCCACGCCGTGGCCGGGTCGGCCCCGAGCACGTCGCGCTGAAAACCCATGCCGTGCACCAGGTTCCGGATGGTGGTCTCCGGGCTGGTCAGGTTCGTGTTGGGTTCGTTGTAGGTGCCGCCCATGACCTCCACGCGGCCCTCGGCGATGAAGCGGCGCAGGTCGGCCCGGTCCTCGGGCCGGGTGTCCCAGTACGGCTTGAGGTAGTCGACCTCGGCCAGTACGAACTTGTACTCGGGTTCGCGGCGGGCCATCTCCAGGTGCGCGTGCACCAGCTCGAAGGCGTTGGTCTGGCGGGCCCGCCCGGGCGGGTCCTCGGTCCATTCGCTGGTGTAGGCGCCCTGGGTGTTCCACCACACCGGGTCGTAGTGGAAGTGGCTGACCATGAACATGGTCCAGCCGGGCTCGGCGACGGCGAACTCGAACGGCAACCGCCGATCGCCGGCGTGCACCGTCGCGGCCCGCCGCTCGCCGACGACGGCCGAGTCGACGGTCACGGGAACCTCGACGGCGTCGTCCCCCACGGCCGCGACCGCGTCGCCGCGCAGGCCGTCACCGTCGATGTGCACCGGCGTCGGCTCGGTCACCTCGGCGACGCCGACCCGCACCAGCTGCAGCGGCGCATCCGCCGGCCCGACGAACAGCTTCTCCGCCCGGGCCGAAACCAGCTGCATCCCCGCACTTTACGGCGCGGGCGACCGAAGATCGACCTACGATCGAGCGATGCCCGCCCTGGCCCCGCCCGTCGCCGACGAACGCAGCGCCCTGCGTGACTACCTGGCTTTCCACCAAAGCGCGTACTTCGCGGTCAGCTACGGCCTCACCGACGAACAGGCCCGGTCCACGCCGTCGGTCAGCCCGCTGTCGATCGGCGGGCTGGTCAAGCACGTCACCGCCATGCAGCGCAGCTGGATGGCGCGGGTGGCCGCCGCGCCCGACCTGCCGCCGCACGATCCGCGCCCGTTCGACGAGATCGCCCGCGAGTTCGCCGACCAGCACGTGATGGGGCCCGACGAGACCCTGGCCGGCCTCCTGGAAGCCTTCGCGGCGCGCAACGCCGAGTCGCTGCGGCTGGTGGAGACGGCCGACCTGGACACCCCCGTCCCGGTGCCGCAGGACATCCCCTGGTTCCCCAAGAACCAGCAGGCGTGGTCGGTGCGCTGGGTGATCCTGCACGTGATCAACGAGCTCGCCCGTCACGCGGGGCACGCCGACATCATCCGGGAGACCATCGACGGCGCCACCATGTACGAGCTGATCGCCGGGCTGGAGGGCTGGTCGGTCCGGGGCTGGGTGCAGCCCTGGCAGAAAGGCTGACGGCCGGCCGGCGAATTGGGATTTGCTCCCGCCGATTTGGCACACTGCATTGATGAGCTCTACCAAGCATCGCGAGGGGGCCAAGCTCGATCGCGTGCCGCTTCCGGTCGAGGCGGCTCGGGTGGCGGTCACCGGTTGGCAGGTCACCCGCACCGCGGCCCGCGTCGTCACCAAGCTGCCCGGCAAGGGCCCGTGGCAGCAGAAGGTGATCAAGCAGCTTCCGCAGACCTTCGCCGACCTGGGTCCCACGTACGTCAAGTTCGGGCAGATCATCGCCTCCAGCCCCGGCGCGTTCGGCGAATCGCTGTCCCGCGAATTCCGCGGCCTGCTCGACCGGGTGCCGCCCGCCGACGCCGACGAGGTGCACAAGCTGTTCGTCGAGGAGCTCGGCGGCGACCCGTCGGAGCTGTTCGCCACCTGGGAGGAGACGCCGTTCGCGTCGGCGTCCATCGCGCAGGTGCACTACGCGACCCTGCACACCGGCGAGGACGTCGTCGTCAAGATCCAGCGCCCGGGCATCCGGCGCCGCGTCGCGGCCGACCTGCAGATCCTGAAGCGCTTCGCGCAGGCGGTCGAACTGGCCAAGCTGGGCCGCCGGCTGTCCGCGCAGGACGTGGTCGCGGACTTCTCCGACAACCTCGCCGAAGAGCTGGACTTTCGCCTCGAGGCGCAATCCATGGACGCGTGGATCTCGCACCTGCACGCGTCGCCGCTCGGGAAGAACATCCGGGTACCGCAGGTGCACTGGAACTTCACCACCGAGCGGGTCCTGACGATGGAGCGGGTGCACGGCATCCGCATCGACGACGTCGCCGCCATCCGCAAGGCCGGCTTCGACGGGGTCGAGCTGGTCAAGGCGCTGCTGTTCAGCCTGTTCGAGGGCGGGTTGCGACACGGCCTGTTCCACGGCGACCTGCACGCCGGCAACCTGTCGGTCGACGACCAGGGCCGCATCGTGTTCTTCGACTTCGGAATCATGGGGCGCATCGACCCGCGGACCCGCTGGCTGCTGCGCGAACTGGTCTACGCGCTACTGGTCAAGAAGGACCACGCCGCGGCCGGCAAGATCGTGGTGCTGATGGGCGCCGTGGGCACCGTCAAGCCCGAGGCCCAGGCCGCCAAGGACCTCGAGAAATTCGCCACCCCGCTGACCATGCAGACGCTGGGCGACATGTCCTACGCCGACATCGGGCGCCAGCTCTCGGCGCTGGCCGACGCCTACGACGTCAAGCTGCCCCGCGAGCTGGTGCTCATCGGCAAGCAGTTCCTCTACGTCGAGCGCTACATGAAGCTGCTCGCCCCGCGCTGGCAGATGATGTCCGATCCGCAGCTCACCGGGTACTTCGCCAACTTCATGGTCGAGGTCAGCCGTGAGCACTCCTCCGACGTCGAGGTCTGAGGGCGTGCAGGTCCGCACCGGAACCGCCATCGCCTCGGACCCGCAGGGCGAGGTGAAGCTGTACTACGAGGACATGGGCGACGTCGACGATCCGCCCGTCCTGCTGATCATGGGGCTCGGCGCCCAGCTGCTGCTGTGGCGAACCGGGTTCTGCGAGAAGCTGGTCAACCACGGTCTGCGCGTCATCCGCTACGACAACCGCGACGTCGGCCTGTCCGGCCGGACGCAGCACCGCAGCTCGGGGCAGCCCTTGGTGGAGCGGCTGGCCCGCTCCTATGTCGGTTTGCCGAGCAAGTCCGCCTACAAGCTGGAGGACATGGCCGACGACGCGGTGGCCGTGCTGGATCATCTGGGCATAGAGCGCGCGCACATCGTGGGTGCCTCGATGGGCGGCATGATCGCCCAGATCGTCGCGGGACGGTTCCCGGAGCGCACCAGGAGCCTGGGCATCATCTTCTCCAGCAACAACGCGCCGTTCCTGCCGCCGCCCGGCCCTCGTCAGTTGCTGGCGCTGCTGCGGGGTCCGTCCCCCGATTCGCCGCGTGAGGTGATCATCGACAACACCGTGCGCGTTGGCACCATCATCGGTAGCCCGCGCTACCGGGTGCCCGACGAGCAGGCCCGTGCCGAGGCGGCGGAGGGATACGACCGCGCCTACTACCCGCAGGGCGTCGCGCGGCATTTCAGCGCCGTCCTGGGCAGCGGCAGCCTGCTTCGCTACAACCGCCGAACGACCGCGCCGACCGTGGTGATCCACGGCAAGGCGGACAAGCTGATGAGGCCCTCCGGCGGCCGGTCAATTGCCCGCGCAATACCCGGCGCCCGATTGGTGTTATTCGACGGAATGGGCCATGATCTGCCACAGCAGTTGTGGGATCAGGTCATCGGCGTGCTGACGAGCAACTTCGCCAAGGAGAGCTGAGCCAAAAACACTCGAGAGAAACACTTCCCCGCGAACTCAGTCTGCGTCGCCGGGTTGTACGGTTGTCGAAGGAGGGTGGGTGTACCAATGGCTAAGCTGAAGCCGTATTACGAAGAGTCGCAGGCGACCTACGACATCTCAGACGACTTCTTCGCGCTGTTCCTCGACCCCAACATGGTCTACACGTGCGCCTACTTCAAAGACGACGACATGACGTTGGAAGAGGCTCAGCTGGCCAAGCTCGACTTGGGCTTGGACAAGCTCAACCTCGAGCCCGGCATGACGTTGCTGGACGTGGGCTGCGGCTGGGGCGGCGCGGTGGTGCGTGCCGTCGAGAAATACGACGTCAACGTCATCGGCATCACGCTCAGCCGCAACCACTACGCGCGCACCAAGGCGCGGCTCGCCGCGCTCCCGACGACGCGGCGCGCCGAGGCCCGGCTGCAGGGGTGGGAAGAGTTCGACGAGCACGTCGACCGGATCATCAGCTTCGAGGCCTTCGACGCGTTCAAGAAGGAACGGTGGCCGGCGTTTTGGGATTGGGCCTATAAGACGCTCCCGGCCGGCAGCCGCATGATGATGCACAGCATTTTCACCTACCCGCAGTCGGAATGGAAAGAGCGTGGCATTCCGATCACGATGACGGATCTGCGTTTCTTCCACTTCCTGGGCAAGGAAATCTTTCCCGGCGGTCAGATGTGTGGTGAGCCGGACATCGTCGACTTGGCTCAAGACAGCGGTTTTGCGGTCGAGCAGATCCAATACCTGCGACCGCATTATGCGCGCACCCTCGACATGTGGGCGGCCAACCTGGAAGCCAATCGCGACCGCGCTATCGCCATCCAATCCGAAGAGGTCTACAACCGCTTCATGCGCTACCTGACCGGCTGTGCGGAGCTGTTCCGCAAGGGCATCTCGAACGTCGCGCAGTTCACCCTGACCAAGTAGGCGCTTTAGCCGTAACGCCGCTTGGTTTGACGCGCCGCCGAACCGGATATTTGCCGAGCACAGGCGCGGGGAATTCTTTCGGGGGCGTTCTTCCGAGCCTCGAGTGCAGCTCGAGCCCGGAAAGGCAGACACGGCATGGCAACAAATCTGACGCCCCATTTCGAGGACGTGCAAGCGCACTACGACCTCTCCGACGACTTCTTCCGCCTGTTCCTCGATCCGTCGCAGACCTACAGTTGCGCATACTTCGAGCGCGACGACATGACGCTCGAAGAGGCGCAGCTCGCCAAGATCGATTTGTCGCTGGGCAAGCTGGGGCTGCGGCCGGGCATGACGCTGCTCGACGTCGGCTGCGGGTGGGGGGCGACCCTGCGCCGGGCGATCGAACGCTACGACGTCAACGTCGTCGGACTAACCCTGTCGAAAAACCAGGCCGCCCACGTGCAGCAGTCGTTCGAGGAGATGGGCGGCTCGCGCAGCAAGCGGGTGCTGCTGTGCGGCTGGGAGGAATTCGACGAACCCGTCGACCGCATCGTGTCGATCGGGGCGTTCGAGCACTTCGGCCGCGACCGCTACGACGACTTCTTTGCCATGGCCCACCGGGTGCTGCCCAACGACGGCGTCATGATGCTGCACACGATCACCGCCCTGACCCGCGACCAGCTCAGCGAGCAGGGCCTGCGCACGTCGCTGGAGATGATCCGCTTCCTCAAGTTTATCCTCACCGAGATCTTCCCGGGCGGCGGCGCCCCGACCATACCGATGGTCGAAGAACACTCCGCCAAGGCGGGATTCACCCTGACCCGGCGCCAGTCGTTGCAGCCGCACTACGCCCGGACCCTGACGCTGTGGGCCAACGCGCTGCAAGCGCATAAGGATCAGGCGATCGAGTTGCAGTCCCCCGAGGTCTACGAGCGCTACGAGAAGTACCTGACCGGCTGCGCGAAGGCGTTCCGGTCGGGCTGGGTCGACGTCAACCAGTTCACGCTGGAAAAGTAGACTGATGCACCGGCGGTCGGGCGCGACGCGCGCCCCACCGGAGTTAACTACACCTCTACATTGGGTATCGTTGCAGGTCGCGCCGCGCCATTCGGGCCAGCGCGGACGTTGGTGGCAGTGACCTCTTCGAGGAGAACAGGACGAACATGGCTGAGCAATCGACTGAGCCCACGAAGACACGCACGCGGTTCGAAGACATCCAGGCGCACTACGACGTCTCCGACGAATTCTTCGGCCTCTTTCAGGACGCCACCCGGATGTACAGCTGCGCGTACTTCGAGCCCGACGACCTGACGCTCGAGCAGGCGCAGTACGCCAAGATTGATCTCAACCTCGACCAGCTCGACCTCAAGCCCGGGATGACGCTGCTGGACATCGGCTGCGGCTGGGGCAGCACCATGAAACGCGCCGTCGAGCGGTTCGACGTCAACGTCATCGGCCTGACGCTGTCGAACAACCAGCACGCCCGCTGCGAGCAGGTGCTCTCCAAGGTCGACACCACCCGGTCGCGCCAGGTGCGGCTGCACGGCTGGGAGGACTTCAACGAGCCCGTCGACCGCATCGTGTCGATCGAGGCCTTCGAGCACTTCGGCCACGAGAACTACGACGACTTCTTCAAGCGGTGCTTCGACATCATGCCCGACGACGGCCGCATGACGGTGCAGAGCAGCGTCAGCTACCACCCGTTCGACCTGGCCGCCCGCGGCAAGAAGCTGACCTTCGAGACGGCGCGCTTCATCAAGTTCATCGTCACCGAGATCTTCCCGGGTGGCCGGCTGCCGTCCACCCAGATGATGGTGGACCACGGGGAGAAGGCGGGTTTCGTTGTGCCCGAACCCCTTTCGCTGCGACCCCACTACATCAAGACGCTGCGCATCTGGGGTGACACGCTGGAGTCCAACAAGGACAAGGCCATCGAGGTCACCTCCGAAGAGGTCTACGAGCGCTACATGAAGTACCTGCGCGGCTGCGAGCACTACTTCACCGAGGAGATGCTCGACGTCAGCCTGGTCACCTACCTCAAGCCCGGCGCCGCCGCCTGAGTTGTCGGATTGGCCCTGCGCCGTTCGTCGAGTAGGTAGAGAGTGAAGCACAAGGCTTTGCTCACTACCGGAGGTGACGAGCATGCAGTACTTCGCCCTATTGATCGGCAAGGAGCAGGACCGCACGCCTGAGGACGCCGCCGAGGCGATGGCGGCCTGGCAGCGTTTCCACGCCAAGGCCGGACCGGCCATCAAAGCCGGTGACGCGCTGACGCCGGCTGCCGCCGCGGTGGTGATCACCGGCGGCCCCGACGCACCCGTGATCACCGACGGCCCCTTCCCCGAATCGGCCGAGGTCGCCTGCGGCTACTACGTGTTCGACGCGGAAAACCTCGACGAGGCGCTCGCCCTCGCCCGCGACATTCCGCTCGCCGCGTTCGGGGCCGTCGAACTGTGGCCGGAGGTGCACTCAATCGAGCCGTCCCGCGCGGTCACCGGCGACGATTGGCTCGCCCTGCTGCTCGAGCCGCCCGAAACCGCACACACGCCCGGCACCCCGGAGTGGGAGGCCGTCGCGGCCAAGCACGCGGATCTGCACGCGGCCGCCGGTGACCACGTGATCGGCGGCGCCGCGTTGCACGACCGGTCGACGGCGACCACCGTGCGCGTGCGTGACGGGGAGGTGCTGATCACCGACGGGCCCTACGTGGAGGGGGCCGAGATCGCCACCGGCATCTACCTGATCGGCGCCGCGGACCGCGACGAGGCCGTCAAGATCGCCTCGATGATCCCGGCCTCGGTGGTGCAGCTGCGGCAACTGGCCGGCGTGTCCGGTCTCTGACCCGCCCGAATGGCCAACCTGGACGGCGTCTTCCGCCGCGAATGGGGTCCGGTCGTCGCCGCGCTGGCGCGCTGGTCCGGTGACCTCGCCGTCGCCGAAGACGCCGTCCAGGAGGCCTGCGCCGAGGCCCTGCGCAGCTGGGCGTCGGCCGGCGTGCCCGACAATCCGGGCGGCTGGTTGCTGACGGTGGCCCGCAACCGGGCACGGGATCGGCTGCGGCGTGAAGCTCAGCGCCCCACCAAGGAATTGGCGGCTTGGAGAAGCTCCGTGGACGAGATCAGGGAACGCACCGACCGCACCGAGCCGCACCCGGTCCGCGACGACGAGCTGCGGATGATGTTCACGTGCGCGCACCCGGCGCTGGACCGCCAGTCACAGCTGGCGCTGACACTGCGCCTGGTGTCCGGACTCACGGTCGCCGAGATCGCCCGGGCGCTGCTGCAGACCGAGGCGGCCGTCGGGCAGCGCATCACGCGCGCCAAGAACAAGATCCGCCACGCCAACATCCCGCTGCGGGTGCCGCCGGCGGAGCTGCTGGCGGAGCGGACGCCACACGTGCTGGGCTGCATCTACTCGGTGTTCACCGAGGGGTACTGGTCCACCGCGGGCGCCGCGGCGATCCGCGACGAACTCTGCGACGAAGGCGTCCGACTCGCCGGGGAACTGTGCGGCCTGATGCCGGACGAGTTAGAGGCGCACGCGCTGGCCGCGCTTGTGCTGCTGCATGATTCGCGACGGGCCACCCGGGTGGACGTCGATGGGATGCTCGTTGCGCTCGAAGACCAGGACCGGCGGCGTTGGGACCGCGACCGCATCGCCCGCGGCCTGCGGCGGCTGCGGCAGGCCGCGGGCTCCGCCGGCCCGTATCTACCGCAGGCGGTGATCGCCGCGCTGCATGCGACGGCGCCGTCATGGGAAGGGACCGACTGGGTCACCATCTGCGCGGCCTACGACCGGCTGGTGGAACTGACGGCGTCGCCCGTCGCGCGCGCCAACCGCGCGCTGGCGATCGGCTTTCGCGACGGACCCGACGCCGGCCTGCGCGCGCTCGACGAGGTGGCGGGCGATCCGCGGCTGAGCCGCTCGAGTCTCGTCGCGACGCTACGAGCCGACCTGCTGCGACGCGCGGGGCGACCCGCCGACGCGCTCCCGTGGTATCGGATCGCGTTGGCGTGCGACGGTTCTGAGGCGAGTCACCGCTTCCTGCGGCGGCGCATCGCGCAATGCGGCGGGTAGCGCCCGAGGGCGCCGCCCCGCGGCTTAGGCCTCCGCGAAGTTACGCGTGACGGCCGGGTCCACCGGGATGCCCGGTCCCGTGGTCGTCGACACGGTGATCTTCTTCAGGTAGCGGCCCTTGGACGCCGACGGCTTGAGCCGCAGCACCTCGTCGAGCGCGGCGCCGTAGTTCTCGGCCAGGTCCTTCTCGTCAAACGAGGCCTTGCCGATGACGAAGTGCAGGTTGGCCTGCTTGTCCACCCGGAAGTTGATCTTGCCGCCCTTGATGTCGGCCACGGCCTTCGCGACGTCGGGGGTGACGGTGCCGGTCTTGGGGTTCGGCATCAGGCCGCGCGGCCCGAGGACGCGGGCGATGCGGCCGACCTTGGCCATCTGGTCCGGCGTGGCGATGGCGGCGTCGAAGTCGAGGAACCCGCCCTGGATCTTCTCGATCAGGTCGTCGCTGCCGACGATGTCGGCGCCGGCGGCCTGCGCCTGCTCCGCCTTGTCGCCGACCGCGAACACCGCGACGCGGGCGGTCTTACCGGTGCCGTGCGGAAGGTTCACGGTGCCGCGGACCATCTGGTCGGCCTTGCGCGGGTCGACGCCGAGCCGGATCGCCACCTCGACGGTCGCGTCCTGCTTGCTCGACGACGTCTCCTTGGCGAGCTTGGCCGCCTCGAGCGGGGTGTACAGGCTGTCGCGGTCCACCTTCTCGGCCGCGGCGCGGTAGGCCTTGCTGTTCTTGCTCATTCGTGCATCCAATCTGGTGTTGGGTCGTGGTTGAGGCGGGCCGAAGCTGGCCCTCCCACGCGTTCGGGGGCCGTCGGCTATTCGACGGTGATGCCCATCGACCGGGCGGTGCCGGCGATGATCTTGGCGGCCGCCTCGACGTCGTTGGCGTTGAGGTCGGTCTTCTTGGTCTCGGCGATCTCGCGGACCTGGTCCCAGGTGACCTTGGCGACCTTGGTCTTGTGCGGCTCGGCCGAGCCCTTGCCCACGCCGGCGGCCTTGAGCAGCAGCTTGGCGGCGGGCGGCGTCTTCAGCGCGAAGGTGAAGCTGCGGTCCTCGTAGACCGTGATCTCCACCGGGATGACCTGGCCGCGCTGCGCCTCGGTCGCGGCGTTGTACGCCTTGCAGAACTCCATGATGTTGACGCCGTGCTGACCGAGCGCGGGTCCCACCGGCGGCGCGGGGTTGGCCTGACCCGCCACGATCTGCAGCTTGATCAGCCCAACGACTTTCTTCTTCGGGGCCATGAGATTGGGTGTTCCTTCCTGGGGGTGGGCGTGACCGCCCGAGCTAAATCTTGGAAACCTGGCTGAAGGTCAACTCGACGGGCGTCTCGCGGCCGAAGATCGACACCAGCACCTTGAGCTTCTGTTGTTCGGCGTTGACCTCGTTGATGGTGGCCGGCAGCGTGGCGAACGGGCCGTCCATGACCGTCACCGACTCGCCGACCTCGTAGTCCACCTCGACGGTCGGCCGTTCCAGGCCGCCGACCTCGGCGGCGGCAGCGGTGCTGGCCGCGCCCTTGGCGGCCTTCTTCTGCGCGCCCCGTGGCAGCAGGAACTTCACCACGTCGTCGAGCGTCAGCGCCGACGGGCGCGACGTCGCGCCGACGAACCCGGTCACACCAGGGGTGTTACGCACCGCGGCCCACGAGTCGTCGGTCAGGTCCATGCGGACCAGGATGTAGCCGGGCAGCACCTTGCGGTTGACCTGCTTGCGCTGACCGTTCTTGATCTCGGTGACCTCTTCGGTGGGCACCTCGACCTGGAAGATGTAGTCGCCGACGTCCAGGTTCTGCACGCGGGTCTCGAGGTTGGCTTTCACCTTGTTCTCGTAGCCGGCGTAGGAGTGGATGACGTACCAGTCGCCGGGCTTGCTGCGCAGCTCCGCCTTCAGGGTGACCGCCGGGTCGGCGTCCTCGGCCGGCTCCTCGGGAGCCGCGGCCGGGGCCGTCTCGGGGGTCGCGTCGTCGGCCGTGTCCTCGGGCTCGAAGACCTCGGCACCCTCGGCTACGTCGACCGCGTCACCCGCGGACGAGTCACCGTCGAAGGTAGTCACGGTTGTCAGTCCTTCCTATTGCATTCACAAGCTCAGCCGAACACCAGCAGCACCAGCTTGGTGAGGCCGAAATCCGCCAGGCCGACCAGCGCCACCATGAAGGCCAGGAACACCAGCACGACCGTGGTGTAGGACACCATCTGCTTGCGGTTGGGCCAAATCACCTTCCGCATCTCCGCAACGACCTGCTTGAGGTAGTTGAAGACGAAGAGGAAGGGATTCGCGGTGCGATCGCCCGGCTTCTTCGGTTTTTTGGCCTTCTTGGCCTTGGCGTCCTTCTTGCCCTTGTCCGGGGCGGACGCCTCCGCCTCCGCCGACGACGCGGCGTCGACGTCCTCCTCGGCGTCGGCCACGCGCTGCCGGGTCCGCTTGCCGGTGGGGCGCTGCGGTCGGGCCACCGGCTTGGTCACCACGGCCGTCCGACCACCGCTGTCGCGGGTGTCCTCCGTGCCGCCGCCATCGCTTGCGGCGTCGTTGGCTGCGTCGCCCTCGTCGCTCACCGCATGCTCCTTTGTTCTGCCAGTGTTTCGCGCTCCGTCCCGCCTCGGGTGGGCGCTGTTATTCCAGTGTCCACCATGCCAGGACATCCGCCATCAGCAGGGGCGACAGGACTTGAACCTGCAACCTGCGGTTTTGGAGACCGCTGCTCTGCCAGTTGAGCTACGCCCCTTCGCGGTTGGTAGGCCAACCTGCGCTTACCTACCGGGGCTTACATGACACGCGCGCCTTCCGATTGCTCGACGTACGGAAAGCGCGCTGATGCTGGGAAAACCCCGAGGTCCGAGTGTACATCGGCGCGTGAGCCGAATACCAATTACGCCGTTCTGACGACCTGCCCTGTATCGGCGTCCCAACGCAGGTTCGCCGACTGGTCGGCGTACTGGCTCATCAGCGTCGTGTAGGCCTCCATGACCAGCTCACCGTCGTCGTTGGTGCAGATGTTCTTGGTGACCACGATGTCGGCGCCGAACCGCTCGTCCACCGAGACGACGTCCATCCGCGCCCACAGCTTGTCGCCGGCCTTGATGGGCTTGGAGAACACGAACCGCTGGTCGACCTGCACGATCACCAGCGTCTCCATGCCGATGTCGACGTGCCGGAAGAAGTCCACCTGCACCAGCTTGGCGAAGATGGTCGCGAAGGTCAGCGGCGCGAGGATCGCCTCGTGGCCGAGGGCGGCGGCGGCGTCCTCCTGGAAGTGCGCCGGGTGCCGGTTCTTGACGGCCAACGCGAACTGGCGGAGCTGTTCGCGGCCCACCACGAAGTAGTCCGGGTACCGCCAGATCATGCCTCGGATGTCGGTCTTGAGCGCCATGGCCTACGCGAGTTTGGCGGACGCGATGGCCCTGCCGAAGATCTTCTTCCCGCCGGTGGTGGCGGTCAGGGCGATGGTCACCGACTTCGTATCCGGATCGACCGACTTGACCCGGCCGTTGAAGACCAGCTCCGCGCCCTTGCCGTCGTTGGGCACCGGCACCACCGCGGTGAAACGCACGTTGTACTCGGTGACCGCGCCGGGGTCCCCGATCCAGGCGGTGACGTAGCCGCCGCCGATGCCCATGGTCAGCATGCCGTGCGCGATGGCGGTGTCGAGGCCGACGACCTTGGCCATCTCGTCGTCCCAGTGGATCGGGTTCAGGTCGCCGGACACCCCGGCGTAGTTGACCAGATCCTGCCTCGTCAGCGGGTAGGTCTTCTCCGGAAGCTGATCACCCACCTTCACCGACTCGAACTCACGCAGCGCCATCGCTAAATCCTTCTTCCCCATCCTCGCCCGCACGGCCCGCCAGGGTCGTGTAGGTCTCCTGCACCACTTCACCGGCCTGATTGGTGACGATGTTCTTCGTCACGACGATCTGGGTGCCGTGCGATTCGCGCACCGAATCCACGTAGACGTCGCAGTACAGCTTGTCGCCGGCGACGATCGGCCGCTGCATCCGCAGGACCTGGTCGACCTGGACGATCTGCTGGTCGGCGATCGCAATGTTGGCGTGCTGAAAGAACGCGGTCTGTGCCTTGTAGCCGAACACACAGATGAACGTCGGCGGCGCGACCACACCGGCGTATCCGAGTTCGGCGGCGGCCTTCTCCTCGAAGAACGAGGCGTCGTCGTTTTGCACGGCGACCGCGTATTCGCGGATCTTCTCCCGCTCGACCTCGTAATGGTCGGGGTGGCGGTAGTGCATCCCGACGATCCTGGTGCTTAACGGCACGGCTCTGAAATTACCTAATCGCTCTGGCCAAACGCGTCCCGACGGGCGTCAGCGCGTCTCTCGGTGCGCCTGGTGCTTCCCGCAGTTCGGGCAGAACTTCTTCAGCTCCAGCCGGTCCGGGTCGTTGCGCCGGTTCTTCTTGGTGATGTAGTTGCGGTGCTTGCACACCTCGCAGGCCAAAGTGATCTTCGGCCGTACGTCGGTACTGGAAGCCATGGCGGTTCTCTTCTCACATCTCGTGTTACTGCGTGTCGTCTGCGTAGCGATGGCCGGACTCGAACCGGCGACCTAACGATTATGAGTCGTTCGCTCTAACCGACTGAGCTACATCGCCTCTGGCCCACCTGTTCAGGGTCGGGGCCGCCGCCTGCTCGGCGTCTGCCGAGCCCCCTAACGGAATCGAACCGTTGACCTTTTCCTTACCATGGAAACGCTCTACCGACTGAGCTAAGGGGGCCGTCCACCCGAAGCGACCAGTCGTGCCGCGGGCCTAAAAGAGGGTACAACCTGGCTTGCAGCGAAACCAAACCACGGCGCCGCGGGCAAGCGGTCCGCGGGTCAGCCGGCGTCGCCGGCGCGGCGCGGCTCCCACGCGCTGAGGTCGCTGAACTCGTCGTACTCGCCCTCGACGTCCGAGTCGTCGCCCTCGTTGAGCAGATTGCGCAGCGCGAGGTTGATGGCCTCGCGCCCGTCGCCCAGGTGAAACCGGCGGACGGCCTCGTCGAGCAGATCGATATCGACCTCGACCTCGATCTTCTTCTTCTGCATGGGCAAACGATACCCGGTGCCCTCAGGGCCAATCCGCGCGCGACGCGTCGCCGGCAACCCCTACTCTGGTCACGTGTCAGAGGACCGGTTGTACTTCCGCCAACTGCTCTCCGGTCGCGACTTCGCGGTCGACGACATGATCGCGACGCAGATGCGCAACTTCGCCTATCTGATCGGCGACCGGCAAACCGGGGACTGCGTCGTGGTGGACCCGGCTTACGCCGCGGGCGACCTGCTCGACACGCTGGAAGCCGACGGCATGCACCTGTCCGGGGTGCTGGTGACGCACCACCATCCCGACCACGTCGGTGGCTCGATGATGGGGTTCACGCTCAAAGGCCTGGCCGAGCTGCTCGAGCGCGCGGCGGTGCCCGTGCACGTCAACGCCGAAGAGGCGCAATGGGTTTCGCGGGTCACCGGGATCGGCCTGGGCGACCTCACCAGCCACGATAACCACGACAAAGTCAGCATCGGCGACATCGAGATCGAGTTGCTGCACACCCCGGGCCACACCCCGGGCAGCCAGTGCTTCCTGCTCGACGGCCGCCTGGTCGCCGGTGACACGCTGTTCCTGGAGGGCTGCGGGCGCACCGACTTCCCCGGCGGCGACTCCGACGAGATGTACCGCAGCCTGCAGCGGCTCGCCTCGCTGCCCGGCGACCCCACCGTGTTCCCGGGCCACTGGTACTCCGCGGAGCCCAGCGCGTCGCTGTCGGAGGTCAAGCGGTCGAACTACGTCTACCGCGCCGCGGATCTGGCGCAATGGCGCATGCTGATGGGCGGTTGAGCGGCGCACGGAACATTCCGGGGCGCCCGGCCGGCGACCGGCCCTGTGATATAAGCGGAGGGTGGATTCCATGGGATGGATCCAGGACAGCTGGCATGGGATCACGCATGTCGGATCCAGCACCTGGATCGCGTGGGCGGCCTGGGCCGCCATCGCGCTCGCGGTCGTGACGCTGATCTTCACCAACAGCCAGATCGCCCGCAACCGCCGGCTGGCCGCCGAGCAGACCCGGCCCCACGTCGCGGTGTTCATGGAGCCGCACCCCGCCGACTGGCACGTCATCGAGCTGGTGGTGCGCAACTTCGGCCAGACGGCCGCCTACGACATCGGGTTTCACTTCGAGAACCCGCCCACCGTCGCCGAATACGAGAATGCGTCCGACGGTTACGCCGACGTCTCCGAGCTGCGACTCCCCCGGGAGCTGCCGGTGCTCGCCCCGGGCCAGGAGTTCCGCATGGTGTGGGATTCGGCACTCGACCGGGCCGAGATCGGCAGCGGGATCGAGTCGCGATTCACCGGGACCGTCACCTATTACGACCGGCCGGCGCGGCGGCGCGGCCGGTCGTTTTTTCAGCGGGAGCGCTCGCCGCTGGAGACCCAGGTGGTCCTCGACTGGGACGCGCTGCCGCCGGTGCAGCGCATCGAGCTGATGACCACCCATGACCTCGCGAAACGGGAGAAGCAGAAGCTGGAGCTGCTGCGCGGCCTGCTCACCTACTTCCATTACGCCAGCAAGGAAACCCGGCCCGAGGTGTTCCGCGGCGAGATCGAACGGATCAACGCCGCGGTGCGCGAGACCCAGGACAGGTGGCGCAGCAGCAACGTCGACGAACCCACCGACGTCAGCCTGCGCTGGAGCAACGCCGAGAACGAACTAGGCAAGCACCGCGGCCAGCCCGCGTCGAGGAGCAACCCATGAGCGGCCCGGTCCACTACAGCCTCAAGGACAACGTGGCGATCGTCCGGATGGACGACGGCAAGGTCAACGCGCTCGGCCCGACCATGCAGCAGGCCCTCGGCGAGGCCATCGACCGCGCCGACGCCGACAACGCGGGCGCGCTGGTGATCGGCGGCAACGACCGAGTCTTCAGCGGCGGGTTCGACCTGAAGATCCTCACCTCCGGCGAGGTGCAGCCCGCGATCGACATGCTGCGCGGCGGCTTCGAGCTCGCCTACCGGCTGCTGTCCCACCCCAGGCCGGTGGTCATGGCCTGCACCGGGCACGCCATCGCGATGGGCGCGTTCCTGCTGTCCTCCGGCGATCACCGGGTGGCCGCGCACGCCTACAACATTCAGGCCAACGAGGTGGCCATCGGCATGACCATCCCCTACGCAGCCCTCGAGATCATGAAGCTGCGGCTGACGCCGTCGGCGTATCAGCAAGCCGCCGGCCTGGCCAAGACGTTCTTCGGCGAGACGGCCCTGGCCGCGGGCTTCGTCGACGAGATCGTGCTGCCCGAGATGGTCGTCGATCGCGCCGAAGAGGCCGCGCGGGAATTGGCGAACCTGCACCAACGCGCCCACGCCGCCACCAAGTTGCGAGCCCGCGCCGACGCACTCACCGCTATTCGCGCGGGGATCGACGGTATCGAGGCCGAGTTCGGGGTGTAACGCCCTGCGGCGCTCGCCTAGCCAGGGGAGTTTCGGGCCCCCGCGCCCGGGTACGCCTTGGGCGTGGCCGCCGATCGCATCGCCGATCCCTGGGGGACGCGGACGCCGTACGAACCCGGCACGCCCTGGCCGGAGCGCGTCGACACCTACCTGGCCGACGGGGTCACTCCCGAATCGGTGGACCGGTGGGTCCAGTCCGCGGCGGTGCTGCACTCCAACGGTGACGGCCTGGACATCGCGGTCAAGGACGGGCGGATCGTCGGGGTGCGCGGGCGGGCCGTCGACCGCGTCAATCACGGCAGGCTGGACCCGAAGGACCTCTTCGGCTGGCAGGCCAACGCAGCCAAGGACCGGCTCACCACCCCGCTGATCCGGGTCGGCGACCGCCTCAGGCCGTGCGACTGGGACACCGCCATGGACCGGATCGTGGCGCACAGCCGGCGGCTGCTGGATCGCCACGGCCCCGGATCGGTCGGCTTCTACACCTCCGGGCAACTGTTCCTCGAGGCGTACTACACCCAGGGCGCCATCGCCCACGGGGCGATCGGCACCAATCACGTGGACGGCAATACCCGGCTGTGCACGGCCACGGCGGCCGAGGCGCTGAAGGAGTCCTTCGGCTGCGACGGCCAGCCCGGCTCGTACACCGACGTCGACCACGCCGACGTCATCGCGCTGTTCGGCCACAACGTCGCCGAGACGCAGACCGTGCTGTGGGCGCGGATGCTGGACCGGCTGGCCGGCGGCTCGCCCCCGGCGGTCGTCTGCGTCGACCCGCGGCGCACGCCGGTGGCCCGGCACGCGACCGTACACCTGGCGCCGCTGCCGGGCACCAACGTCGCGCTGATGAACGGGTTGTTGCACGAGATCATCGCCCACGGCTGGGTCGACAAGGCCTACGTCGACGCGCATACCGTCGGCTTCGACGAGCTGCGGGGCCGGGTGGGCAAATACCCGCCCGAACGGGTGGCCGCCATCTGCGGGGTGGCGGCCGACGACATCCGGCGCGCGGCCCGGCTGCTGGGCACCGCCCAACGGTTGCTGTCCACCGTGCTGCAGGGCTTCTACCAATCGCATCAGGCCACCGCGGCGGCCGTGCAGGTCAACAACATTCACCTGGTACGCGGCATGCTGGGCAAGCCGGGCTGTGGTGTGCTCCAGATGAACGGGCAACCGACCGCGCAGAACACCCGCGAGTGCGGCGCCGACGGTGACCTGGCCGGGTTCCGCAACTGGGCCAACGACGCCCACATCGCGGAGCTGGCCACCTTGTGGAACCTCGAGCCGCTGCAGATCCCGCACTACGCGCCGCCGACGCACGCCATGCAGATGTTTCGCTACGCCGAGGAAGGCACGCTGCGGATGCTGTGGGTGACGGCCACCAACCCGGCCGTTTCGCTGCCGGAGCTGCCGCGGATCCGCGACATCCTGTCCCAGGACCGGCTGTTCCTGGTGGTGCAGGACATCTTCCTGACCGAGACGGCCGCGCTGGCCGACGTGGTGCTGCCCGCGGCGGCGTGGGCGGAGAAGACGGGCACCTTCACCAACGCCGACCGCACCGTGCACCTGTCCGAAAAGGCCGTGGAGCCACCGGGTTCCGCGCGCTCCGACCTGGATATCTTTTTGGACTATGCGCGGCGGATGGACTTCCGCGACAAGGACGGTCGCCCGTTTCCGCCGTGGCACGACGCGGAGTCGGCCTTCGCGGCGTGGCAGCAGTGCAGCGCGGGCCGCCCGTGCGACTACACGGGCCTCAGTTATGCGAAGCTGCGCGGCGGCAGCGGCATCCAATGGCCCTGCAACGCCGAGCATCCCGACGGTACCGAACGGCTCTACGCTGACGGGAAGTTTTGGGCCGACCCCGAGTATTGCGAGGCGTACGGCAAGGATCTGATCACCGGCGCCCCGCTGGAGCCGACCGAATACCGAGCCATGAACCCGTCGGGCAAGGCCGTCATCAAGGCGGCCGAATATCTTCCACCACACGAAAAGCCCAGTGCCGATTACCCTTTCGCACTGATCACCGGCCGCACCGTCTACCACTTCCACACCCGCACCAAGACGGCGCGGGCACCACAACTCGACGCGGCCGCGCCCGACGTGTGGGTCGAGGTGTCTTTCGGTGACGCTGGCCGGCTCGGCATCGCCGAGGGCGACTGGGTCGAGGTCAGCACCTCTCGCGGGTGCATCCGGTGCACCGCCCGGGTTCGCGACGTCCGCGACGGGGTGCTGTTCGTGCCGTTTCACTACGGGTACTGGGATCTGCCCGCCGGTGCCGACCGCGCACACCACCGGGCCGGCAACGAGCTCACGCTCACCGATTGGGACCCCGTGTCCAAGCAGCCGGTCTACAAGACGGCCGCCGCCCGCCTGCGGAAGTGCCCGGCGCGACGGCCGGGCGCACCGGACGCGGGCGGCGCCGCCCTGGCCGAGGCCGCGCCCGCCGGGGGCCGGTCGTGAAACTGCGGCTGGCCCTGCGCGAGCTGCACCGCTCGGAACGCAAACTCGCCCACCAGCTCACCGCGTTGGCGGCGCGGCACCACAGCGACCAGGACGTCTGCCACCTGGCGCAGGACCTGGCCGGGTGGTCGCGACACCACCTCGATGAATTGGCGCGGCACGGCCGCCATTACGGCCTGCACCTGCCCGCGCGGCCGCGTCGCCGCCCGCTCACCGGCGCCGTCGCGGCGCGGCTCAGCGACAAGCTGCGGCGCCGGCCCGAACCGGGGTTGCTGCTGCTGGCCGACCTGCGGCGGGTGCACCGCATCGCGGCCGGCGTATCGCTGGACTGGGAGCTGCTGGCGCAGGGCGCCCAGGCCGCCAAGGACGCCGAGCTGTTGCGGCTGGCCACGCGCTGCCATCCCGAGGCGCTGCGCCAGATGCGCTGGGCCAACGCCATGCTCAAAGAGCTGTCCCCGCAGGTGTTGACGAGCTAGGAATGAGAAACGCGGCGGCCGCACAGCCCCCGGCCACCGCGTCCCCATCGCCTCCTCGCCGCCAGTCTGACAGTTGCGCGATGCGCCGTCACTTCACCCGTGCAGCGCGTGCAGCGCGCGGGCAAAGACCTCGTCCATGGTTCCGACGGCGTCGACGGTCTTGAGCTCGTCGCGGTAGTAGTCCAGCAGCGGCGCGGTCTCGTCGCGGTAGACCTTCATCCGGTTGATGATGATCTCCTCGGTGTCATCGGCACGCCCGCGGCCCTTGAGCCGCTGCAACAACTCGTCCTCAGAGACCCGAAACTCCAACACCGCGTCGATGTCCCCACCCCGGCGCTCGAGCATGCCGTGCAACGCCTTGGCCTGCTCCACCGAGCGCGGATACCCGTCCAGGATGAACCCGTTGGCGACGTCGGGATCATCGAGGCGGTCCGCGACGAGCTGATTGGTCAACTCCGAGGGCACCAAATCACCGGCATCCAGGTAACGCTTGGCCTCCAGCCCCAACTTGGTGCCGTTCTCGATGTTGCTGCGGAACAGATCACCGGTGGACAGATGCGGGATCCCCAACTTCTCGGAAAGCTTGCACGCCTGCGTTCCCTTGCCCGCCCCGGGCGGCCCCAGCAAAACGACTCTCACTTGAGGAACCCTTCATAACTGCGCTGCATCACCTGATCACTTTCATCGAATATCACTCAACCTCACCGGGTTTCGCGCCCCGGCCGCGCTAGGCTGAAGCGATGCGCTACGAAGTGACCGACACCGACACCGCCGCGCACGTCGGCAGCGGCGATGTGCCCGTGCTCGCGACTCCCACGCTGATCGCGTGGTTGGAAGCGGCGACCGTGCAGGCGGCCGCGCCGTTCACCAGTCCCGGCCAGACGACCGTGGGCACCGCGGTGCGCATCGAACACCGGCGCGCGACCGACGTGGGTGGCACCGTCGACGTCACCGCGGACCATGCGCCGGCCGACGGTCGGCGCATCACCTTCCACGTCAAAGCAGTCGATGGTGACGGAAAAGTGGTGGCGGAAGGCGAGATTGACCGCGTGATCGTCGACCGGCATAAGTTCCTCAGCCGCTGATCGAGTGCTCGAGGCGGGGCGCGTCGACTCGCTCCCGCGTCTGCCGGACGTCCGACGACGGGCGCACGTACACCCGCCAGGTCAACACCGACCCGAACAGGTAGCACACTGCGAAGATGCAGAACGCCGCGGTCTCGGATCCGGTGTTCACGTAGGACTGGCGCAGCGCCATGTTGATGCCGAACCCGCCTAGCGTTCCGATCGCGGCGACGATGCCGATCACGACGCCGGACATGGCGCGCGCCCAGTGGCGCCGGTCGGCGTCACCGATGGCCATGCGGTGACTGCGCGTCTCGAAGACGGCCGGGATCATCTTGTACACCGCCCCGTTGCCGACCCCGCAGAGGATGAACAAGACCAAAAATCCGATCACATAGCAGGTCATGACCGCCGCGTCCAACGGGCCCGCCCGGCTGTCGGCCCGCGCGCTCAGCACGATCATGCCGCTGACGGCGACGATCATCGCGCACAGCACCCCCAAGGTGACGGTCCCGCCGCCCAGGCGATCGGCCAGTCGGCCACCGTACATCCGGCCCAGCGACGCGAGTAACGGCCCCAGAAAAGCGATTTGGGCGGCGTGCAACGACGCGGTCAGGGTCCCTTGGCCGGAGGCCAGATAGTTGATCTGCAAGATCTGCGCGAAGGCGAAAGAGAAGCCGATGAACGAGCCGTAGGTCGCCACGTAGAGCGCCGCCAGCGCCCACGTGTCGCGCTGCTTCAGGGCGGCGCGCATCGGGCGGTGCTGCGCGCGCGGCAGCTCCACGTTGTCGAGGAAGAGCGCGCCGCCGAGCGCGACCAACGACAGCAACACCAGATAGATCCCGCATACCCAATAGGGTTTGCGGTCACCGGCGGTCGCCAGCACCACCAGACCGACGATCTGGATCAAAGGCACACCGATGTTGCCGCCACCGCCGGCGATACCCAACGCCGCACCCTTGAGCCGCTGCGGGTAGAAGACGTTGACGTGGGCGATTGCGGAGGAGAAATTCCCGCCCCCCATGCCGGTCAACGCCGCACAACACAGGTACGCCCACATCGGTTGGCCCGGATTGGCCAGCAGCACAATGGTTCCCGCGGTCGGGATCAACAAAACCAACGAGGAGAACACCAGCCAGTTGCGGCCGCCGAACTTCTCCACCGCGACGGCGTAGGGCAGCCGCAGGCAGCCACCGACGAGCGTCGCGGTGGCACCCAGCAGCAGCTTGTCCGCCGGTGACAACCCGTACACCGTGCGCGGCATGAACAGCACCATCACCGACCAGATCGACCACACCGAATAACCCACGTGCATGGCGAATAACGACCAGATCAGATTGCGCCGGGCGATCCGCGCATTGCCGGCCTGCCAGCCCGCAACATCCTCCGGATCCCAATCGCGTATGCGTTGCGCGCGAAACATGGACAGCCTCGACTTCCGTCGACCAGGAAATGACCGTCACGACGGTAGGCCCGAATTGCCTGCAAGTGTGCCGCTCGCGGCTGTGAGAATGCCGTGAATTCACACGACCAGGCGCAATTCGGTAGCCGAAATGCCTTTCAATTCAACCGAATTCTCGCTATATAAGCGAAAGTTGTTGACCGGCAGGAAAACCGTCGCGCAACGCGTTTCCGTGGCGCGCGCATCCAGCAAACTGCAATGCCGTCAGGGCCCGGGTTTGGTGGCGGTCACCAGCCGGGTGGAAAACCACGGACCGCCGTAGCACATCCGCCAGCCGAGCCGGCGGTGCCGCACGTCGCGCCAGCCCAATTCCCGCAGCCGCGCCGCGTGCCGGTCGGTGCCGAACAGGTCCGCGATCGCGAGCCGACCGCCCGGGCGCAGCACCCGCACCGCCTCGTCAAGGGCCATGCGGCGCCCGGCGTTTCCCGCAATGTTGTGGATCGCCAGGCTGCTCACGACCACGTCGACGCTGTCGTCGGGCAGCGGCACCGCCGTCATGTCGGCGGTGTGCACCTCGATGCGGTCGGAGACGCCCTCGGCCGCCGCGTTGGCTAGCGTGGACTGCCGGGAGTTGTCGGTCTGGTCGGCGTGCCACAGGTCGACCCCGACGGCGCGTCCGCGCGGCAGGCGCTTGGCCGCCGCACACAGCACCGCGCCGCGCCCGCAGCCCAGGTCGAGCACGGTCTCATCGCCGTCGAGCGCCAGCCCGTCGAGGATTTGGTCCCAGACCACGAACTTGCCGACGCGAGTCGCGTAGGCGTACCACGCCGTCGAGGCGACCAGCCCCGCGGCCGACGCGCCGGCCAATGCCCCAGTCAGATGTCGACCGTGCGCCCGGCCCGCGACGGCCACCACCGCCAAGCCGGTCGTGACCGCCCCGATCGCGGCGAGCTGCCCGCGCGCCGAGATCCTCTCGAAGTCACCGTCGACTCCGTACTCGCCCCGATGTTCATGCACGGGATCACCTTAGGGCGAGCAGACCTCACCAACGGCCGTGGTGCACCACCTCGGCGAAGGGGCGCCGGTTCGGCTTGCGGATCGGGGCGAGCGGCCGATCGGCCGGATACCCGAGTCCGAGCAGGAAGGCCACCAGGTAGCCGTCGGGAACGCCCAGGATCGCCCGCGCCTTGTCCTGGTCCCCCACCGACGAATGCCCGGTCCCCACACCCAGGTCGGTGGCCGCGATCATCATCGCCATGGTGGCCTGACCCACGTCGTAGTTGTCGGTCACGACGCGGCGCTCGTCGGGCGGCTCGGGCACCACGATGGCGATCGCCGCCGCGGCGCCGGCGATGTGACCGGCCCCGCCCCACACGGTGGCGAGCTCTTGGAGCTGGTCCCGGTCGGTGACGATGACGAAGTCCCAGGGTTGGCGGTTCTTGGCCGACGGTGCGCGCCACCCCGCCTCGGCGATGCGGTCGAGGTCTTCCTGTGGCACCGGCTCCGGCGTGTACTCACGCACGTTGCGGCGGGCTCGGATCGCGTCCCAGGCTTCCATCTCGTCTCCTCCTGCGGATTAGTCGCCGTCGCGGTCGACCTCTTGCTCGAGCGCGCGCAACACCGCGCGCAGCTCGTCGACCATCCAGTTGTCGGTGCGCCGGCTCAGCACCTCGAGCACCGATCGGTAGTACCACAGCTGCTGCTGCGGGTCCCGGACGGTGAAACGCCCCCAGACGGCATTCCCTTCCGCCCGCACGTCACGCAAAATCGCCCGGGCGTTGTCGAGCTTGTCGGCCAGCGACACCAGCACGGCGCCGTCGGACGCCTCCCGCAAGTGGGCGAGGTAGCGCTCCTTGCGCTCCCGCCACGGCGGCTTGGGTGTTTCGAAGGTGTCGCTGCACTCGGCGACGATCGACGCCACGTCGGCGCCGAACCGCTCGCGGATCTCCGCCAGCGTGCGCTCACCGCCCTGGTCCTCGGCGGCGTCGTGCAGCAGCGCCGCGATGGCCTGCGTTTCGGTGCCGTCGGCCTCGATGACCAGCCCGGCCACCGACAGCAGGTGGCCGAGGTAGGGGGTCTGGCCGCCCTTGCGGGTCTGCATGGCGTGCTTGCGCGCCGCATAGTCCAGGGCGGCGCTGAACCGCGCCGTGAGGCGCGGCGTCGGCGTTCGGCCGGCCATGGTCGTCCCTCCCCCCTTCACCGGTGGCGGCATCTCCGAGACTGTGGCAGCACACGTCGGTGTCAAGGTTTATCGTGACACCGCGATGGCGCTTCACCTGCACCGTGCCGAGCGCACCGATCTGCTTGCCGACGGCCTGGCCGCCCTGCTGGCCAATCCACCGGCCGACCCGTTCGCCGAGGACCTGGTGGTGGTGCCCGCCCGCGGCGTCGAGCGTTGGCTCAGTCAGCGACTCTCCCACCGGCTGGGCCGGGCGCGCGGCGACGACGGGGTGTGCGCGGGGGTGCTGTTCCGCAGTCCCGGTTCGCTGATCGCCGAGATCACCGGCACCGCCGAGGACGATCCGTGGGCGCCGGACGCGCTGGCGTGGCCGCTGCTGGAGGCGATCGACTGCTCGCTGGACGAGCCCTGGTGCCGCACGCTGGCCGCGCACGTCGGGCACTTCCACGCCGGCGCGGAGGCCGAGCTGCGCCGGGGCCGGCGCTACGAGGTGGCGCGCCGGCTGGCCGGGTTGTTCGCCTCCTACGCGCGGCAACGCCCGCAGCTGCTGGTCGACTGGTTGCACGGGCGCACCGGCGGCGTCGACGACGACCTGCGGTGGCAGCCCGAGCTGTGGCGGGCGCTGGCCGCGCGGGTGCGCGCCGACCCGCCCCACGTCCGGCACCAGCACACCGTCGAACGACTCAGGGCATCCAAAAGCCAACTGCCGCAACGCTTGTCGTTGTTTGGTCACACCCGGCTGGCGTGCACCGATGTCGAGCTCCTCGACGCGTTGGCCGCCCACCACGAGCTACACCTGTGGTTACCGCACCCCAGCGACCGCCTGTGGCGGGCACTGGCCGGGACGCACGGGGCGGTTTCCCGGCGCGACGACACCAGCCACCGCGCGGTGCGTCACCCGCTGCTGGCGACGCTGGGCCGCGACCTGCGCGAGCTGCAGCGCGCCCTGCCGGCCGATCCGCAGACCGACGAACACCTTGCCGGCGCCGCCCACCCCGCCACCCTGCTGGGCTGGCTGCAGTCCGACATCGCCGCGAACGCCGTTCGCCCCCAAGGCCGCACGCTGCCCGACGACGACCGCTCGGTGCAGATCCACAACTGCCACGGGCCCGCCCGCCAGGTCGACGTGCTGCGCGAGGTGCTGCTTGGCCTGCTGCAGGACGACCCCACGCTGGAGCCGCGCGACATCCTGGTGATGTGCCCCGACATCGAGACCTACGCGCCGCTGATCGTCGCCGACTTCGGTCTCGGTGACGTGGTCCACGGCGCGCACCCCGCCCACCGGCTGCGGGTCCGGCTCGCGGACCGCTCGCTGATCCAAACCAACCCACTGCTGGGGGTGGCCGCGCAGTTGCTGACCCTGGCGGCCGGCCGGGCCACCGCCAGCGAGGTGCTCGACCTCGCGCAGGTGCCGGCGGTGCGGGCCCAATTCGGGTTCACCGACGACGATTTGGAGGCGATCACCCGCTGGGTGCGTCAGGCCAACATCCGCTGGGGCTTCGACACCGAACACCGCCGCCCCTACCACGTTGACTTCGTGCACAACACGTGGCGGTTCGGGCTCGACCGGATACTGGCGGGGGTCGCCATGTCCGACGACTCGAACGCCTGGCTGGACGCGACGCTGCCGCTCGACGACGTCAGCAGTAATCGCGTCCAATTAGCCGGCCAACTCGCCGACTTCGTCGCCCGGCTGCACCGCACGGCCGACGCGCTGTCCGGCGCACAGCCGCTCACCGACTGGCTGACCGCCCTCGCCGACGGCGTCACCGCGCTGACACGGGTGCCGGACGCCGACGAGTGGCAGACCAGCCAGATGCAGCGCGAGTTCGCCAAGGTGCTCGACGACGCCGGGACGCGGGCGGGCACCACGCTGCGATTGCCCGACGTCCGCGCGCTGCTCAACCGGCACCTCGCGGGGCGTCCCACCCGAGCCAACTTCCGCACCGGCACCCTGACGGTGTGCACCATGGTGCCGATGCGCTCGGTGCCACACCGCATCGTGTGCCTGGTAGGCCTCGACGACGGCCTGTTCCCCCGCCTGGGTGTCGTCGACGGCGACGACGTGCTGGTCCGCCATCCGGTGACCGGGGAACGCGACATCCGTTCGGAGGACCGGCAACTGCTGCTCGACGCGATCGGCGCGGCGACCGACAAGCTGGTCATCACCTACACCGGCGCCAACGAGTACTCGGGCCAGGCACGCCCGCCCGCGGTGCCGCTGGCCGAGCTCCTCGACGCCCTGGACGCGACCACGCAGCGGGCGGTGCGCGACCGCATCGTCGTCGTGCACCCATTGCAGCCCTTCGACATTCGCAACGTGATGCCCGGCGAGCTGGTGCCGCGGGTGCCGTTCAGTTTCGATCCCACGGTGCTGCGGGCGGCGCGCGCCACCACCGGCGAGCAGGCCGAGCGGCCCGCCTTCATCACCGGGCCGCTGCCGACCCCGCGCGACGAGGACGTCAACCTCGCCGACCTCGTCGCGTTCTTCCGGGACCCGGTGAAGGGCTTCTTTCGCGCGCTGGAATACACCTTGCCCCGCGACGTCGACGGCGTGCAGGACGCCATGCCCGTCGACATCAACAGCCTCGAGGAGTGGACCGTCGGCGACCGGATGCTCGGCGACATGCTGCGCGGGATGACCCCCGACGACGCCCGGCAGGCCGAATGGCGCCGGGGGACGTTGCCGCCCGGCCAGCTGGGCTGGCGCAAGGTGACCGAGCTGCGCGACCAGGCCGCCCTGCTGGCGCAGGAGGCGCGCCGGCACCGCCGGGCGGACGCGCGAGCCTACGACGTCGACGTCGAGCTCGGCGCGGGTCGGCGACTGACCGGCACAGTGTCGGCGGTCTACGGCGAGCGGTTGGTCTCGGTGACCTATAGCCGGCTGGACGGCAAGCACCTGCTGGAATCGTGGATCCCGTTGCTGGCGTTACTCGCTCACCACCCCGGCCGGGACTGGTCGGCGGTGTGCATCGGCCGGATGAAACGGGGCAGCGCCGTGCGGGTGGAGGGGTTGGGGCCACCACTCGACGCCGCCGCCGCCGCGGTGCTGCGCGAACTGGTCGCGATCTACGACGCCGGGCGTCGCGAGCCGATCCCGCTGCCCATCAAGACGTCGTACGCCTGGGCGGCCGCCCGGCACGGGGGCGAGGACCCGGCGGCGCACGCGCGGTATCGCTGGAAGTCGAGCGACCGGTTCCCCGGTGAGGACGAGGCGCCGGCGCACGTGCGCGCCTGGGGGCACCGTGCCCCGCTGGACGACCTGCTGCAGCCGGTGCGGCCGGGCGAGGAATGTGACGGCGAGGACACCCGGTTGGGCGCATACGCCGCCCGGGTGTGGCTGCCGATGCTGCGCGCCGAGCGGAAGCCGGCGTAGATGGAACCGTTCAACCTGCTCGGCGCGTTGCCTGCCGAACGGTCGACCACCGTGCTGGAGGCCAGCGCGGGCACCGGCAAGACGTTCGCGCTCGCCGGGCTGGTGACCCGCTATGTCGCCGAGGGCGCCGCGACGCTGGACCAGATGCTGCTGATCACGTTCGGCCGCGCCGCCAGTCAGGAGCTGCGCGAACGCGTGCGGTGTCAAATGGTGGACGCGGTACGGGCGTTCGGCGATCCGGCGGCCGTCGGGGACAACGCGTTGGTGGCGCAGCTGATCGAGGGCAGCGCCGCCGAGCGTGCCCTGCGCGAGCAACGGCTGCGCGACGCGCTGGCCGGCTTCGACGCGGCCACGATCGCCACCACGCACCAGTTCTGCCAGCTGGTGTTGAAATCGCTGGGGGTGGCCGGGGACACCGCGGCGAACATGACCCTGTTGGAGAGCCTTGACGAGATGGTGTCCGAAATCGTCGACGATCTGTACCTGGCCCACTTTGGGCAGGAGCGCAACGATCCGGTGCTGCTGTACCGCGACGCGCTGCGGCTGGCGCGCGAGGTCGTCCGCAACCCGTCGACGCAGCTGCGTCCCCTCGACCCACCCCCGGGGTCGCGCGCCGCGGTCTGCGTCGGGTTCGCCAATGACGTTCTGGCCGAATTGGATTCGCGTAAGCGCCAGCGCGGCGTGCTGAGCTACGACGACCTGTTGATCCGGTTGGCGGACGCGCTGGCCACCGAGGATGCACCGGCGCGGGTGCGCATGCACCGGCGTTGGCCGATCGTCATGGTCGACGAGTTCCAGGACACCGACCCCGTGCAATGGCAGGTGATCGACCGCGCCTTCAGCGGGCGCTCCACCGTCGTGCTGATCGGTGACCCGAAGCAGGCGATCTATGCGTTTCGCGGCGGGGACATCGTCACCTACCTGCGGGCGGCCGCGACGGCGGGCGAGAAACGAACCCTGAACACCAACTGGCGCAGCGACTCCGCGCTCGTCGAGCGGCTGCAGGTGGTGCTGCGCGGCGCCCAGCTCGGCGACCCCGCGATCGTCGTCAACGACGTCGCCGCGCACCACCGCGGGCACCGGCTCGCCGGCGCCCCGAGCAACGACCCGTTCCGGTTACGTGTGGTGGCACGAAAGACGCTGGGCCGCAGGGGTATCGCTAACCTACCGATCGACGAGTTGCGGGCACACATCGGCGCCGACCTGGCCGCGGACATCCGCGCGCTGCTGGCCAGCGGCGCGAGGTTCGGCGGCGCACCGCTGCAGGCGCGCGACATCGCCGTCATCGTGGAGAAGCACCGGGACGCCGCCGCGTGCTTCCAGGCGTTGTGTGACGCGGGGGTGCCCGCCGTCTATACGGGCAACACCGACGTGTTCGCCTCGGAGGCCGCGGAGGACTGGCTGTGCCTTCTTGAGGCGTTCGACCAGCCGCACCGGCCCGGCATGGTGCGCGCCGCCGCCGCCACCATGTTCTTCGGTGAGACCGCCGAAACCCTGGCGGCGGGCGGGGACGCCCTGACGGACCGGGTCGCAGAAACGTTGCGCGAGTGGGCCGGTCACGCCCGCGACCGCGGGGTGGCGGCCATCTTCGAGGCCGCGCAGCTGCGGGGCATGGGCAACCGGGTGCTGTCCTGGCGCGGTGGCGAACGGCACATGACCGACCTGGCCCATCTCACCGAGCTGCTGCAAGACGTCGCGCACCGCGAGCACTACAGCCTGCCCGCGCTGCGGGACTGGCTGCGCGCGCAGCGCGACGAGCGCAGCGGCGCGCCCGAACGCAACCGCCGCCTGGACAGCGACGCCGCGGCCGTGCAGATCATGACCGTGTTCGTTAGCAAGGGCCTGCAATACCCCGTCGTGTACCTGCCGTTCGCGTTTAATCGCAACGCCCAGGACCGCGACGTGGTGCTGTTTCACGACGACGGCGTCCGCTGCCTGCACGTCGGCGGCACGGACAGCCCGGACTTCAGAACCGTCGAGCGCCTGGGCCGCAAGGAGGATGCCAGCGATGACAGCCGGCTGACCTACGTCGCGTTGACCCGCGCGCAGTCCCAGGTGGTGGCGTGGTGGTCGCCGGCGTACTCCGAGCCCAACGGCGGGCTGTCGCGGCTGCTGCGTGGCCGCCGGCCCGGCGAGGCGCTGGTGCCTGACCGCTGCGAGCCCGCGAAGATTTCTGACGACGACGCGCTGGCCCGGCTGCGCGCGTGGGAAGCGGCGGGTGGGCCGGTGATCGAGGAGTCGGTGATCGCCGCCGCCCCGCCGTTGCCGGCGCGCGTGGTGCCGACGGGGTTGCGCAGCAGGCACTTTCATCGCGGCATCGACACCGCCTGGCGGCGCACGTCGTATTCGGGGCTGATCAGGGAGGCCGAGCCCGGCGGGGTCAGCAGCGAACCGGAGGTGGGCGACCTCGACGACGAGGCCGGCGACATCCCGGTGGCCACCGCCGCGTCCGTCCCGGACGTGCCCTCGCCGATGGCCGGGCTGCCGGCGGGGGCGAAGTTCGGCTCGCTGGTGCACGCCGTGCTGGAGACGGCCGACCCGACCGCCCCGGACCTGGCCGCCGAGCTGGAGGCGCAGATCCGCCTGCACTCGGTGTGGTGGCCGGTGGCCGTGGCGCCGGCCGACCTGGCGGCGGCCCTGGTGCCCCTGCACGACACGCCGCTGGGTCCGCTGGCCGCCGGGCTGACGCTGCGCGACATCGCACTGCCGGACCGGTTGCGTGAGTTGGACTTCGAGCTGCCGCTGGCCGGCGGCGACCGGCGGGCGGACGCGCCCGAGATCCGGCTTGCGGACCTGGCGCCACTGCTGCGCGAGCGGCTGCCCGGCGACGACCCGCTCGCGTCGTACGCCGACCGGCTGGCCGGTGATGAGCTGGGCGCCCAACCGCTGCGCGGCTACCTGACGGGGTCGATCGACGCCGTATTGCGGGTGCCCGACGGCACCGACCACCGCTACGTGGTGGTCGACTATAAGACCAACTGGCTCGGTGACCCCGAAACACCGCTGACCGCAGCCGATTACGACCGACCCCGGCTAGTCGAGGCGATGCTGCACTCCGACTACCCGCTGCAGGCGCTCCTCTACGGCGCCGTGCTGCACCGATTCCTGCGCTGGCGGGTGCCGCACTACGACCCGGCCCGCCACCTGGGCGGCGTGCTCTACCTGTTCCTGCGGGGCATGTGCGGCGCCGGCACGCCGGTGCGCGACGGCCACCCGTGCGGCGTGTTCAGCTGGCAGCCGCCGCCGGCGCTGACGGCCGCGGTGTCGGACCTGCTCGACGGCGAGGCGGGCCGGTGACGGCGGGCCTGCTGCAGGCCTTCGACGACGCCGGGGTCTTTGAGGCGGCGGATTTGCATGTGGCGCAACGTCTTACGGCCCTCGCGCGCGAGGACGACGAGCGGGTGGCGCTGGCGGTCGCGCTGGTGGTGCGGGCGCTGCGGGGCGGTTCGGTGTGCGTGGATCTGCGCGCGGCCGAAGAACAGCTCGGCGTGGCCGACCTGCCCTGGCCCGACCCCGATGGCTGGCTGGGCGCCGTGCGCGCCAGCCCCCTGCTCGGCACTCCCCCGGTGCTGCGCCTGCTGGGCGACTTCTGCTACCTCGACCGGTACTGGCTCGAGGAGGACCAGGTCTGCACCGACCTGCTCGCCCTGTCCGTGACGGGGGCCGCCGGCGACACAGGCTCGTATGAGCGGCTTTTCCCACCGGGTTACGAGGAGCAGCGGGCGGCCGCCGAAATCGCGGTGGCGCAGGCGGTGACGGTGCTGACGGGCGGGCCCGGGACCGGCAAGACCACCACCGTCGCGCGGCTGATCGCCCTGCTGGCCGAGCGGGCGGAGCGGGCCGGGCGGCCGCGGCCACGCATCGCGCTGGCCGCACCGACGGGCAAGGCGGCGGCGCGGTTGGCCGAGGCCGTGACCGCCGGTGTCGGGCGGCTCGACGCCGCGGACCGCGCCCGGCTGACCGGGCTGCGCGCGACCACATTGCACCGGCTGCTGGGGCCGCGCCCCGACACCTCGGCGCGCTTCCGCCATAACCGAACCAACCGGTTGCCGCACGACGTCATCGTGGTCGACGAGACCTCCATGGTGTCGCTGACGATGATGGCCCGGCTGCTGGAGGCGGTGCGGTCTGACGCCCGGCTGATCCTGGTCGGCGATCCGGACCAGCTGGCGTCCGTGGAGGCCGGCGCCGTGCTGGCCGACCTGGTGGACGGCCTGGACGCGCGTCCGGACGTGCGGGTCGCCGCGCTGCGCACGCCGCACCGGTTCGGCACGTCGATCGGCGCGCTGGCCGACGCGATCCGCGTCGGCGACGCCGACCGGGCGCTGGAGTTGCTGGCCGCCGGCGGCGCGCACGTCGAATGGATCGACTCCGACCGCCCGGCCGCCCGGCTGCGCGACGTCCTGGTGCCGCACGCGCTGCGGCTGCGGGCGGCCGCGCTGCTGGGTGCCTCAGAACGGGCCCTGACCACGCTCGACGAACACCGGCTGCTCTGCGCGCACCGCACGGGACCCTACGGCGCAAACCAGTGGAACACGCAGGTGCACAAGTGGATCGCCGAGGAGACCGGGCAGGCGGCCTGGTCGCAGTGGTACGCCGGCCGGCCGCTGCTGGTGACGGCGAACGACTACGGATTGCGGGTCTACAACGGCGACACCGGGGTGACGGTGACGGGGCCGCAGGGGCTGCGCGCCGTGATCGCCGGGGCGGCCGGGCCGCTCGACTTCGCGACCAGCCGCCTGGGCGACGTGGAAACCATGCACGCCATGACGATTCACAAGAGCCAGGGCAGCCAGGTCGACGAGGTGACCGTGCTGCTGCCGTCGGAGGAGTCGCGGCTGCTGACCCGCGAGCTGTTCTACACGGCGGTGACGCGGGCCACGACCAAGGTTCGGGTGGCGGGCCCCGAGCCGGCGGTGCGCGCGGCGATCGAACGCCGGGCGGTGCGGGCCACCGGGCTGCGTCAGCGGCTGCGGGCCGCCGCACCCACCGCCTGAGCCGCGGTGCGGAAGAATCGGCCGCACCATGGACGACAACGACATCGCGGACATCGCGCCCCCGGCGTCGCGGCGCCGCCACATCGTGCGGCTCTGCCTGTTCGCCGGGTTTCTGCTGGTGATGTTCTACCTGGTGGCCATCGCGCGGGTGATCGACCTCGGGGAGGTGCAGCGCACGATCAGGTCGGCCGGGCCGCTGGCGCCGGTGGTCTACGTCGTGGTGTCAGCCGGTCTCGCCGCGGTCTTCGTGCCCGGATCGCTGCTGGCCGCGGGCAGCGGGGTGCTGTTCGGGCCGGTGCTGGGGGTCTTCGTGACGCTGGGCGCGGCGATGGGCACCGCGGTCGTCGCCAGCTTCCTCGGCCGCCGCGCCGGCCGGGACAGCGCGCGGGCGCTGCTGGGCGCCGCGCGCGCCGACCGGATCGACGCGCTGATCGAGCGGCGCGGGCTGTGGGCGGTCGTCGGGCAGCGCTTCATCCCCGGAATCTCCGACGCGCTGGCCTCCTACGCATTCGGCGCCTTCGGGGTTCCGTTGTGGCAAATGGTCATCGGCTCATTCATCGGCTCGGTGCCCCGCGGCTTCGCCTACACCGCGCTGGGCGCATCGATCGGCCACCTGTCCTCGCCGCTGGCGTATTCGGCCATCGCGGTGTGGTGCGCGACCGCCATCGTCGGCGCGTTCGCCGCGCACCGCGGGTACCGCAATTGGCGGGGCCGCCGCCGGCAGCGCAGCGAAACCCCGGAGCCTAAGATCGAAGGCCGCTAGCGCTGCGCCGCGACGAAGAGGTTGCCCGGCACGGCGTCGCGCACGGCCTCGGGAGCGGGGCGCCCGTAGCCGGCCATCAGCTCGTCGGACGGCGTCACCGTCACCGTCCAGCCGTGGCGGGCGAACCACGAGCCGACGTCCTCGCGCTCCTCGAAGTACCACAGGTCGTCGGTCCGCGGAACCTCACGGTCGGGATCCACCTTCGCCAGCAGGGCGCGCACCCGGTCCATCCGGGCCCGGCGCTTCGCGCGGTTCTCCGGATCCAGAAAGCTCGGTCCCAGCGCCTCGACGGCGACCCGGCTGCCCGGCGCGGCGAGCTCGTTGATGCGCTCGAACAGCAGGTCCTGCGCGGCCGCCGGCAGGTAGGGCATCAGACCCTCGGCCGACCACACGCTGGGCGCCGCCGGGTCAAAGCCCGCCTTCCGCAACGCCGCCGGCCAGTCCTGGCGCAGGTCCACCGCCACGGGGATCCGGTGGCACGCCGGCTCGGCCCCGTGGGCCGCCAACGTCGACGCCTTGAAATCCAGCACCCGGGTCTGGTCGAGTTCGTACACGGTCGTCCCGGCGGGCCAGGGCAGCCGCCAGGACCGGGCGTCCAGGCCGGCCGCCAGGATGACCGCCTGCTGGATGCCGGCCGCGGTGGCGTCGGTGAAGAACCGGTCGAAAAACGCCGTGCGGGACGCCATGTAGTCGACCATCGACTGCATTTGCAGCGGCAACTCGGGCTCTGCCTCGACCAGCTCCGGGGGCAGCTGGGGCGCCGAATGCCAATTCCACACGCCGTCACCGGCGGCGTCGAGGAAGACCTGGGCGAACGGGTCGCTGATCAACGGGTTGTCGCTGCGGGTCTCCGCGGCCCGGGCCGAGGCCACGCCGAGCGCCGTCGCGCCCACGCTCTCGGTGATTTCCCAGCTGTCGTTGTCGGTTCTGGCCACCCGACCACCCTCCCTGTTCGCTAGCTCGGCTACCGATACGACCCTACGCGCGGCGGGTGTGGGCGGGCTGTCGCGCGATCGGGCATCCGGTTAACTTGTTGGCGAGCCAGTGAGCGGGGTCGGCCGGCCGCGCCGGCGGATCCGAAGGATCGTTACACGATGCGAGTCGACGGGCGCCACGTCAGCGTTTCCGGCAACCTGCTGCAACCCCTCACCCGGCGCACCAACGACATCCTGCGGCTGTTCTCGGCTCTGCTGTTTTTGGCGCTGGTCATCACGTGTTCGGTCATCACCCGGCCGCAGTGGATCGCGCTGGAGCGGTCGCTGTCCCAGATCGTGGGGGTGCTGTCGCCCACCCAAAGCGACCTGGTCTACCTGGTCTACGGGTTCGCCATCGTCGCCCTGCCGTTCATGATCTTGATCGGCCTCGTCGTCGCCCGGCAGTGGAAGCTGCTCGGCGCGTACGCGACCGCGGGGCTGCTCGCCATCCTGCTGCTCTCGATCAGCGTCCCGCGCATCGCGGCGCCGCGCTGGCATTTCGACGTCCCGGACCGGCTCAGCACGCTGCCGGCGCAGTTCCTCGACGACCCGCGCTGGATCGGCATGCTGGCGGCGGTGCTGACGGTGTCGGGGCCCTGGCAGCCGGCGCGCTGGCGGCGCTGGTGGTGGGCGCTGCTGCTGGCGTTCGTGCCGATCCACCTGGTGGTCAGCGCCATCGTGCCGGCCCGCTCGTTGGTGGGCCTGGCGGTCGGGTGGGTGGTCGGCGCGTCCGTGGTCCTCGTGGTCGGCACCCCGGCCCTCGAGGTGCCGCTGGACGCCGCGGTGCGGGCGATGGGTCGGCGCGGGTTCGCCGTCACTGGGCTCACGGTGGTCCGGCCGGCCGGCCGCGGCCCGCTGGTGCTCGACGCCGGCTGCGAGCGGTCCGAGCGGGCCGCCGTGGTCGAGCTGTACGGTCCGCACCAGCGCAGCGGCGGCACCCTGCGCCAGCTGTGGGGCAAGCTGCGGCTGCGCGACACCGAGACCGCGCCGCTGCTGGCGTCCATGCAGCGCGCGGTCGAGCACCGCGCGCTGATGACGATCGCCATCGGCGGCATCGGGCTGGCCAACACGTCGACCATCGCCGTCGCGACCCTGCCCCGCGGCTGGGTCCTCTACGCGCACGAGCCGCCCCGGGGGGTGCCGTTGGACCGTTGCGCGACACCGCCACCGGTGCGACGGACCTGGGAGGCGTTGCACGCGCTGAACTGCGAGCAGATGGCCCACGGCGACCTGCGCAGCAACGAGATCACCGTCGACGACGACACCGTGCTGTTCGGCGGGTTCCACAGCGCCGAGTACGGCGCCACCGAGGCCCAGCTGCAATCGGACATCGCCCACCTGCTGGTGACGACGACCGACGTCTACGACCCGAAGTCGGCGGTCGCCGCGGCGATCGACGTGTTCGGCAAGGACACCGTCCTGACCGCCTCGCGCCGTCTCACCAAAGTCGCTGTGCCGCGGCCTATCCGGAAGTCGATCGCCGACGCGGGCAGCGTCATCTCCGAGACGCGGGCCGAGGTGAAACGGCAGACCGGCGCCGACCAGATCAAGACCCAGACCATCACCCGGTTCACCCGCAGCCAGATCATCCAGCTGGTGCTCTTCGGCGCGCTCGGCTACGTCGCGTACCCGTTCATCAGCACGGCGCCGACGTTCTTCAACCAGCTCAAGACGGCGAACTGGTGGTGGGCGCTGCTGGGCCTGGCGGTGTCGGCGCTGACCTACGTGGGGGCCGCCGCCGCGCTGTGGGCCTGCACCGACGGGACGGTCAAGTTCTGGCGGCTCTCGATCGTCCAGGTCGCCAACACCTTCGCCGCGACCACCACGCCGGCCGGCGTGGGCGGCCTCGCGCTGTCCACCCGCTACCTGCAGAAGAGCGGCCTGACCGCGATGCGGGCAACCGCCGCGGTGGCGCTGCAACAGGCCGTGCAGGTGATCGTGCACCTCGGGCTGCTGATCTTGTTCAGCGCCGTCGCGGGCGCCTCGATGAACCTCAAACACTTCGTGCCCAGCGCCACCCTGCTCTACCTGATCGGCGGCGTGGCGCTGGGCATCATCGGGACGCTGCTGTTCGTGCCCAAGTCGCGGCGCTGGCTGGCGACCGAGGTGCGCCCCAAGCTGACCGAGGTGACGAGCGACCTGTTCAAGCTCGCCCGCGAACCCCGGCGGCTGGCGCTGATCCTGTTGGGTTGCGCCGGAACGACGCTGGGGGCCGCGCTGGCCCTGTGGGCCAGTGTCGAGGCCTTCGGCGGCGGCACCACGTTCGTCGCGGTCACCGTGGTCACGATGGTCGGCGGGACACTGGCCTCGGCCGCCCCGACGCCGGGTGGGGTCGGGGCGGTCGAGGCGGCGCTGATCGGTGGGCTCGCCGCCTTCGGGGTGCCCGCGGCGACGGCGGTGCCGTCCGTCCTGCTGTACCGGGTGCTGACCTGCTGGCTGCCCGTCTTCGTCGGCTGGCCGGTGATGCGCTGGCTGACCCAGAACGAGATGGTCTGATCGCGCGCCCCGCCGCGCGAATGGTCCTACGGTGAGCGCATGGCGAAGCAGTCCCACGCGATCGAACCCGGGCACCCGCCGTCGGCCCTGATGCGCCTGGTCAACCCGGTGTTGAGCGCCCTGCTGCGCACCCCGCTGGCGGGTCCGGCGCGCCGGCAGCTGATGGTGCTGAGCTTCACCGGGCGCAAGACGGGCCGGTCGTTCTCGATTCCGGTGAGCGCCCACCTGATCGGCGGCCACCTCTACGCGCTGACCGGCGCGCAGTGGAAGCAGAATTTCCGCGACGGCGCCGAGGCCCGGGTGGTCTACGACGGCGCCACGCGCGCGATGCGTGGCGTGCTGGTCGGCGACCGCGCCGCGGTCACCGACCTGTACCTGCGCTGCGTCGAGTCGTACGGCCTGCGGCGCGCCCAACGGATGATCGGGCTGACGTTCCGCGACCCGCGCATCCCGTCCCGCGAGGAGTTCGCCGAGGCGGTCGACCGGCTGCACCTGGGCGCGGTCCGGCTGACCCCGATCGGCTAGCTCAGACGCTGGTGGGATCGGGCTGCTGCTCGGCGACGCGCAAGTGGGCGGTGAGCAGCCGCTGATCGAACAGGGACCGGGCGCCGACGGCGTCCTTGCCCAGCTCGGCGAAATCCCGGCCGATCTGCTCGGCCAGCACGCCCAGCTTCAGGTTGCGCACCTGCGACAGCGACTTGAGGAGATTGAAGGCGGCGTCCTCGTCGATGCCGTACACCAGCATCAGCATCCCCTTGGTCCGGTCGATCGCGCCGCGCCGCTCGGCGATCTCGGCGACCTTGGTGCTGATCGCGTCTTCACGCTTGCGGCTGCTGGTGGACGTGACGTCGATGTAGAAGCCGTGCGTGCCGATCACCTGGTCGTCCGCGTCGCAGAACTGGTCACCCACCACGACGACGTGGTGGGTGTTACCGCGGGTGTCGACGATGCGGTGGCGCGTGCTGAACGGTTGGCGGCGCCGGATCATGGTGTCGATGCTCGCCGCCACCTGGGCCCGGTCCGCGGGGTGCTTGTGGGCCAGCACCAGCTCGGTCGTGGGCGTCACCGTCCCGGGTTCGTACCCGTGCATGCGCTGCACCTGCTCGGACCACTCCCAGCGCTGGTCGGCGAAGTAGAACCGGAACCAGCCGGCGCGCTGCGGCGTGCCGCCGGCGAGCGCCTTTTCGATCGCGGCCGCCTGGCCGTCTAGTTGCCACGCCATGGCGCACGCTCCGCGGAGGCGTTGGGAGGTTCGACCGTCGGCTCGGGCGGCGGCGTGCGTCGCCGCAACGCGTCGCTTTCCTGCAGCCGCCGCTCGGAGACCTGGAACAGCTGGCGGGACCGGTCGAGTTGCTGACGCGCCCGCTCGATGGAGCGGGCGGCGGAGCGCTGCAACTCGCGAGTGGCCTCCGCCCTTTCCCGGGCGGCACCGGGTGTTTGCCCGACGCGCTCGCGCAGCGCGTCGACGCGTCGCGCCGTCCTGGCGCGGTGCGCCTTCTGCCGGCACGCCGATGAGCAGTACACGGCGTCGGACCGCCCGGCGAAACCGGTGCCGCACACCGCGCAGAGAATCCCCCTCATATGCGTAACGTTACAACTGAAGGCCGGCGAAATCACAGCTTTCGTTGGATAAACGGCGGGCTACGGCCCCGCGCCCGCGGACGCGCGGGTCCGCCCGATGACCGGCCCCGCAAATCCGGCGTCCTCGGCGGCCCGACGCACTCCCGCGGCGACGGCGTCCGCCCGGTCGGCGGGCGCCAGGGCGATCACGCAGCCGCCGAAGCCGCCGCCGGTCATCCGGGCGCCCAGCGCACCGGCACGCACCGCGCTCTCGGCGATCAGGTCGATCTGCCCGGTGGTGATGCCGAAGTCGTCGCGCATCGATGCATGTGAGGCGGAGAAGATCCGGCCCACTTCGGCGAAGTCGGACCGTTCCAGCGCGGCAACGCAATCCAGCACCCTGGCGTTCTCGCTCAGCACGTGCCGGGCGCGACGGGCGTCGAGCGCGTCGCGCACCGCGGCGAGGGCGGCGGGCCCGCGGTCCTGGGCCTCGCGCAGCGACGACACTCCCACGTCGGCGGCCGCCCGCTCGCACGAGGCGCGCCGCGCCGCGTACTCGCCGCCGGCATGCGCGTGCGGCGCCCGGGAGTCGATCAGCAGCAGCGCGACGCCCGCGGTGTCCGGGTCGAAGCGCACCGGCGCGACGCTGAGGTCTCGGAAGTCGATCAGCAGCGCGGTCGCGGGCTCGCCGAAGACCGCGGCGAGCTGGTCGAGCAGGCCCGTCGGCGCACCCACATACTCGTTCTCGGCGCGCTGGGCCAGCCGCGCCTGTTCGGTGGCGTCGAGGCGCAGCCCGGCGGCGGACAGCAGCGCGCCGAGCACCGCGCATTCCAGCGCCGCCGAGGAGGACAGCCCCGAACCCATGGGCACGTCGCTGGTGATCGCCAAGGCGCCGCCCGGGACGGAGTGGCCCGCCTCGCGCAGCGCCCACACCACGCCGGCCACGTAGGCGGCCCAGCCGGTCACCGCGCCGGGGGCGGTGTCGAGGGGAATGCGCACCGCGCCGTCGGCGCGATCACTGGTAGCGGTCAACGCGCCGCTCGCGTCGGGGGTGAAGGCGGCCGTGGTGCGCTGGGGCAGCGCGATGGGCAGGGCGAAGCCCAGGTTGTAGTCGGTGTGCTCCCCGATCAGATTGATGCGCCCGGGTGCGGAGTGCCGGACCGTCATGCCAGCTCGCGCAGCCGCTGGGCCACCGCCTCGGGCGTGACGTCGGTGATGAAGGCGTCCATCGCCGACTCGGACGCCGCCAGGTACTTGAGCTTGGTGGCGCTGCGCCGGATCGACATCAGCTCGACGTGGAAGTAGCCGTCGGCCTGCGCCTCGGTGTCCGCGTATTGGTGTAGCGCCGCGATGTAGGGCAGCGGCGCGGCGTACATCCGGTCGAACCGTCGCAGCACGTCGAGGTAGGTGGCGACGAAGTCGTCGACCTCGTCCTCGCCGAGGTCGCACAGATTGCGCACGAACCGGTTGGGGTAGATGTGCACCTCGACCGGCCAGCGCGCCGCGAACGGCACGAACGCGGTCACCGTCGCGTCGCGCGCGACGATGCGGGCGCCGTCGGCGACCTCGCGCGCCAGCAGGTCGGCGAACAGGTTGGTGCCGTGGCGCTCCCGGTGCAGCCGCGCCTGCTCGAGCATGACCGCGGTGCGCGGCGTCAGGAACGGATAGCCGTAGATCTGGCCGTGCGGGTGGGTCAGCGTCACCCCGATGTCCTCGCCGCGGTTCTCGAAACAGAACACCTGCTCGATGCCCGGGGTGGCCATCAGCTCGCGGGTGCGGTGCCGCCACGCCTCGACCACCAGCCGCGCGTGCCGCGGCTCCAGCTCGGCGAAGGAACCCGTGTGTCGGCTGGAGAAGCAGATCACTTCGGTGCGGCCGGCGCCGGGGACGCAGGCGAAGACTCCCGGCGGCGGCGCCGCGACCCCGGTCCCGGACAGGCTGGGGAACCGGTTCTCGAAGACCGCGACGTCGTAGTCGGGCGCGGGCACCTCGCCGATCAGGCCGGTCGGGTCGGGGCACAGCGGGCACTGCTCGCGCGGCGGCTTGTAGGTGCGGTCCTGGCGCAGCGCCGCGATGATCACCCATTGACCGGTGCTGGCGTCGAACCGCAACTCGGACCGCTGCGCCTGCCGCGGCGGCAGCGGCCTGCGGTCCGCGACCGGCTGCGGGTGGCGGCCGGGCAGGGCGAAGAAGAGCAGGTCACGGCCATCGGCCAGCTTCGCCCGGGTCGGCGGGGTCACGATGTCGAAGACTAGCTTGGTCGCCGCACAGCACTTCGGGTAACCATGGGGTGTCCGATCACGAGGGGGGTCGTCCGATAGCCGAGTTCATCGAAAAAGCCCGCAACCGGTGGGTGGGTTCCGACCCGGGGTTGCTGCGCCTGCGGATGGCGACCCGGACGACGGCCGCGCTGGGGTGTTCGCTGGCCGCGCTGTTCGTGCTGACCCGGGCGACGGGGCAGCCGCTCACGGTGGCGCTGCTGGGGGTGGTCATCACCATGGTCGCGTCGCGCTCGGTCAACGAGCCGGACCCCCGCCAGCAGCGGATCACGATGGCACTCCTGCCGCTGCCCGCCGCCGCGTCGATCACCGCCGCCGCGCTGCTCGCGGCGCATCCGCTGGCCGCCGATGTCACGTTTGTGGTCGTCGTGTTCGCGGCGGTGTACATCCGCCGGTACGGCCCTCGCGGCCGGGCGCTGGGGATGGTCGCCTTCATGGCGTACTTCTTCACCCTGTACCTGCGGGCCCGCCTGTCCGAGCTGCCGTGGATGATCGGGGCGGTCGCGGTGGGCACCGTGTGCACCTTCCTGATGAGCAGTTACGTGCTGCCCGACCGGCCCGAGCGGGTGCTGGGCGCGACCATCCGCGCGTTGCGGGCGCGGATGGCGATCGTGGTCGACACCGCCGCCGAGGCGGTGCGCACCGGCCGCCTCGACGACAGGCGCCGTCGCCGGCTGGGGCGGCGCACCAACCAGCTCAACGAGACGGCGCTGATGGTGCTCGGTCAGATCGAGGACAAGGCCGACCCGGGTGATCTCTGGCCGGGGGTGACCGTCGAGCAGCTGACGCCCTGGCTGTTCGACGCCGAGCTGTCCGTCGGGTGGGTTGCGACGTCGGGCCGACAGGTGGCCGCCGTCGCCTGGGAGATCCCGGCGGAAACCCGGGCGGCGATCGTCGCGGCGCTGACGCAGCTGGCCCGCGCGATTCGGCTCCCGCAGCCGCCGGGGCTGCGCCAGGCCGCCAACCAGGCGCAGGGCATTCTCGACCGGCTGCCCGCCGGCTCGGACGACCGCGCCGCGGCGGCCGTGCGGCGGGTCGCGCTGGCGATCATCAACGCGGCCCGGGCGACGGCCGACGTGCGGGCCATCGTCGAACGCGCCGCCACCGGCGAGCTGCCCGTTCCCGCGGCGGCCGACGAGGTGCCGGCGGCGTCGCCCGCCGACGCGCCCGTCGAGGACCCCGAGCCCGGCCGGCAGGGGCTTCTGCCGACCACGCGGCAGGCGATTCAGGTCGCCGTCGCCGCGTCGTTCGCCATCGTCGCGGGTGAGCTGGTGTCCCCCGCGCGCTGGTACTGGGCGGTGATCGCGGCGTTCGTCATCTTCGCCGGGACGAACTCGTGGGGCGAGACCCTGACCAAGGGCTGGCAGCGGCTGCTGGGCACCCTGCTGGGGGTGCCGTGCGGCATCTTGGTGGCCACCCTGTTCGCCGGGAACACGCTGGGCTCGCTCGCCATGGTGTTCGTCTGCCTGTTCTGCGCCTTCTACTTCATGACGGTCACCTACAGCCTGATGACGTTCTGGATCACCACGATGCTGGCGCTGCTCTACGGCCTGCTCGGGGAGTTCAGCTTCGGCGTGCTGCTGCTGCGCATCGAGGAGACCGCGCTCGGGGCGGTCATCGGGGTGGCCGCCGCCATTCTGGTGCTGCCGACCAACACCAGGACGGCCATCCGCCACGACACCCGCGACTACCTGACCGCGTTGTCCACGCTGATCGACGTCGCGGCCGAGCGGATCTGCGGCCACGGCGCCGGCACCAACCCCACCGAGCAGGCGCGGGAGCTGGACCGCGCCCTGCAGCAGTTCCGGGTCACGGCCAAGCCGCTGCTCGCCGGGGTCGCCGGCTTCGCGGGCCGACGCAACATCCGCCGCGGGCTGCGTCTGTTCACCGCCTGTGACCGGTACGGCAGGACGCTGGCATTGAGCAGCGAGCAACTCGGCGATTCGGGCGGTTCCCGGGAATTGGCCGACTCCTTCGCGGCGGCCGCGGCGCACACCCGCCGCAACATCGAGGTCCTGATCGCCATCATCGACGGCGCGCACGGCCAGACCGTCGACACCGCGACCGACGCGCTGGATGCGGCGGAGGCCGTGGCGCGGCACCGCGAGGCGCTCGACGGCGACGAACTCGACACCCGGCGCTTTCTCACCGCCGTGCATTCGTTGCGGCAGATCGAACGGGCCGTCGTCACCGCGTCCGCGCATCTCGGGGGGCGGGAGAGCCTTCGTCAGCCCAGCCGCTCGGCGGGCTGAGTCAGGCGGTCACGGAGCGGGTTGCGGGCTGCCGGCGTCGCGGCGTTCGCAGGTCTCGATGAAGTCCTCGATCAGGTCGACGACCTCGTTGGGCGCTTCGACCTGCGGGAAGTGGCCGACGCCCGGCAGCACCTCGAGCCTGCTGTCCTCGCGCACCTCGCGGGCGGCGTAGGCGTGCTCGACGGGGATGATGCCGTCCCGGTCGCCCCAGATCGCCATGACCGGCAGTTCTTCGCGCAGCCGCAGCCTGCTCAGCGCGCTGACCGCCTGGCCGCGGTAGTCGACCACCGACCGCAGGGTCTTGAGGAAGGACTGGCGGGTCTCGCGGTCCGACAGCGACGAGTAGGCGCTCCACAGCTCCGCCCCGCGCGGCGAGTGGATGCCGGCGCTGCGCAGCCACGACCGCAACGTGTTGCCGACACTGAGCACCGGCTTGGGCGCGATGATCGGCAGCACCAGCTCCGCGCCGGGCGCCGACAACAGCCGCAACACCAGGCCGACGTCGGGGCCCAGGCCGCCGCTGCTGATCAGCACCAGCCGCTTGGCGTAGTCGGGATGCTGGTAGACGAACTGCATCGCGACGCCGCCACCCAGCGACTGGCCGACCAGGGTGGCCTGCCCGACCCCGAGTTCGTCGAGGAAATCGCGCAACCAGACGGCGAACGCGCCCAGCGAGTAGTCGCCACGCGGCTTCGCGGACTCGCCGTGGCCGAGGAGGTCCGGGGCGATCACCCGGAACTTCTTCGACAGCCGCGGGATGACGGATCGCCACGTCTCGGAGCTGCCGGCCATGCCGTGGATCAGCAGCACCGCGTCACCGGCCCCTTCGTCGCGGTAGGCGACGCGGTCACCATGCAGTTCGAGGAACTTCAGCTCGCTCATGGGTCTTGGATACCCCGGATTGGCGGGCTCAGGCCTGTGGCTTTCGTTCGTCCAGCGGGGCGTGGTGACCGCGGGCACACCCTCGGCCATGATGAGAACGTGGCCGAGCCCGTTGCCGCCCGCGTGGCGGTGTACCTCGACTTCGACAACATCGTCATTTCGCGATACGACCAGGTCAACGGCCGCAATTCGTTCCAGCGGGACAAGGCCAAGGGCCTCGAGCAGTTCCCCGAACGGCTAGGGCGCGCCACGGTCGACGTCGCGGCGATCCTGGACTTCGCGTCGTCGTTCGGGACCCTGGTGCTGACCCGCGCGTACGCGGACTGGTCGGCCGAGGTCAACGCGGGTTATCGGCACCAGCTGGTGGCGCGGGCCGTCGACCTGGTGCAGCTGTTTCCCGCGGCGGCCTACGGCAAGAACGGCGCCGACATCCGGCTGGCCGTCGACGCGGTGGAGGACATGTTCCGGTTGCCCGATTTGACGCACGTGGTCGTGGTGGCCGGCGACTCGGATTACATCCCGCTCGCCCAGCGCTGCAAGCGGCTGGGCCGCTACGTGGTGGGCATCGGGGTGGCCGGCGCGTCGAGCCGGGCGCTGGCGGCCGCCTGCGACGAGTTCGTCGTCTACGACGCGCTGCCCGGCGTTCCCGCGCTGGAGGGCGAGCCCGCGGCCGAGCCCGGCGCCGCGAAGCCGCGCGGCGCGCGTTCGAAGGAGGCCGAGCCCGACGACGCGGCGGACCCCCAGGCGGACGCCACAGCGCTACTGACGCGCGCGCTGCAGATCGGCTTGGAGCGCGACGACGTCGACTGGCTGCACAACTCCGCGGTCAAGGCGCAGATGAAACGCATGGACCCGTCGTTCAGCGAAAGGTCCCTGGGTTTCCGGTCTTTCAGCGATTTCCTGCGGTCGCGGTCGGACGTCGTCGAACTCGACGAGACCTCGACGACGCGGATGGTGCGGCTGCGCGCGCCGCGGTGAGCGCCGCCGCGGCCCCGCGCCCGAGTCGCGGGCGCATTCGCCCGGCTCTACGCTCCTTGGTTACACGAACGTAACGGGGGTCTTTGCATGCGCGCTCTTCGCTGGCCGGCGGTCGGCCGCGTCGTGGTCGCGCCGCGGCGCGCCCTCGCCGTCTCGCTGAGCTGCCTTGCCGCCGCGGCGTGTTCGCACACCGCCTCCCCGCCGCCGCTGACGCCCACCAACTCCACGGCCCACCCGAAGAGCAGCGCGGCCGCGGCCCCGCCGCCCGCCGCCGTGACGGGGCCGCTGGAGAAGGATTGGAAGAGCTACGGCGGGACGGCGTACTTCGGCTGCCCCGAGGAGTACTCCACCGGCAAGTCCGCGCTGGACGACATCCGCCCGAAGGTTTTCGACCCGAAGACCGGGCAGTACGTCACGCCGGGCCTGCCGACGGTGGCGCCCGGCGAGAACCTGACCGGCGCCATCTGCGCGCTGACGGGCACCGACGACGACATGCGGGCGGTCTACCTGGTGACCACCGTCAAGCCCGCGCAGCCGCCGCAACCCGAGACCACCAAGACGACCGCCTATGCGTTCGACCTCAAATCGAGCCAGCCGCTGGTGACCAAGGAATTGCAACCGCCCGGCCCGGACCTCAAGCTGACCGCGCCCGCCGGATGGGGGCTGGCGTCGACCGCGTCCGGGGTGGCCTGGGTGAACGCCTTCACCGACGGGCACGTTCCGACGGCGCCGCCACGCACCGTCGTCCTGTCCGGTTCCGACTTGGCGATGACGTGGAACGACGCGCAGCCGGCGCGGGCGTGGCAGGACGTGCTCGCGTTTGCGCGCACCACCGACCCGGGCAAGACCTCGGGCGCCGAGCTGCGCCGACCCAACGGCGAAACGATCTTCCAGGACAACGACATTCAAACCGTCGACGCCGAATTGACCGACGGCCCCAACAAACTGGTGAAAATGACGCGATGGGATTCCGTCAACCCACCGGCGTTCTCGACGATGTTCTACGACTTGAACGCCAAATCCGTCATCCGCGTGGGTGATTCGGACCGCATCTCGGGAAGCGGGCTGGCAGCAACGCTGTCCGGCGGAAAGTTGTTCGTCGACGCGCACAATTCCGACAACTCCCAGTTCGGGTTCGGAGTGTGGAACCTGCGCACCCAGCAGTGGGACCTGCTGAAGAGCCGCGACGACGTCAAGAAGCAGCCGATTGCGAAAGTGGCCTTCTTCGACGACCACCTGTACATCACCAACACCGGCGGCACCTTCTCGGTGATCGCGCTGCCCGGTCCCGACCCCGTCGCGCCCAACTGGGCGGTGCGCCCCTTCGCCCGGCTGTCGGGCTGGACGTTGGTGTGCCGCGGCGAGACGGCGCCGGCGGCCAACGGGGACTGCAAGGAGATCGTCATGGTGCAAGACCAGGACGGTCACTACCCCGGGCCCTGGTTCTAGACGCCAGC
>NZ_LZJC01000087.1 GCF_001666755.1 Mycobacterium sp. E1214 | reverse complement strand
GTTCCTGGAAGAAGTCGGTGTCGAAGTACGCGGTCTGGTCGACCGGGCAATAGAACGGCCCCACCGCTGTGGTCGCGGCCCCACATCCGGTGTTGACCCGGCCGGTGAACAGCCGGACGTGCGGGCGGGTGTAACTCGGCATCAGCTGATGCCAGACGGCGTCCACGGAGTTGCCGGTCGCGACCACGCGGCACTGCACGTACTTGTTCGCGTCGGCGCCGGTCTTGCACTGGCTCAGGTCGAAGCCCGGCGCGGAGTAGCCGCCGGTGCCCGGCTGCTGCTGCGTGGTGACCTTGCCGGGATCGATGCCCAAAAACAGCGCCCCGATGAGGATCAGCAGCCCGAGGCCCCCGCCACCGACGGCCATCCCCATGCCGCCCCCGCCCGACGAAGAGGCGGTGCTGGTGTCGATCTGCATGCCCTCGTTGAAGGTCATCGCACGCTCCTGGGGGTGTCGGGGGGCAAGGGCAGCGCTAGGAAGAATCTATCCTGGCCCGTCGCCGGCCGCCGCCAATAACGGCACCACGACGTCGCTGATCGGGGTGGGCAGCCCGTGGGCGCGGCCCTTGCGGGCGATCACGCCGTTGCGGATGTCCCACTCCATGGGTCGCCGGTGCTCCCGGTCGGCCAGGATCGAGGTGCCCATGTCCTGCGGGGCGTTGCCGAACAGGTCGACCACCTCGTCGACGACGCCGTCGGGCAGCCGGGCGCCCTCGGCCCGCGCCACCGTCAGGCATTCGGCGACGTAGCGGCGGGCCAGCGCGGTGACGTCGTCGCGGCGGAACATCCCGGACCGCCGCCCGGACAGCGCCATGAAGCCGGCCAACGCGTTGGTCAACAGCTTGCGCCAGGACGCGGTGACGAAGTCGGGGTCGCAGTCCACCCGGCAGCCCGCGCCGCGCAACAGTTCGGCGACGCGCTGCGCCGCGGACCCGTCGGGCAGCACCAGCGACGGCGCGTTGCGCAGCCGCACCCACCCCTCGGGTTGGGTCTCGGCCGAATACCACACGATGCCGGGCAGCACGGGCGACGCCGGGCAGTGCGGGCCCACCCGCTCGACCTGTTCGACGCCGTTCTGCAGCACCACGACGACGGTGTGGGCGTCGCAGAGCGCGGCCAGCCACCCGGCCGCCGCGTCGGTCTGGGTGGCCTTGACCGCCAACAGCACGACGTCCACCGGGCCGCCCACCTGAGCGGGATCGGTGCACACCGGTCCGGGCACGACGATCGGTTCGGCGCCGTCGGGCCGCAGCTCGATGCTGTCGCGGGGCGTGCGGCCGCACACCAGGACCGGGTGACCGGCGCGGTGCAGCAGCGCGGCGACCGTCGTGCCGACGGCGCCGGGACCGACGAGGGCGATGTTCGTGGCGATGGTTCGAAGTTACCTGGACGCGGCGCGGTGCTGGACTGCGGACGGCGCCGGATCGGGGCGCCGGCCACCCCTTTAGACTGGTCAGTCAATCAGCCCGGGAAAGAGGAGTATTTGTGCTGCGCAGCCACGCCGCGGGTTCGCTCAGAAGCAGCGACGCCGGCCAGCAGGTCACGCTCGCGGGGTGGGTGGCTCGGCGCCGCGACCACGGCGGGGTCATCTTCATCGATCTGCGCGACGCGTCCGGCGTCGCCCAGGTGGTCTTCCGGGAGGCGGATGTCCTCGAGCAGGCGCACCGGCTGCGGGCCGAGTTCTGCGTGGCGGTCACCGGTGTCGTCGAGATCCGCCCCGAGGGCAACGCCAACCCCGAGATCGCGACCGGTGACATCGAGGTCAACGCGGCCTCGCTGACCGTGCTGGGGGAGAGCGCGCCGCTGCCGTTCCAGCTCGACGAGCCCGCCGGGGAGGAGCTGCGGCTGAAGTACCGCTACCTCGACCTGCGGCGCGACGGCCCGGCGCAGGCAATCCGGTTGCGCTCCAAGGTGAATGCGGCGGCCCGCTCGGTGCTGGCGCGCCACGACTTCGTCGAGATCGAGACCCCGACGATCACCCGGTCGACGCCGGAGGGCGCGCGCGATTTCCTGGTCCCGGCGCGGCTGCACCCGGGTTCCTTCTACGCGTTGCCGCAGAGCCCGCAGCTGTTCAAGCAGCTGCTCATGGTGGCGGGCATGGAGCGCTACTACCAGATCGCGCGCTGCTACCGCGACGAGGATTTCCGCGCCGACCGGCAGCCGGAGTTCACCCAGCTCGACATGGAGCTCAGCTTCGTCGACGCCGAGGACATCATCGCCATCTCCGAGGAGATCCTGACGGCGCTGTGGGCGCTGATCGGCTACGAGGTCCCGACCCCGCTGCCGCGCATCAGCTACGCCGACGCGATGCGCCGCTTCGGGTCCGACAAGCCCGACCTGCGCTTCGGCCTGGAACTGGTCGACTGCACGGAATTCTTCTCCGACACCACCTTTCGCGTTTTCCAGGCGCCGTACGTGGGTGCGGTGGTGATGCCCGGCGGCGCGTCGCAGCCCCGCCGGACGCTGGACGGCTGGCAGGAGTGGGCCAAGCAGCGCGGCCACCGCGGGCTGGCCTACGTGCTGGTCGGCGACGAGGCTTCCGGAGGCGAGCTCAGCGGCCCGGTCGCCAAGAACCTGACCGACGCCGAACGCGACGGCCTGGCCGCTCATGTCGGCGCGAGCCCGGGCGACTGCATCTTCTTCTCGGCCGGGCCGCCGAAGCCGTCGCGCGCTCTGCTGGGCGCGGCCCGCGGCGAGATCGCCCACCGGCTGAACCTCATCGACCCGAACGCCTGGGCGTTCGTCTGGGTGGTGGACCCGCCGCTGTTCGAGCCCGCCGCCGACGCGACCGCCGCCGGCGACGTGGCCGTCGGCTCCGGCGCCTGGACCGCCGTGCATCACGCGTTCACCTCACCCAAGCCGGGCCAGGAGGACGCCATCGAATCCGACACCGGCAACGTGCTGGCCGACGCCTACGACATCGTCTGCAACGGCAACGAGATCGGCGGCGGCTCCATCCGTATCCACCGCCGCGACGTCCAGGAACGGGTGTTCGCGGTGATGGGACTGGACCAGGCCGAGGCCGCCGAGAAGTTCGGATTCCTGTTGGAGGCCTTCACCTTCGGTGCGCCGCCGCACGGTGGCATCGCCTTCGGCTGGGACCGGATCAACGCGCTGCTGTCCGGGGTGGACTCCATTCGCGAGGTGATCGCCTTCCCCAAGACCGGCGGCGGCGTCGACCCGCTGACCGACGCGCCCGCACCGATCACCCCCCAGCAGCGCAAGGAATCCGGAATAGACGTCAAACCCAAAGCGGTTGACGGGGCATGACCGAAACCCCTGACACCCAGACCATCAACGCGTTCAACCAGGCCCTCGCGGAGGAATTCCGCGCGAACGGGGGCAAGGTGGGCGGTCAGTTCGAGAACGCCAACCTGCTGCTGCTGACGACGACGGGCGCTAAGTCCGGGCAGTCCCGGCTGTCGCCGTTGGCGTACTTCGACGTCGACGGCAGGATCATCGTCTTGGGGTCGTTCGGCGGCTCGCCGAAGGACCCGGCGTGGGTGCACAACCTGCGGGCCAACCCGCGGGCGCACGTCGAGGTCGGCGCCGAGGCGTTCGACGTGGCCGCGCGTGAACTGCCGGACGACGAGCGCGCGCAGGTGCTGCCGAAGGTCACCGAGAAGGCCCCGGTCTTCGCCGAGTACCAGGCCAAGACCACCCGGGTGATTCCGCTGTTCGAGTTGCAGCGGACCTAGCCGGTGCGGCGCGCGCGGCGGCTGGTGCCCTCGTCGGCCGGCGCCGCCGCGCGAGCGGGCGCCAAGCGGCTGCGCGTGGTGTGGTTCAACCTCGTGCAGACCTCCGTCGCCGCGGGCCTGTCCTGGTACTTGGCGCACGACGCGCTCGGCCACCCGCAGCCGTTCTTCGCCCCCATCGCCGCCGCGGTGTCGCTCTCGACCAGCAATGTGCTGCGCGCCCAGCGGGCCCTGCAGATGATGATCGGCGTCACGCTGGGCATCGGCATGGGCACCCTCGTTCAAGGCTGGCTCAGTTCGGGGGCCGTGCCGATCGCGGTCGCCGCGTTCGTGGCGCTGTGCGCGGCGGTGTTCATCGGGCACGGCTACATCGGGCAGGGCATGATGTTCGCCAACCAGACGGTGGTGTCGTCCATCCTGGTGCTGGCCCTGTACCGCACCAATGTGGGCTTCGAACGCATCGACGACGCGCTCATCGGTGGGGTGGTGGCGATCGTCTTCGCGGTCGTGCTGTTTCCCGCCGATCCGCTGCAGGTGCTGCGCAGCGCGCGCGTCGGCGTGCTCGCCGTGCTGCACAGCGTCTTGACCCGCAGCGCCGACGTCGCCGCCGGGCGCCGCCGCGCCCCGCACGACTGGCCGCTGTCGGCGGTCGACCGGGTGCACGCGCAGCTCGGCGGGCTCGTCGAGGCGCGCACCACCGCCCGCCAGGTGGTTAGGGTCGCGCCGCGGCGCTGGGGGCTGCGCGCCGCCGTCCGGGCCGCCGATCACCAGGCGGTGCACGTCGCCATGCTGGCCGGGTCGGTCCTGCAGCTGGCCCGCGCGGCGGTGCCGCCGGGCGACGGGTGCGACCGGCTCGCGCAGCCGGTGCAGGCCGCGCTGCTCGACCTCGCGGCGGCCGCGGCGCTGGCCGACACCGACCCGACGGGCGCCGGCGTGTACACCGCCGCGGCGCGTCAGTTCGCGCGCGAGTTGCAGTCCGGCGCGCGGGAGAAGCCCGACGTGCTGCTCGCCGACGCCGTGGCGGCCTGCATCGACGACCTGCAGCGGGTCATCGACCTGCGCCTCAGCTGAGGAACTCCTGGACCAGCTTGCGCGGGGCCTGCGTCAGCCACGCCTCGGTGATCAGCTCCTCGAGGTCGCGGACGGGGATCGCGGCCAGGTTCACCAGCACCGCCGGATAGCCGTCGAAGTGCGGGGTGGTGAAGTAGATGCCCGGCTCGTCGTCGATCAGCGCGAACTTGACGCCCTCGTCGGAGACGCGGACGCCGAGGATATCGCCGTCCGGCACGGCGGCCCCGGCCGCCGCCAGCGCGTCGCGCTCGGACGGGCGCAGCGGCCGCTCCCAGGCCAGCAATTTCTTGCCGACCCGCCAATCGTGCGGTGCCGGCTCGGAGGTGAGCGCCAGCTCACCGACGATCCTGGCGACATCGCCCCAGGTGGCCACCCCCCAATTGTGCGCCCGCCGTCACGCCGGTGGCGACGGTTCGAGCAAACGACCCGCCGCGGCGGCCGACGAACGCGGGCCACGTGTGATGAGATCAGCTTCGTGCCTGACGCCGTGCCAGCCGAAGAGGTCCGGGCCGCTCGCCGCCATCGAGTCACCCACCGCACCCAGTACCGCTACTCCGACGTGGTGACCAGCTCCTATGGCCGCGGGTTCCTGACGCCCCGGGACTCGCTGCGCCAGCGCTGCGTGGCCCACGAGCTCACCATCGACCCCGCCCCCAGCGACAGCTCCACCAGCGAGGACATTTTCGGCAACGTCAGCTCGTACTTCCACATCACCGAGCCGCACCGCGCGCTGACGATCACCAGCGACTCCATCGTCGACGTGTTCCCCCCGGCGCCGGGCCGCTACACCGACGGTCCGGCGACGCGGCCGTGGGAGGCCGCCCGCCCGTCGGGGCCGGCCGGCGCGCTGGCCGCCGAGTTCACCCTCGACCTGCGGCCGCCGGAGATCACCGACGAGGTCCGCGACTACGCGGCGCCCAGCTTCGTCCCGGGGCGGCCGCTGGTCGAGGTGCTGCGCGACCTCACCTCGCGCATCTTCACCGACTTCACCTATCGCTCGGGGTCGACAACGATTTCCACCGGGGTAAAAGAGGTTCTGCAGGCGCGCGAGGGGGTATGCCAGGACTTTGCAAGGCTGGCGATCGCCTGCCTGCGAGCCAACGGGCTCGCGGCCAGTTACGTGTCCGGTTATCTGGCCACCGACCCGCCTCCCGGAAAGGATCGGATGATCGGCATCGACGCCACCCACGCGTGGGCGGCAGTGTGGACTCCCGCGGAGCCCGGCCAGTTCGAGTGGTTGGGGCTCGACCCCACCAACGACCAGCTGGTCGACGAGCGGTACATCATCGTGGGCCGTGGCCGCGACTACGCGGACGTTCCGCCGCTGCGCGGCATCATTTACACCAACTCCGAACGCAGCGTCATCGATGTCGCCGTCGACGTGGTGCCCTTCGAAGGGGACGTGCTTCATGCGTGACTTCCATTGCCCCAACTGCGGCCAGCGGTTGACGTTCGAGAACTCGGCCTGCCTGAATTGCGGTAGCGCGTTGGGGTTTTCGCTCAACCAGATGGCCCTGCTGGTGATCTCCGACGAGGACCAGTCCGAACACGCCGGCTTCGTCAGCGCCTCCGAGTATCAGCTGTGCGCGAATCTGCGTCTGGCCGAATGCAATTGGCTGGTGCCCAAGAACGACTACGGCAGGTTGTGCGAGTCGTGCGCGCTTACCACCATCCGGCCCAACGACGCCGACACCGCCGGCCTGGCGGAGTTCGCCCGGGCCGAGGCGGCCAAGCGCCGGTTGATCGTTGAGCTGCACGAGCTGAAGCTGCCGATCATCGGGCGCGACCAGGATCCCGAGCAGGGCTTGGCGTTTCACCTGCTATCCAGCGCCCAGGAGAAGGTGTTCACCGGGCACGACAACGGCGTGATCACCCTGGACCTGGCCGAGGGTGACGACGTGCACCGCGAGCAGCTGCGCGTGGAGATGGACGAGCCGTACCGAACCCTGCTGGGGCACTTCCGGCACGAGATCGGGCACTACTACTACTACCGGCTGGTCGCGCCGTCGCAGCAGTACGTAGCCCGGTTCAAGGAGTTGTTCGGCGACCCCGACGCCGACTACCAAGCCGCGCTGGACCGGCACTACAACGACGGCCCGCCCGACGATTGGCAGGAGGACTTCGTCTCGTCCTACGCCACCATGCACGCCGCCGAGGACTGGGCGGAGACCTTCGCCCACTACCTGCACATCCGCGACACGCTGGACACCTCGGCCTGGTGCGGCTTCGCCTCGGCGTCGGCGACCTTCGATCGGCCGTCGTTGGGCCCCAGTGCTTTTCAGACGATCATCGACATGTGGCTACCGCTGTCCTGGTCGCTGAACATGGTCAACCGGTCGATGGGTCACGACGACCTGTATCCGTTCGTGCTGCCGGTCAAGGTGTTGGAGAAGATGCAGTTCATCCACACCGTGGTCGACGAGGTGACCGCCGAGGCCCGGGGACCGGCGACCGTCGCGAGCTAGGCCCGTCAGGCGGGCATCACCCGGCGCTCGTCGGGACCCCACAGCGGCTGCATGCCGCCCGGCAGGGCCAGCTGCGTGGTGGTGATCACCTCGGCCAGGTCGCGCAGTTCGGCGTGCACCGAGCCGAGCAGTTCCGCGAGGTCCGCGCGGCGCCCGTCGTCGCTGACGGCCTCGAGCTGCGCGGGCACCGAGCGGCGCAGCAGCGTGCCGATCTCTTCGACCAACCGCTCCGGTCGTGACGATCCCGACGCTCCCGGCAGGTCCTTGAGGTCGGCGCGCAACCGCTCCACCTGGTAGAGCAGCGACCGCGGGTTCTGCGCGTCGAACAGCATCAGCTCCGCGACCGCGGCGACGCTGAACGTGCCGACGGTGCGGCGCCGGTAGCTCACCGAGGACTCGCACGCCACCAGCGCCGCCTCGATGATGGTCTGTTCGGCGGCCGCGCCGCGCACGACGGCGAGGGTGGCCTCCAGCAGCGCCGTCAGCCACAGGCCCCGCTCGATGCGCTTGCCGATGTCCATCACCGTCCATCCGACGTCGCGCACCATCGACTCCCCGGCCACCCCGGACAGGGTCAGCATGCCGGCCAGCGTCTGGGACTGCGCCGCGGCGAGGCGGGCGTCGGCCTCGGCCAGGGAGTCCGGCGGTTCGCACGGCTGCGCCAGCGCCCGCTCGACCCCCGCCAGCACCATCCAGGTGTCGTTGGACATCTGGTCGCGCACGGCCCGCGCCGCCAGCGCCAGACCCTCCACGGACCCCACCAGCGAGCCCGGGCGGTCGGGGTCCACGGTCAGCGACCACAGCGTCGAGGGCGCCACGGCGATCATCTCGGCGGCGTCGCTGCCGCCGTCGACCGCGGTGTCGGTGCCCGTGATGCCGCCGAGCGCGGCCAGCAGCACCGGCACGCATTCGCTCTCCTCGCTGTCCTGGTGGTGCCGGTAGACGTGGAAGCGGTCGCGGGTCACGATGAGTAGCCGCGCCATGCTCTCGGCGCGTTCGCCGTACCGGCCGATCCAGAACAGGTCGGACAGCACGCGCGGGGAGCTGACGCCCCAGGTGCCCGCGGCCGTCTTGGCCGGCGCGGCGGGCGACGGCAGGCCCACGGTCTCGGCCCGCGCACGCTCCGTCGGGCGCACCCACACGTCTTTGGCGGCAGTGGTTTTCATCGTGTACGCCGCCGGTCCGGGCGCCAGCACGTAGCCGATGCCGCCGATCATCGGCGCGTAACCGCCGCGCTGCGCCACCGTGAACAACCGCATCCCCACGCCGGCCGAGGCCAACACGCCGGCGTGGTCGGTGGGCGCCGAGGAGAACTGCGGCAGTTCCTGGCCGATCCACTGCCACGGCGCCTTCTCGATTCGCGCCGCCAGGTGCGTCAGCTGGCGCGACGACAGCGTCGGGCCCACCAGGGTCTGCTCGCCGACGGTCGACTTCACCAGCAACGACGACAGGTTGGCCAGCAGGTGCGAGCGTTCCGCCGCGACGCCGCCCCAGTAGACCGGCGCGCTGTGCAGCAGCGGTTCCTCGGCCAGCAGGTGCTCGGCCATGCGCGGCAAAAACCGCAGCAGCCCAGGGTTTTCCAGGACACCGCTGCCCAGCGTGTTGACCACGGTCACCGTCCCGCGGTGTACCGCCTCGACCAGGCCCACCACGCCCAGCCGCGAGTCGGCGCGCAGGTCCAGGGGGTCGGAGTAGTCGGCGTCGACCCGGCGCAGCACCACGTCGACGCGTTTGAGGGTGCCCAGCGAGCGCATCCACAGCTTGCCGTCGCGGACCACCAGGTCCGCGCTCTCCACCAGCGGGAAACCCAGCAAGGTCGCCAAATAGGCTTGGTCGAAGGCGGTTTCGGAATAGATGCCGGGGGTGAGCACCACCACCACCGGGTCCTGGGCGACGTCGGGCGCCGCGTCGATGAGCGCCAGCCGCAGCGCCTGCGCGAACGGTGTGGTGGGGCGCGGCGCGATGCGCTCGTAGAGGTCCGGGATCGAGTGCGCGACGACGCGCCGGTCGGCCAGCGCGTAGCCGGCGCCCGACGGCGCCTGCGTCCAGTCGGCGTTCACCTGGAAGGTGGCGTCGGGCTGGCGGCTCACGTCGCAGCCGTGCATGAACAGCTGGTGGTGCCCGGGCACGTCGATGCCGCTGGCCGCGCGCACGTAGCCGGGATGGGCGAACAGCAGCTCCGGCGGCAGGATGCCCTCGGTGAGCAGGGTGCGCGGCCCGTACAGGTCGGCGAGCACGGCGTCGAGCAGCCGCGACCGCTGAATCAGCCCGGCTTCCAACACGTCCCAGTCCGCCGCCGCCAGCACGATCGGCAGGGTGTCCAGGCTCCACGGTCGCGGCTCGACCCCGGGGGCCTTGCCCTCGCCGCCGGAACCGACGTCGGTGTAGGTGATGCCGTCGTTGTCGATGAGGCTGTGCACCACCGAGCGCAGCCGGTCGAGCCCCGCCCGGCCGCGCTCGGCGATCGCGTCGGCCAGCTCCGCCCACGCCGGGCGCACGTTGCCGTCGCGGTCGACGAACTCGTCGTAGCCGATGGCGGGCCCGTGCCGCAGGTCGAACAGCGCCTCCTGGGCGCGCGCGGCCCGGTACCCGGCCAGCAGGCGGTCGGCGTCGTACCGGTCGCCGACGGTGCCCGTCGCCGCCGGCGGTCCGCCGAATGTCATGTCCGCTACCGCCATTACCGCTGCACGGTACGCACGCGGCGCAGGTCGAGGATGCCCGGCGCGCCGATGTCGGTGGAGATCCGGGCCTGCTTCTCCCGGAGGTCGGACAGGTCGAGCTTGCCGGGGGTGAAGCCCGTGGCCTCGAAGCGGCGCGCGCGGCGCGCCTCGGCCTCGACGGCGTTCACCGGGGGCTCCTCGTAACTGCGCCCGCCGGGGTGTGCGACGTGGTAGGTGCAACCCCCGCGCGAGGTGCCCGAGGTCAGGTCGATCAGCTCGAACTGCAGCGGCACGTCCGTCGAGATCGTCGGGTGCAGCGCGCTGGGCGGCTGCCAGGCCTTGAACCGCACGCCGCCGACGTGGATGTCGGGGTTGTCGGTGGCCAGCAGCGGCACCGGGTAACCGTTGGCCGTCACCACGTAGCGGTGCCGATCGGCGCCGATGATGCGGACCTGCACCCGCTCGACCGACGAGTCGACGTAGCGGGCGGTGCCCGTCGCGGTGGACTCCTCGCCCAGCGTGGTCCACGGCTCGATGGCGCCGCGCAGCTCGATCTCCACCCCGTCGAACACCGCGGTGCCGATGCGCGGGAAGCGGAATTCGGTGAACGGGTCCAACCAGCTGGTCTCGAACGCGATGCCCTGCGCGCGCAGGTCCGCGGCCACGTCGGCGATGTCGTGAATCAAAAAGTGCGGCAGCAGGTATCGCCCGTGCAGGTTGGCGCCGTGGCGGATCAGCGGGGCGCGCAGCGGTTGCTCCCAGAACCACGCGACCAAAGACCGTACGAGCAGCGACTGGACCATCGCCATCCGCAGGTGCGGCGGCATCTCGAAGCCCCGCAGCTCCAGCAGGCCGAGCCGGCCGCGGGGGCTGTCCGGGCTGTAGAGCTTGTCGATGCAGAACTCGGCGCGGTGGGTGTTGCCGGTGAGGTCGGTGAGCAGGTGGCGCAGCGCGCGGTCGGTAACCCACGGTTTCGCTTCGCTTTTCAGGCCGCCGCCGCCCAGCCGGGCGATCTCGGCGAACGCGATCTCCAGCTCGTAGAGGGCCTCGGCGCGGCCCTCGTCGACCCGCGGCGCCTGGGAGGTGGTGCCCACGAAGCGGCCGGCGAACAGGTAGGACAGCGACGGGTGGCGCTGCCAGTAGGTCAGCAGCGACACCAGCAGGTCCGGGCGCCGCAGCAGCGGCGAGTCCGCGGGGGTCACGCCGCCCAGGGTGATGTGGTTGCCGCCCCCGGTGCCGCCGTGGGTGCCGTCGATGTCGAACGACTCCGTGGACAGCCGGGCCAGGCGGGCCTGCGCGTACAGCGTTTCCAGCTGCTGGCTCTGCTCGGCGAAGCTGGCGGTGGGCGCCACGTTGACCTCGATGACACCCGGGTCGGGCGTGATCGTCGTCGAGCGCAGCCGCGGGTCCGGCGGCGGCCCGTAACCCTCGATCACCAACGGGCAGTTGGCCTTCGCGGCCGCGGCCTCGGTGCGGGCGATCAGGTCGACGAAGTGCTCGAGCGCCTCGGTCGGCGGCAGGAACGCATACAGCACGCCGTCGCGGATCTCGGCGACCATCGCGGTGGGCGGCGCGGCGGCGTCCTCGTCCAGCACCGCGTCGCCCGCTGCCTCCGGTTGTTCGGCCAGCGTGTCGCCGACGGCCAGCGGGTCGGCGTCGAAGGACGGCCGCGGCGGCCGCCAGCTGATCGCGTCCAGCGGCAACCGCAGCCCCGCCGGGGAGTCCCCGGGCAACAACACGATGCGGCCGCGGCGCAACCGCCAGTCGGCGCTGGCCCAGCCCAGGTCGTCCTCGCGCCGGTGCAGGGGCAGCACGTACGCCGCCGGCGTGTTGACAGACTTGTCCAGCCGGGCCAGCAGTGCCGCGCGGCCCGCGGGGGAGTCGACTGCCAGGTCGTCGTCGGGCTCCACCGGAAGTCCCTCGGGCTGTCGCACTTTGGTCGCCAACCGGTGCAGCGGGTCCTCGTAGGCGGGCCGCACCTGCGTCGGCGGCAGGCCCAGCCCGTCGGCGATCCCGGCGAGCAGCTGCTGCGCGGCCCCGTCGTCGGCGGGGCTCGTGGCTCCGGGGGTCCACGGGTCGGCCAGTAGCGCCTCGTCGGTCCACAGCGGCCGGCCGTCGGCGCGCCAGAGCAGGGCGATCTGCCAGCGCGGCAACGGTTCTCCGGGATACCAGCGGCCCTGGCCGCGTTGGATCAGCCCCGTCGGGGCCCACGCAGCCTTCAGGCGGGCGGCCAGGTCGGACGCGCGCTCGCGCTTGTGCGGGCCGTCGGCGGCGGTGGTCCACTCCTCGCCGACCTGGTCGTCCACCGAGACGAAGGTCGGCTCGCCGCCGACGGTGAGCCGCACGTCGGCGGCGGTCAGCCGCTCGTCGACGGCCTGGCCCACCGCGCAGATGGCCCGCCAGGCGTCGTCGCCGTAGGGCAGGGTGACGCGCGGGTCCTCGTGCACGCGGGTGACGGTGTTGGAGAACTCCAGGACCGACGTGCACGGTTCGGTGCCGCCGCTGATGGGCGCCGCGGAGGCCGGATGCGGCGTGGCCGCCAACGGGATGTGGCCCTCGCCGGCCAACAGGCCCGACGTCGGATCCAGCCCGATCCACCCGGCGCCCGGGATGTACACCTCGGTCCAGGCGTGCAGGTCGGTGAAGTCGGCGGCCGGCCCGGACGGCCCGTCGAGGGCCTCGATGTCGGAGGCGAGCTGCACCAGGTAGCCGGACACGAACCGCGCCGCCAGCCCCAGTTGCCGCAGGATCGACACCAGCAGCCACGCCGAGTCCCGGCACGAGCCGATGCCGCTGCGCAGCGTGTAATCCGGTGTCTGCACACCGGGTTCCATGCGCACGCTGTACGTCACGTCGGCGTTGATGGCGTGGTTGAGGCCGACGAGCATGTCGATGGTGCGGGTGCCGGCGGGCACGGAGAAGTTCTCGACCCAGGTCCGCACCACCTTGCCGGGGCCCGACCCGGGCCCGGACTCGTCGACGGGCCGCAGGTAGGGCTCGAGGTCGGCGGCCAGCTCCGGCGGGTAGGTCACACCGCCGCGGCCGCCCGAGGGGGTCCAGGTCTCGGCCCAGTCCTCGATGAAGAAGTCGAACGGGTTGATCACCTTGAGGTCGGCGATCAGCCCGACGGTGATGGACAGCCGCCGCATGGGGGACGGAAACACCAGGCGGGCAAGAAAATTGCCGAGCGCGTCCTGTTGCCAGTTGATGAAGTGCTCGTCGGGGTCGATACGCAGCGAATACGCCTCGATGGGCGTGCGGGTGTGGGGCGCCGGGCGCAGCCGCACGACGTGCGGGAAGACCCGGACCAGCTGGTCAAAGGTGTAGCTGGTGCGGTGCTCCAGCGCAACTTTGATGCTCATAACCGCTGATCCCATCACACCCGCCAGCACGCCGCAGCGCGGCGCAATTGTGGCTGCGTGCGCCGCAATACGTCCGGCGCTAGGCGGGCTGCCCGGGGTGATGTCCCTGCGGCTGCGCGGGAGCGACGTTGCCGCCGGTGAGCTTGCGGAAGGCGTAGGTGAGGATCAGGGCCGCGAGGGGAACCGCGACCACCAGGCCGAGGAAGCACGCGAGCGCGCCGATGAGCAGGACCGCGACCTCGACCACCAGCAGCAGCAGGGCGCTGCCGAAGTTCTTCCCGGCCAGCGAGAAGCTCGACGTGAAGCCCTTGAGCGCCGAGTCGGAGCGATCGAGCACGAACAGCACGGTGAACTGGGTGAAGATGCCCAGGATCAGACCGGGGAGGAAACACAGCGCCGACGCGAGCGACGTGAGGAAGCCCACCAGCAGCGCGGCCAGGAACACCGCACCGAAATTGCGCGGCCTGAAGAACGACCCGATGGTTACGGGGCGGCCGTCGGCGAGATCGAGGCAGCCGGACAGGAACGCCGACTGGGCGAACGCCTCCACCAGGAAAGCGATCAGATAGCCCAGGGTCAGCAGACCGAGGCCGGCGCCGGTGAGGTTGGTGGTGAAGGCGATGCTGTAGTCGTCGGAGTTCGACGCGTCGGTGGTGTAGTTCTGGCTGGCCGTCAGGAGCCCGGAGGCCGCGCCGATCAGTAGGACGTAGACCAGGGCGGGCACGATCAGCGTCACGGCGTTCTTGCTGAAGACGTTCCACGCCCAGCCGAACGCGTCGCCGATGCGCAGCCCCGAGCTCGGCGGGGCGCCGTAGCCGGGCGGCGGCCCGTAGCCCGGCGGCGGGGGCGGCGTGCCGTACGGCTCGCCCGGGGTGCCTGGATACTCGGGAGGCTGGCTCATTTTCGTCCTCGCTGTCGGATCCGCGTTGCGGGGCACACGCTCGCACAGGGCATCCCGGAACTTAGCAAAGAAGAGGTCCACACGCCCGGGTGACGCGCACTGCCCGCGCCCGTCGGTGTCGCGTGGTATGCCTGGACCGTGTCCGACGGCCTGTTCGACGTGCCCGGCGCCGTCCCGCCGCCGGGTGACTCGGGGCTGAGTGCGCCGCCCGGTGCGCCCCTGGCGGTCCGGATGCGCCCGGCCACGCTGGACGAGGTCGTCGGGCAGAACCACCTGCTGGCGCCGGGCTCCCCGCTGCGCCGCCTGGTGGAAGGCTCGGGCATCGCGTCGGCCATCCTCTACGGTCCGCCCGGCAGCGGCAAGACCACCCTGGCGTCGCTGATCTCGACGGCGACCGGGCGACGGTTCGAGGCGCTGTCGGCGCTGTCGGCCGGTGTCAAAGACGTCCGCGCCGTCATCGACGTCGCCCGCAAGGCGCTGTTGGCCGGCCAGCAGACGGTGTTGTTCATCGACGAGGTGCACCGGTTCTCCAAGACCCAGCAGGACGCGTTGCTGTCGGCGGTGGAGAACCGGGTGGTGCTGCTGGTGGCCGCGACCACCGAGAATCCCAGCTTCTCGGTGGTCGCGCCGCTGCTGTCGCGGTCGCTGATCCTGCAGTTGCGGCCGTTGACGGCCGACGACGTCCGCACCGTCGTGCGGCGGGCCATCGACGACGAACGCGGACTGGGCGGGCGGGTCGCGGTGACGCCCGAGGCCGTCGAGCTGCTGGTGCAACTGGCCGCCGGCGACGCCCGGCGCGCCCTGACGGCGCTGGAGGTGGCTGCCGAGGCGACCGACCAGGTCACCGTCGCCGTCATCGAGCAGTCCCTGGACAAGGCGGCGGTGCGCTACGACCGCGACGGTGACCAGCATTACGACGTCATCAGCGCCTTCATTAAGTCGGTGCGTGGCTCCGACGTCGACGCGGCGCTGCACTACCTGGCCCGCATGCTGGTCGCGGGCGAGGACCCGCGGTTCATCGCGCGCCGGCTGATGATCCTGGCCAGTGAGGACGTCGGCATGGCGGACTCGAACGCGTTGCGGGTGGCCGTCGCTGCCGCGCAGACCGTGGCGCTGATCGGCATGCCCGAGGCCCAGCTGACCCTGGCGCACTGCACGATCTATTTGGCCAGCGCGCCGAAGTCGAACGCGGTAACCACCGCGCTGGCGGCGGCCATGGACGACATCAGGTCCGGCAAGGCCGGCCTGGTGCCCGCCCACCTGCGCGACGGCCACTACTCCGGTGCCGCCGCGCTGGGCAACGCCCAGGGCTACCGGTACGCGCACGACGACCCCGACGGCGTTGTCGCGCAGCAGTATCCGCCCGACGAGCTGGTGGGCGTGGACTACTACCGGCCGACCGGCCGCGGCGCCGAGCGGGAGATGGCCGGCCGGCTGGAGCGGCTGCGGGCCATCATTCGGCGGCGCCGCTAGACCAGCTCGGGCACCCGCAGGTGCGCGATCGCCAGCTCGAACTCGGCGACGTCGATCACCTCGGCGCCCAGGTCGCGGACCCGCTTGCTGCGCAGCTCGCTGGCCCGGTCGCGGTTGCGGGCCAGCGCCTCCATCGAGTCGAACGTCGAGCACGACACCGCCCGGCGGCCGGCCGGGTGGTCGACCAGCAGGCTGGCGCTGCAGAACCCGTCGAGCTCCTCCAGCTCGGGCAGCACCGCGGACCGGTAGAAGGCCACCGAGCGGTGCAGCTGGTCGGGCACCACCTTGAGCCAGGTGGCGCGCACGCAGGCGCCCTCGCGGGACGGGTGGTCGCGGTGCAGCAGGGCGATCTCCCATTCCTCGATCCGGGCGCTGCCGTCGAACATCAGCGCCGCGCGGTCCCGGATCGGCGCGACCCGCGGCGCGGCGGCCCGCATCGCGTCCACCGACTCCCAGGAGCTGGTGGCGATGCAGGTGCCGGACTGGCGGTCGACCAGCAGCGAGAGGCCCACGTACCCCTCGATCTGCTGGCAGGCGGGCATGACGACGTCGCGCACGTGCGCGATGCCGATGTCGACCGCCAGAGGCTGGGCCGCGATGGTGGTAGAGCGTGCATACATGATCGGCCTCCTGGTCAGGGGCTTGCAGCGACGCGCCCCGGTGGCGTCACCGGTCCCACCGATCACCTTCCTCCTGCCCGCCACCGGCCGCAATCACTTTTTGTGGCCGCGGTCACGCCGCGGGCCGGTCCTTCGCGGGCCCCGGGCCGGCGCCGTAGGCTGGTCGGGATGCATACCGATGTGCTGGACGTGGACACGACACGGCGCCGCATCGTCGATCTGACCGACGCGGTGCGCGGGTTCTGCTGGTCGCGCGGTGACGGCCTGTGCAACGTCTTCGTCCCGCACGCGACGGCGGGCGTGGCCATCATCGAGACCGGCGCCGGCTCCGACGACGACCTGCTCGACACGCTGGAACGGTTGCTGCCGCGCGACGACCGCTACCGGCATTCGCACGGGTCGCCGGGCCACGGCGCCGACCACGTGATGCCGGCGCTGGTGGCGCCGTCGGTCACCGTGCCGGTGTCGGCGGGGGAGCCGATGCTTGGCACCTGGCAGAGCATCGTCCTGGTGGACTTGAATCGGGACAACCCGCAGCGCTCGGTTCGGTTGAGCTTCCTGGAGGGTTAGCGGCCGGGCGGTCAGCGCCAGGTACTGTGAGCGGTCGAAATGCGTCGTCGGACGGTGATGTGAGTAAGAGGGAAGAAGCGGGCTAGAAGTGCAGACACACGAGATCAGGAAGAGGTTTCTTGATCATTTCGTGAAGGCGGGCCACACCGAGGTGCCCAGCGCATCGGTGATCCTCGATGACCCCAACCTGCTGTTCGTCAACGCGGGCATGGTCCAGTTCGTCCCGTACTTCCTGGGCGCGCGCACCCCGCCCTATGCGACCGCCACGAGCATCCAAAAGTGCATCCGCACCCCGGACATCGACGAGGTGGGCATCACCACCCGGCACAACACCTTCTTCCAGATGGCCGGCAACTTCTCGTTCGGCGACTACTTCAAGCGCGGCGCGATCGAACTGGCGTGGGGCCTGCTGACCGCGGGCGTCGACGCCGGCGGATACGGGCTCGATCCTGAAAAGCTTTGGGCGACAGTGTATCTCGACGATGACGAGGCCGCTCAGCTGTGGCGCGAGGTGGCCGGCCTGCCCGACGAGCGGATCCAGCGCCGCGGCATGGCCGACAACTACTGGTCGATGGGCATCCCCGGCCCGTGCGGGCCGTCGTCGGAGATCTACTACGACCGCGGGCCGGAATTCGGGCAAGCGGGCGGCCCGGCGGTCAACGAGGACCGCTACATCGAGATCTGGAACCTCGTGTTCATGCAGAACGAGCGCGGCGAGGGCACCTCGAAGGAGGACTTCGAGATCCTGGGGCCGTTGCCGCGCAAGAACATCGACACGGGCATGGGCGTCGAGCGGGTGGCGTTCATCCTGCAGGGCGTGCACAACGTCTACGAGACCGACCTGCTGCGGCCGGTGATCGACACGGTGGCCGCGGCGGCCGCGCGCCCCTATGACGCCGGTAATCACGCCGACGACGTGCGTTACCGGGTGATCGCCGACCACAGCCGCACCGCGGCCATCCTCATCGGCGACGGCGTCACACCCGGCAACGACGGGCGCGGCTACGTGCTGCGGCGGCTGCTGCGGCGGGTGATCCGCTCGGCCAAGTTGCTCGACATCGACGGCCCGATCGTGGGCGAGTTGATGGCCACCGTGCGCGACGCGATGGGTCCGTCGTACCCGGAGCTGGTCGCCGACTTCGACCGGATCCGCCGCATCGCGGTGGCCGAGGAGACCGCGTTCAACCGGACGCTCGCGTCGGGGTCCAAGCTGTTCGACGACGTGGCCGGCTCCACCAAAGCGTCCGGCGCGCAACACATTTCGGGCTCCGACGCGTTCACGCTGCACGACACCTACGGGTTTCCGATCGAGCTGACGCTGGAGATGGCCGCCGAGGCAGGCCTGGCCGTCGACGAGGCGGGGTTCCGCGAGCTGATGGCCGAACAGCGGCGCCGGGCCAAGGCCGACGCGGCCGCCCGCAAGCACGCCCACGCCGACCTGACCGCGTACCGCGAGCTGGTCGACGCCGGGCCCACCGAGTTCACCGGTTTCGACGAGCTGACCTCCGAGGCAAAGATCTTGGGCATCTTTGTCGACGGCAAGCGGGTACCGGTGGTCACGCACGAGGGGGCCGAGCGCGTCGAGATCGTCCTGGACCGCACCCCGCTCTACGCCGAGTCCGGCGGGCAGATCGCCGACGCGGGCACCATCAGCGGGACCGGCACCGGCGAGAGCGCCCGCGCGGCCGTCACCGACGTCCAGAAGATCGCCAAAACCCTGTGGGTGCACCGGGTCAACGTGGAGTCCGGTGAGTTCGTCGAGGGCGACACCGTGGTCGCCGCGGTGGACCCCGGCTGGCGCAAGGGCGCCACCCAGGGGCACTCCGGCACCCACATGGTGCACGCCGCGTTACGGCAAGTGTTGGGGCCCAACGCCGTTCAAGCGGGTTCGCTGAACCGCCCCGGCTACCTGCGGTTCGACTTCAACTGGCAGGGGCCGCTGTCCGACGAGCAGCGCACCCAGATCGAAGAGGTGACCAACGAGGCCGTGCAGGCCGACTTCGAGGTGCACACCTTCACCGAGAACCTCGAGAAGGCCAAGGCCATGGGCGCCATGGCGCTGTTCGGCGAGGCCTACCCCGACGAGGTGCGGGTGGTCGAGATCGGCGGGCCCTTCTCGATCGAGCTGTGCGGCGGGACGCACGTGCACAACTCCGCCCAGATCGGGCCGGTGACCATCCTCGGCGAGTCGTCCGTCGGCTCCGGGGTCCGCCGCGTCGAGGCTTACGTCGGCCTGGACTCGTTCCGCCACCTGGCCAAGGAGCGCGCGCTGATGGCCGGGCTCGCGTCGTCGTTGAAGGTGCCCTCGGAAGAGGTGCCCGCCCGGGTGGCCGGCCTCGTCGAGCGGCTCAAGGCCGCCGAGAAGGAACTCGAACGCGCCCGGCTGGCCGGCGCCCGCGCGGCGGCGACCAACGCGGCCGCCGGCGCGCAGCAGGTCGGTAACGTTCGCGTGGTGGCGCAACGGATGTCCGCGGGTGTGACGGCGGGCGACCTGCGCTCCCTGGTCGGCGACATCCGCGGCAAGCTGGGCAGCGACCCCGCGGTGGTCGCCCTGATCGCCGAGGGCGAGGGCGGCGCCGTCCCGTACGCGATCGCCGCCAATCCCGCGGCTCAGGACCTGGGCATCAGCGCCAACGACCTGATCAAGCACCTCGCCACCGCCGTCGAGGGTCGCGGCGGCGGCAAGCCCGACCTGGCGCAGGGCTCCGGCAAGAATCCGGCCGGCATCGACGCAGCGCTCGACGCGGTCCGCAACGAGATCGCCGTGATAGCGCGGGCCGGCTGAGTGGGCCCGGCACAGCACCGCCTGCCCGACCGGCCCGGCGGCCCGAGCGAGGATCCCGGGCGCGGACGGCGGCTCGGGATCGACGTCGGCACCGTCCGCATCGGCGTGGCCAGCAGCGACCCCGACGGCATCCTGGCCACCCCGGTGGAGACCGTGCGCCGCGAGCGCACCGGAAAACACCTGCGGCGGCTGGCCGCGCTGGTCGCCGAGTTCGAGGCGGTCGAGGTGGTCGTCGGCTTGCCCCGGACGCTGGCCGACCGCACCGGTAAGTCGGCGCTGGACGCGATCGAGCTGGCCGAGGCCCTGGCCGAGCGGGTGGCGCCCACCCCGGTGCGCCTCGCCGACGAGCGGCTGACGACGGTCAGCGCGCAGCGGTCGCTGCGGTCGGCGGGTGTGCGGGCCAAAGAGCAGCGGGCGGTAATCGACCAGGCGGCGGCCGTGGCGATCCTGCAGAGCTGGCTCGACCAGCGCCGCGCCGCCCGCACCGGCCCGGGGGAGGCCGGCGATGGTTGACAGCGCGCGCGACCAGCGCTCCGAGACCGAGCCCGCCAAGCCGACGCGGCGCAAGAGCCGCGCCGCCCGGCGCGCGGAGGCCAGCCGCCGCCGCCGCCGCTTCGTCATCCGGGTGTCGCTGGCGCTGCTGGTCGTCGTGGTGATCGCCGGCGTGTTCGCCGGAACGAAGCTGTGGCACACCGTGTTCGGCAACGGCGACGACTACCGCGGCGGCGGGAAGCGGGACGTCGTCATCCAGATCGAGGCCGGTGACTCGACCACCATGGTCGGCGAGACCCTGCAACACCAGCAGGTGGTCAAGACCGTCCGCGCCTTCGTCAACGCCGCGCACGGCAACACCGCCATCACCTCGATCCAGCCCGGCTTCTACCGGGTGCGCACCGAGATCCCGGCCGCCGACGCGGTCACGCGCCTGACCGACCCGAAGAGCCGGGTGGGGCGGCTGGTCATCCCGGAGGGACGCCAGCTCGACGACACCACCGACATGAAGACCAACAAGGTCAACCCCGGGATCTTCACCCTGATCTCCCAGGCCACCTGCGTGGACCTCGACGGTAACCGGCACTGCGTCCCGGTGGCGGACCTGCGGGCGGCCGCCACCGACAGCACCGTCGCCGCGCTGGCGATCCCGCCGTGGGCCGTCCAACCCGCCACCGAACTGGGCAAGGACCACCGCCGCATCGAGGGGCTGATCGCCCCTGGCACCTTCAACGTCGACCCCGCCGCGCCGGCCGAGGGCATCCTGGCCAGCCTCATCAGCGCCGGCGCCAGCGAATACACCAAGTCCGGGCTCGTCGACACCGCCCAGGCCATGGGGCTGTCGCCCTACGACATCCTGGTGGTGGCGTCGCTGGTGCAGCAGGAGGCCAACCCGCCGGACTTCGCGAAGGTGGCCCAAGTCATCTACAACCGGTTGCACGCCCACCACACGCTGGAGTTCGACTCGACCGTCAACTACCCGCTGGACCGCCGCGAGGTGGCCACCAGCGACGCCGACCGGGCCCTGCGAACCCCGTGGAACACCTACGTCTCGCTGGGCCTGCCGGCCACCGCCATCTGCTCGCCCGGCACCGACGCGCTGCGCGCGGCCGAGCATCCCGAGCCGGGTGACTGGTTGTACTTCGTGACCATCGACAACCAGGGCACCACCCTGTTCACCCGCGACTACCAACAGCATCTGGCCAACATCGAGCTGGCCAAGCGCAACGGTGTCCTCGACAGCGCCCGGCCGTAGAGCCGGGGTGCTGGGCAAGCCGATCGCCCACTCCAAATCCCCGCGGCTGCACCTGGCCGCCTACCGCGCGCTCGGACTCGACGGCTGGACCTATGACCGCATCGAATGCGACGCCGACGAGCTGCCCGCGGTGGTCGGCGGGTTCGGGCCCGACTGGGTCGGGGTGTCGGTGACCATGCCGGGCAAGTTCGCCGCGCTGCGCTTCGCCGACGAGCGGACCCCGCGCGCCGAGCTGCTGGGCGCCGCCAACACCCTGGTCCGGACGCCGCGCGGCTGGCGGGCCGACAACACCGACGTCGACGGCGTCGCGGGGGCGGTCGGGACCGTCACCGGGCGGGCCCTGGTGTGCGGGTCGGGCGGGACGGCGCCGGCCGCGCTCATGGGGCTGGCGCACGCCGGCGCCGCCGCCGTCACCGTCGTGGCGCGCGACCCGGACAAGGCGGCCCGGCTCGTGGACCTCGGCGCGCGCCTCGGGGTGCCGACGCAGTTCTGCGGCCTGGACGACGCGGCGCTGGCCCGCCAGGTCGCCGACGCGCAGGTGCTGGTCAGCACGGTTCCCGCCGACGTCGGGGCGCGCTACGCCGACACCCTGGCCGCCGTGCCGGTGCTGCTCGACGCGGTCTACGACCCGTGGCCGACGCCGCTGGCCGCCGCGGTGGCGGCGGCGGGCGGCCGGGTGATCAGCGGCCTGCAGATGCTGCTGCACCAGGCGTTCGCGCAGGTGGAACAGTTCACAGGGCTGCCCGCGCCGCGAGGGGCGATGAGCGCCGCCCTGGGCTAGCCTGACGCGCGTGCTGGCCGGGGCGGTGGCGCTGTGGATGGCCGCGCTGAGCGGATACGACGTCGCGCGACGCCGAGTCGAAGGTCGCGTCGCTGGCCGGCGCGCCGCGGGTATTGAGCCTGCACAACGCGGGAGCCGCCGAGGGCCAGCGGCGGCTCAGCGACCTCGCCGAGCGGGGCGAGGTGCTCGACTCGTGCCTGTACACCGCGCCGAGCAGATACGGCGGCGAGGGCGCCGGGACGACGTGGTTGGTGGGCTCGGCCGCCGAGGTGGCCGCCGCGCTGCGTCGCTACGCCGACCTGGGGATCACCCACTTCGTGCTGAGCGACACCCCGTACAAGTCCGAGGTGGTCCGCCTCGGCGATCAGCTGCTGCCGCTGCTGCCCGTCACGTGAGCAGCGCCAGGCCCAGGGCGCTGGCCAGGCACATCGACGGCCCGTGCGGCACCGTCGGCCCGGCCCGCCACGGCAGGCTCGCCACCGCGACCAGCGCGGTCAGCAGCGGCGCCCCGACCGCCGCGCAGGCCCACACCGGCGCGCCGAAGCAGCCGGTCAGCGCGCCCAGGCCGACGGCCAGCTTGACGTCGCCGGCGCCCAGCCCCGCGGGCGAGACCAGGTGCACCAGCAGGTAGCCGCCGCCCAGGGCGGCGGCGCCCAGCAGCGCCGGCGCGCCGGCCAGCGACGCGACCTTCGACTCGGCGTCGCGCCACGCCTCCTCCGACGTGTCCCGCACCAGGGTGGTGATCCGCAACCCGAACTCCAGCGGTGCGTGCTCGCGACCGAGCTTGTCCGACAGCGACTTCAGCCGCTCGACGCGTTCGGCGATCCCGTCGAGCGGTTCACCCCAGAACAGCTGCACGTCGGCCTCGGTGGCCGCGACCTGCTCGGCGGCGGCCGACGCCCCACCGAAGTACAACGCGGGGTGCCGGCCGTCGGCGGCGCCGAGGGGCCGCGGCTGCAGCGTCGAATGGTCGACCCGGAAGAACTCGCCGTGGAACGTGACGTCGTCCTCGTGCCACAGCCGGCGCACCAGCCGCATGAACTCGCGGGTGCGGTCGTAGCGGCGGGACTTGTCGAGCTCGGTGTCGCCGTAGGCGGTCGGATCGTCGACGCCGCTGACGATGTTGATGAACAACTTGCCGTCGTTGAGCCGGTGCAGGGTGGCCGCCGCGCTGGCGAAGTGCGCCGGATGCCAATAGCCGGGCCGCGCCGCCACCAGCGGCGTGAAGTTGGTGGTGCGGGCCGCGACCGCGGTGGCGACGGTGAACGTGTCGGGTCGGCCCCAGCCGGTGCCGATCAGCGCGCCGCCCCAGCCGTGCCGCTCGGCGCGCAGCGCCAGGTCCACCGAGTAGTCCAGGCTGCCCCAACCGGCCACCGTGTCGTCGCCGCGGTGGCCGGGCTCGACGGTGTTCGGGATGTACCACAGATGCATCAGGCCGCCGCCGTGAACGGGGCGCCCGTGAACCGTTCGCGCAACGTCGGTTCCGCATACGACGCGCGAAACAGGCCGCGCGAGCGCAGGATCGGCACCACCTCGTCGACGAACACCTCAAGGCCGTCCGGGAAGACGTCGGGCATCAGGTTGAAACCGTCGGCGGCGCCGGCAACGAACCACCGCTCGATGGTATCGGCCACGTCGACGGGGGACCCCACGATCACCCGGTGCCCGGACCCACTGAACTCACGCAGCGTCTGGCGCAGCGTCAACCCG
>NZ_LZJC01000086.1 GCF_001666755.1 Mycobacterium sp. E1214 | reverse complement strand
GTCCAGGGCGTCCAGCGTGGTCACCGCCTCGGCGCCGCCGGCGGCGATGCGGGCTCGCCAATACGCCTCACGCGCGAACGCCGCATGGATCTGCTCGACGCTGGCGGGCGATTCCGCAACGACATCGAAGGAGCGCGCCATGCCCGACATTGTCCCAAAACGTCGATCGGATGCCGCCGTCCGCCCGCTGCGTGCGGTTATTCGCCGAGGTGTGTCCCCGGCGTGACCTGCACGCGACCGGCGGGCGGGAGGCTCAGTGCTCATGACGGCGCTCGCGGTCCTGGGTGCGTTCGCGGCGGCGCTGTGCCTGGGCTACCACCTCGGCCGGCGCGCCGGTTCGACGCGGTCGTCGCGCAGGCGCCGAACGACCCGAGTGGCGATCGGCGGCCGCGCGCTCGGCCTGCTCGTGGTGATGGCCGAGCGCCGCGTGCGGCGCAGGCTTCGACTCGCACGCTGGGCACCCGACGCCCTCGGCCGGGCAATGCCGACCGCCTACGAGGTGCTCCGGGGCGGCCTTGCCCGGGCGCGGTCCTACTGAGCCGAGCCTGGCAACCCCCGCGCCAACCTGGATCCACGGGCGACCCAACCGGGGTGTTAGGAATGGTTGGCCAGCACCGCTGCGAACGACGGGATCTTTGATGTCAGCACTGCAGGGCAAGGTCGCGTTCGTCACCGGAGCGTCGTCGGGGCTGGGCGCCGAGACGGCCCGGGAGCTGTCGCGGCAGGGCGCCACCGTCTACGGCGTCGGGCGCGACACCGCCCGCTTGGAGCAGGTGTTCGCCGACGTGGACCGGGGGACGTACGCGGTGGTGGACGTCGCCGACGCCCAGGCCTGCCGCGACGCGATCGAGCGTTGCGTGGGGGAGTTCGAGGGACTCGACGTGCTGGTCAACGTCGCGGGCAAACACCAGATGCGCCGAACGGAATCGATGACCGACGACGACTGGGCGCAGGACCTGGCGGTCAACCTCACCGGTCCCTTCTCCCTGTGCCGGGCGGCGCTGCCGCACCTGCTACGACGCGGCGGCAACATCGTCAACGTCAGCTCCATCGCCGGCGTCGAAGGTCAGGCGTATTCAGCCGGCTACTGCGCCGCCAAGCACGGCTTGATCGGGCTGACCCGCGCCCTGGCGGTCGAGTACACGGCCGATCGCCTGCGCGTCAACGCCGTCTGTCCCGGCGGCATGCTCACCCCGCAGATCGAGCAATTCAGCGCACCGGAGGACCCCAATTACGACTTGATCATGCGCACCGCCTCGCCGCGCGGCATGATGCAACCCCTCGACGTGGCGAAGGTGATCGCGTTTCTGGCCAGTGACGCCGCGGCCGCGGTACACGGCGCCGTCTACCGAGTCGACAACGGCAAGGGCGCCGGGTAGGCCGCCGCCGGTGAGGTTTCCCGCCCGGCCCATCGGGCAACTGTCTTGACCGATGGAACGAGTCGCGGACGCACCTCATGCCGTCATCTCTGGAGCCGGTATCGCCGGCCCGGCGTTGGCGCACCAACTGGCGGCGCGGGGCTGGCGGACCACCGTCGTCGAACGCGCTGCGCGCCGCCGCGACGAGGGGCACAACATCGACGTGCGCGGCGCCGCGCGTGAGGTCGTGCGCCGCATGGGCATCGAGGACGAGATCCGTGCAGCCAGCACCGAAGAGGTCGGCATGCGCTTCGTCGACGAGGCCGGCGCGGCCGCGGCGTCGTTCCCGGTCGACCCGTCGGCCCGATTCGACGGTCCCACAGCCGAGTTCGAAATCTTGCGCGGTGAGCTGTCCCGCATCCTCGTCGAACGGACCATCGACGTCACCGAATACCGTTTCGGCACCCGGATCACCGACCTGATCGACGACGGTCACCGGGTCACCACGCTGCTCGACGACGGCACGTCCCTCAATGCGGACGTGGTCGTCGTAGCCGACGGATTACGTTCGGCCACACGCAGATTCGTGACCTCCGTGGCGATCACCGAATTGGGCATGTACATGGCGTACCTGACCATCCCGCGACGGGAGTCCGACGACCGGTGGTGGAACTGGTATCACGCGCCCGGCTCGCGCGCCGTGCACCTGCGGCCTGACAACCTCGGGACGAGCCGGGCGATGCTGAGCTTCCTCTCCGAGGTGCGCGGCCTGCAAAGGATTCGCCGCGACGACCAGATCGCGGTGCTGCGGGCGACCTTCGCGGACGCGGGCTGGGCCGCACCACGCATCTTGGCCGAACTCGACGACGCGCCGATGTACTTCGACGCGCTTGGGCAGGTCCGGGCGCCGCGCTGGAGCAAGGGCAATGTGGTGTTGCTCGGTGACGCCGCGTTCTGCGTGTCCCCGGTCGGTGGCGGCGGTTCGAGCCTCGCGCTGATCGGCGCGTATGTCTTGGCCGAAGAGCTCTCTCGGACAACGGATTACACGGCGGCGTTCGACCGCTACGAGAGCTTTATGCGGCCGCACGTCAACGCCGCGCAAAACGTTCGACCCGCGGTGCTGCGGCTGGCCAATCCCCGCACCCGGGCCGGCATCCGCGCTTTGCGGGCCGGGGCTCGGGTGCTGGCGAGTCCGGCCGCCAACGCCGCGACGAACCTGTTCGGCAGGCGGTTCGGCAACGCCGCGGCCAACGACGTTGAGCTGCAGGCTTATCCGTAAGCAGTCGGATCAGTTCCGCAGCCCGGTGAGGAACCGCTGCACGGTCCGGGTCAGCGAGCGGGGGACATGGTCGGGATCCATCAGGTCATTCTCGGCCAGCGGACCCGCCTCGCCGGCCACCGTACGCGCGGTGAAGCGCCGCAACGTCCGTCCGGTGCCGCGCAGCGACTCGACGGCGCGCAGAAGTGAACTCCGCTCAACGAGAGCGTCTTGCAGCTGCTCGACGGTGAGGCCGAGATGCTCGGCGATCAGCTGGTTACGCACCCCCGTGATGAGGCCGCGCACCTCGGCGTCCTCGGCGCGGTCCGGGTTCGCCTCGATCGCGATGTCACATTCGCTGTCGAAGCCCAGTGACCGGTTGTTGATGTTCGACGAGCCGATGCGCAGCAGTCGGTCGTCGACGATCATCACCTTGGCATGGACGTAGATCGGCGTACCGCCGCTGGTCTCGGGCCAATAGACGCCCAGCCGGCGATGCTCGTCGGCCTCCCACAGCAGGCGGATGAGGTCGTGGCGGGCGCTGTCCATGGTCTCGCGCTCCAGCGGGTTGTTGCCGCGGCGCGCGATCGTGATGACGATCTCGGGGCCGTCGGCTTCGCGGAGTCTCGCGGCGAGCGCCTCGACGATGCGCCGGGCCGCCAAGTACTGGTTCTCGATGTAGATGGTGTGGCGGGCGGCGTCGATGGCGGCCAGGTTGAGCGCCTCCACCTCCCGGACCTCGCGGGCCGCCTGCGATTCGGGCAGGGTGCGCGCGATGCCGACCTCGACGTCACGGAGCAGCGGAACGAGCCTGCTGGGCCAGGCGCTGTGTTTGGGTTCGACCGGCGCCAGCTCCTGCTCGGTCGCGGTCTGCCAGCGCCGCAGCGCCTCCGCCCCCAGCCCGCGCGCGGCGGCGCCGTCGACCGCGGCCGCGATCTCGTGGCGCGGGCCGTAGCCGCGCCCGGCCGCCCGCCGGTCGCGACTGGCGTGCTCGTGGTCTGGCGTGTCCCACCGCTCGAGGGTGAGGTCGATGCCGCCGCAGAACGCGACCGCGTCGTCGACGACGACGATCTTCTGGTGATGCACCGCGCCCACCGGATGCGCGCCGTCGATGGCGAAGTGCAGCCGCCTGCTGCTGATCTGGTTGACCAGCGCTACCGGGGCGAAGTTGCCCCAGATGCTGTCGAAGACCGACAGCAGGCGCAGGTTGGACTTGAGCAAGTAGATGTCGAGCGTCGGCCGTTTCCACAGCAACCAGTACAGGAACGCGCCGAGCTGATTCGGGCCCGGCAGGGTCTTCTTGCCGCGTTCGAAGGTCATCCGGGAGTCGAGGTCCCAGCCGATCACCATGATTCGATGCCGGGCGCGCAGCATCGCGGCCTTGACGTGCTTGAAGTAGTCGGCCGCGTCGACGATGCAGGCGAACTGATCGGCGGTCTCCACGCGCCAGCACGTCTGGCCGGGAAGCAACAGTCGATCGTCGCGCAAGCCAAACCCTTTCACCGCACGGTTCGGTGCGGACCTCCCCTGTGTATCACAGCAACTTTCGACGCCGGGACGCGTGCTAGGCCCGTATTGCGTATAGGTGATCCGCTCGTTAATAGTCCGAGAACCCGACAGGACAACGGCGCCGATCTGTACGAGGATGAAGGCCATGCGATTGGTTGTGATGCTGGCGGGCCTCGCCGCCGCGGTCGCGGGGGCCTCCGCGGCACATGCCGACCCCAGCCCGGGGGGCTCGGACGCCAGCTTCCTGGCGGCACTCAAGCAGGCCGGCATCACCTTCGAAAGTCCCAACGTCGCCATCGGAGTGGGCAAGCGGGCGTGCCAGCTGATGGATCAGGGCAACCCCGAATACGACGTCATCAAAAACGTGTCCAACGCCAATCCCGGCTTCACCATGGACGGCGCCGCCCAATTCACCATGATCGCCGCGAGCGCGTACTGCCCCGCGCACCTGGGTCAGCCGATCACTCCGCCGCCACCCCCGCCGCCGACTCCGTTGCCGCCCTCGCAGTGGCCCATCATCGACTTCCCGATCATCACCCCAGGCGCGGCCTGAGCCGTCGGCGCGCCGGTCGATATTCGGGGGTCCCTGCGCGGCGCGACGGCGTGCTCCTAGGCTGATTGACCATGTCAATCGACCGAGCCGCACTCCTGGCGGGCAGCATCCGATTCGCCTCCGGCATCTCGTTTCTCGCCGACCCCTTGCGCGCGAACCGGCTCTGGGGTGACCCCGACGAGCCGACGCCCACGGCGCAATTGTTGTTGCGCTCCATGGGCTATCGCGACGCACTCATCGGCGGGTTGCTGGCGGTGGCGGGGCTGCGCGGCCGCAACACCCGCGGCTGGTTCCTCGCGTCGGCTGGGGCCGACGCGGCCGATCTCCTCGGCGGTTGGGGTGTGCACGAACAGCTCAAGCCTTCGCAACGGGTGATCGGGCTGGGCGGCGCCGCCGTGGGCGTCGGCACCGGGTTGTGGGGGGCGGCGCGCCGGACGACCCGCAAACCGGACGCACCCGAAAGCGTCCGACGCGTCTAGTGAAAGGTCATGTCCCGCAGAAGGTTTGGTAGGTTCCGAAGTCGTCGGGGGCGGGAGCGGCGTAGCGCTCGAGGCCGGGCCGCTCGTCGTAGGGTGCGGTGACTGCGGCGAGCAGTCGCTCGAGCGCGGTCACGTCGCCCGCCGTGGCGGCGGTCAGGGCCTCCTCGACGAGATGGTTGCGCGGGATGTAGATCGGGTTGGTGCGGTCCATCGACGCGGCGTCCGGGCCCAACGCCCGCCAGCGGCACAACCACTCGTCGAAGCCGGCGAGGTCGGCGAACAGCCCACGCGCGGGTTCGGCGTCGGCGAGCGTGGTGCCGCGCGCCGCGCGACCCAGGTGCCGGAAGAACGAGGTGTAGTCGACGTGGCTGGCCGTCAGCAGGCCGAGCAGGTCGTCGATGAGCGGTGTCGCGACAGCGCCGTCGAGTCCGTCGGGTAGGCCGAGTTTGGCGCGCATCCCTGCGCCCCACACCGCGTCGTAGCGCTGCTGGAAGATGCCGAACGACCCCTCCACGAGGGTGATCGCCTCGTCGGTGTCGGCGGAGATCAACGGCAGCAGGGTTTCGGCGAAGCGGGCGAGGTTCCAACCGGCGACCAACGGTTGATTGCCGTAGGAGTAGCGCCCCCAATGATCGATCGAGCTGTAGACGGTCTCGGGGTCGTACGCCTCCATGAAGGCGCAGGGCCCGTAATCGATCGTCTCACCGGAAATGGTCATGTTGTCGGTGTTCATCACCCCGTGCACGAAGCCGATCAGCATCCAGCGGGCCAGCAGCGACGCCTGAGCGTCGACCACGGCCTCGAATAGGGCCAGGTAGGGGCGTTCGGCGTTCGCGGCGTCGGGGTAGTGCCGGGAGATTGCGTAGTCGGCCAGGCGGCGCAACAGCTCCAGCCCGCCGGGGCCCGCCGACGCCGCGTACTGCGCGGCGTACTGGAAGCTGCCTACCCGCAGGTGGCTGCGGGCGACGCGGGTGAGGACGGCCCCCGGCAGGATCGTCTCGCGGTGGACCGGGCGCCCGGTGCCCACGACGGCCAGGGAGCGGGTGGTCGGCACCCCGAGCGCGTGCATCGCCTCGCTGACGACGTATTCGCGCAGCATCGGCCCGACGGCGGCCAGTCCGTCGCCGGCGCGGGCGAACGGCGTCGGGCCCGACCCCTTCAAATGGATGTCCCGAAGCTGTCCGTCCCCGGCCGCGAGCTCGCCGAGCAGCAGCGCGCGCCCGTCGCCCAGTCGCGGGACGAACCCGCCGAACTGGTGGCCGGCGTAGGCCTGGGCGGCGGGAGCGGCGCCGACGGGCAGCCAGTTGCCGACCAGAAACCGCACCCCGTCGGGGCCGCGCAACCACGCGACGTCCAGGCCCAGCTCGCCGGCCAGCCGCTCGTTGAGGATCAAGAGCTGCGGGTCCGCGAAGGTCTCGGCCTGCCACCGCACGGCCATCTCCGGCAGCGCGTGCAGGAACCCGTGCTGTAGCGAAACGGTCATGTCCGGTGCGACGCTCACCGCACCGACACTACGGAAAGTGCGGCTCTCGACGTGCGCCGACGTGACCGCCTAGCCGAGCGCCTGGCCAATGAGATCGCGGGCCCGATCGAGCATCGAGGCGAACGGGCCGAGCGCGAAGTTCTTCTTCGCCGACTCCACGCCGGGATGCGGGTGGGTGGGCGCGATGGCCTCGGCGGCACGGACCGCGGCGCTCATCCGCTTCAGGTCGTCCTCGTCGAGCTGCTTTTGCAGCACGGGAAACTCCTCGGCCTCCTCCTGCCGGGCGTGCTCGAGAACGGCTTCCCGCAGCTTGGTGACCTGGTCGACGAATTCCTGGGAGGTGATGTCGAGCTTTTCGATGTTCGACAGCAGCTCTTTGGAGGCGTGCTCTTCCTCGAGCCGCGCGTCGACGATCGCGTCACCGCTGTCCGATTCGCGGCGCACCCGCGGATGCACCACCATCTCCTCGGCGGTCTCGTGCACGGCCAGCAGCTGGCGCAGCGCCGCGAAAGGCTTCTCCCGCGCTTGCGGGTCCGAGGCGTGGAGGACCTCGTCGAACATGTCCTCGATGAGGTTGTGTTGCGCCTTCAGGAAAGCGACGACTTCCTCGGGCGATTCGACAATCATGTCTGACATCGCCAATACCTCCAATGGTCTGGGAAATGGAGTGTGCGCACTACGGGCTGTGTGCGGCCCGCTCAGGCATACCCGCTGTTGAGGCGCCTAAACGGCTCACGTGCCGCGGGTCGACGGGACCTGACTGTCCGCAATAGTTGTGTGCCGCAAGCCATTTCGCCATTCTCGAGAGTGGTACGGGCCCGGCACGCGCGCCGAAGGAGGGGCTCGAAAAAGCGAGATGCGTCACATCCGGGTGAGGATGTTAGCCGGTTACGGGTCGGTGGGTAGCCGAATAGGGAAGGCAATTTCATGCCGAACCAAGCCATCAACGCACAGGAGGCGAATGCTGACATGACTTCATCGGACCGGACCACCGTACTGGCGCAGTTGCGGGCCCTGCACCAGCTGACCAACACCGAGATCCAGATCGCGGAGACCCGCGTTGCGCAGGCACGCACCGAGGCGGTGCAGCGTGAGCTGTCCCAGAACGCCGCCAACGCCCGGGAACGCTCGGACGCGATCGAGGCCGCCATCCGCGACCTCGACGGGGTGCCCGACGTGATCGGACCGCTGCTGGGCCGCGTAGCCGCGGCGCTCAAGGCGCTCGCGGAGCAGGCCCAGCCGTTCGACGAGGCGCTGCTGGGCGACCTTGCGCTGGAGGACCAGCTCCTGGACCGGTCCCGCTACCTCAAGGCGCTGGCCGTGGCGGCGGAGCTGCCGAACGTCGAGAACTTGGCGACTCGCCTGATCACGGCGCACTCGGCCACCGTCGAGTGGTTGACCACCGTGCTCGCCGAGGACGCCCTGGGCGGGCCGGCCGCGCTGCGTCGCACGCCGGTGCAGGCGGCGACCGGCACCGCGGTGAAGCTGGTGAACCTGCCGGTCTCCTGGTCGGCGCGCAGCATCGATCGGGCCGCGGACGCGCTGCGCTCCGCGCGGCCCACACTCAACGAGCTGATCAACCGCAGCGCCCACGCCGGAGAGGTTGCGGCCAAGGCGCTCGCCGCGTCGCGCGACGCGGCCCTGGAGGCGGCCGAGAAGGTCACCCGCAACGAGGGCGCCCGGCAGACCGCCGACGCGCTGCACACCGCGCGCAGCGCGGTCGGTGTCCTGGACGCCGACGAGCTGCCGATCCCCGAGTACGACGAGCTCAACGTCAACGACGCGGTGGCCGCCGTCAAGGACCTGACCAGCCCCAACGACGTCCGGGTCATCATCGCCTACGAGGAGGCGAACAAGAACCGGCAGCGGGTCGTCTCGGCCGCTCAGACGCGCGTCGCCGCCATCGCGCAGGACGTCGTCGGCATCAACTAGCACGTTGCCGGGGCGTCAAGCCAACCGGCGTAGCAAAGTCCCCCGCCCGGGCGAGTACATCCGCCCGGGCGGGGTTTTGCGCGCGTGGGGGAGGGCCGTCGGTGGGGTGCGTTGCGGGCGTATCGCTACGGTGAGGGGCGACGCGGCCCCACGACGAGACGACGGACAGACATGTACGAGCAGGTCAACAGCAGCGCGATCGAGCCCGACGACATCGGCTCACGCATCGACCCGGTGCTCGCCCGCAGTTGGCTTCTGGTCAACGGCGCGCACGACGACCGGTTCCAGGCGGCGGTGCATTCCCGCGCCGACATCGTCGTGTTCGACATCGAAGACGCGGTGGCGCCCAAGGACAAGCACACCGCGCGCGACAACGTCGTGCAGTGGTTGCGGGCCGGCAACACCGATTGGGTTCGCATCAACGGGTTCGGCACGCCCTGGTGGGCCGACGACCTGGCCGCGTTGACGGGCACCACGGTCGGCGGGGTGATGCTGGCGATGGTCGAGTCGGTCGACCACGTCGCCGAGACCGCCAAACGCCTGCCCGACGTGCCGATCGTGGCCCTGGTCGAGACGGCGAGGGGGCTGGAGCGCGTCACCGAGATCGCGTCGGCCAAGGGCACCTTCCGGTTAGCCTTCGGCATCGGTGACTTCCGCCGTGACACCGGGTTGGGTGAGGACCCGGCCACGCTCGCCTACACGCGCTCCCGGTTCACCATCGCCTCGAAGGCGGCCGGGCTGCCCAGCGCGATCGACGGGCCGACCATCGGCTCCAATCCGCGCAAGCTGATCGAGGCCACCGCGGTCTCGACCGAGTTCGGCATGACCGGCAAGATCTGCCTGTCACCCGACCAATGCGCCGTCGTCAACGACGGCCTGTCACCGTCGCAGGACGAGATCGCCTGGGCCAAGGAATTTTTCGCGGAGTTCGAGCGCGACGGCGGAGAGATCCGCAACGGCTCCGATCTGCCCCGCATCGCCCGCGCCACCAAGATCCTGGAATTGGCCCGGGCATACGGCATCGAGGCGTCGACGTTCGACGACGAGGAACGCGACCACTCGCCGGCGCCGTCGGACACCTACCACTACTGAGCGAGGCGCAGCGCCGCCGAGCGCCGTGAGACCATCGGGGCATGCGGCTGGGCTTGCATGCGCTGGGCATCGGTGCCGGCTCCGACCGCGCGGTGATCGACGCCGTGGCGGCGCGCGCGGACGACTGCGGTTTCGCGACCCTGTGGGCGGGCGAACACGTGGTCATGGTCGACCGGCCGGCTTCGCGCTATCCCTACTCCGATGAGGGCGTCATCGCCGTTCCAGCGGAGGCGGATTGGCTCGATCCCATGATCGCCCTGAGCTTCGCCGCGGCCGCCTCGTCCCGGATCGGCATCGCCACGGGCGTGCTCCTGCTGCCCGAACATCATCCGGTGGTGGTGGCCAAGCAAGCGGCCAGCCTGGATCGACTCAGCGGCGGGCGGCTGACGCTCGGAGTGGGCATTGGGTGGTCCCGCGACGAGTTCGACGCGCTCGGCGTGCCGTTCGCGGGTCGCGCCGCCCGGACCGCCGAGTACGTCGACGCCATGCGCACGCTGTGGCGAGACGACGTCGCGTCGTTCACCGGAGAAACGGTCCGTTTCAACTCGATTCGAGTGAACCCCAAGCCGGTGCGCTCTCGTGTTCCCGTTGTGGTCGGAGGCAACAGCGACGCGGCACTGCGGCGCGTGGCGGCGTGGGGTGACGGCTGGTACGGCTTCAACATCGACGGTGTGGCCGCCGTGCGCGATCGGATAACGACGCTGGACCGGCTGTGCGCCGAGGCGGGTCGGGACCGAGGCCGGCTGCGGCTGTCGGTGGCGCTGCTCGACCCGCGTCCCGACGACGTGGGCGCCTTGGCGGAGTTGGGCGTCGACGAATTGGTGCTCGTCGAGGCGCCTCCCGAGCGGCCCGACGCGGCGGCCGAGTGGGTCTCGGCGCTGGCCCACACGTGGACAGCGCCCCTGGAAAACGCCTTCGACCAGCAACGTCGTAGGCTCTCGCGTTGAGATGACAAACGCTGAGCCCATTCTGCCGCGGGAGTTGACGGACCTGCCCGAGGAGATCCGTAACGTGCCTCCGCCGCCCATCCCGGAACTGCCCGAGCCGTACGGGCTGCGGCTGGCCGACCCGGACGCCGACGCCGACATGATCTCGGAATGGATGAATCGGCCGCACCTGGCCGAGGCGTGGGAATCGGCGTGGCCGGCGCAGCGCTGGCGGCGCTACCTCAGGGCGCAGCTCGACGGCGAGTTCTCTCGTCCCTTCGTCGCCACGCTGGACGGGACGGATCGTGCGTACATCGAATTGTACCGTGCCGCAAAGGATTCCATCGGTCCGCGCTATGCCAGCGATCCGCACGATCTCGGGCTGCACGTTGCGGTCGCCGATCTGGAATACATCGAAAAGGGGCACGTCAGTTTCCTGTTGCCGTACCTGGTGACCAGCATCCTGACCCTCGATCCGCAGTGTCGCCGGATCATGTTCGACCCCGACCATCGCAACGTGTTGGCGCGCAAGTTTTGTGAGCGCGGCGGGTGCACGTTTCTCGGCGAGCACGACATGGCGAACCGGCGAATGGCGCTCTACGTTTTGCCGCGCACCCCGCAGGACCTTCCCGCCCACCAAGGGGCCTGAGCACCGCTACAGGTGTTGGCCGATCTGCTGTCCCAGCAACGCCGCCGCCTCTCCGAGCAGGACGCTGACGACGACGTTGGCGACCGCTGTGCGCAGCTGACGCTCCTCGCCGAGCCGCTGGGTCTCCAACATCCAGGTGGAAAACGTCGTGTAGGCGCCGACGAAGGCCGTTCCGGCCAGCAGCGCTGCCTCCTTGTTCAGCACCAGGGCGCCGAGAAACCCCAAAAGTGCGGCGCCGCTGACGTTTACGGCGAGGGTACCGAACGGGAATGGGCGCGCCGCCCGGCGCGCCACCGCCCGGTCCACCACGAACCGCAGCACCGAGCCGATGCCGCCGATCACCATCACACCGGTCCACTGCAGCGCCGTCGCGGTGGCGCTCACCCGCGCACCCGGACCCGCCGCACCAACTTGGTGGCCAGGTGCGCCGCCGCCAGCCCGAGCAGGATGCTGGTGAGGGTATATGTCGTGGCCAGCACCCAATGGCCGTGTTCGATCATCCGCAGCGTCTCGACCTGCATGGTCGAGAAGGTGGTGAGCCCGCCGCAGAAGCCGGTCCCCAGCAGGGGTCTGCGGTAACTCGACAGCGGGAGCCGCTCCAGCAGCCGGGTCGTGAAATACCCGATGAGGAAGGCGCCGACGATGTTGACGGCGAAGGTCGGCCAAGGCCACCCGTCCGGATCGGCGTCGACCAGCGTGCTCAACGCCGCGCGAGCCAGCGTGCCCAGCGCCCCGCCGGCGAAGACGGCACCCAACTCGCGATAGTCGTGCGTCACGCGTGCCTCCCTTCGCATTTCGGCTGCGCTTCGCAGCGTAGGGGTGTGCCTGACCGGCGGGTGAACCCGGGGAGTACCCGAGACGGCGAGACCGTGCCTGCTCGGTCAAACCGCCACAGTGCGGGCACAATTGTTGTCCATGGCCCACCCCCGTGCCGGTCAGCCGGCTCAGCCCGAAGACCTCGTCGACCTGCCCCACCTGGTGACGGCCTATTACTCGGTGCAGCCGGACCCCGACGACGTCGCGCAGCAGGTGGCGTTCGGCACCTCGGGACATCGCGGCTCGGCCCTGAACGGGGCCTTCAACGAGGCGCACATTCTGGCGATCACCCAGGCCATCGTCGAGTACCGCGCGGCGCACGGCACCACCGGGCCGCTGTTCATCGGCCGCGACACGCACGGGCTGTCCGAGCCCGCCTGGGTGTCGGCGCTGGAGGTGCTGGCCGCGAACGACGTCGTGACGATGATCGACGCCCGGGACCGATACACGCCGACGCCCGCGGTCAGCCACGCGATCCTCACCTACAACCGCGGCCGCACCGAGGCGCTTGCCGACGGAATCGTCGTCACCCCCTCGCACAACCCCCCGTCGGACGGCGGCTTCAAGTACAACCCGCCCAACGGCGGGCCGGCGGACACCGACGCGACCAACGCGATCGCCAAGCGCGCCAACGAGCTGCTCCGCGAGGCGTCGGCGATCAACCGGGTCCCGCTGTCGCGCGCCCTGCAGACCGTGCAGCGCCACGACTACCTGAGCCATTACGTGGACGACCTGCCCAACGTGGTCGACCTGGACGCGATCCGGGCGGCCGGCGTGCGCATCGGCGCCGACCCGCTGGGCGGTGCCAGCGTGGACTACTGGGCGGCCGTCGCCGAACGACACAACATGGACGTGACCGTGGTCAACCCGCTCGTCGACGCGACGTGGCGGTTCATGACGCTCGACCATGACGGCAAGATCCGGATGGACTGCAGCTCCCCGGACGCGATGGCGTCGCTGATCGCCAACCGCGAGCACTATCAGATCGCCACCGGCAACGACGCCGACTCCGACCGCCACGGCATCGTCACGCCCGACGCCGGGCTGCTGAACCCCAACCACTACCTGGCGGTGGCCATCGACTACCTGTACACGCATCGGCCGTCGTGGCCGGACGGCATCGCCGTCGGCAAGACCGCCGTCAGTTCGTCGATCATCGACCGGGTGGTCGCCGGCATCGGCCGCAAGCTGGTCGAGGTGCCCGTGGGGTTCAAGTGGTTCGTCGACGGCCTGATCGGCGGCACCATCGGCTTCGGCGGTGAGGAGTCCGCCGGGGCGTCGTTCCTGCGGCGTGACGGCTCGGTGTGGACCACCGATAAAGACGGCATCATCCTGGCGCTGCTGGCCTCGGAGATCCTGGCCGTCACCGGCAAGAGCCCCTCGCAGCGTTACGACGAGCTCACCGCCGAGTACGGCGCGCCGTTCTACGCGCGGGTCGACGCGCCGGCCGACCGCGAGCAGAAGGCCAGGCTGTCGAAGCTGTCGGCCGATGAGGTGAGCGCGACGGAGTTGGCGGGCGAGCCGATCACCGCGAAGCTGACCGCCGCGCCGGGCAACGGCGCGCCGTTGGGCGGGCTGAAGGTCACCACCGCCAACGCCTGGTTTGCCGCGCGGCCCTCCGGCACCGAGGACGTGTACAAGATTTACGCGGAATCGTTCAACGGTCCGCAGCATTTGGCCCAGGTGCAGGAATCCGCGCGTGAGGTAGTTAATAAAGTCATTGGGTGACCTTTTGCCTCCGACGCGACCGTTCGGGGGAACCCGGTGTCCGATCCGCGCGGCTGCCGCGCGAAGTGTGGATCTTGAGCTGGGCGAACATCATGATCGCGCTCGGCTACGGGGTGGTGTCCCCGGCGATGCCGGCCTTTGCCCGCACCTTCGGGGTCAGCATCGCCGCGGTGACCTTCCTGGTCACCGTCTTCTCGCTGACGCGGTTGTGTTTCGCACCGGTCAGCGGCCTGCTGGCGCAGCGCCTGGGTGAACGGCGCATCTATATCGGCGGTTTGCTGGTCGTCGCGTTGTCCACGATTGCGTGCGCATACTCGCAGACCTACTGGCAATTGCTGCTGTTCCGCGGGGTCAGCGGCGTCGGCTCGACGATGTTCTACGTCTCGGCGCTGGGGCTGATGATCCACATCAGCCCGGCCGACGCACGCGGCCGCATCGCGGGCATGTTCACCACGTCATTCATGGTGGGCGCGGTGGGCGGCCCGGCGATCGGCGGTCTGACGGCGGCGTGGGGGTTGACGGCGCCGTTCATCGCGTACGGCGTCGCGATGCTGGGCGTGGCGGTGGTGCTGTTCTTCAGCCTGCGGAACTCGCAGCTGGCGGCGCCGCCGCCGCCGACACGATCGACGGTGACGATGCGAGAGGCGCTGCGGTTCCGCGCGTATCAGTCGGCATTGCTGTCCAACTTCGCGACGGGTTGGGCCGCGTTCGGGCTGCGCGTCGCATTAGTGCCGCTGTTCCTGTCGGATGTCATGGGTCGCAGCGTCGGCGTCATCGGCGTGGCGCTGGCGGCGTTCGCGGCCGGCAACGCCTTGGCAGTGATTCCCAGCGGCTACCTGTCCGACCGGATGGGCCGGCGCATGTTGCTGATTGTCGGTCTGGCGACCTCCGGTGTGGCAACCGTGGCGCTGGGAGCGACGTCGTCATTGGTGGCGTTCATGGTCGCGGCGGCGATCTCCGGCGCGACGACGGGCATCTTCATGTCGCCCATGCAGGCCGCGGTCGCCGACATCCTGGGCAGCGAGGCGCGGGCCGGGATACCGGTCGCGGCGGTGCAGATGCTGTCCGACCTGGGGGCCATCGTCGGCTCGGTGACGGTCGGCTGGGTCGCCGAGCGGTTCGGCTTCGGTTGGGCGTTCGCCATCAGCGGGCTCGTGCTGCTGGTCGCCGCGCTGGGCTGGGTGGTGGCGCCGGAGACGCGGCCCGAGCCCGCCGGCATGGCCGGCGTGCAGCCGTCGGAGGCGGAGGTCGAGCTGGCGTGACCAGCAACTTTGATGGACGGTTACCAGTGGTGTAGCTTCGACTGGCACGACATGGGGCTATGGCGCAGCTGGTAGCGCACCACACTGGCAGTGTGGGGGTCAGGGGTTCGAGTCCCCTTAGCTCCACCTTCTGAGCTGCAACTATAGTACGATCTGACCGTATGACAAACGGTTTGACAAACGCTCAGGACTTCTGGGCGTCGATCCGCACCCGCGAGCGGGCCAACGGAGACAAGTCCTACGCCGTTCTCTACCGGCTCGACGGCGGCCAGCGGGTGCTGACGTTCCGCGACGAGAAGCTGGCCGAAGCCTTCAAGGCGGCGATCAAAGCCCACGGGATCGGCCGGGCGCTCGAACTCCATGGCTACGAGATCCGCACCGACGATCCGGCCCCCGCGATGACCGTCGCGCAGTGGGTTCGCCGCCACATCGACAACCTCACCGGCGTTGAGCAGTACACGCTCGACAGCTACGAGCGGTACCTGCGGCAAGACATCGAACCCCACCTGGGCAACATCCCGCTGGCCAAGCTGACCGAGGAAGACATCGCCGGCTGGGTCAAGCACCTCGAGTCCACGCCGCGCACCAAGACGGGACGCGTGCCCACGCCGAAGACGATCCGCAATCTTCACGGCTTCCTGTCCGGCGCGCTGGCCGCCGCCGTCCCCAAGCACATACCTGCCAACCCTGCGGCTGGCCGTCGGCTGCCGCGGGCCACCGGTGAGGCTAGCGACGACGACATCGACGGCGACGACGTTCGGATGCTCAGCCACGAGGAGTTCGCCGCGCTGCTCGACGCGACGATCGACCACTACAAGCCGATGCTGAGGTTCATGGTCGCCAGCGGCTTCCGGTGGGGTGAGGTGTCCGCGCTCAAGCCCGGAGACGTCGACCGGGAAGCGGGGACCGTCAAGGTCCGGCGAGCGTGGAAGTACGCGTCGAAGGGCTACTACATCGGGCCGCCGAAGACCAAGCGCAGCCGCCGCACCGTCAACATCCCCAAGGACGTGCTCGACGCCTTGGACTACGACCACGAGTGGCTGTTCACCAACGCCCACGGCGGCCCGGTGCGCTACCCGGCATTCCGCGCGATGTGGGACCGCTCCGTCGCCAAGGCGAAGCTGGACGACAATCCCACGCCGCACTGCCTGCGCCACACCTGCGGGTCGTGGCTGCTCGCCGCCGGTGAACCGCTGGTCAACGTCAGCCGCCACTTGGGCCACGAGAATGTCGCCGTCACCGCCGACGTCTACGCGCACGTCGACCGGCGCGGCCATCAGGCGATCGCCGACACGATGGCCAAGCTGCTCACGACGTCGCCTGGAGGGTGAATTGCGGAACCACCGGCATCCGTGTCAGCTTTGAACCCTCTCCAATCAGCCCGCCACCACGGTCTCCGGTGGCGGGCTGATTTTCTGACCTGCTGTTTTGTCTCCCGGTAGACAAGCGGCAATCCGGCGGACAATAGATGGGTGGCCAACTCAGACCGAGCCCGACCAGCTAGGCCCTAGAGAGACGTCACACGCCCGACAAGTGGACACCAGAACTGCACCATGCCACCATGGTGTCATGACCACGCAACCAACCAACAACAAGGTCACAGGAATGACTGTGCGCCTGCCAGCAGAGCTGGCCGACGCGCTGAAGAACTACGCGTTCGTTACCGGCACCTCGGCTAACGATGTGATCAAGCAAGCCTTGATCGACTACCTGAAGGCCCACGCCCGCACCGACATGGTCCGCACGGCCTTCGAGAAGGTTCTCGAACAGCACTCGGTTGCCTTCGACAAGCTGGAATATCTCTGACCATAGGAAACGCCCCTCATGACCATCTGGCTGACCACCGACAACGTGCAGTACTTCAACGAGCGTTTCGTCGGTCCCGACAAACTTCGGGACTTCGGGTTGCTTGAGGCCGCAGTCATGCGGCCCCAGGCGACCGCCTTCGGCGACGACGCCTACCCCTCGCTGCACGAGAAGGCGGCGGCCCTGCTGCACAGCTTGGCCCGAAACCACCCGTTCGTGGACGGCAACAAGCGCACCGGTTGGGCCGCCGTCACGGTGTTCTACCGGATCAACGGCTACACCGTCGCCGACGAGATTGATCCCGGCCAAGTCGTCGGCCTCGTCGTCGACGTCGCCGAAGGCCAGATCGATGTCCCGGCGATCGCCGCCACCCTCAAGCAATGGGCGCAGCCATTCCCCTCACCAGAGGAATGGTTGGACGACCCCGACGACGGTGGCGGACGCCACCACGCCCGGTAGGGAAGGGCAAGTATGAAGCAGATCAAAGCCGACGGCAGCAGCGGCCCGGTGGACATGGGCACGCTGCTAGATCAACCGGGCGTGCAGCGCGCTGCCGACGCCGCCACGCGGATAGGTCAGCTCATAACGCCGAACGCCCAGGACATCTGGATCAAGGATCTCCACACCTACCCGGATGGCCGCATCGAGATCACCGACTTCCGCGCCCAATTCGCCGACGGGACCGTCGTCCGGGCACCGAGCATTGTGATCGAACCCGCCTGACTACCGCCGACGACGTACGGAGGAACGAGTGAGTCCGGGTAGAGGCACAGACTGGGCGATGCGGCCGGTTAACCGCCGCGGCGGCTTCCAGATCATGAAATACACAGTAGGTGCCGCAGTGAACGTTGAGATGACGATCTCCGGTGACGTGACTGGCGGTATGTTCGGCACCGACCCGGAAAATTGGAAACGGAAGGAAGACATCGTCGCGCCGGGTGAAATCCTTGACGATCTGTTCGGTCGCGCCGCTGGCGCCAACACCCCAATGCTGTATGTCCGCTGGGAAGACGAAGACGGCAAACTCCATCTCGACACCGTCGAGATCCCATTCCCCCCGTAACGCATCAGCACCGTCAGTTAAGCCACGCAGCTTCTCCCACGCCACCCGGTAGTTGTCCGTTCGGCAGGGCTTCGTTGATCACGTCGCTGATGGCATCCATGTTGGCGTTAATCGCCTCCACGGTCACGTCGGCGAGGTCTTCGTCGGCGATGATGAGGTGCGTCAAGATGACGAGATCGGCCACGGGTGGTGGTCGATCGCCTGCATAGAAGCACTGAATGACCCTGTTGCGGATAGCGGTGATTGCGCGTTCGCGGCGTTCGTCGGTCATTTCACACCCCATTCGGTCTTCAGATCCTCGACGAGGCCGGACCGGATGGACAGGAACTGCCGCGGAAAGTCATCGAGCACTTCCACTAGCGGTGTCTCGCGGTCGACCTCGCCGCGGCCGACACGCTCAGCGATGCAAGCGAATCCCGCACACATCGCGGTCCGCACCAACTCCTCCAAGGCGTTGCTCATGGGATCAGCCCCTCGGCCCGCGCCGCGGCTGCTCGCTGGCGGCGAGCCCGTGCACGCTCAAGTAACTTGTCGCGGTTGGCTTCACGCCAGGCGCGTTGGCGTTCACGGATCTTTTCTCGGTTGGCTTCCCGGTAAACGCGTTGGCGTTCGCGTTCTCGTTCTAAGTTGGCCTGGTAGTGGGCTCGTTTCCGCGCGCGGATCTGCTCTCGATTGGCTGCGTGGTGATCGCGCCGCTGCTGGCGGATCTTCTCCCGGTTGGCCTCTCGGCGCTCGCGATCGCGTTCACGGATCTTCTCCCGGTTGGCCTCCCGGTAAGCGCGGTGGTAGGCGAGCGTCTTCTCCCGGTTGGCCTCGCGGTAGGCACGTTGCTGATCGAGAATCTTCTCCCGATTGGCCGCGTAATACCCGCGGTGCTGATCGCGACGCTTCTCTCGGTGACGCTCCCTGTAGGTGCGACTGTACTCACGATTACGATCACGGATCTCATCGCGGGTGCCGGTCACGAGATCAGCCCCTCAGCCCGCGCCGCGGCGAACAACGCGCGCGAGCAGATCTCGTGCCCGACGAGCTGGCGGGTGATGTTCGGGTCGGTGAATGCGTCGTGCCGGGACCGCAACGCGGCAGCGACACCCCGCTCCGCCTCGGCCCTGCCGAGCAGACCGCCCGGATAGTGGATCGGGTTGCTGCGGTTACTCGCCCGCGCGATCGCCGCATCCTGCCGGCGCCGACGCTCCGCATCGTCGTCGACCGGACCGAACTCGAAATCCCTTGATCCCGTAGAATCACTCATGACGTTCGCTCTCCTTGGTTGATATGTCACGACGCGGCGCCACCCGCGTCCATTCGGGCCAAGTCCATCCACCGGGCTTGGCCCGAAGTCTTTTACTGGATCCGCCGCAGGCGCTTCCGGCTCCGCGAACTCAACCCCTCCTCAAACGAAACAGGCGGCGCCACAGCCGCTTCCGGCTGATCTGTGAGATACAGATCGAGCATGTGCTCGACATCCGCGTCAGTCATCCGCCATGACCTGCCGATCTTCCTGCCACGCAGCTTGCGGCCCTGACTGTCAGGCGTCCTCATCCTGCGCCTCAACCACCGTTCACCGTCCGTCATGTCCGGCAGATGCGCGGCGGCGACCTCCGCCAGGCTGTATGACCGCTTCACTTCAGCAGCTCGATCAGCCGGTCGCGCGCCTCACGGCTCAGCGACGGAACCTGCGCCAGAGCGCGCTCGATATGGTTGACCGTCTGTGCCTCGAGGAGAGCCTGCCGCGCCGAATCCAGTTCGTCCGGTCGGCGCTCACCTGCCCGGACACCGCGGGTCAGCGATGCGACCCTGGCGCGAAGATGAGCGATGTCAGGTGCGACGTTCGGCATAACCTACCCATCGATCGGAGCGCCCACGCCGGGTTCGGCGCGGGTAGAGCGTTCTCGTGGGTAGGTGCTTAGTGCCGAGGCACCGCGCGAAACCGATGCTATAGCTGCTTGATTCGGGCCGTCAAGACAATGTGGATAACTCAAGAATGTATCAGCGTGCTGGACAACAGCTTTCGGTGCCACGTAGGTGAATGCGGTACACACGCTGATATGTAATCGCTTGCGCCGGAGGGAATGACACGCCGACACGCCGACGCGCACGCCCCTGACCTGCAATCCATACCATTCTGTCGGCGAACTTATCCACAGAACCCGCTGCTTACCGGAGCCACGGAAAATCAGCTCGCAGGATTTCTGTCCATGCGACACCTCACCGAAGTCACCGCTCTCGGCCCGAGCCTAGGCTTCCCCGACGCCGAGATCGCTGTTCACCTGCAATTCAACGACGGCACAAGCGCCTTAGTCGAAGGTTCTGACATTCACGCGCTCGCCGACATCGCACTGGTCGCCAGCCAATTACGAAGGGCGCGAGAGCGACTCGACCTCCTCGCGCACCTCGAAGAAACCGACCGCGACCGCGACGGAGAGCTGGCCGACCCGGCGAGCTGGCCCAGCGAAGCCACCCTCTGAGAGGCACCCCCGTGAGCAACTACTCCCGATCAGTGGACTGGTGGTCGGTCCACGAACACGTCGAGCGCACCGCGCAGCGCCTCGGCATCCACGGATGGCCCACGGCCGGCACCGCGGAATGGCGCGAACTGGACGACCGTGACCCCGCCAAGATCCTCGCTGTTCTCGACGCCGGGCAGCACCACGCACTGCGCATGGAAGTGGCCCAGACCGCAATGGCTGAAGCGAGCCAAGCAATTTCGGCCGCCGCCGACTGGGCACAGATCAGCCTCGAGATCAGGCAGCGCAACGACTTCTACCAGGCGAAGCCATGGCTGAAGCGAGCCGCATCGTGATCCCTGAAACCGGCATCGACTGGGACGACGTTCCACCACCCGAGGAACCATTCGACCCATACCAGCGCAACAACAGCCACCGGGTCATGACCACCGACGACGACAACCAAGGCGGCGAAGCCATGCGCACATGGCAACCAGCCGACCTCACCGACGTCCTCGACGGCACCTGGCAGCCACCAGAAGCAACCGTAGGCCGCCGAAGCGACGGCATCGGACTGTTCTACCGCGGCAAACAGCACACCGTCGCCAGCGAATCCGAAGGCGGCAAAAGCTGGTTCCTACTCACCGCCGCCCTCGACGAGATATGCCGAGGCAACCACGTCGCCTACATCGACTTCGAAGACGACCGAGGCCCCGTCGTCGGCCGGCTACTCACACTCGGCGCCAACCCAACCAGAATCCGACAGTTCTTCCACTACATCCGACCCGAATCACCCGTCACCACGCCGCTCAACAAGTCCGACATCGACGGCGTCATGGCCGAATACTCACCCACGCTGGCGGTCCTCGACGGAATCACCGAAGCAATGGTGCTGCACGGCCTAGACCCGCTCGACAACCGCGACGCCGCCGCGTTCGGACGAATGCTGCCGCGGCGGCTATCCCAATGGGGCGCAGCCACCGTCAGCATCGACCACGTCACCAAGTCGAACGAGACACGAGGCCGCTACGCGATCGGCGCCGTCCACAAGCTGAACGCACTCGACGGCGCTGCCTACATCCTCGAGAACCGCAACCCATTCGGCGTCGGCCTGCAAGGCGTCTCCACCATCCGCATCGCCAAAGACCGCCCCGGCCAACTCCGCAGACACGCGGTGCCCAATTCCACCGGGCTGCACTGGTTCGCCGACCTCGTCCTCGACAGCACCCTGGCCGCGGGGCAC
>NZ_LZJC01000085.1 GCF_001666755.1 Mycobacterium sp. E1214 | reverse complement strand
GAGTACATCGTGCAGGCCGGGCAACTGGAGCTGGTCGCGAATCCGGTCCAGTTCGACGTCGCGGCGCCGCAGACCGGACCCGCGCCCGGCTTCGCCGAGCAGACCGACGAACTCTTGCTGGAGCTCGGCTTCGACTGGGATCGCATCATCGAGCTCAAGACGGCCGGCGCCGTCACCTGACCCCGGAGCCCTCAGCGATGTTTCAGCCCACCAACGGAGGTGCCGGTCTGCGGCCGGACACGACGTTGACCGCTTGTCCGATAACGGTTCTGCGTTTTTCGCACGGGCCTGACGTGACATGAGTCATAATCGCCGGACGCTTCAAGACGTGGAGCCCCTCGTTGCGAAGCGCCGACTCACGCGACGAAACGGAGGCACTGCGTGAGGCTGGGAGCGGTCCTCGAGCCGAGGCATGACGCCGGAGATGGCTGCCCGCTTGGGTTTTCGCGGACGGTTCACTCGCGTCGGTTTCGCGGCTTGCAGTGGAATGTACCGCAGGAGATGCGCAGCAACAAGACTATCGGTCTCGAAACGGGGAGGTTCTGAGAACGATGGCAGATAAGCGCGGCGACCGCTGGTCGGCTGGGCTGCCACAGCTACGGCTCAAATGGGACCTGTCGGGGCCCATGCAGGCCGTCGGCGCGCTGTTCGCGATGTCGGCCGACGCCGTCAAGTTCCTGTTTCGCCGGCCCTTTCAGTGGCGGGAATTTCTCGAGCAGTCCTGGTTCGTCGCGCGGGTGTCGCTGGCTCCCACGTTGCTGGTGGCGATCCCGTTCACCGTCCTGGTCAGCTTCACGCTCAACATCTTGCTGCGCGAGCTCGGGGCGGCGGACCTGTCCGGCGCGGGCGCCGCGTTCGGCGCGGTCACCCAGCTCGGACCCCTGGTGACGGTCCTGATCGTCGCGGGCGCCGGCGCCACGGCCATGTGCGCGGACCTCGGGTCCCGAACGATCCGCGAAGAGATCCAGGCCATGGAGGTGCTGGGCATCAACCCGATCCAACGGCTGGTCACCCCGCGGATGCTGGCGTCGGGGCTGGTCGCCCTCCTGCTCAACAGCCTCGTCGTGATCATCGGTGTCCTTGGCGGATACGTCTTTTCGGTGTTCGTGCAAGACGTCAACCCCGGTGCCTTCGCGGCGGGCATCACCTTGCTCACCGGGGTGCCCGAAGTCATCATCTCGTGCATCAAGGCGGCGCTGTTCGGCCTCATCGCCGGCCTGGTCGCCTGTTACCGCGGCCTGTCGATCAGCGGCGGGGGCGCCAAAGCCGTCGGGAACGCGGTCAACGAGACCGTGGTCTACGCCTTCATGTCCCTGTTCGTCGTCAACGTGGTCGTCACCGCGATCGGCATCAAGATGACGGCGAAGTAGGCACGACATGGCGCTGCGGGCCGTTTACCCACGATTGAGCCGTCAGTTCGAGAGGCCGGTGGCCTTGCTCGGCCGGATCGGCGACCACACGCTGTTCTACGGCAAGGCCCTGGCCGGGGTGCCCTTCGCGGCCACCCACTACACGCGCGAAGTGATCAGGTTGGTCGCCGAGATCAGCATGGGCGCAGGCACATTGGCGATGATCGGCGGCACCGTCGTCATCGTCGGCTTCCTGACCCTCGCGGCCGGCGGCACCCTGGCCATCCAGGGGTACACGTCGCTGGGCAACATCGGCATCGAAGCGCTCACGGGCTTCCTGGCGGCGTTCATCAACGTGCGCATCGCGGCACCGGTGGTCGCCGGGATCGGCCTGGCGGCGACCTTCGGCGCGGGCGTGACCGCGCAGCTGGGCGCCATGCGGATCAACGAGGAAGTGGATGCGTTGGAAAGCATGGCCATTCGGCCGGTCGCCTACCTGGTGAGCACCAGGATCTTGGCGGGCATGCTGGCCATCACGCCGCTCTACAGCATCGCCGTGATCCTGTCCTTCCTGGCCAGTCAGTTCACCACGACCTTCCTGCTCGGCCAGTCGCAGGGCCTGTACCAGCACTACTTCAACACGTTCCTGAACCCGATCGACCTGTTGTGGTCGTTCCTGCAGGCGATCCTGATGGCGCTCACCATCCTGCTGATCCACACCTATTACGGCTATTTCGCGTCGGGCGGGCCGGCCGGTGTCGGCAACGCGACCGGTAACGCCGTGCGCACCTCGCTGATCGTCGTGGTGTCGGTGACGCTGCTGGTCTCGCTCTCTATCTACGGTTCCAACGGCAATTTCAACCTGTCCGGTTAGGCAGAGGAGGTGAAGCGACAGTGACGCAGAATGTGCCGGCGGGGCGCGGTGCGGTTGGCGGGCGACACCCGCGCGCCGGGCACGCCCGCCCGGCGGTCGGCCGCAACTACCTGCCGCCCCTGCTCGGGCTGGTCACCGTGGTCATCATCTGCCTGGTGTTCGCCGTGGCGGTGGGCCTGTTCCAGGGCTCGTTCACCTCGACGGTGCCGGTGACCGTGATCTCCGAACGCGCCGGCCTGGTAATGAATGCCGACGCCAAGGTCAAGATGCGCGGGGTGCAGGTGGGCAAGGTCGCCTCGATCGAACCGCTGCCCGACGGCCAGGCGGCCATCCACCTGGCGATGGACCCGTCGCAGCTGCACTTCATCCCCAGCAACGTGCTCGTCAACATCGCGTCCTCGACGGTCTTCGGCGCGAAATCGGTCCTGCTGGTCGAGCCGGCTTCGCCCTCGGCCCAGCGCTTACACGGTGGCCAGACCCTGCAGGGCAAGCACGTCATGGTCGAAGTCAATACCGTGTTCCAGCAATTGGTTTCGGTGCTTTCCCACATCGATCCGCCGAAGCTCAACGAGTCGTTGGGCGCGCTGGCGCAGGCGTTCAGCGGGCGCGGTCCGCAGCTGGGTCAGTCGCTGAGCGACCTGGATTCGTTCCTCGCCCGGCTCGAGCCGAGCCTGCCCGCCTTCCGCCACGATTTCTCGGTGCTGCCGGCGGTGTCCAACGCCTACGCCGACGCGGCTCCGGATCTGATGAAGACGGCCTCGAACGCGACCCGGATCAGCAAGACGCTCGTCGACGAGCAGCACAACCTGGACGCGTTGCTCATCAGCGCCATCGGCTTGGCGGACATCGGCAACGACGTGTTGTCGACCAACCGGGAGCCGCTCACGAACGTGTTGCACCTGCTGGCGCCGACCACCGATCTGCTCAACGAGTACCACGAGGCGCTCAATTGCAGCTTCGGTGGCCTGGTGCAGATTTCGCACGGCGCACCGCTGTCCGAACCGAGCATCAACATCTCGGCGAGCCTCGTGTGGGGCGCCGAACGGTACCGGTACCCGACGAACCTGCCCAAGGTGGCGGCGACCGGCGGCCCACGCTGCGTGGGCCTGCCGAAGCTGCCGTTCAACACCAACCCGCCGCAATTGATCACCGACATCGGCGCCGACCCGGTGGGGTACGGCAACCCGCAGCTGCTAATCAACTCCGATCTGCTCAAGCAGCTGCTGTACGGGCCGATCGCCGGGCCGCCGCGCAACCCCGCACAGATCGGCCAACCCGGATGAGAACGCGCGCCACGCTGGTCAAGTTCACGATCTTCGCGGTCGTGATGGCGCTGCTGACCGCCTTCCTGTTCTTCATCTTCGGCCAGTACCGGACCGGCTCCACGACCGGATACTCGGCGGTGTTCACCGACGTGTCGCGTCTCAAGCCGGGGCAGTCGGTGCGGGTCGCCGGGATCCGCGTGGGCACGGTCGACAGCGTTGCCCTGCAGCCGGACAAGAAGGTCGTGGTCAAGTTCGACGCCGACCGCAACGTCGTCCTCACCGAAGGCACCCGGGCGGCGGTCCGCTACCTCAACCTGGTGGGTGACCGCTACCTCGAGCTCGTCGACGGTCCCGGATCGACCAAGCAGCTGCCGGCCGGCGGCCAGATTCCGGTCAACCGGACCGCGCCGGCGCTGGACCTCGACCTGCTGCTCGGCGGGCTGAAACCCGTCACGCAGGGCCTGAACGCACGCGACGTCAACGCGCTGACCTCGGGGCTGTTGCAGGTCTTCCAGGGGCAGGGCGGAACCCTCGACTCGCTGTTCGCCAAGACGACGTCGTTCTCGAATGCGCTGGCGGACAACGACCAAACGGTGCAGCAGCTGATCGACAACCTCAACATCGTCATCGGTACGGTGGCCAAGGACGGCAAACAGTTCTCCGGCGCCATCGATCGCCTCGAGCAGCTGGTCAGCGGACTCTCGGACGACCGCGACACCATCGGGACCGCCATCGACGCGCTGGACAAGGGCACCGCCTCGCTCGCGGATCTGTTGGCCAACGCGCGTCCGCCGCTGGCGGGCACGGTGGCCCAGTTGAATCGGCTGGCGCCGATACTCGACAACGACAGGGACCGCCTCGACACCGCGATCGGCAAGGCGCCGAAGAACTATCGCAAGCTGGTGCGGCTGGGCGTCAACGGCGCCACCATCCCGTATTACCTGTGCCAGCTGTCGATCCGCGGCACGGATCTTGCGGGTAAGACCGTGAGGGCCAACCTCTTCCGGTCCGACGCGGGAAGGTGCACGGAACCGTAATGCTCAAGTATCGGGGAGCTCACCTCGTCAAGCCGGGACTGATCGGCGTGGTCCTGGCGGTGCTGGTCATCCTGGTCGGCCTGTCGCCCGACCGGTTCATCACGTGGGCGACGATGGTCAGATATCAGGCGCTGTTCACGGAGGCCGGGGGCTTGGCGACCGGAAATCCGGTCACCGTGTCGGGGATCAAGGTCGGCTCGGTATCGGACGTCAAGCTCAGTCACGGTGACGCGCTGGTGACCTTCGCGATGAAGGGCAACATCCTGCTCGGGTCCGAGACGTCGGCGCACATCCGCACCGGGACGCTGCTGGGTGAGCGGACGTTGACGGTGGAGTCCGCCGGCAGCGGCACGCTGCATCCGATGGCGCTCATCCCGGTGTCGCGGACGTCGTCGCCCTACTCGCTGACCGAGGCCGTGTCCGATCTGACGAGCGACACCGCGGGAACCAACACCGAGGCGCTGAACCAGTCGTTGGACACGCTCTCGGCGACGCTGGACCGGATCGCGCCCCAAATGGGGCCGGCCTTCGACGCGCTGACCCGGCTGTCGCGAACCCTCAACAGCCGCAACAAGAATCTGAGTGAGCTGTTCAAGAGCGCCGGGGATGTCACCGGAATCCTCTCCGAACGCAGCCAGCAGGTCAACAAGCTGATCCTCAACTCCGACTCACTGCTGCAGGTCCTGGTGGCGCGGCGACAGGAGATCGTGGACCTGCTGGCCAACACGTCGGCGGTAGCCAAACAGCTGACGGGGTTGGTGCACGACAACGAAAGCACGCTGGCGCCCACGCTGGAGCGGCTGAACAGGGTGACCGCGGTGCTGGAGAAAAACCGCGACAACATCGGCAAGGCGCTGCCGGGGCTCGCCAAGTTCCAGATCACGGTGGGTGAGGGCATCTCGAGCATGTATGCCTACTCGGCGTTCGTCCCGAACCTGCTCATCCCGCAGCTCTTCCAGCCGGTCATCGACTACCTCTGGGGATTCCGGAACTTCGACACCGCCCGCGGCCCCGGCACCCCGTCGCCGCTGCCCCGGTCGCTGATTCCCTGGCCGTACAACGGCATTCCGCTCTGCCCGGGCTGCACGCTGGGCGGCAGGGTCGGAGGGTCGCAATGATCGCGCGTATTCCGCGGGGCCGGCTGACGGCGGTCGCGGCGGTGGTTCTGGTCGGACTGTTGGTGGCCGGCGCCGCCGTGCTCGTTCGCAACACGTTCTTCGGCCCGCGCACCATCACCGCCTACTTCACCACCGCGACCGCGATCTATCCCCACGACGAGGTCCGGGTCTCGGGGGTCAAGGTCGGCAGCATCAAATCCATCCAGCCGCAAGGCACTCGGACCCAGATGACGCTGCAGATCGACCGCGACGTGCCCATTCCGGCGGACGCCAAGGCGGTCATCGTCGCGCCGAACCTGGTGGCTTCGCGCTACGTCCAACTCGCGCCGGCCTACCGCGACAGCGGCCCGGTGATGCGCGACGGCGCGGTCATCGGAGTCGAGCGCACCGCGGTGCCGGTCGAGTGGGACGAGGTCAAAGCCCAATTGATGCGGCTGGCAACGGATCTGGGGCCCAAGAGCGGGGTGTCGGGCACCTCCGTGGGCCACTTCATCGACAGCGCCGCCGACGCGCTCGACGGTAACGGCGAGAAGCTGCGCCAGACGCTCGGTCAACTGTCCGGCGTCGCACGGATTCTCGCCAACGGCAGCGGCAATATCGTCGACATCATCAAGAACCTGCAGACCTTCGTCGCAGCGCTGCGCGACAGCAACGTCCAGATCGTCCACTTCAACGAGCGGCTGGCCACGCTCACCAGCGTGGTGAACGACAGCAAGTCCGACCTGGACGCGGCGCTGACCGATTTATCGACGGCGGTCGGTGAGGTGCAGCGCTTCATCGCCGGCACCCGCAACCAGACCAGCGAGCAGATCGGCCGGCTGGCCAACGTCACGCAGAACCTGGTCGACCACCACATGGCGCTGGAGAACATCCTGCACGCCGCGCCCAACGCGCTCGGGAACTTCTTCAACGACTACAACGCCGACACGGGAACCATCGTGGGCGGGTTCGGCCTGATGAACGCGTCGAATCCCACTTGGGGAGGCCAACTTCTGCTCGCCGTGCCCGGCTGCACCCAGATCGGCGCCGTCGGGAACGTCACCGCCGTCGAATCGGGCAAGCTGTGCTCGCTGTTCATCGGTCCGGGGCTGCGGCTGCTCAACTTCAACAACTCGCCCCTGCCGCTCAACATCTTCCTGCAGAAGTCGATGGACCCGTCGAAGATCCTCTACACCGAACCGCGGTTGGCACCCGGCGGCGAAGGCCCGAAGCCGTCCGCGCCCGAAATCCCGCCCGCCGTGTCGGCCTACACCGGACTGCCCGGCGACCCGGTGGGGCCGCCGGGGGCGGTGCCGCCCGCACCCATTCCCGGTGCGGCGATGCCGCTGCCGCCCCCGCCGTCCACGCCCATGCCACCGCCACCACCGGCCCCGGGCGTGTCCGGCATGCTGTTGCCGAACGAAGGGCCGCAACCATGACCGCCCGGCGGGTGTTCGCCATGGGTTGTTGCGTGGCGGTGGCGGCGACGGGGTGTGCGTTCCATGGCCTGAACTCCCTGCCGCTGCCCGGCGCGGTCGGCCGCGGACCGGGGGCCAACATCTACCACGTCGAGCTGCCGAATGTCGGGACGATGGAATCGAATTCGCCCGTGATGGTCGACGACGTCGTGGTCGGCAGTGTCGGCGCGATGCGGGTGCAGGGGTGGCACGCGGACGTCGAGATCTCGGTGAAACGCGATGTCGTCGTCCCCGCCAACGTGGTGGCCACCGTCGGGCAGACCAGCCTGCTGGGCTCGATGCACGTCGAGCTGAACACGCCGCTCGGCCAGCAGGGCACCGGACGGCTGCAGCCCGGGGCCACCATCCCGCTCAGCCGGTCCTCGGCCTACCCGTCGACCGAGCAGACGCTGTCGTCGTTGGGCGCGGTTGTCAACGGCGGGGGCCTGGGACAGATCGGGGAGGTCGTGCACAACTTCTCCGCCGCCCTGTCCGGGCACGAGGGCGCCGCGCGAGACCTGCTCAACCGCCTCGACACGTTCGTGGGGACCCTCGACGAACAGCGGGACAACATCGTCGATTCCATCCAGGCCCTGAACCGGCTTGCCGGCACCTTCGCCGAGCAACGCGACGTCCTCACCCAGGCGCTGCGCAAGATTCCGCCGGCGCTCGACGTGTTGATCAAGGAGCGGCCGAGGCTGACCGCGGCGTTGGACAAGCTTCGCGTCTTCTCCAACACCGCCACCCGGCTGGTCAACGACTCTCAGGCGGACCTGGTGCAGAACTTGAAGAACCTGGAGCCGGCCATCCAGGCGCTCGCCGACGTCGGCCCGGACTTCGGTGCGGCCATCGCGGCGAGCTTCGTGTTCCCATTCACCCAGAACTTCGTCGACCGCGCCGTGCGGGGTGACTACTTCAACCTGCACGTGGACTTCGACCTGACGATCCCGCGGCTCAAGCGTGGCCTGCTGCTGGGCACCCACTGGGGTCAGCTGGACGAGCCGGAGCCCCCGGTGCCCGGGGATCCGTATCGCTTGAACTACACGCTCGACCCGCTGCACAACCCCATCCGGCCGCCGTGGGTCGATCCCAACGCCTTGCCGCTGCCCGGTCCGGCGCCGGCCGCGGCGCCGCTGCCCGGGCCCCCACCCGGTGCGGCTCCGCTGCCCGGCCCGGCGCCCGCCGCGCCGTTGCCCGGCCCGCCGCCGGGTCCGGCCCCGCTGGATGCGGGACTTGGTCAATCGCCGGCGCCCGCGGAGGCGCCCGGCCCGGGAGCGGGTGGATAGATGCTGACACGTTTCGTTCGGATTCAGCTGGCGATCTTTTCGATCGTCGGTTTCCTCGGCATCGTCGCGATGGTGCTCTTCTACATCCAGGCGCCGACGCTGCTCGGCATCGGCCGCATGACGGTGACGCTGGAGCTGCCGGCCACCGGCGGGCTGTACCGGTTCTCCAACGTGACCTACCGAGGGGTCGAGATCGGCAAGGTCACCTCGGTGGGATTGACACCGACCGGCGCCAAAGCGACGCTCTCGCTGAGCAATTCACCCAAGGTGCCCGCGGACCTGACGGCCGAGGTGCTCAGCGTCTCCGCGGTGGGCGAGCAGTACGTGGACTTGCGGCCGAAGACGGACTCGCCCCCCTATCTGCACGACGGCTCGGTGATCGCCGTGCGGGACACGACGATTCCGCAACCCGTCGGGCCGATGCTCGACCAGGTCAACGCGTTGGTGCAAAGCATCCCGAAGGCCAAACTCGGCCAGCTGCTCGACGAATCCTTCCAGGGCTTCAACGGTTCCGGTTACGACCTGGGCTCGCTGATCGATTCCACCAAGACGCTGTCTCGCGACGCCAACGGCGTCGTCGACCGCACCCGGGCGCTCACCGAGGACACCGGCCCGCTGCTCGACACCCAGGCGCGCACCACCGATTCGATCCGGAAGTGGGCGCGCAGCTTCTCGGGCATCTCGGACACGCTGGTGGACAACGACTCCCATTTCCGCACCATCCTGGAAAAGGGCCCCGACGCCGCGAACGAGGCCTCGCGCCTCCTCGACCAGATCAAGCCGACCTTGCCGGTGCTGCTGGCCAACCTGACCACCATCGGGCAGATCGGCATCACCTACCACCCCTCGATCGAGCAGCTGCTGGTGTTGCTGCCGTCGGCGGTCGCCATCGAGCAGGCGGCGCAGGGGGAGAACCACCCCGACGGCCGGGCTTACGGCGATTTCGCGGCGACGGTCGACGACCCGCCCATCTGCACGGTCGGCTTCATGCCGCCCAACACGTGGCGGTCCCCGGACGACCTCACCGACATCGACACCCCGGACGGGTTGTACTGCAAGCTTCCCCAGGATTCGCCGATCGCGGTCCGCGGTGCGCGCAACTATCCGTGCATGGGGCACCCCGGTAAGCGCGCCCCCACCGTCGAGATCTGCAACAGCGACAAGCCGTTCATGCCGCTGGCGATGCGCCAACACACCCTGGGTCCCTACCCGCTGGACCCGAACCTGCTCGCCCAGGGCGTTCCGCCCGACGACCGAATCACGGCCAACGACAGGATCTTTGCGCCCATCGAGGGAACACCGTTGCCGCCGGGGGCGGTGCCCCGCGGCACACCGGCGGGGCCGCGCGGCGAGAATCCGCCACCGGGGACGATCGGAGCCGCCGTTCCGCCGGTGCCGTCGTCGGGGCCCCGCCTGGCGCCCATGTCGCCGATGTCGGCCGACCTGCCGCCCATCGCACCCCTGGACCTGCCCGCGCCGGGGGAGTTGCCCGCGCCGCCCGCCGCCCCGCCGGCACCCGCCCCGGCCGACGCCGGACCAGGCCCACAAGTCGCGCCAAGCGCGTTCGGCGCCAAGCCTTCCCAACCCGCACCGTCGGTGGTGGTGGCCAAGTACGATCCGCGCACCGGCCGTTACGTGGGTCCGGACGGGAAGCTGTACCAGCAGTCGGACCTCGCGCCGTCAAAGGCACCCAAGACGTGGAAGGACATGCTGCCCACCTGATTTCGGGTTGGCCCGTTGGGCGGCCCTCGAGAGGGCCGCTGGGTCAGGACAGCTGATCGAGGCGCAGCGGCATCGCGATGTCGAGCCACTGGTTCTGCCCGCAGGCGCCGCTCGGGCCGACCGTCTTATCCTTGCCGGCGTAGGTCGTCGACCCGAGCTGGTAGCCGCCGTTGTCGTTGACCGGGTAGAAAAAGAAGGTCTGGTGCCCGCTGAACGCGGTACCGTCCTCGCACCGTTCCCAATTCGGCACTTCGCGTTTGACCTTCCACATCTCGCCGTCGTTCATGTACAACGGCGCGCTCCATCCCTGATCGCTGGTCACCGTCCCATGGCATTCCTGGGTGGTGTCGCACGACGAACTGATGGTCCACGTCTGGATGACCGTGGGCTCGCCGAAGTACTGGTCGTTGCGCTGGGCCCAGTCACCGATGGAGGTGGCGCGGAATTTCCCGTTGAGGGCCACGTCTTCCTTGGTGATGGCCCGGGCCGTGGCCGCCGTGCCGAGAGCGCCGAACACCGTGGCCGCCACCAGGGTTGCGGCGCTGACTGCTGTGACTGGACGCATCCGATGCTCCTCGAGGCGCGTATCCGCCAATTGCCTCTGGCGCCTTATCGCCGTCGGCTGCGGCGTTTCCGAACGATGACGTTACACCGCTCCGCCCCACCAGGACACGGTTAACGAGCAATTCCGGGGTGCTCACCCGGACGGGTCGAACTTCGCGATCAACCAGGTGCCGTTGGTCTTCGTCAGCGTGACCAACACGCTGCTTTGAGTCTTCACGGGATCCTTCTTCTGCATGCTTGCCGTCGTCTGATCGACGAAGACCAAAACGGCGGCCCGGTCGGGATGCAGGTCGGCGACGGCGGCCCGAATCGCGTTGGCCGTCACCGTCAATTGGCCCTCCCGCGCGGTCGGCCCGACCACGTCGGCGGTGAATTTGCCGTAATAGTTCAAGAAGTCCCCGGTGAGGCGCGACTTGGCGGCAGCGAAATCGCTGTCCAGGTGGTCGTAGGAGTACGACAGCACCGCCACCGTGCCGTCCGACGCCGCCTGGATCGCCCGGCGTGCCGCCGCGTCACCGATGCGTTGGTCCGGCCGGTAGAGGCCGACGTAGAGGCCCGCGGCCACTCCCACGGCCGCGACGACGAGCGACGTGGCGAGGATCGACCGCCACCGCGCCGCGTAGCGGTGGATGCCGCGCCCGATCGCCGTCGGCCGGGACGCGCGCGCCGACTCGCCGTCGTCGACCGGGTCGTCGCCATCCGGCACCGCGTGGTCCTCGACCGTCATTGCAGGAAATCGATCTTCGACATTTTCAGCTGACCGCCGTCGCGGTCCAAGTTGACGCTGACCCGAAACAGCGCCGGTGGCGGTTTGGCGTTGTCCGGTCCGATGGGATCGGTTTTGGCCGCCACCAACACGACTCCCGAGTCGTTGCTCAGCGACTCGACGGCGACGGCGTCCACGGTGACCTTGCTGCCGACTTTGGTGTCCTCCGCCTTCTTGACCATCAGCGTCGAGAGCACCGCCAGCTGGCTGTTGAGGTCACCCGTCGAGGCATCGAGCATGCGCTGGACGTCCCGCTTCGCGTGCTCGGGGTCGATCGACAACAGCGCGGTAACCCCTTGCCGCCCCGCCGCGGCGAACTCGGCGGCCAGCCGTTGTCTGTGCTCGGCGGCGCGATGCTGGGCCACCATGTATCCGCTGGCTGCCAGGGAGGCGAGGAAGACCACGACGCCGACGGTGGCCGCGATCGTGGTGCGCTGCGGGCGCCGAAACCACCCCGGGCGTCGCAGCCACGCCGGACGCCGCGGGCGGGCCGGTCGGCGGAGCCGTCGGCCGGCGCCCCGCGACCGGGCCCACACCGACGCCCGGCGCTCGGAATCCCCGCCACCGTCGCCCGTCTCGGCGGCCTCGCGCAGCCTCGCCAGGCGTGCCCGGGCCGCGTCGACGCGCGCCTGCGCCTGCGCGACTTCGGCGTCCGCGTCCGGTTGCGAGGCAACCGCTGCCGCGTCCGCCTCCGTCGCCGGATCGGTCACGTCCGACGGGTCGGGATTGGGGTCGGCGTCGAGCCCTTCCGGATCGTGCACGGAGAAGCAGCTTATCACTGCCGACCCGGTTGGACGCCGCCGTCGAAACGCCCCCCAAGTGCGCAAACGCCCATCCGACGGCCGGCGGGGCACGCGGCGCAAACGGCCGCGCGGCGCGGCCGGCGATGCGGTCGGGAGCATCCTCTTCAAGCAGGAGAATTTTCTTTTCGGATGTGGCACAGTAATTGGGTGCGATTCACCGTGGCAATGGCTGCCGCGTTGCTCGGCGCCAGTGTTGTTGCGGCACCGCCCTCCTCGGCGGGGCCGACCGTGTGCGACTACCCCGCCTGCACGCCGGGCATCATGCCCCACCAGGTGCTGGGCGCGCCGTGCGACAACACGACCTATTACGCCTTCGGTGTCACCGACGGCTACGTCTCGTTCTCCTCCGAACCCGGCCGGCTGATGATCTGCGGCTCGCCGCGCAGATACCAGCCCCGATGGTTCCGCTCGCCGCCGATGGCGGGCGTCAAGGAAGAGAACGCCAGCTGCGAGAATTACCAGAATTACGTCGCACAGGCGCCCGACGGCCTGTTCCTGATCTGCTACGCCCACGACGGCGTCCTGACCTGGATTCGCGCCGACACCTAGCCGCGTCGAGGGTCGGCCGCGGCCTCCCGGGGCAGGCCGAGCAGGCGCCGGCTCAGGTCGGTAACGCGGTCGAGCAACGTCGCGTCGTCGATGTCGGCAACCAGTGGATGCATGACGGCCGTGCTCAGCGCGCCGGAGAACATCGCCGCCTCGATCCGCCCGTCGAGGCCGGCGTCGCTGAGCAGCACCCGGTACAGGCGGTCCATGAACTGTTGGAACGGTACGTGTTCGGCGAGCAGCCGCACCACCACCGGATCGAACTGCAGCGTGCGCACCAGCCGGCGATCGCGCACCGCCATCTCGACGACGCGCACCAACAGGGCATCTCGCGCCTGCGGGCCGTCACCGTAGGCCTCGGCCTCCGCGACCGCCGGCTCGAGCCGGCCGAGTTCGCGTTCGGTCACCGCGATGACGATCTGTTCTTTGGTCCGAAACTGGTGATAGACAGCGGCTTTGGTGATTCCGACGGCGTCGGCGATCATTTGCAGCGAGGTGCCGCTGACGCCGTGCTCGGCGAACAGGCCCAGCGCGGCATCGAGCACCCGCGTCCGCGCCGCGCTGTGCTCGGTCAGCCAGAATTGCGCGCCCGTGACGGGTTGCCGTGCTGCTCCCACGCAACGAGAGTAGACGACGCTATTGACCGAAGCTAGCCGATCGGCTAGCTTCGGCTGACGACCGGGTGGCGGCCTCGCAGGGGGAAGGAATCCGATGTCCGATATCGAAGCCGACGAACGCACGTCGTTGCCAACCGGCCGGGACGGGGAGCTGATCCTGCTGTGGACGCTGCCCGCGGCGCTGGTCCTCTGGATCGCCGGCTTCGCCCTGTTTCCGGGCTTCAACCCGCCGATGTCGCCGGCGATGTCGGCCGAGCAGGTGGCGGCGTTCTACCGCGACCCCGCCCACCTTCCCCAAATCCGTTGCAGCATGATCCTGTTCAACTGGTTCGGCGCATGCCTGATCCCGATCCTGACCCTGATCGTCCTGCAGGTCCGCCGCATGGCCCACCGCACGCCGATCTTCTCCTACGCCCTGCTCGGGTGCGTCGCCGGTGCGCCGACGTTGTTTTTGGTGGCCGACGTCTGCTGGCTCCTCGCCGCGTTCCGGCCGGAGCGCAGCCCGCAGCTGACTCAGCTGCTGAACGACTTCGGCTGGATGACCTTCACCGTCGGGGTGCCCTTTCTGATCGGGCAGGGTGTGATCCTGGCGTTGGCAATCTATTTCGACGACCAACCCCGTCCGATCTTCGGCCGGTGGGTGGCCCACGTCAACCTGGCGGTGGCCGCCGCGCTGATCCCGGCGGCCTTCGTCGGCGTGGCGCAGACCGGCCCGTTGGCCTGGGACGGTGTCCTCTCGTTCTGGGTGAAAAACGTCGCCATCGCCGTCTGGATTGTGGTGATGGGCGTGGTCCTCGGGCGCGCCGTCTACCGTGAGCGCGCCGAATCTCGTTCCGAAAGAACGGCTTTGGTGGCCAGATGAGCGGCGTTCCGGCGACGCCCGCTCCGGTCGCGGGCCCCGCGTCACACCGCCTCGTTTGGCACCTGCGGCACAACCCCAAGCGTGAGCTGTGGTTGGCATGGTGGACCCTCGTCGTCTTCTACGGTCTGTTCTTTCCGATGTTCTTCGTGGTGGCGCAGGTCCAGCCGCCGCCGGAGCCGAGCTGGGACCTCGCGACACAGGTTCACTGGTTCGCCGAGCGGCGTCTGGGGATACCCGTGGGCTTCGGTGTGATCTTCGCGATCAGCGGCATGATCGCGGTCAACAACGCGCTCATCGCGTACTCGATGCGGCGCATGTCGGTCAGCCGCGCCTTCGCCTATTCGTATCTGATCATCTACTCGCTCAGCGCAATTCCCGGCATGCTGCTGCTCAACATCGCGTTGATCGTCGGGACGCTGCGGGCGGACCGCGATCCCGAGGTGATCGGCTGGCTCTACGATTTCGCGTTCCTGTCCTTCGACGGGACCATGGGCGTGTTCCTGATCGGCTCGCTGATTTGGATGGTCGCGATCCTGATCGACCGCAACCGCGTGTTCGGCAAATGGTTCGGCTACCTCAACCTGTGCAACGCGCTCACCGAGGTGGTGGTGGCTCCCTGCTGGATCTTCCGGCGCGGCGTGTTGGCCTGGGACGGCGAAATCGCCTGGTGGCTCGACATGGTCGTCTTCGGCGTCTACCAGATCTCCTTCATCGTGCTGCTGTACCGGATGATCCGACGCGAGGACTTCGGCGCCGGTGTCCTGCCGGCGTTGCCGCGCCGGAAGGCGGCCGCGTGACGGCCGACCTCGCCGAGAAGGCCGCCGGGGCGCGCGCCGTGCCGGGCCAGCCGGACATGTGGGCTTTCGCGCTGTTCGAAACCCTGGTCTTCACAGGGTATTTCGGCTTCTACCTGTTCGCGCGGGGCCGCAGCCCGGAACTGTTCCTGCACGCGCAGGAGCGGCTCGACCTGCGCGTCGGGGTCGTCAACACGTTGGTCTTGCTGCTGAGTTCGTGGGCGGCGGCGCGGTGCGTCCGGTCGGCGCGCGCCGGCGCCTACCGCGCGGCCCTGCGCGAGGTGTTGGGCACCGCGGCGTTCGCCGTGGTGTTCTTGGCGGTCAAGGTGGTCGAGTGGGCGCGGCTGATCCGGGCCGGAAACGGCGTGGCCGGCAACGACTTCTTCATGTACTACTTCTTCCTCACCGGCATTCACTTCGTGCACCTGCTGATCGGCCTGGTGGTGCTGGGCGTCCTCGGTTACCGGCTCGTCAGTCCGGCGCGCCGCGAGCAGGAGTTGATCGAGACCGGCGCCACCTATTGGCACACCGTCGATTTCCTGTGGGTGCTGATCTTCGCGCTGTTGTACGCGGTGCGGTGAGCGGTGCGGCGCAACGGGAGGCTGCTGGTCGTCTGGGTAATCCTGGCCGCACTGACGGGCAGTTACCTGGCGATCGACCACTCCGGCGGCGGCGTGCCCAGCGCGGTGCTCACCTCGACCGTCGTGCTGATCGCACTGGTCAAGGTGCGCATCATCTTTCGCGAATTCATGGAGGTGCGGCACGCGCCCGTGCTGCTGTGCCGATTGACCGACGCCTGGGTGGTGCTGATGGCCGTTGCGATGCTGGGGTGTTATTTCGCCGGGGCGCACCTGCGCTGACGCGGCCGGGTCAGCCTACCGCCGCGACCGCGTCCGCCGTCGTGAACGACAGATGCAGTTCGCTCAGCCCGCGCAAGATGTAGGTCGGCTCGTAGGTGTAGCGACGCTCGGTGGCCGGCCCGTGATGGGCCTCGTCGATCTCGATGTGCGGCATCCGGTCCAGGATGCGCTCGATGGAGACGCGGCCCTCGACCCGGGCCAGCGGGCCGCCGGGACACGAGTGCACGCCCCGGGCGAACGCCATGTGCTCGCGAACGTTCTTGCGGCGCAGGTTGAATTCGTGCGGGTTTTCGAACCGGCGCGGGTCGCGGTTGGCCGCGCCGGGCAACACCATGACCACCGTGCCGGCGGGCAGGTCGACCCCCCCGATGCTGGTGTCCTTGACGACGAGCCGGGAGTCGCTTTTGACCGGGCTTTCCATTCGCAACGATTCCTCGATGAATCCCGGAATCAGGCTGCGGTCCTCGCGCAGCTGCTGCTGCACGTCCGGGCGATCGCCGAGCGCCTGCAACGCGGCGGACAGCAGCTTGGCCGTCGTCTCCTGGCCGGCGGCGAACAGGAACGTGGCCGAACGGACCACCTCGATCACCTCCGGCGTCGACCCGTCCGGATACTTCGCCTCCGCGAGGAAGGTCAGCACGTCGCCGCGTGGCGCGCGGCGACGGTCCTCGATGTAGTTGCAGAATTTCTCGTCGAGCCACTCCAGCGGGTTGATCCCGACCGACTCGTGGTCCAGCGCGCCGACCCGCGCCTCCGGACGGTCGGCGCCGAGCACGACGCGGAATTCCTTGTGGTCGTCCTCCGGGACGCCGAGCAGGTCGGCGATCACCAACGTGGCGAAGGGCTTGGAGTATTCGGCGATGAACTCGCACTCGCCGTTGTGCAGGAACTCGTCGAGCTGGCGGTCGGCGAGGCGCCACATGAACTCCTCGTTCTGCTTCAACCGGCTCGGGGTGAGCAGCTTGGCCAGCACCGAACGGGCCTTGGTGTGGTCCGGCGGGTCCATGGTCACCATGTGCTCGTTCATCGGGAAGTAGCTGCGGTGCTCGCTGATCAGTGCGCTGATGTCGCCGCCTTCGGGTGTGAACGGCAGCGGCGGGAACGGGCCACCGAGCGCGACGATGTTGGAGAACGTGGTCGGGTCCTTGTAGACCTCGGTGGCCTCGGCGTAGCCGGTGATCGCGACGACGCCGTGATGCGGCAGGCGCAGCACCGGGTTCTGGCTGCGCAGGTAGTCGAAATACGGGTGCGGATCGGGGACCAGCGAGGGATCGGTGAAGAAGTCGATCGAGTCGAAGTCGGTCATCGGTGTCACATCTCCTGGGCTGATCGGACCGGCTGCGTTCGGCGGCAGGGCACGGGCCATCCGACTGTGAAATCTGCACTGTGCTGAGCACCTGCTTAGCATGGCGGTATGGTCAGGTCAAGATCACAACGCCGCGGCGAGGCGTCCTTCGCTACGATCTGGCATCGTCGGTAGAGCAACGCCGAGGAGGCGTTCGGAGTACGGAGCTAACCCATGACGACGGCCCGCAGGATCGGAGCGCCCGACGCCAAGAATCGCGTCCTGCTGCTCGATGCGGCCGAGCAGTTGATGGTCGAGGAAGGCTATGCGGCGGTCACGTCGCGCCGCCTGGCGAACAAGGCCGGGTTGAAGCCGCAGTTGGTGCACTACTACTTCCGGACCATGGAAGAGCTGTTCCTGGAAGTCTTTCGGCGCCGCGCGGAAGAAGCGCTGGAGGTGCACGCGAAGCTGCTGCAGTCGCCCCAGCCGCTGTGGGCGGTATGGCGGTTCGGCACCGATCCGGCGTTCACCCGGATCTCCATGGAATTCATGGCGCTGGCCAACCACCGCAAAGAGATGCGCGCCGAAATCGCCTACTACGCCGAGCGATTCCGCGAGGAGCAGCGCCAAGCCGTGACGGCCGCTCTGCAACGCTACGAGGCGGACAGCGGCGACATCCCCCCGGTGGTGTGGACCGTGCTGATGACCAGCCTGTCGCGATTCTTGGTGCTCGAGCAGGCCGTCGGGATCTCCGCCGGGCACGCCGAGACCATGGAACTCATCGAGAGGCACCTGCGCCGGCTTGAGGGCGAGCCGGAGCCGTTCGCCGGTGTCCCCGACACCTGGCTGGTTCACCAGTTCCGCAGCGAGCAGAGCGCTCCCTTGGGCCCGCCCTTGGACACGACGACCACCCCGTCGACCGCCAGCACGCAGTGAATGCCCGGCGTGCCGGGCTCGGTGCCCGTGCTCGCCACGACCATCGCGTAGTCGTCGGGGTCCGACATGTCCAGGTCGAAGGTCCAGGACTTGCCCGGGCCGAGGTCGACGTCGACGTGGGGTGTGAACGAATACGGGTTGTGGCTGTAGTCGGAGAACTTGTCCGGCTGGTGGTCCAGGTAGTAGATGTCGGTGTAGATCGGATTCTCCGCGGTGACCGCGTATTTCACGTGATGCATGACGACCGGTTCGGCGTGGGCCCGGCCGCCCCCCGCGAGCAGCCCGGCCGCCGCCGTCAGCAGCGCCACCGCCGTCGCCGGGCCCGCGCCCGGCCGCCTGTACACACCTGTCATGTCACTCCTTCGGCTGCCGGGGTGCGGTTCACTCGCCCTGCGGTCCGCCGTGTGCAGTACACAGTCGTGCCCAGGATGGTAACGCCCGCGCGGGCCCGATTTGGCCGAATGAGCGCTTTTCCGACGGCGCGCGACGGCGCGGCGGGTGATGGCCGGCGTGCGCCGAATCGGATCTGCAGCATGCGATTTCGCCCCAAAAGGCGATTCGTCGGGTGGCGACAACTGCCGATATTGGCATTCTCTTTTCGGGAGAATAGCATCGTCAGCAAGGCCGCAACGTCGTGGGAGGTCACCGGTGCGCAGGGGAATCGCGGTGGCGATCGGTGTCGCGCTGGTGGCGGCCTGCACGTCGCGGCCGGCAACCCAGTTGTCGAGCACGGCCTCGGTAGCCGTCGACGGCAACGCGACGAACTTCCACGTCGTCAAGTGCAGCCAGCTCGACTGGCGACGCACCATCGAGATCGGCAGCACCTTCGCGGGCGCCAAGGTCGTCGTCGACGAGCAGGGCGAACCGGCGAGCGCCGAATCGGTGCACATCGACAACCTCAACGGCTTCACGGGCAGGTACGCGCGCGGCGGCGACGGCAAGGCCGACCTGAGCATCACCGGGGACAAGATCAGCATCACCGGCACCGCCAACGGCTACCGCACGGACAAACCGGGGGACCCGGTCTCCGCCACCTTCAAGATCACCGCGACGTGCTGAGGGCCGCTTTCGCGGGGCCCGTTGCGGTCTGCTACCTGTAGAGAATACAATTCTCAAAAATTGCGAAGGAGGATTTCATGGGGCAGCTGTCGCACCGGGAGGACGTGCCGTTTCCGATCTTTGATGCGGACAACCATCTCTACGAGCCGCCGGAGGCGCTGACCAAATTCCTGCCCAAGGAGTACAAGGACTTCGTTCAGTACGTGCAGGTCAACGGCCGGACGAAGATCGCGATCCGCGGTCAGATCAGCAATTACATCCCCAATCCGACCTTCGAGGTCGTCGCCCGCCCGGGCGCGTGGGAGGAGTACTTCAAGTACGGCAACCCGGACGGCAAGAGCAAGCGCGAGCTGTTCGGCGAGCCGATGCGCGCGATCCCGGCATTCTTCGAGCCCGCCCCGCGCCTGGAGAAGATGAACGAGCTCGGCCTGGACCGCACCCTGATGTTTCCGACGCTGGCCAGCCTGATCGAGGAGCGGCTGCGCGACGACCCGCTGGCCATCCACGTCCTGGTCCACGCGCTGAACGAGTGGCTCGACGAGGTCTGGGGCTTCAACTACCAGAACCGCATCTTCACCACGCCCGTGATCACGCTGCCGATCGTCGAGAAGGCGATCGAGGAGCTGGAGTGGGCGGTCAAGCGCGGCGCGCGCGCCATCCTGGTCCGTCCCGCGCCGGTGCCCGGCTACCGCGGCCCCCGGTCGTTCGCGCTGCCCGAGTTCGACCCCTTCTGGGAGCGGGTCGTCGAGCACGACGTGCTCGTCGGCATGCACTCCTCCGACAGCGGCTACTCCCGGTACACCTCGGAATGGGACGGCGCCGACCAGGAGATGCTGCCGTTCCAGACCAACGCGATGGGCATCCTCAACGAGTGGCGGCCGATCCAGGACTCGGTGGGCTCGTGGGTCATTCACGGCGCGCTCTACCGCCACCCCAAGCTGAAGGTCGCGATCGTCGAGGCGGGCTCGAAGTGGATGACCCCGTTGCTCGACGGCCTGGCCGAGGTGTTCCGCAAGGCCCCGGAGGCCTTCCCCAGCGACCCCGTGGAGATGGTGAAGAACCGGATCTATGTCAGCCCGTTCTTCGAGGACGGCATCGACGACCTGGTCAACCTCGTCGGTGTGGACCAGGTCCTGTACGGCTCGGACTGGCCGCACCCGGAGGGGCTCGCGGAGCCGACGTTCTACGTCAACGCGCTGGCGCACCTGTCCGTCGACGACCAGGCAAAGATCATGGGCGGCAACCTCGGTCGACTCGTCACGGTGTGACGCGCGCTCGGCCCCGACGGCGACGATGCAGGACGTGAAGCGTCCTGAGGTGGGGGCGCCCGCGGGTGGGGCAGGGTTTGCCGGCCGACGCTGGCAGACCATCCCCGAGATGGTGCTGAGCGCGGCGGATCGGTTCGGCGACGCCGAAGCGGTCGTCGACGGTCCGCTGCGCCTCAGCTTCACCGAGCTCATCGACCGAATACGTTGCGCGGCAGGCTCGTTCGCGGACCTAGGCGTCGCTAAGGGTGATCGGGTGGCCATCTGGGCACCCAACTCCGCGGAATGGATCATCGCGGCCTTCGGCCTGCTCACCGCCGGTGGCGTGCTGGTGCCGGTCAACACCCGGTTCAAAACCGAGGAGGCGGGCGACATCATCGCCCGCAGTTCGGTCAAGGCCGTCCTGGCGCAGCAGGGCTTCCTGGGCCAGGATTACACCGTGCCCGCAGGGATCCCGGTTATCGACCTCACGTCGGACTTCCTGTCCAGCGGCTCGCCGTTCGTGCGCGCGGTGAGCGGCGACGACGTCGCGGACATCATCTTCACCTCCGGCACGACCGGCCGCCCGAAGGGCGCGATGATGAACCACGGCCAAACCCTGCGGATGTACCAGGAGTGGGCGACGCTGGCCGACCTGCGGCAAGGCGACCGCTATCTGCAGATCAACCCCTACTTCCACACCTTCGGATTGAAGGCGGGGCTGGTCGCGTCGTTCCTGCGCGGTGCGACGATGTTGCCGGTCGCGGTCTTCGACATCGACACGGTGGTGGATCTCATTGCGCGCGAGCGCATTACGATGTTGCCCGGGCCGCCGACGCTGTACCACTCGCTGCTGACCGTCGCCGACACGTCGAAGCTGTCCACGCTGCGGGCGGGTGTCACCGGCGCGGCCGACATCCCCGTGGAACTGGTCCGCCGCATCCACGACGAATTGCCGTTCGAGACTTTGATGACCGGATACGGGTTGACCGAGGCCGGAAACGTCACGTTGTCGCGCCCCGGCGACTCCTTCGAGGACGTCGCGTCCACCGCGGGCGTGCCGTGCGAGGGCGTCGACGTGCGTCTCGCCGACGACGGCGAGGTCTTGGTCCGCGGCTACGGGGTGATGCAGGGCTACCTCGACGATCCCGCGGCCACCGCCGCGGCGATCGACGCCGACGGGTGGTTGCACACCGGAGATTTGGGCGCCTTCACCGAGACCGGGCGCCTGCGCATCGTCGGGCGCAAGAAGGACATGTTCATCGTCGGGGGCTTCAACGCCTACCCGGCCGAGATCGAGGGGTTCCTGCTCCAGCACCCCGCGGTGGCCCAAGCCGCCGTCATCGGGGTGCCCGACGAGCGCCTCGGGCAGGTGGGCAAGGCCTTCGTCGTCACGAAGACCGACGTGGCCGCCGGTGACCTGCTCGCCTGGTGCCGCGAGCGGATGGCGGGGTTCAAGGTGCCCAGGTCCGTGCGGTTCCTCGACGCGCTGCCGCTCAACGCCACGGGCAAAGTGATGAAGGACCAATTGCGGTGAGCGACGGCGACATTCACTCGATGGTGATCGCATCCGACTATCGGGTGCCCGACCCGAGCAAGGTGTGGCCGCTGCTCGAGCGGCGCAAGTCCGCGCTCGCCGACATCGGCGCACACCACGTGCTGGTCTACACCTCGACCCACGACTACGGCCGGGTCCTGGTGATGATCGGGGTGCACAGCCGCGAGCCGATCGTCGAGTTGCTGCGGTCGCGGGTGTTCTTCGACTGGTTCGACTCCGCGGGCGTCGAGGACATACCCGCCGTCTTCGCCGGCGAGATCGTCGACCGCTTCGTCGAGGCGCCGGTGAGCACCCCCGCCGCGCCCGGCGTCGTCGTCGCGGCCATCGCCTCCGTGCACGACGTGTCCCTGCTTACGGCGCGAATGGGTTCGGCCATGGACAGATTCGCCGCGGCCGGCATCCGCAAGACGTGGGTGTTCCAGGCCTTCGATGACGAGCACGAGGTGCTCATCATGTCGGAGCTGCCCGACGAGGAGCGGGCGCGACAGTGGGTCGACCATCCCGACGCCGCGGCCGAATGGATGTCGGGGGCCGGCGTGGGCGCCTACCCGCCGATCTTTGTCGGCCGGTTCTTCGACATGATGCGCATCGACGGCCGGTGAGCGACCGCGATGTTCGTGTGCCTGTGTAACGGAGTCACCAGTCATACGGTCAGCGAGGCCGTGGCGGCCGGCGCGACCACCACGAAGGAAGTCGCCCAGGCGTGCGGGGCGGGCGCCGACTGCGGGCGTTGCCGGCGCACGGTCGCGGCGATGCTGCGCTCGTCGACCCCGGACCGAACCGCGAACCCGGCCTAGCGGCGCTCAGCGCGCGCCCTCCGGCGACATCGGCCCGACCAACTGGGCGAGCAACCGCGGAACCTCGAGGCGGGGCAACACCACCTCGATGAACACCATGCGGTCCTGGTGGGTCGCGGCCGCGGTCAGCGCCTGGTCGAGCTCGCCATACGTCTGCGCGCGAAACACCAAATGGTTGGCCACCCCCAGCGCCCGCGGAATGTCCGTCCACTGCCAGCCGACGATGTCGTTGTAGGGCGCCGCCTCCCCGTGGATCGCCCGCTCCACGGTGTAGCCGTCGTTGTTGACTACCACGATGACCGGGGACAGGCCCTCGCGCGAGAAGGTGCCCAGCTCTTGCACGGTCAGCTGCGCGGCCCCGTCGCCGATCAGCAACACCGTCCTGCGCTCGGGGTGGGCGACGGCGGCGCCCACCGCCGCGGGCAGCGTGTAACCGATTGAGCCCCAGAGGGGTTGGCCGATAAAGGTGACCCCGTGGGGCAGCCGGTGATCGGCCATTCCGTAGAACGACGTGCCCTGGTCGGCCAGGACCACGTTGCCCGGGGTGAGCGCGACGCACAGGCGGTCCCACAGCAGCTGCTGGGTGAGCGGCTGATCGCTCGCCGGCGGGGGCGGCGAGCGCCGAATGGGTGCGGGCGGCCATCGAGGACGCGCCGGTGCTCGTGACGGCGGGCGTGGTGTTCACCGACATGGTCAGCGGCTTTTTCAGCCAGCGCATCGACCCCGCGCGCACCATCGACATCGGGCAGTACCAGAGCAGCGTCGGCGGTGCGGTCTTCGCCCCGCTGGAGATGGGCGCGGC
>NZ_LZJC01000084.1 GCF_001666755.1 Mycobacterium sp. E1214 | reverse complement strand
GTTCCTGGAAGAAGTCGGTGTCGAAGTACGCGGTCTGGTCGACCGGGCAATAGAACGGCCCCACCGCTGTGGTCGCGGCCCCACATCCGGTGTTGACCCGGCCGGTGAACAGCCGGACGTGCGGGCGGGTGTAACTCGGCATCAGCTGATGCCAGACGGCGTCCACGGAGTTGCCGGTCGCGACCACAGCGGTGGGGCCGTTCTATTGCCCGGTCGACCAGACCGCGTACTTCGACACCGACTTCTTCCAGGAACTCGTCGACAAATTCGGTTCCAGCGGAGGGCCTTTCGCGCAAGAGTATGTGGTCGCCCACGAATACGGCCACCACGTGCAGCAGCTGCAGGGCACCCTGGGCCGCAGCCAACAGGGCGCCGAGGGCGCCGGCGGCAACGGCGTGCGCACCGAGCTGCAAGCCGACTGCTACGCCGGCATCTGGGCGCACTACGCGTCGACGGTCAAACAGGAAAGCACCGGCGTGCCCTACCTGGAGCCGTTGAGCGACAAGGACATTGCCGACGCACTGTCGGCCGCGGCGTCGGTGGGCGACGACCGCATCCAAAAGCAGGCGACGGGCCGGGTCAACCCCGAATCCTGGACGCACGGCTCCTCCGAGCAGCGGCAGCACTGGTTCACCGTCGGGTACCAGACCGGCGACCCGAAGAAGTGCGACACCTTCGCCGCGCCCGACCTGGACTAGCGCGGCAGGCCTTGCTCGCCGAACCGGCCGGGCTCACCAAGAGCCAGCTTTCCGCACGCGGCCAGAGCACTCCGTCGATCGCGGTGACCCTGCGGCTCGCCACCGCTCTCGGCGGCGACGCCGGGCGGCTGTTCGCCTGCTCGCCGCTGGGGTCCGCGCGGCCGGGAACGGCGGTGTCGCCGTTCGTGGTTCGACCGCCCGAACGGGCCGCCGACGTTCGTCATTCGACGCGCACCGGCCGCCGGGTCGAAGTGCCTTACTGCGCCCGGACTTCCACCCTCGGCCGCGGCGACAATGCTTACTTCGACGCGTCGGTCAGCCGCACCCTGCGCGCGGTCGGCGCGCGGCGCGCCGAGGTGGTCGTGGCGGCGCACGACGAGGCCGCCCGCGCATGACCGAGTTGCTGTTCTCCTACGGCACGCTGCGGCAGCCGGAGGTGCAGCGCGCGACGTTCGGCCGCGAGCTCACCGGCGAGCGGGACGCCATCGTCGGCTACGACCTGGACCACGTCACCATCACCGACCCGCACGTCGTCGCGACCAGCGGCAGCGACCGGCACCCGATCCTGCGGCCGACCGACCGGCCCGGCGCCCACGTCGACGGCACGGTATTCGCCCTCAGCGAAGCCGAATTGGCCGCCGCCGACGAGTACGAGGTCGACGCTTATCGCCGCATCGCGGTACCGCTGCGCTCGGGCGCGACGGCCTGGGTGTACGTGTTCGCGGGCTGACCGGTTACCAGGGCCGCGTCGTGCAGGTGACCCCGGTGGTCGCGCTCTGGGTCACCACGACCTGACCGTCGACTGCGATCTGGCACTGGATTTGCGGGGTGTTGGACGAGTCGCAATCCGGCCAGTGGCAGCCGCCGCTGGCGTTGACGAACGCCCACTGGTTCGGGTTGGTCAGGGTCGCGTTGTAGACCAGCGGCTGGCCGGCGGCGAAGGCGGTCTGCACCGAGCTCAAGAATTGCGAGGAATTCGCGTCGAAAGCCGCCTGACTGGGCGGATCGCTGTTCATGTAGCGCACGTTGCCGGTGAGGTTTCCCGTCGCGGTGATGGTGTAGGTTACCTGGTGGCCGGCCGGGTCCGCGTGGCTGGTGGCGGGCGTGACAACTATTGCCGCGGCCGCCGCCAACGTCGCCGCTGACAACCCGCAGGCCACTGTTCGCACGTTCGTCATAGCGCAAACGCTACCTAACGCATTACCGGCGTTGGCCCGGTTCGGGTATGAAGCAAGCGTGAGCGCTGACCCTCCGCCCCCCGACGCCGCGACCGGCATCAGCCGCCGCCGGTTGCTGACCACCAGCGCGGCCTCGGCCGCGCTCGGCGCGGGAGTCGGGGGCGGCGCCGCGCTGGTGTGGTCGCACCCGCACGCTCCGGCCCTCTGGCAGCGGCCGGATCGCGGCGGCGCGCCGCCGGTGAGCGGCCTGCACCTGCAGTTCGGCAGCGACGCCGCCACCGAGGTGGTGGTGTCCTGGCACACCACCGAGGCCGTCAGCAACCCGCGGGTCATGCTCGGCGCCCCCGCGTCGGGTTTCGGACGCACCGTGACCGCCGAGACCCGCACCTACCGCGACGCCAAGTCCGGCGTCGAGGTGCGCGTCAACCACGCCCGCCTGACCGGCCTGAGCCCGGACACCGACTACGTCTACGAGGCCGTGCACGACGGCGCGCAGCCCGAACAGGGCACCGTGCGCACCGCCCCGAAGGGCCGACACCCGTTGCGCTTCACCAGCTTCGGGGATCAGTCCACCCCGGCGCTGGCCAAGCTGCCCGGCGGCGGCTACGCCACCGACAACATCGGCTCGCCCGCCGCGGCCGACACCACCATGGCGATCGAACGCCTCGCCCCCCTGTTCAATTTGGTCAACGGCGACCTCTGCTACGCGAATCTGGCCCACGACCGGGTGCGCACCTGGTCGGACTGGTTCGAGAACAACACCCGCTCGGCCCGCTACCGGCCGTGGATGCCGGCGGCCGGTAATCACGAGAACGAGCTGGGCAACGGGCCCGTCGGGTACGGCGCCTACCAGACCTACTTCGCGGTGCCCGAGTCCGGCTCGAGCCCCGAGACCCGCGGCCTGTGGTACTCCTTCACCGCGGGCTCGGTGCGGGTGATCAGCCTCAACAACGACGACGTCGCGTACCAGGACGGCGGCAACTTCTACGTGCACGGCTATTCTGGCGGCGAGCAAAAGCGTTGGCTGGCAACAGAACTGGCGGCCGCCCGGCGCGATCCCGACGTGGACTGGCTGGTGGTGTGCATGCACCAGACGGCCATTTCCACCGCCGACAAGACCAACGGCGCGGACCTGGGCATCCGCCAGCAGTGGCTGCCGCTGTTCGACGAGCACCAAGTCGACCTCGTGGTGTGCGGCCACGAGCATCACTACGAGCGGTCCCACCCGTTGCGCGGATCGCTGGGCACCGACACGCTCACCCCGATCCCCGTCGACACGCACGGCGACGTCGTCGACACCACCCGCGGCACGGTGCATCTGGTCATCGGCGGCGGGGGCACGTCGGCGCCCAGCAACGCCATGTTCTTCCCGACGCCGCGCTGCCGGGTGGTCACCGGGGTGGGGGCGTTCGACCCCGCGCTCGGCCGCAAGCCACCGCTCTACGCCGTCGAGGACGCGCCCTGGTCGGCGTTCCGCGACCGCGACAACCCCTACGGCTTCGTGGCGTTCGACGTCGACCCGGGCCGCCCCGGTGGCAACACCTCGATCAAGGCGACCCACTACGCGCTGCGCGGGCCGTTCGGCGAGGTGGCCGTGATCGACGAGGTGACCCTGACCAAGCCGCGCGGCGGCGGTACCGGCTAACTCAAAACAGCGTCGCCTGAACGGGTTCGGCGGCCGCCGACACCGCCGCGGTGCGCGTGAAGGCCCGCTGGTCGCCGGCCAGCCGGTACTTGGCGATCAGCGGCGCCGCCCGGCCGCGCAGCGCCTCGCGGTAGTCCGGCGGCAGGTAGGCGCCGCGCCGGTACAGCTCGCGGTAGCGGCCGACGAGCTCGGGGTGCGAGCGCGCCAGCCACGCCATGAACCAGCCCCGCGTCGAGCCGCGCAGGTGTAGCCCGAAGACGGTGACGCTGGTGGCCCCGGCCGCCGCGATCTGCCCCAGCAGCGCGTCGAGATGCTCGACGGAATCGGTCAGGTGCGGCAGCACCGGCGCCACCATCACGTGGCAGTCGAGGCCGGCCTCGCGGATGGCCGCGATCAGGCCCAGACGCGCCTGCGGTGTGGGCGTGCCCGGCTCGACGGCGCGGTGCAGATCGGCGTCGCCGACCGCGAGCGACACCGCCACCGAGAGCGGGACCTGCTCGGCCGCCGCCGTCAGCAGCGGCAGGTCGCGCCGCAGCAGCGTGCCCTTGGTCAGGATCGACAGCGGGGTGCCGGATTCGGCCAGCGCCCCGATGATGCCCGGCATCAAGGCGTAGCGCCCCTCGGCCCGCTGGTAGGGGTCGGTGTTGGTGCCCAAGGCGACGGTGGCGCGCCGCCACGACGGGCGCCGCAGCTCCCGGCGCAGCACCTCGACGACGTTGGTCTTGACGACGATCTGGGTGTCGAAGTCATTGCCGACGTCGAGGTCCAGGTATTCGTGGGTGGGCCGGGCGAAGCAGTACCGGCAGGCGTGTGAGCAGCCCCGGTAGCCGTTGACGGTGTACTCGAACGGCAGGGCGGCGGCGTTGGGCACCTTGTTCAGCGCCGACTTGCACAACACCTCGTGAAAGGTGATGCCCTCGAACTGCGGGGAGCGCACGCTGCGCAGCAAACCGAGGCGGTGCAGGCCGGGCAGCGCGTCGTCCTCGACCGGCTTGCCGTTGACCGCGACGGCCTGGTTCGCCCAGCGCATACCCTCATTCGAACATCAGTTCGAGCGCCAGTCAAGCGCCTCAGCGCCTCAGTCGATGTGCGTCGGCGGGTCGGCGAAGGACAGGTCCGCCGGGGGCTGGCCGGGCCCCATCACGTCACAGTGCCCGTCCGGCACCAGGTAGGAGCTGGCGCCGTTGGGGACCAGCCGCGGCACCGCCACGCAGCGCTGCCAGGTGCCGTCCGGCTGGACGGGCCCGTCGCACTTGCTGAGCACCGGTCCCCCGTACTGACAGCCCGCGGCCGCGCGGGGCGCCGCGACCACCGGTCCCGCGGCCAGCAGCAGGCCGGCCATTCCCGCGACGACACAGCGCTTCATGTTGCCTCCCGGGCCCGACGCTACCGCCTCAGCCGTCGGTCCGGGGCCCTTTGCGGGCGAACCGGCGCGGGCAACCGAACCGCGGCGTCGGGCCCGTCGGGCGCTGCCGGCCGCGCTCCCGCACCTGCGTCCGCCGGCTAGCGACCGAATCGCGAAAGCACCTCGGCGACAACCGAATCCAACGAAACGGGCCGCTGCTCACCGGTGGCCAGGTCCTTGACGCCGATCGTGCCGGCTTCGATGTCGCGCTCGCCCAGCACCAGGGCGACGGCGGCGCCGGACCGGTCGGCGGCGCGCATGGCGCCCTTGAGCCCGCGGTCGCCGTAGGCCAGGTCGACCCGCAGCCCGGCGGCGCGCAGCTGACCGCCCAGCACCGCCAGGCGCAGCTTGGCGCTCTCGCTGAGCGGCACCCCGAACACGTCACAGCGCGCCGCAGACCCCACGGTCTTGCCCTCGGCGCGCAGCGCCAGCAGCGTGCGGTCGACGCCGAGCCCAAAACCGATGCCGGACAGGTCTTGTCCGCCCAGCTGCCGCATCAGGCCGTCGTAGCGGCCCCCGCCGCCGATGCCGGACTGCGCGCCCAGGCCGTCGTGGACGAACTCGAACGTCGTCTTGGTGTAGTAATCGAGCCCGCGGACCATGCGCGGGTTGATCACGTACGGCACGCCGAGCGCGTCCAGGTGCGCCAACACGGTGTCGAAGTGCTGCTTGGCGACGTCGGACAGGTGGTCCAGCAGCACCGGCGCGTCGGCGGTCATGGCGCGCACGTCCGGCCGCTTGTCGTCGAGCACCCGCAGCGGATTGATCTCGGCGCGCCGCCGCGTGTCCTCGTCGAGGTCCAGGCCGAAAAGGAAGTCCTGCAACAGTTCCCGGTACTGCGGGCGGCAGGTCTCGTCCCCCAGCGAGGTCAGTTCCAGACGGAACCCGTCGAGCCCCAGCGAGCGGAACCCGGCGTCGGCGACGGCGATCACCTCGGCGTCCAACGCGGGGTCGTCGACGCCGATCGCCTCGACGCCCACCTGCTGCAGCTGGCGGTAGCGCCCCGCCTGCGGGCGCTCGTAGCGGAAGAACGGTCCGGCGTAGCAGAGCTTGACCGGCAACGCGCCGCGGTCCAGGCCGTGCTCGATCACCGCGCGCACCACCCCGGCCGTCCCCTCCGGCCGCAGCGTCACCGAACGGTCACCGCGGTCGGCGAAGGTGTACATCTCCTTGGACACCACGTCGGTCGATTCCCCGACGCCGCGCGCGAACAGGGCGGTGTCCTCGAAGATCGGCAGCTCGATGTCGCCATAGCCGGCCCGCCGGGCGGCGCCGAGCAGCCCGTCACGCACCGCCACGAACTGCGCCGAGTCGGGCGGGACGTAGTCGGGCACGCCCTTCGGTGCCGAGAACGCGGAGAACTCCGTCACGAGCTCAGGCCCTCGAGGAACGGGGTGAAGCGCCGCTCGGCGCCGATGGTCGTGGCGTTGCCGTGCCCGGGCAGCACCACGGTCGTGTCGTCGAGCACCAGCAGCTTGTCCACGATCGACGTCAACAGGTCGCGACCGCTGCCGCCGAACAGATCGGTGCGCCCCACCGAACGCTCGAACAGGGTGTCACCGGTGAACGCGACGTCCGCCCCGTCCTTGCCCGCACCCAGCACGCGGAAGACGACCGAGCCGCGGGTGTGGCCGGGGGTGTGGTCGACGTTGACGCTGACCCCACCCAGATCCAGCTTGTCCCCGTCGCGGTCCAGCTCGACGACCTGCTTGGGTTCGCGGAAGAAGGCACCCGCCACCAGCTGCGCCACCCGCGGCCCGAGGCCGTGAATGGGGTCGTTGAGCATGAACCTGTCCTCGGGATGGATGTAGGTGGGGCAGCCGTAGGTGTCGGAGACCTTCTGGGCCGACCACATGTGGTCGATGTGCCCGTGGGTCAGCAGCACGGCGGCCGGGGTCAGCCGATTCTCGTCGAGGATGCGCCGCAACGGGCCCATCACCCGCTGCCCCGGATCCACGATGACGGCGTCCGCGCCCTGCCGCTCGGCCAGGACGTAGCAGTTGCACTGCAGCACCCCAGCGGGAAATCCGGTGATCAACACGGTTCCCAGTTTCCCACGGGGCCCGCTTGACACGAGTCGCGGCGCCCACATTAGCCTGAGCTGGCCACCTCGAGCCCGACTCAATCGACCATGGAGGCATACCGGCCGTGCCGACCAACGAACAGCGACGCGCCAACGCCAAACGCAAGCTGGAGCGGCAGCTGGAGCGCCGCGCCAAGCAGGCGAAGCGACGCCGCATCTTCCTGATCGCCGCCGGATCGATCCTGGCGGTGGCGGTCATCGTCGCGGTCGCGCTCACCGTCGTCAACACCAAACACGAGCACAAGACCAGCAACGCCGCGCCCAGCAGCAGCACCAGCAGCAGCGCGCCGCCCAGCACGTCGGCCACGCCCGACCAGCCGGTCACCGCTGCGCCGATGCCGCCGTTCAAGCCGTCGGCCGAGCTGGGCGCCAACTGCCAGTACCCCGCCTCGCCGGAGCCCGCGGCCAAGCCCGTCAAGCCGCCGCGCACCGGCAAGGTGCCGACCGATCCCGCGCAGGTGAGCGCCAGCATGGCGACCAATCAGGGCCACATCGGGCTGCTGCTGGCCAACAACGAATCGCCTTGCACCGTCAACAGTTTCGCGAGCCTGATCGGGCAGAAGTACTTCGACAACACCAAGTGCCACCGGCTGACCACCTCCCCGGGGTTGGCGGTGCTGCAATGCGGTGACCCCAAGGGCGACGGCACCGGCGGCCCCGGCTACCAATTCGCCAACGAGTACCCCACCGACCAGTACCCGCCGAACGACCCGAAAGCCCAGGAGCCGGTGTTGTATCCGCGCGGCACCCTGGCCATGGCCAACGCCGGGCCGGGCACCAACGGCAGCCAGTTCTTCCTGGTGTACAAGGACTCTCAGCTGCCGCCGCAGTACACCGTCTTCGGCAAGATCCAGGACGACGGCCTGGCCACGCTGGACAAGATCGCCAAGGCCGGAGTCGCCGGCGGTGGCGAGGACGGGGCGCCGGCCACCGAGGTCACCATCACTTCGCTTCTGCTCGACTGAGTTCCGGCGCACCACGACGCCGATTGGCCGGAATCGCGCGCGGTCCCCGGTCCACGGCTTAAGGTCATCGGGTGGCATCGCAGTCTTTCGGGCACTATCAGCTGCTGGAAGTGTTGGGTCGCGGCGGCATGGGCGAGGTCTACCGGGCCTACGACGCCTCCACCGACCGGGTGGTCGCGCTGAAGGTCTTGCCGCCCAACATGGCCCAAGACCAGGAGTTTCAGCAGCGCTTCCGGCGTGAGGCGCGCATCGCGGCCAGCCTGAACGATCCCCACGTCGTCCCCATCCATAGTTACGGCGAGATCGACGGCCGGCTCTACGTCGACATGCGGCTGATCGAGGGCCGCGACCTGGTCGATTACATCGCCGAGAACGGCGGGCGGCTGAGCCCCGAACGCGCGGTCGCCGTGATCGAGCAGGTGGCCGCCGCCCTCGACAGCGCCCACGACGTCGGCCTGGTGCACCGCGACATCAAGCCGAAGAACATCCTCATCACCAAGGCCCGAGACTTCGTCTACCTGATCGACTTCGGCATCGCCCGCACGGTGGCCGACACCGCGCTGACGCAGACCGGGCACACCATGGGCACCGTGGCCTACATGGCGCCGGAACGATTCCGCGGCCACACCGACCACCGCGCCGACGTCTACTCGCTCGCGTGCGTCCTGCACGAGTGCCTCACCGGAACCCGCCCGTTCCCGGGCGACAGCCTGGAGCAGCAACTCAACGCCCACCTCAACGCGCCGCCACCGCAACCCTCCAACAGCGTGCCCGGTGTCCCCGCCGCGCTGGACGCCGTGGTCGCGCGCGGCATGGCCAAGGACATCGACTACCGCTACCAGACGGCGATCGAACTCGCCGAGGCCGCCAGGGCGGCGTTGAACGGGTCCGCGCCGGCGTGGAGCCCGCCCCCACCGGCCCCCGAACCGCGGGCCGCTCAACCGCGTGCCGCCGCACCGCCGCCCGGCGGTGGGCTGCCACCACCGGCTGCCGCTGAGCCGACCGCAGCGCCCGACCCGCAGCCGCCCTACGCGCGCCCGACGCAGTCCCGGCGGCTGCTCATCGGCATCGTCGGGGCCTCGGGCCTGGCGTTGATCGCGGTGGCGGCGTTGGTCATCGCGCTGGTGACGCATAGCGACAGCGGCACCAACAGCGCCGCAGCCAGCACGCCGAGCCGCGCCAAGGTACCGGGCCGGCCCGGCGCCAGCCCCGGATCGGCGGCCCCGCAGACGGTGCCGCCCCTGCCGGCCTTCGCGCCCCCCGCCGACCTGGGGGCGAACTGCCAGTACCCGGCATCCTCCGACGGGTCTTTCAAGCCCGTCAACCCGCCGCCGTCAGGCCGGGTGCCGACCACGCCGCCGCAGATCCACGCCGTCCTGTCCACCAACTTCGGCGACGTCGGCGTCCAACTGGCCAACAACGAATCCCCCTGCGCTGTCAACAGTTTCACGAGCCTGGCGCGTCAGCAGTTCTTCGACAACACCGAGTGCGGGCGGCTGATGCTCCAGCCGGATGCCGGGATTCTGCTGTGTGGCGGGCCGGGCCCCGAGGGCAGCGGCGGCGCCGGCTACGAATTCGCCGACGAATACCCCACCAACCAATACGCCGCCGGCGACCCCGAACTCCGGCAGACCGTTATCTATCCCCGCGGCACCATCACCATGGCCAACAACGGACCGAACACCAACAGCAGCCAGTTCAACTTCGTCTTCCAGGACACGGAGATGGAGCCGACGGCGACCGTGCTCGGCTCCATCGACGACGCCGGCCTGGCGGTTCTCGACAAGATCGCTCAGGGCGGCATCGCCGGCAACCGCCAGCAGGGCATGCCCACCAAATCGGTGATGATCAACTCGGTGAAGATCGGCTAAACCCGCCAGACCCGGGTACCCGACCTGTTCTGCCAACCCCGAGGACAGGAAGGTGTCATGGCGACTAACAACGCCCTGGAGATACGAGTCGGAGCGCCGGACAACGTGCTGGAAGTCCAGGTGGGCGCCCTGCAGGTGGACGTGCCCCGCTCGATCGGGTTCTACGGCAGCCTCGCGGCGGCGGCCGGGCTCGGCCTGATCGAGCCGCCCCTGGCGCTGTTCATCGCCGGCGTTCCGCTTTACACGATGCTCACGCACACCGCGCTACCGCGGGCGGTGCGGGCCGTAGGCGAGGTGCTCGAGGGCGCCGCCCGGCCGGTGCGCCGCGACGTGGTGAAGGTGGCCGACCGATGCGAATCCGACACCTTGGTCTACGCCTTGCCGGCGCGCGGCCGCCGTCAGGCCGCCGAGGTCACCCGGTAGACGTCGAAGACGCCCTCGACGTTGCGCACCACGTTGAGCAGGTGGCCGAGGTGCTTGGGATCGCCCATCTCGAAGGTGAACCGGCTGACCGCCACCCGGTCACCAGAGGTGGTCACCGACGCCGAGAGGATGTTCACCTTCTCGTCGGCCAGCACCCGGGTCACGTCGGACAGCAGGCGATGCCGGTCGAGCGCCTCGACCTGAATGGCCACCAAAAACACCGACGACGGTGACGGCGCCCAGCTCACCTCGATGATGCGTTCCGACTGTTGCTGCAGCGACGCGGCGTTGGTGCAGTCGGTTCGGTGCACGCTCACCCCGCCGCCGCGGGTGACGAATCCCATGATCTGGTCGCCGGGGACCGGCGTGCAGCATTTGGCCAGCTTGGTCAACACGCCCGGGGCCCCGGGGACCGACACCCCCACGTCGTCGCTGCTGCGGGGGCGGCGCAGCATGGTCGTCGGCGTGGACCGCTCGGCCAGGTCCTCTTCGGCCTGGTCGATGCCGCCGAGTTCGGCCAGCAGCCGCTGCACGACGTGGCGGGCGGAGACGTGCCCCTCACCGACCGCGGTGTAGAGCGCCGACACGTCGGAATAGTGCAGCTCGCGCGCCACCGAGGCCAACGTCTCACCATTGACCAAGCGCTGCAAGGGAAGTCCGCCGCGGCGCACCTCGCGGGCCATCGCCTCCTTGCCGGACTCGAGCGCCTCTTCACGGCGCTCCTTGGCGAACCACTGCCGGATCTTGGCCTTGGCCCGCGGCGACACCACGAACTGCTGCCAATCCCGCGACGGCCCGGCGTTGGCGGCCTTGGAGGTGAAAACCTCGACGACTTCCCCGTTTTCGAGCTTGCGCTCCAGCGCCACCAACCGGCCGTTCACCCGGGCTCCGATGCAGCGGTGCCCGACCTCGGTGTGCACCGCGTAGGCGAAGTCGACGGGCGTCGACCCGTTGGGCAGTGTGATGACGTCGCCCTTTGGCGTGAACACGAAAATCTCTTGCACCGCAAGGTCGTAACGCAGCGACTCGAGGAACTCTCCCGGATCCGCCGCCTCCCGCTGCCAGTCCAGCAGCTGACGCATCCAGGCCATGTCGTCGATCTCGGCGGCGGCGTGCGGGTGCGGAACACCGTTGCGGCCCTTAGCTTCTTTGTATCGCCAGTGCGCGGCGATGCCGTACTCGGCGGTGCGGTGCATGTCGCGGGTGCGGATCTGCACCTCCAGGGGCTTGCCCTCGGGACCAACCACGGTGGTGTGCAGCGACTGGTACACGCCGTAGCGGGGCTGGGCGATGTAGTCCTTGAAACGGCCCGCCATCGGTTGCCACAGCGAGTGCACCACGCCCACGGCGGCGTAGCAGTCCCGGATCTCGTCGCAGAGGATGCGGATGCCCACCAGGTCGTGAATGTCGTCGAAGTCGCGGCCCTTGACGATCATCTTCTGATAGATCGACCAGTAATGCTTGGGCCGCCCCTCCACGGTCGCCTTGATCTTCGACGCGGACAACGTGCTGACGATCTCGGCCCGCACCTTGGCCAGGTAGGTGTCCCGCGACGGGGCGCGCCCGGCAACCAGGCGGACGATCTCCTCGTATTTCTTGGGGTGCAGGATCGCGAACGACAGGTCTTCCAGCTCCCACTTGACGCTGGCCATTCCCAGCCGATGAGCAAGTGGGGCAATGACTTCCAGCGTCTCGCGGGCCTTGCGCGCCTGCTTCTCCGGCGGCAGGAACCGCATCGTGCGCATGTTGTGCAGCCGGTCGGCGACCTTGATCACCAACACCCTGGGGTCGCGGGCCATGGCGGTGATCATCTTGCGGATGGTCTCGCCCTCGGCGGCGCTGCCCAGCACCACCCGGTCCAGCTTGGTGACGCCGTCGACGAGGTGTCCCACCTCGTCGCCGAACTCCTCGCTCAGCGCCTCGAGCGTGTAACCGGTGTCCTCCACCGTGTCGTGCAGCAGGGCGGCCACCAACGTCGTGGTGTCCATACCCAATTCGGCCAGGATGGTGGCCACGGCCAGGGGGTGGGTGATGTAGGGGTCGCCCGAGTGCCGCAGCTGCGTGGCATGCCGCTGATCGGCGACTTCGAACGCGCGCTGCAGCAGCGACAGGTTCGCCTTCGGGTAGATCTCCCGGTGCACCGCCACCAGCGGCTCGAGCACCGGGTTCAGCGCGCTGCGCTGGGCCGTCATCCGGCGGGCCAGCCGGGCCCGCACCCGGCGCGACGCGCTGCTGGACGTCTTGAGGCTCTCGGTGGGCGGCTCGACGGGCTCGGCCGGCGGGCTGGGCTGCTCGGCAACCGGCGGCTCCGCAGGCGTCTTGAGCGCCTGCGCGGTGCTCGGATCGTCCGCCACGTTGGTCACCTCCGCTCTCGAGGATATCGCGTGATGTACCAGGCTAGGCCCGGCTCAGGCTGTGCACGGGCAACGGCGCGACCGCGGCCCGCCCGCCCAGCGCGGCGAGCTCCAGCACCACCGCCGCCGCGGTGACCCGGGCCCCGGTCCGGTCCAGCAGCCGGGCCGCCGCGGCCAGGGTGCCGCCGGTGGCCAGCACGTCGTCGACGATCACCACGTCGCGCCCGCGCAGGGCGATGCCGTCGGCGGGCACCTCCAGCGTGGCGCTGCCGTACTCCAGGTCGTAGGACTCGGTGTGCACCGGCGGTGGCAGCTTCCCGCCCTTGCGGATGGCCAGGACGCCCGTGCGCAGCCGGTCGGCGACCGCGGCCGCCACCAGGAAGCCGCGGGCGTCGACGCCGGCCACCAGGTCGGCGCCGGCGACGATGTCGGCCAGGGCGTCGACCACGGCGGTCAGGCCATCCCGGTCGGCGAACACCGGGGTGAGGTCCTTGAACTGGACGCCCGGTTTCGGGAAGTCGGGCACCTTGCGGGTCAGCGCCTCGATGACGTCGGCCACGGCGGTCATTGGATGAGCGCCCATCGGTCCATGTTCCAGCCCGCGCCCCAGCGGGTGGGGTTCTTGCTCACGGCGTACATCTTCTTCGAGACCAGCAGCGTGCGCTGCTGGCGATAGAGCGGCAGGGTGGGCATGTCGCCCCACAGGATGGGGGCGCCGTCGCCCAGCAGCCGGACCCGATCGGAGGGGTCGGCGGAGACGGCCAGCGCGCCGATGATGTTGTCGATCTGCGGGTTGGCATACCCGGACAGGTTGTTGCCGTTGCCGCTGTGCAGGTCGTAGGCGTCCATGGCCGACGACCCGGTCGAGCCGCTGCCGGTGGCGCCGCCGGTGCTGGCGAGCAGCGCGTCGATCTTGCCGTCGCGCAGCGCCTGCGGGCCCGGCGAGTCCAGGGCGACGCCGGACACCGTGATGCCCGCGCCCGCACAGGATTTCGTGATGACCCCGACATTCACGGCGAGCCGGGCGTTGGGCCCCTGATAGCCGATCCGCACCGCCAACGGCGCCCCGCCGAGCGCGTCGCGGGCGGCGGCGGGATCGGCCTTGCTGAACGGCGCGGCCTCGGCGGCGCCGTCGGCCGCGGTGACGGCGTCGTCGTTGGCCGGGAGCAGCCGCGAGTTGGCGATCGGCACCCCCGCGTCTTTGGCCAGCTGGTCGCGGGGCGCGCACTGGGCGAAGGCGCGCCGGGCCTTGGCCTGCGACAGCGGCCCCTGCGGCGCGAAGATCAGCTGCTCGACGCCCGCCGACGGCGAGTCGGTGCGGTCGAAGTTCTCCGGGGTGGTCAACGTTCCCGAGGACCCGGCGGCGACGTCGACGACGTCGACGCTGCCGTTGTTGATGCGGTCCTGGATGTCGGGCGCCTGCGTCCAGACGGTGATCCGCTTGGTGATCGCCTTGGGACCCCACCACCGGTCGTTGGCGACCAGCACCACGGCGCCGCCGTCGAGCACCCGCTCGATCTTGTACGGCCCGGCCGACGGGAACCGTTTGAGGTCGATGCCGGGCTTGAGGTCCCACGCCGTGTTCCACAGCTTGGCGATCTGCTGGATCAGGGGCCCGTTGTTGCTGAGCAGGGCGGCGGTCACGTCGACGTTGAGGATGTCGGCGATGACGTGCGACGGCAGCAGCGAGGTGGCGGTGAACAGCTGGTTGTAGTCCACGATGGTGCGATCCGGGGCGAATGACACCCGGGCCTTCTTCTGGCCGGGCATGCACTCGACGTTGGCGATGTCGAGGTATCCGGCCCGGCTGGCGGCGTCAAACTCCGGGAACCGCCCGGATTGGGCGGCCCAGGTCAGGACCAGATCGTCGCAGGTCACCGGCTTGCCGTCGGAGTACACGGCGTTGTCGGCGATCTGGTAGTCGAGCACCAGCGGCGAGCCGCTGACCACCGAAACGGAGCCGAAGTCGCGGTCGGCGACGATCTGGCCGTCCGGGCCGTGATAGCTGAAGCCGGTGAGCGTGCGGGCGAAGGCCTGCGCGCCGGCGGAGGCGGCGCCGGCGACCGTGTTGGCGTTGTAGGTGGACAGGAGGCCGTCGACCACGTAGTCGATCTCCGAGGCGGCGCTACCCGAGCACGCGCTCACGGTGAACGCGACGGCCAACGCGACCGCCAGCCCGGCGCCCAGCCACCCCGCGATGCTGCGCCAAGCGGTGGCCATCCCGCCTACCGCCGGCCGACGTTGCGCTTACCGGTGGGCCGCCGGGTCGCCGTCGGCCGCACGGGACGCGCCCCGGGCGCCGGCTTGCTCGGCGCGGCCTCGCCCGCCTTCCCGGCGGGGGCGGCGGTGACCGCCTTCCCGGACTTGCCCGTGGCCTTGGTGTCAGTGGCGGCGTCGGTGTCGGTGTCGGCGGCGGCGTCGTCGTCGGCGTCGTCGGCGTCGTCGGCGTCGTCGGCGGCAGCGTCGGCACCCTCGGCCGCCTTCCCGGTGGCCGCCGTGCCGGAACCGCGGCGCCGCAGCACGCGGCGCGTGTGGGTGCGCACCAGCTCGGTGCGCTCGCGCATGGTGACCAGCAGCGGGGTGGCGAAGAAGATCGACGAGTAGGTGCCGATCAGGATGCCGATCAGCTGCACCAGCGCCAGGTCCTTCAGCGTGCCGACGCCCAGCAGCCACACCGCCACCACCATCAGCGCCAGCACCGGCAGCACGCCGATCAGGCTCGTGTTGATGGACCGCATGAACGTCTGATTGATCGCCAGGTTCGCCTGTTCGGCGAAGGTGCGCCGGGTGGTGTGCTGGAAGCCGTGGGTGTTCTCCTCGACCTTGTCGAAGACGATGACCGTGTCGTAGAGGGAGAATCCGAGGATGGTCAGCAGGCCGATGACGGTGGCGGGCGTGACCTCGAAACCCACCAGCGAATACACGCCGGCGGTCACGGTCAGGTCGAAGAACATGGCGGCGATCGCCGCGAGCGTCATGTAGCGCTCGTAGCGGATGGTGATGTACAGGCCGACCAGGGCCAGGAACACCACCAGGGCGATCAGCGCCTTCTTGGTGATCTGGTCACCCCAGGTCTCCGACACCGCCGAGTCGCTGATGGCGGCCTTGCTGGGCTTGCCGTCGGGCCCCTTGGGCGCGAACGCGTCGAAGAGGGCGTTGCGCAGCTTGGTCGACTGCTCGTTGGTCAGCGTTTCGGAGCGGATCTGCACGGTCGCCGCGTCGCCGCTGCCGACGATCACCACCGACTCCGGGTCCTTGCCGAGCGCCTTCTTGAAGACCTCCTGGACCTGCGAGGTGTGCACCGCGCCCTTGGCGGCGGGCATCGAGACCGTGGTGCCGCCGTTGAAGTCGATGCCGAACGTGAAGCCCCGCACCAGGATGCTGACGATCGCGACGGCGACGATGGCGCCGCTGACGCCGAACCACAGCCGGCGCCGCCCGACCACCTCGAAGGCGCCGGTGCCGGTGTAGAGCCGCGACAGGAAGCTGTGCCGCGGCAGGTCGGCCTGCCGCACCGCGTCGTCGGCGGTGGTGTCGAGGTCGGTCGCGTCGTTGGAAGCCTTGGCGGTCATGCGCTATCCCCGTCCCGTCTTGACGTGCGCCGAAGCCCGGCGTTCGCGGGCCACCTGCTGCACGGCGCCCAGGCCGTTGTAGGCGGGCTTGCCCAGCGTCGGGGACTTCGACGCCAGGTACACCAGCGGCCAGGTCACCAGGAACACCACCACCAGGTCCAGGATGGTGGTCAGGCCCAGCGTGAAGGCGAAACCCTTGACCTGGCCGATCGCCAGGAAGTAGAGCACCGCGGCGGCCAGGAAGGTGACCGCGTTCCCCGAGACGATGGTCTTGCGGGCCCGCACCCAACCGCGCGGCACCGCCGACCGGAACGAACGGCCCTCGCGGATCTCGTCTTTGATGCGTTCGAAGAACACGACGAACGAGTCGGCGGTGGTGCCGATGCCGATGATCAGACCGGCGATGCCAGCCAGATCCAGGGTGTAGTTGATGTAGCGGCCCAACAGCACCAGGATCGCGAAAATCATTGCCCCCGAAGCGCTCAGCGATAGCGCGGTGAGCACCCCTAGCGCCCGGTAGTAGAGCAGCGAATACAGCAGCACCAGCACCAGCCCGATGGCCCCCGCGATCAGACCTGCCCGCAGCGAGGTCAATCCCAGTGTGGCCGAGACGGTTTGGGCCTCCGAGGCCTCGAACGACAGCGGCAGCGAGCCGTACTTCAAGACGTTGGCCAGCTGCTTGGCGGTCGCGGCGGTGAACGGCGGGTCACCCCCGCTGATCTGGGTCCGGCCGCCCGGGATCGCCTCCTGGATCATCGGCGCGCTGACGACCTGCGAGTCCAGCGTGAACGCGGTCTGGGTGCCGATGTGCGCCGCGGTGAAGTCGGCCCAGGTATTGGCCGCCGCCTGCTTGAACTGCACGTCGACGACGTAGCCGATGCCGCGCTGGTTCATGCTCGCGCTGGCGTCCTGGATCTGGTCTCCGCTGATGATCGACGGCGCCAGCAGGTAGGCCACCTTGCGGTCGGTCGAGCAGGTCACCAGCGGCAGGGCCGGGTCGTCGTTGCCGGACAGGATGTCGTCCTGGCCGCAGTGCTTGGCCTCGTACCGCATGGCCACCATCTGGATGTACGGGTTGTTGCTCTGCCGGAAGTCCTTCATCGCGGGAATGCGCTCGTTCACCTCGCCGTAGGTGAAGGTCTCGAATCGGTCCATCAGGTCGAAGTTGGTGCGGCCGG